>NZ_JBIWGU010000005.1:0-463871 GCF_044763775.1 Streptomyces sp. NPDC094448 | reverse complement strand
ACACCCTCCCCAAAGACAACATCGGCCTTCACGACCACAACCAGGTCATGAAGGCCGACGTCACGCTCAGGACCCGAATTCGCCAACAGCGTCGGATCTCTCCGGCGGGGCCCTCCGCCCTCCGCGTCACCGCCTGCTCTCCCCGGCGGAGCAGGCGGCGCTTCCGCGGTGGTTCGGCGGCCGTCCCGCCGCGAGGCCCCCGGATCGCGTCCGGGGCCCCCGGGGCCGGAGGCCCAACGCTTCCGCCCGGCTCAGTGGGCGATGACGGGCACCTTCACCTCGGCGTCCGCGCCCTCGCCACCGGACGCGGCAGCGGCTCCGTCCGCCCCCGGCCTGCCCGCGTTGATCATCACCAGGGCGATCGTGGCGGCGACCACCAGGATGGCGACCGCCCACCAGATCGCGGTGGTGAAGCCGTGGACCATGCCCTGGAACTGGAGCAGCTTCGGATCGGTCGCCCCGGCCGCGCGGTCGGTGATGAACGAGGTGGTGGCCGAGGCCGCGATGGTGTTCAGCAGAGCCGTACCGATGGCGCCGCCGACCTGCTGGGAGGTGTTGACCATCGCGGAGGCGACTCCGGCGTCCGTCGGCCGGACCCCGTGGGTGGCGAGTGCCATGGCGGGCATGAACGCCGTACCCATGCCCAGACCGAGCAGCAGCTGCGCGGGCAGGATCAGCGCGGTGTACGAGCTGCCGACCTCCAGCTGGGTCAGCAGCAGCATGCCCACCGCCGCGACCAGGAAGCCGGGGCCCATCAGCCACCGCGCCGGGAGCCGCGTCATCAGACGCGTACCGATCTGGGTGGAGCCCACGATCATGCCGACGATCATCGGCATAAAGGCGAATCCGGTCTTGACCGGCGAGTACCCCTCCACGACCTGGAGGTAGATCGTCAGGAAGAGGAACAGACCGAACATCGCGATGACCGCGAGACCGAGGGAGAGGTACACCCCGCCGCGGTTCCGGTCGGTCAGCACCCGCAGCGGCAGCAGCGGCGCCTTGACCTTGGACTCGGTGACGACGAAGGCACCCAGCAGCACCACGGAGGCGACGAACATGCCGACGGTCAGACCGTCCGACCAGCCGGAGTGTTCGGCGCGGGCGAAGCCGTAGACCAGCGCCACCAGACCGAGAGTCGAGAGGATGACACCGGGTATGTCCAGCGCGGAGCGGTTACGGGCGCCCGCGGGCTCCCGGATCACCAGATAGGCGCCGACGGCGGCGACGACCGCGAAGGGGATGTTGACGTAGAACGTCCAGCGCCAGTCCAGGTATTCGGTGAGGAAACCGCCGAGGATCAGACCGACGGCGCCACCGCCACCGGCGATCGCACCATAGATACCGAAGGCCTTGGCGCGCTCCTTGGCATCGGTGAACATCACGGCGAGCAGGGAGAGCGCGGCGGGCGCGAGGAGCGCGCCGAAGGCGCCCTGGAGGGCCCTGGAAGCCAGCATCATCGCCTCGCCGGTGGCGGCACCGCCGAGCGCGGAGGCCACGGCGAAGCCGATGAGGCCGACGATGAACGTCCGCTGCCGGCCCCACAGGTCGGCGATCCGGCCGCCGAAGAGGAGGAGTCCGCCGAACGCGAGGGCGTAGGCCGTGATGACCCACTGCCGGTTGCCGTCGGAAATGCCCAGGTCCTCCTGGGCGGTGGGCAGGGCGATATTCACGATGGTGGCGTCGAGAACGACCATCAGCTGGGCGAGCGCGATGAAGACGAGCGCCTTCCACCGCGCCGGGTCGGCACCGGCAGGGCCGGTATCCGCGAGGGCGGTGTCGGGAAGGGTGCGGTCGGTTTTTGACATGGCTGGGGCCACCTAGGAGTGCGAAGGGTTCATCAAGGGCGAAAAGGGCGGACGGTCTGCGCGGCGGCGGGCCGGGGTCCGGGACCGATCGGTTGATCAGCAGGTCCGGTCGGTCCGGTCGGTCCGGTCGGTCGGCGTCGGCGGAACGGTTCGCGCGGCCCGGCTCGGTCCGTACGGGTCAGGCAGGTTGGTACGTACGGATCGGATCGGGTCGTACGGGTCGGGTCGTCGGGCTCGTCCGGTCGAGGTCGGGGTGGTCGGGGTAGGCGTGGGTCGAAATCGGTGCGGTACGCCCGGTCGCGATCAGCGACCGGCTACCGCTGCCGCGACAGCGGCGGGGTCAGTGGCAGGGGTCAGTGGCAGGGGTCAATGACTGTTGCGCAAATCCTCCAAGGTGGCTGGTGTGCCGGGGAGTTCGGAGCGGGCCGGGGCCTCGACACCGTCCAGGAAGAGCTGGAGATGGCGGTGGACGAAGCGTTCGCTGCTGTCACGGCTCGCGCCCGGCAGGGGGCGGGTGAACTGGCCGATGACCACCATGAGATCCCCGGCGCCGACATCGCGGCGCATCCGGCCGGCCGACTGGGCCCGTTCGATCAGGGCCGACACCTCCGCGTCCAGGCGGGTGCGCCGGACGACCAGCTCGGGATGCTCCCGGTCGAAAGTCTCCCGGATCATCGGGCAGAGCGCCCCGGTCCGTTCGTCGGCCGCGCCGTGGACGAACCGGCGGACGGCGTCGAAGGGGTCGCTCTCCTCGGCGGCGGCCCGAACGGCCAGCTCGCAGGTGCGGTCCAGGACCGAGAGGACGACCTCGTGCACCAGGGAGGCGCGATCGGGGAAGTGGCGGTAGAGCGTGGCATTGCCGACACCCGCGCCCCGGGCGATCTCATCGAACGAAACCTCCGGACCGATGACGGTGAACATGTCCCGGGCGGTCCGGACGATCCGCTCGCGATTCCGCTGGGCATCCGCCCTGGGCCGGGCGCGCGGCGCCCGGCTCGGAGCAACGTGGGCACAGCCCGGAGGGGCGGACTCCACAGGAGCCTCCCCGTCGGCGGTACCGGCGGCCATGCACACGATCCCACTCCCTTGTTCCGTCGGTCGCCTTCCGGCGCCTGCTGTCGTGTCCGTCCGGGGCGACCGATCGCCCCGGACGCATTCCCGGGGGGGGTCCCTCGGAGGTCCGTTCCGCCGGAAGTGGGGACCGGTTCCCCGTTTCCTGCGGCACTGAGTGCAAACGGGGAGACCGTCCCCGCTTATTTCCCGGATCGGATGTGACCTGTGTCATCTCCGGCGCTCCCGTCGGACGACCCCGCCGGGGGCTCCGGTGGGCAGGCCTCGCGCAGCGCCCGCGCCCGTCCCGGACGGCGAGGTACGGCCTCCCTCGAACGGCCCTGCTCCGCGCGCGTCCGGCAGACGCCCGCCGGAGGCTGGGCCCATGCACCACGAGCGCCGCCGGATACGCCCGACCAGCCGGATATCCAGCCGGAAGACCGGTCCGACGCCGGACCCGGCGTCCGGTTCGACGTCCGGTCCGATGTCGGGTCCGGCGTCGGGTCCGACGTCCGGTCGGCCGGCCAGGCCCCCGGGACGTATCCGGGTCACGGACTCACTCCTCGCGCCGACCGCCGGCGGCGTCCGCGGCCCCAGGGGACTGCGGACGGGCCGTCTGGTACGGGTCACGGGCCGCGCCCACCCGCGCCGGATCGGCGGTATCGCCGCCGTACTCGCCATCGCCATCGCCGCGCTCACCACGGCCAGCGACCCGATCGCCGCGCCCAGCCGGGCATCCGCGGGCCCGGCCGCCGCCGCCCCCGACACAAGCGGCCTCGGCCCCTGCCATCTGCCAGCCGCCCTCGGCATCCAGATGTCCGAGGGTCTGCCGACGCCGCCCGGCTACTCCCCCTCCACCGGCCAGGTCCGCGCCCTCAACCTCATGATCGACTTCCCGGACGCGGTCGGGGAGGGCACGGCGATGGACCGTCTCGGGGAGTTCTTCCCGCAGACCTCGGACTGGTTCCGGACCAGTTCGTACGGCCGTCTCGACTACCTCCCCCAGGCCCCGGTGACGGGCTGGCTGCGGATGCCGCTGCCGTTCAGGGCGTACGGGATAGAGCGCGGCTCACCGTATGAACCGGCCTACCGCGATCTCGTCGAGGACGTCGTGAAGGTCGCCGACCCGCAGGTCGACTTCAGTACATACGACCTGGTCAACATATTGGTGACGCCCAACGCGGGCCCGTCGGCGCTGGACACGGTGCTGTCGGTGACGTTCTCCGGAAACGCGGACGCGCCCGTCGCCGACGGCGTACCCCTCGCCAACACGTCCTTCGTCTACAGCCGCCAGGACGACGGCTCCGGCTCGTACGCGGAGACCGGGTTCCGGGTGCTGCCCCACGAGAACGGCCATGTCTTCGGCCTGCCCGACCTCTACACGGCCGACGGCGGCGGCACGGTCGGCCACTGGGACATCATGTCCGAGGACTGGGGGGCCAACAACGACCTGCTCGGCTGGCACAAGTGGAAGCTGGGCTGGCTGGATCCGGAGCAGATCCACTGCGCGGCCGCGCCGGGCACCGCCGAGTACCGTCTGACGCCCCTCGCGACCACCGGCGGCGCGAAGATGACGCTGGTCCCGGTCTCCGCCGACACGGGGTACGCGGTCGAGGTCCGTACCCAGGGGGGCAACGACGACGCCGTCTGCCGCCCGGGGGTGCTGATCTACCGCGTACAGGCGGACGTCGACACCGGCCAGGGCCCGGTGACGGTCTCCGACAGCCATGCCGACAGCGGCGGCTGCACCAAGCGCCCGAATGTGCACGCCGAACTGTCGGACGCGCCGTACCGGCCGGGCCAGACCTTCAAAGACCGCAAGAACGGGGTGGAGATCGCGGTGGTGTCGGAGGAGAAGGGCGTCTACACGGTGCGCGTCACCCGCTCCTGACGCCCAGCCGCACCACCCCCGCCGACTCCCGCAACTCCCGTTTGGCGATCTTGCCGGTGGCGCCGCGGGGCACCTCCCCGAACACGACGTGCGCGGGCACCTTGTACGCGGCGAGCCGCGCCGCCGCGTACTCCCGCAGCTCCCCGCCGGTCGGCGCGGCGCCGGGCCGGAGGCGTACGACGGCCGCGACCTCCTCACCCAGTACGGGATGCGGTACGCCGACGACGGCCGCGTCGGCCACCGCCGGATGGTCGTGGAGCACGCCCTCCACCTCCGCGCAGTACACGTTCTCCCCGCCGCGGACGACGATGTCCTTGATCCGGTCGACGACCGCGATCCGCCCGTCGTCGCCCATCACCGCGAGATCACCGGTCCTGAACCAGCCGTCGGGCGTGAACGCGGCGGCCGTGGCGGCTTCGTCCCGCCAGTAGCCGCGGATCAGCGACTGGCCGCGCAGCAGCAGCTCGCCGTGTTCGTCGGTCCGCACCTCGACGGCGGGTGCCGGGATCCCGGCGGCGGCGGGGTCGGCGCGGTAGGCGTCGCCGAAGTGGGCGAGCACACCGCCGCTGGTCTCGGTGAGCCCGTAGCCGGTACGGGGCTCGACCCGGGCCCCGTACCGCTCGACCAGCCTGGCGGTCAGCGCGGGCGGCGGCGCGGCGCCGCCGGTCGACAGCTGGCTGAGCGTCGCCAGCGGGTTCCCGGCGCGCTCGGCGGCGTCGAGGAGCTGCAGGGCGGTCGCGGGCACGCCGGACCAGTGGGTGACCCGGTGCTGGTCGATGAGCCGGACCGCGGTGTCGGCGTCCCATGTGCGCATCAGGACGACCGTGCCGCCTGCGGCCATCACGGCGTAGAGGTGGGTGAAGGCGGCGACGTGGAAGAAGGGGTACGTCATCAGGGCGACGGGCGCCGGCCCGATGCCGGGCACCTGCCCCCGGGCGAGGGCGGCCACGGCGGCGTGGAACCGGGGATGGACGGCGGCCCCGGCCTGCGCGAACTGGGTGGCGACGGCACCCTTGGGGCGGCCCGTGGTGCCCGAGGTGTAGATGATCGTCGCATCGTCCTCGGGCCGTACCTCCACGGCGGGCGGCGCACCGTACGGATCGGGGGCGGGGAAGTCCTCGTACCGCTCGACGCCCTCTTCCGGATCCCCGTCGAACACGACGACCCGCGCCCCGTGCCGCCGCGCCCACCCGCGCACCACCGGCCACCGCTCCCCCTCGACCAGCAGCACGGCCGGGGCGCAGTCGTCGAGGACGTACGCCAGCTCCCCCTCGGTCCACCAGGTGTTCAGGGGCACGGCGACCAGCCCGGCGAACTGAGCGGCCCAGAAGGCGACCTGCCACTCGGGCCGGTTCCGCATCAGCACCGCGGCCCGTTCCCCCGGCGCCGGCCCGTACTCCTCGGTGAACCGCCGGGCGAGCGCGGTGGCGGCCGCAAAGAAGTCCCGGTAGCTCCAGACCACCCCCTCGGCAACGAGGAACGGCCGGTCGCCATGGGCCCAGGTCGCTTCGACGAACTCGACGAGGGTCCGGGGAGCGTTCACGTACTCCAGCGCGCCGCTCTCCCCTCTGCCCACTTCGAACGGCCCCCCACCCGCCACAAGCCCCGCATCCCGCACCGCAACCCCTCCGCTCCCGGCCTCCGCCTTCCGGCGCGGACGCTAGGCCCGCCTCCGGCGCACGTCAAGCCACCCCCGCCCGCACACATCACCACGGTGATCCACCACCCGCTACACTGTCGGCGGTGGTACGGGTCTCCACGTCCCGCACCACCCCGGACTGCCGGACTTTCGGGTCGGCCGTCTGCCCAGGCCTTCGTAGCTCAGGGGATAGAGCACCGCTCTCCTAAAGCGGGTGTCGCAGGTTCGAATCCTGCCGGGGGCACAGCAAAGCAGCAGGTCAGAGGCCCTGTCGTCCGTTAGGGCGGCAGGGCCTCCGGCGTGCGGCACACATTCAGCACACATCCGCGTGTGCTCCTGATGTGGGGAGCTGTGCCCGATGGCCGCGAAGGACGAGCTGGCACGGCGCCGCTACGAGCATCTGGTCGACCGCCTGGAAGGGCTCCTGCGGGCAAGCCTGAAGCCGGAGTACGCCGGGTATTACGGGCAGCTGATCCTCGGTGCCGAGCGCACGGAGGAGCTGGGCGACCTCCAGAACGTCCGGCGGGCAGCACGTGAGGCCGGGAGGCGACTGGGCTGGAAGCCGATCACCAGACTGGTCGGCGGCCGGCTGTTCGTGCTCGATGACCGCGAGGTCCCCGAGGAGATCGAGAAGCGCGCCGGGGACGCGACTGCCAAGGCGATGGACCGGGCGTGGCGGGAGGACCGTTGAGCCGGGCCGGCCTGCCCGAACCCGAGGCGGTGCTCGCCGAGACCGACTGGGCCGCACTGGAGCACGCGTACGGACCGGCGACGGACACCCCCGCGCACCTCGCCGGGCTCTTGGACGCCGACCAGGGCGTGCGATCTCGGGCCCTGGACCACCTGCACTACAAGGTGAACCACCAGCAGACCCTGTACACCGCCACGGTCCCGGCCGCGCTCTACGTCGCGGGCATTCTCCCCGACCCGCGCACCGACCGGCCCGTCGACAAGAAGCGCCGCGACCTCCCCGGCCCTCTACGTGCCGGGCTGCTGGGCTGGCTCGGCTCCATGGCCGACCAAGTGGGCGACGAGGCAGCGGAGGGCAGCCGTCGGCTCGGCTTCCCGCCCGAGGAGTACCCACCCTTCGTGCAGGCCGGTGAGATCCGCCCGCTCCTGTTCGTCGCAGTCGCCGCGTGGACAACCGACCGGGACCCTGATGTTCGCGATGCGGCCATCGCCGCCTGCGCTCCCCTGTTGGACGATCCCAGCCTGCGCCATCACCGGACGGCCCTGGTTCCGCTGTTGCGGGAGAAGCTGGCGGTGAGCGCGCTGTGGCAGTACCAGGAGCGGGCCATCGAAACCCTTGCCTCCTGGGGCGAGGACACCTCGGGCATGAAGGTCCAGAGGAATGCCTTCGAGGTGTGCGATGCGCCGAACAGCACCTCGTCGGAGACTGATTGGGCCTGGTCACGGAGTGATGTGGAAGCTCCGCCGTTCTGACCGCAACCGCTCAACCACAGGCACGCATCAGGCACACATCACGCGACGACGCCCTCCAGAGAGGCCACCATCTCGGCTGCCTCACGCGCCCTCGCCTCCGCCTTCTCCAGCCTGGCCTTCGCCTTGGCCAGCTGCTTGGCCCGGCGCTTGTGCATCTTCTTCGACACCTCGTCCAGCCGGTCGGGGAAGAGGTGACCATAGGTGTCCAGGGTCAGCGTCGCCGACTTGTGGCCGAGCATGGTCTGGACGACGTTGACATCCGCGCCGCTGGCGATGGCGAGGGAGGCCGCCGTGTGGCGGAGCTTGTGCGGCGTGAGCTTGAGGTGGCCGAGGCCCGCCTTGGCGACGGCCGGGGCGAAGAACCTCTGCCGGAAGTTCCGGGCCCGCAGCGGTCCGCGCTGCGGGGCGGTGAACAGCAGATCGGCCTCGTCCCGCCTCTCGACGTAGGGCTTCAGTTCCTCGGCGAGGAAGCGGGGAATCGGGACGGAGCGGCGCTCGTGGTTCTTGGGCGTGTCGAGGTACAGCTTGCCGTTGTCCTCGACGTACGCCTCGACGATGTGCGCCCGGCAGGCGTCGAGGTCGACCCGCCCCACCTTCAGCGCCGACGCCTCGCCCCACCGCAGACCGGTGTAGGCCAGCAGCAGGATGAACACCCGGTACTCGCCGGCCGCGTCGGCCAGCGACTCGGTCTGCATATCGTCGAGATAGACGTGGTCAGCCGGTGCGGGTTTGGGCAGGGGCACTCCGACCGCCGGGTTGAACGCCAGACGGCGTGACTTCACCGCGAAGCCGAGGACCTGGCTGAGGATGACGTACGCCTTGCGCACCGAACGCGCGCTGAGCTTCCTGCCGCCGGTCGCCTCGCCCGACAGCATGGCCGACAGCCATTCGGCCACGTCCTCGAAGCGGACGCGGTCGAGCGGTGTGGTCCCCCACCGAGGGATCACATGAACGTCCAGAACGCCTCTGTATCGGTTGCGGGTTGACCGCTTGAGGTGGATCTGGGCCGCCAGCCAGGAGTCCGCCACCTCAGCGAACTTCACCCGCGCGGCGGCGGGGTCGCGGTACGAGCCGTCCGAGAGGCGGGCTTCCACCTTCGTCCGCTCGTTCTCGGCGTCGACCTTCCGGGCCAGCGTCTTCATCTTCGGTTTGCCGTCGGGGTCGTACCAGCGCACGCGGTAGCGGCCAGGAGGGGTCCGGCCGGCCTGCTTGGCCCGCGCGACCGCATGGGTGTACGCGGCGTGCCCGATGCGGTCCTCGATCCAGACGCGGGCCATCAGCCCTCGCTCCGGCCGATGAAGAACACGCCCACCGCGCGACCTGTCGTCGTGGGAGGAGTTCGAATCCTGGCCCCTTCAGGAAGAACGGAATGGACCGCTTTCGATGGAGCCTCAGATGAGTTGGTAGCCATGACAGATAGCTGTAACTCGAGCTGGCCACCCAGCGCAAGGTTTAGCTCTAGAAACTGTTAATGGCTTCTGCCACTGCTCTTGCGCTCCGCATAGCCGCAGACATTCGGATCGCCAGGGGCCTTCGCTTCTCAGCCGCGATCAACCAGGGCCTTCGGGAGGAACCCCAGAGCACACCCGGACCAGCCCGGACCGCTCGGATGACCACGTTTCTCGGCCTGCTCAAACAGCCTGTAGCCCACGGGCGGGGCGTCCACTGCGGCCGTCCACGGGGTGGCCCCTCCCTCTCGACCGGGCCAACTATTTCGCCAACCGGGGATCCGCACTTACTGTTATTGAACTCCACCCGTCCAGCCTCACCGGGAGGGTGCGAGAACTCCGCACAACGGCATGCTCATGGCGCCATTGCGTCGAATATCCCTGCCTCGAAACCGAAAAGGAAACCCCTCTGTCCAAGAACTCGTCCCACCGCCATTTTCCCGTCGAACGTGACCGCCTCGCGACACCTGCGGATATCGCGGCCTATCTGGGGGTGCCGGTCAAGACGCTGTACCAGTGGAAGTACCGGGGCATGGGCCCGAAGGTACACAAGGTGGGCCGTCACCTGCGATACCGCTGGGCGGAGGTGGACGAGTGGCTCGCCGCCCAGTCTGCCTTCGGCCTGATGGCCTGACGCTCGGAAGCGTTGCCGACCTCGTGCCCTAAAACCAGGGCCATGAGAACCCTTCGGCTGACCGTCTCCACCTGAATGAACGAGTCGGTGAAGGAACAGAGCCCTCTGCCCCGCTCTACCCCTTCACCTGAGAGGAACGCCTATGGCCGACCCGTCCCCCGACACTACGAGCACACCACCCAAGGTTGTCTGGCCCGTAGCTGCGGTCCCCGGACAGGGCCTCCCCAGCCACCGCGCGGACCGGACCAGCGCGCGGCCCACCGACGCGCGGACCGCGGACCAGGCGCACGACTCCCTTGGTCCGCACAAGAGCAGGCGTGCGGACCAACCCGACGGCGAGGAGCGGGCCGCACGACCGACTGCGGACCAGACATCCGAAAGGCCAGAGAACCCGCAGGTCAACGGCGTGCGGACCGGACCACAGCCAGCGGACCAGACGGGGACCGGCGGACCGTCTCCTGCGAACCAGGATGTCAGCCCTGGTCCGCAGGTCCACAACGTGCGGACCAATCCCGGGGACCGTGGTCCCCGCCCCTCCTCCGAGATCAGCGGTCCCGTGGCCGGGACCACTCAGTCCGGGACCGTGGTCCCGGACCAGTCGGGAAGCGCGGACCACGGTCCCCTCGGAGCCGCTGGCGTCGGGGCCGCTCTACTCGACGAGCTGCGGGCGGCGATAGGCCGGTACGTGGTGCTGCCGAGCCAGGAGGCGTTGACGGCGGTCACCCTCTGGGTGGCGGCCTCGCACATCCAGCCCGCTCTTCAGCACGCGCCCCGGCTGGCCGTGGTCGGGCCGACCAAGGGGTGCGGCAAGTCGCGCCTCCTGGACGTGCTTCACGAGACGGTGCACCAGCCGATGATGACGGTGAACACCTCGCCGGCGGTGGTGTTCCGTGTGATCGGCAAGAACCCTCCCACGCTGCTGGTGGACGAGGCCGACACCATCTTCGGCCCGAAGGCGGGTGAGAAGGAGGATCTGCGCGGCCTGCTGAACGCCGGCCACCAGCGCAACCGTCCCGCCTGGCGGATCTCCGGGCCGGAGCACAAGCCGACGGCCTTTCCCACGTTCGCCATGGCGGCGCTGGCCGGGATCGGCGACCTGCCGGACACAATCATGGACCGGGCGGTCGTGATCCGTATGCAGAAGCGGAAGCCGGGTGAGCGCATCATCCCG
This sequence comes from Streptomyces sp. NPDC094448, assembly GCF_044763775.1. Lineage (NCBI taxonomy): Bacteria > Bacillati > Actinomycetota > Actinomycetes > Kitasatosporales > Streptomycetaceae > Streptomyces > Streptomyces sp. NPDC094448. The sequence continues at coordinate 452,790 of NZ_JBIWGU010000005.1, read as the reverse complement.
TTCCGGTCGCGGTACTCGGTACCCGAGCTGAACGCGCTGCGTGACCGGCTGGCCGCGTGGCTGATTCCCCTGCGGGGCACCGCTGCGGGCTTGGTGCCGATGATGCCGGTGGAGGACCGTGCCGCGGACACCTGGGAGCCCCTGGTCATCGTGGCGGATCTGGCCGGCGGCCACTGGCCCGCGAGCGCCCGTGCGGCGTGCTCGGCGATGGCCCGCAACGAGGTGGTCCAGGATGAGCAGACGACCCTGAAGACGCGTCTCCTGCGTGACATCCGAATCGTGTTCGCCCAGGCGGGCGATCCGGAGACCCTGCGGACCCACGACCTGCTCGCCGCGCTCCTCCAGGACGCCGAGGCCCCGTGGGCCGAGTACGGAACCAAGGGGCTGAACGCCTACCATCTGGCCAACTTGCTGAGGGGCTTCGCCATCAGCCCCGCCAACCACCGTTTCGAGGACGGCAAGCAGGCCAAGGCATACGTCCGCAACCAGTTCCTCGACGCCTGGTCCCGCTACTGCCCCGTCTCCACCCCGGCGACTCACCCTCCTCGGTACGAGGACGCACCGGCGCGCGTGGTCCGGGGCAGGCCACCCGCTCCTCCGTCCGGAACGCTGCCGGTAGCCCCGCCCGGCGGTGCCACCGGTCTCCCACGCGCACGCTGACCGACCCACCCTGAGTCCGTCGCAGTCCGTCGCAGTCCGTCGCAGTCCGTCGCAGTCCGTCGCATCCGTCCCGGCGCAGGTCAGCGCCGGGACGGATGCCCACGCCGATACGGATCCGTCCGTACCCGCGCCCGTATCCGTACCTGCTCCGACCAGCCATGGGACGGATGCGACGGACGTGACGAACCCTCCGCCCAAGAACCCCATGGAGCACCACCATGCCCGACCGACCCACCGACCATGCCCCTTCCCGCCGCCGCACGAATCCGCTCGGGCCGGACCCACGAACAGCAGCAAGCTGGAGCGAACGAGCCTCTAACGAGGCTTCGTCCGCGCTTGCCCCCGCCCCAGAGGTGGCGGAGGAAGGGACCGTGCGCCAGCGGGCGCCCGAGCCGGGAGGGGTAGGAGATGACGTCGGGTCCGCTTCCGTCGAAGATCCGTCGCACCCTGAGCAGCCTTCCTGGCGTGAGTCCGGCGCCCCCGTGCTGCCCTCTCTGATGAACCGGAGACGCACCGTCGAGACCCGCGACCAGGTCAGGAACATCCGTTTCACACCGACCGCAGTACGGATCATCAGTGCTGAGGCCGAACGGCGCGGTCAGCGCTTCGCTGGCTTCGTCGGTGATGCCGCACTGGCAACAGCCCTCGGACGGAAGCACATGCTCGGCAGTCCTGAGGACGATCCCGTACGCCCATTGGTGGCGGCCGTCGAGAAGCAGATCACGGCACTGAACAAGATCGGCAACAACCTCAACCAGATCACCGGAGCCATCCACCGGGGAACCGTCCCCGAGCACACTCATGCCGTACTGAACGGAGTGGACCGGGCAGTCCAGCGGAGCTACCAGCTGCTGGACGAATTCGTCGCCAAGGGCGTCGCCGATGGTGCCTGATGTCTCCACCGGCTCCAGCACCCTCGGCCTGATCAGATACCTCTTCGGCAGAGGGCGCCGCGACGAGCACACCGACCCGCACATCGTCGCCGCCTGGGACATGGCCGGCGCCCCCGATCCGGGCCGTGACGCCGAGGTCACCTATACCCAGCTGGCCACGCGGCTCGACCACCATGTCGATCTGCGCACCCGCGAGCTGGGCGGAGCGACACCACCACAACACGTATGGCACTGCCCGGTCCGCACCGCGCCCGGTGATCGCTACCTCACCGACGACGAGTGGGCTGAAGTCGCCCGCCGCGTCGTCGCCGCCACGGGTATAGCCCCCGAGCGCGACGAGAAGGCGTGCCGATGGATCGCGGTGCGCCACGCGGACGACCATATCCACATCATGGCCACCACTGTCCGCGCGGACGGTCGCCGCCCCCGCACCCATCGGGACGGCTGGCGGGCCCAACAGGAGTGCCGCAAGATCGAAGCCGAGTTCGGGCTACGCCGCCTGAAGCCGGGCGACCTCACCGCACCGCGGACACCGACCGGTGCTGAGCGGGCGAAGGCCGAGCGCCAGGGCCGGACGGTCACCTCGCGGGAGTGGCTGCGCGAGCGGGCGTATCTGGTCGCGGCCTGCGTCCGGAGCGTGGACGAGTACTTCACCGTCCTACGATCGATCGGCATTCAGGTCAGGCCCCGTATCGGCCCGGAGACCGGCGAAGTGACCGGCTACAGCCTGGCCGCGCCCGGCGATACGAACGGCCAGAGCGAGCCCGTCTGGTACGGAGGCTCCAAGCTGGCGCCCGATCTTTCCCTCAGCCGCCTACGCGAACGGCTCGCCGACCAGAAGATCGATGATCGGCCTCACCACCTCGCGGACCCGACCGAACCGTGGCGTCGCGTCGAAAGCGCACTCCGCCGCGCCCGTACAAGTGTCGAATCCGGTGACGACGCCGTGGCCCAAGCCCACCTCAACGCGTTCGGCGACACCTTGCACAACCTGGCCCTCGTGAGCCACGGTCCGCACCGAGCCGAGCTGTACGAGGCGGCGAAGGCGTTCAATCGCGCCCGACGCTCCGCTGTCCGCGCCGACCATCAGGCCGCCGCCTCACTGCGCGAGGCGGCCAGGGAGCTGGCCTATGCCTCACACGCGCCGGGCGGGATCGCCGTAGCCCTCCTCTTCGCCGCCCTGCACCTGGCTCTCGCCACCGTCAAATGGCACAAGCATCGGGGCCACCAGCAACAGGCTGCCGCAGCCCAGCAAGCCCTCAGTCACCTGCGGGCGGGTTACCGGCAAGCAAGCGAGCCGGTACTGGCAGACCTCTCTCGCCGAGCCCCACGCTCGCGGACCATCACCCGGTTCGAGGCCATCGTGCGTCGTGTCCTTCCCAACGAGGCGGAAAAGATTCTGGCGGATCCGGCCTGGCCCGCTCTCACCACCGCTCTCGCCCGTGCCGAGACTGCTGGCCACAAGGCCGGTCACCTCCTGAGCGAAGCCGCCGCTGAGCGCGAACTCTGCAGTGCGGATTCACCAGCTCAGGTGCTGGTGTGGCGTATCGCTTCCCTGCCGAACAAGCGGGCGACCACAGCTCGCCTCCGAAGCACCCATGGCAGCGAGCCCAGCCTCTCCGTGCCCCAGCCTCTGGTGACGCCACACCATGTGACGCGTGGGGCGAGCAGCGGCACTCAGCGCTGAGTGTGCCGAGCTGCGGCCAGCGCTGCCAGGAGTGCGTTCTGGTCTCCGGTGTGGACGATGACTTCCTCGTCCTCGGCAGGGGTGTCGAAGCGGACCAAGAAGTCGTCAAGGGCTTCGGGGGTAACGGTGAGGGCGTTGGCGTCCTCTCGCTGGTTGCGTTCGGCCAGGCGCCGCAGCAGCTCGTCGCGGCCGACGGGGAGGTGGACGACGACAGGGTGGCCGCCCGCTTCCCGTGCGGCCTGTCGCCAGGCATCCCGGTCGGTGCGCCGCCACAGTCCGTGGTCGAGGACGACGTCGTTCCCAGCCTGGAGTTCCTTGGTGAACCGTTCCCGGATGGTCTCGACTGCGGGTCGCTCGCGCTCGAAGTAGGTGTGCTCGGGGTAGTCCACGCCGTAGCGGCCGTGGAGGCGGTGGACCTCCTCGTCCACGGACAGCCGGACGTAGCCGTGGCGGGTCAGGGTCTGGGCGACGGTGGTCTTGCCGGAGCCGGTGAGGCCGACCAGGAGAACGGCGAGGGGCACGGGGTCATCCCTTCCGCGACGGGCGTGCACGAGCGCGGTCATTCTCCCCGATCCCGGGCGGAGCCGGCGGACGGCCGCCAGGTGGTGACGATGTCGCGGGCCTCGGCGGCCCAGCCGTCCGGCGTCCAGTCCAGGCCCACCCGCCGGAACGCGAACTGCGGATCGCCGATGTCGATCGAGCCGCTGTGCCGGCGGACGTGTGACAGGAGACGGGCGGCTTCGCCGCGTACGGCCGGGGTCTGTTCCTGCCAGGTGCCCGTCGAGAAGTGCTGGACCCTACGGCGGAGGTCGTCCAGGACGCCGGAGCGCCACTTGAAGTGGTGAACGGCGCATAGGCGGTCCGGGTCCGGTCTGTGTCCGGGGGATCGGTGGTTGCCGGAGGAGACGGGGATGTCGTGGCGGGCCAGTGCGATCTTGCGGGGGTCCCCGTGCAGGAGCCGGTGGGTGAGATGGCCGCCGAGGGGATACGCGTGATCCAGCCCGTCTTCGGTGCGCCAGCCGGTCAGATGCCCGGTCGCGGTGACGCGGTCGAGCATCAGACCACCCACGACCCGGTGTCCGGAGCGTTCGGCCTGTTCGATCACCTCGGGGAGAGGTGCGGCGTACTGCTGGAATTCATCGGCGTCGGCGAGCAGGTGCCAGCCGCGTCCGGCGTGGTGCCGCAGGGCGTCGCGGAGCTGTGTGTTCGTGTGCTCGTGCCAAGGGCCGGTCGAGGTACCGGTGGGAACGATGCCCAGCTCCCGGCAGGCCGCCTGGAGCTGGTGCTGCTGGGCGTGGGGAACATGCTCGGGGAAATGGAAAGCGATCAAGAATCGCTCGATGCCGAGCTTCCGGTAGTGGTGGACCCATGCTTCGAACAGAGAGGGCTCGACGGGCCCGACGACGGCGATCAGAGCCGGGGGTGTGCTCAGCATCGGGACTCCGTGGCAATGAGCGAGGCGAACATCCGAGTGAGGAAGTCGGCCTGGTCTGCGGCGGTCGGCATCCCCAGAAGGCCGGGAGCCTCAGGGCCGGGTCGCTCAGGCGGTTGGCGGATGACGCTGTGCAGAGCTTGGACGAGGCCGTCCGGGTCGCCTGGGGGGAACGTCCGGGCCCACGGTCGGCCCTGGAGATGGCTGGTGAGCGTGAGGTCGTGATCAGAGAGGATCAGTGGGACGCCGAGGCGGGCGGCGTCCATCACCAGGCCGGACTCCTTGCCGACCCCGGGGCGCCGGGCGACGAGGGCGGCGTCGGCCGCCCCGTAGACCCGTCGTAGCGCGCACTCCGTAACGGGTCCGGGGGTCACGTGCAGGTGGAGGAAGGGCAGGTTCTGCCAGCGTGCGAGTACCGACTCGTCCAGCGGATCGCCCGTGACCACGAGGTGCAGCGGTTCCTTCAGCCGGGCCAGGGCTGCGTCGATGACGTCGAGGTCCTTGTACGGCCACCAGCCGCCGACGAGGCAGACCACGGCATCGGTGACCGGGATCCCGAGGGCCGACCGGCCACTTTCCCGTTCGGAGTCGGCCAGACGGAGACCATCGTCGACCGCGAAGGCTCGGACCACGGCCGGCAGGTCGGGGAAGTCCTCGGCGAACTGGTCGCCGACCGACTCGGTCGGGTACACGGCGATCACTCGGCGCACGCCCCGGCGGGCCAGCCGGCCGATGAGCCGTACGAAGGAGTCTTCAGTCGTGACGGCCTCGTGGACGAACCGGAGATGTGGTTGGCCGCCCAGAAGGGCTGCTGCCCCGTGCAGCGCATCGCTGGCGGTGAGGATCACGACCGCGTCGGCGATGGGCTGAAGCCGACGGGCGGTCCGAAGCGCCGAGGCTTCGGCCAGGCAGCGGGCGATGAGGGTGATCTGGTGTGGCAGCCGCCGCAGACGGTCGGGCCATCGACGAGAGCGAAAGACCCGCCGGACGACCGTCGAAACACCGGCAAGGAGGCGTGATGCGGCGAAGAATCCGGCGGAGACACGCCCCACAGGCACGGTCGCCGTTCGGGCTTCCGTCTCCCGGAGCACGGCCACCGCATCGGGTGCGATTCCGTTCAGGGCGACGACCAGGCTGCAGGGTCGTGCCTGGGCGAGCGCCACCAGAGTGCGCTGATGGTGCCCGCCCAGCCGGTCGGCGTACGGCTCGATCAGGGCGAGTGATCTGGTCACCCGGAGACCGCCTGATCCCCGTGGACCGCAGTGAACCTTTGCCGCAACCACGCCGGATCGTTCAGCCGCTCGAACCGGTCCGGTTGACGGGCGGCCTCACTCGCGAAGGCGACACCCTCCCGAGCCCCCGCTGCGGCGAAGGCGGCGAACTCCCCGTCGCTGCTGCGACTCCAAGCCTCCACCCGCCAGCGGGCGTCGCCGTCGGCCATGCCGTATTCGCTGCCGCGGGTGAGCATCGCGCACTCCCGGAAGCCCGCTTTCCAGGAGTGGAAGGGGCTCTGATTGAAGCGCGTGACACCAGCGGCTTGTTCGGCGAACTCGACGCGCCCGGGCAGCGCGGCGAGGACATCCACCGCCTCGCCCATCTCCCGAAGAGCGCTGCGGCGGATCAGTTTGATGCCGCCGTAGCCGTAGGTCAGTCCGTTGACGGGGTTGACCGCGCGCCACACGCGCATGGAGACATCCTCGTCCAGGGGCTCCACAGCGGCCGGGGCGAAGTCCGTGTCGATGGCGAAGTCACCGTCGGCGAGGAAGAACTGCTCACGGTCGACGGCCTCGGCACACAGCCGGTAGGCCCGGCGCATGCCGTGTACTCCGTGCAGGCGCTTCACAGCGCCCCCGAGGGTCCGCTGGAGGCGGGAGTGGAGGGAGTCGGCCATCGGTTCGTCGTACGAGAGGAAGACGGCGTCGAACCCGGTCACGAGATCGCCTCCAGGTAGCGGGCGGCGACCAGTTCGGGGGTGAAGTCGGCCGTGGAGGCGTGGGCACGCTTGGCGTGCAGGGCGTGGAACGTGTCGTCTGAGGCCAGCCGCTCGGCGAGGGCGACCGCCTCGGACATGGTGGTGAAGCACAGTTCGGGGTCAATGTGCTCGGCGAGCCAGCCCAGTCGCGGCGAGATCACAGGCAGGCCCATGCCCTGGCAGTCGATCACGCTCATCGACCACGGGCAGCCGGGCCGGAACGGGGCGATACCGAAGCGCGCCCCGGCCAGCAGATCCCGATAGCGGACGCGGTCACCCCGGTCCGAGACGATCTGCACATGAGGCAGCGCGGCAAGTTTCTCCCGCATCCTCTCGGGGCTGTCGTTCAGCCCGGTCCGAGCGGCACTGCGCTGCCCGAACAGGTCCATCACCCGAAGCCGCACCGAGCCGGAGGCCGCAAGATCACGCGCCAGGTCCACGAACTGTTCGGTGCCGTAGTGCGCGTACAGCCTGTGGTTGTAGATCCCGATCGGCTCGGCTCCGTCGCCGCTCGGGGTGGTGACGGGCTCGCGGACCAGGCGTTCGTCGCGTGGGGCCGGAACCACCCGCAGCCTGTCGCCCAGATCCACGGTCATCCGTTCAGCCGCGGCCGAGACCCAGGAGGCGGCCGTGGAGGAGTGCACCATCACCCGGTCGCAGACAGCCAGGCCGGCGGCGAACGCCAGCAGCACCGGCCGCCCGAGCCCGCCATCGTCGAGGGATGGGTCGACCAGGAGCCGTCCGCCGTCGTCGAAGGAGTACGGCAGATAGTGGCAGTACCCGGCCAGTAGCGCGCCGGAGCCCGCTTCCAGCAGGGCCGTACGGATCGCGGGGGCCTCCTCAATCTGGTTGGCCACCACGACATCCGGCTTCTCAGCCCGGATGAGTGCCACCAGCTCGTCGATATCTGCCGAGAACCGGGCGCGGTACTTCGTTCCGGGCAGCTTCGTCTGCCGGAAGCCGCACCGGTCGTCCCCGGCCGGTGCCGGCGCGGCGACGGTCACCTCGGCTCCGGCGTCCGCCAGCGCCGGGGCGAGGAGGTCGGCGAAGATCCAGCCGGAGTCCGAGGACAGCCGGTCGGGGTTGGAGATGTTCAGCAGGTACAGCACGCGCATGATGCGTCGCCTCCGTCATCCGCCCGGGGATCGATCCGGGCCGCTGAGGGAAGGAAAGCCGCGACGCGGGCGGTGACGGGATGATGAACTGAGATCACTCACGGTTCATTCATGCTCACCAAAAATGACACGGGGCGAGGATTCGATGGACACCCAGGGCGAGGAGATCACCGCCGAACAGGCAGCCGAGGACTTCGCAGCCGAGGTGGCCCGCTGGCGTGAGGTACGGGGTCTGTCCAAGCGCGCTTTAGCGCAGGCCATGGGCTTCGACCCGTCGTACGTCAGCCATGTGGAGTCGGGCCGCCACAAGCCCAGCGCGGAGTTCGCCCGGCTCGCCGACGAGGTCATGAACTCGGGGAAGGCAATCTGGCGCCGCTGGCTCGACTACGAACAGGCGAAGGCCAGAGAGACCCGGGCACGGCGCCCACCCGCAGCCCCGCCGGCACCGCGAATGCCCGAGCAGCCGTACGCCGCAGGCTCCGCCCTCGTCGTCGAACACGACGCCGCGCACCTCCGCTACGACGGCCGCGCCTACCGGCTCACGATGCGACGCCGACTCCGGAACACCGGAACGGAACCGGTCACCCGCTACCTGATCCGCATCTCGGTCGACCGCTACCCCGGCGACCCGGAACAGTCCAACGCCCACTACCGGGCCCACCCGCTGACGTGGGACGAACTCGACCTCACCGCCACCTGTCGGGGTGAGGCAATGCGCTGGCAGGCCAAGCACGACCGTGACGCCTTCAAGGAGATCTGGCTGCTGTTCGACAACGAACACGGCCGCTTCCCCCTCTACCCCGGCGAATCCGTCTGGATCGAGTACGCCTACACCGTCGGCGACGACAAATGGGGCAACTGGTTCCAGCGTGCGGTCCGCCTACCCACCGAACAGCTCGAAGTCCAGCTCGCTTTCCCCGCCGCTCTTGACCCGGTGGTCTGGGGCACTGAGACCTCCATGACCGCCGAAGCCTCCCCGCTCCGTACCCCACCCGTCCGCCGTGACGACGGCGAACAGCGGGCTTTCACGTGGATCACGACCACACCCGCACTGCACGCTCGGTACCGTTTGGAGTGGCGGTTCCGGGCACGACCCGAACACAAGACGGACCAGGGAGAGTTCAGTTGACGAGCGTTCGGCCCAGCCAGCAGATGCGAGACCTCGGCGTCGTCCAGGAGGGCGCCGCCATCCTCACCACCCCGGCCCGCCCCTTCGACCTGCCCACCGAGCAGGACGAGGCCGAGCGCATCGTGGACGAACTGTTCGCCGCCCTCAACCGCATCAGCCAGGTCCACCCCTTCGCCAAGGGCATGGGCATCGCCGCCCCGCAGATCGGCATCGGCCGCTCCGCCGCCGTGGTCCAGCCGCCGGGGACCGCGCCAGCGATCATCCTGCTCAACCCGTGCATCACCGACCACGCCGACGAGACCGACGAGCAGTACGAGGGCTGCCTCAGCTTCTTCGATGTCCGCGGCCTTGCCTCCCGGCCCCTGGGGATCACGGTCGAAACAACGGGCATCGGTGGCGAAACCGTGGCCAGCATGTACGACCACGGCCTCGCCCGCCTCATCCACCACGAAATCGACCACCTCAACGGCCTGCTCTATACGGCCCGCATGCCGCCCGGCACCAATCCGATTCCTGTGGAGGAGTACCAGCAGACCGGGCGGGCTTGGGCATACGAACAGAAATGACCGGATCAGACCCCACCCGCTTCGCCTCCAACGTGTTGGCCAATCCGGCGTCAGGGCTCGCGGCTAGCTGGTCCACCAACCCCACAGAATGAACGCCAGTACCCTCAGCCCGATACCGGCCATCCACCGCACAACAATCCCGACCACCCGCCGCCGCAGTCTCGGCGTGTGCCATACGTACCGCGCTTTGCGACAGAGAATACGCATTGTCGATCCCATCCGTTGACTTGACCAACCAAGTGATCGGCTACACGACACCTGACCTGTTCGGAATGGGGTTCGGCGAGGCACAACTACCTACGGACCCCAGGTACGCGGTGGTCAGATAGGTGAGGCATAGGGTTCGTAGAAGGTTCGGAACGAACGGGGAACGGCATCGTGGACATCCCGGCAGCAGCCTCGCGTCTGGCTGAGGAGCTGAGGGCAAAGCGGCAAGCATCTGGCCTCTCTCTCGGTCAGATCACCCAGCAGGCCGGGCGGCAGTCTCCTCCCGTCGCCCTGACCAAGAGCACTCTCAGCGCATGGCTCAACGCTCAGAGTGTTCCGCGAGCCGGACGGCCCTTCACCTTCGTCACCGAACTTCTCGACAGCCGCTCTGGTTCGAAGCTCAGACCACGATCCCGTGCCTGGTGGGAGGACCTACGTCGGGCAGCGGCGCAAAGCAGAAGTAGAGATCACCTGGGCAGCGCGCCAACCGGCACCCGAGAAAAACGACAGTCCGGGGGTACTCGCCACGGCTCAAGGCCATTGCGCCTGGGTTTGGTACCCGACCTCGCCGGGGTGCTCGTCGAACGTGAACACCGTGATGTCTTGGCACGTGCCCTGGACACACCGGAAGGCAACGATCTCGGGGACACAGCTGGTACAGCTGTTACTGGACGCTTGATCACAGGGGCCGGCGGAGTCGGTAAAACCTGCCTAGCCGCTGACTACTGCCACCGTTACGCCGACGCGGCGGACAGCGGAGTGGACGTACTGATATGGGTGACGGCAAACAACACGGCGGCCGTGGCTGGCGCCTATGCCCAAGCAGCCCGGAGTCTTGAGCTGGTACCCAGCGATGAGGACACCAAGTCCGCAGCTGAGCGGTTTCTCAACTGGCTTCGATTCACTGATAGTGATTGGCTCATCGTCCTTGACGACGTTCACTCCCCCGGTGTCATGGAGGGATTGTGGATGCCTCGACGCACCACAGGTCGCGGCAGGGTAATCGTCACCACACGTAGCCGCGAGATGGATCTGGCCACAGCAAGTGGACACCCGTTTCTATCTGTTGGCGTCTTCACACCCGAGGAATCCCTTGCCCATCTGCGCAACGCGCTTCAAAGGGCCGCGGCCACCGGCGCCGGTACGGACGAGGAGCTGGCAGGACTCGCCGATGACCTCGGTCAACTTCCTCTGGCGCTGTCACGCGCCGCCGCATATCTCGACTACAACCCCTCCTGCACCATCGCCCGTTATCGACACCAGCTCGCAGACCGTCGGATCACCCTTGAACGACTGATCCCTGGCGTGCGCGGTAGCGCTGCGGCGGGCTCGCTAGCAGCGCTGTGGGACATCTCCATCGACCAGGCTGACCAGCACACCGGCATGCTCGCCCGGCCTATGCTGGAACTGGCCGCCGTCCTAGACGGGACAGTCGGCATTCCCACCCTGCTGTTCACCAGCGAAGCCGCCCTCGCGTGGCTCACCGAGCGCAGCAGGACAGAACAAACCGTGGACGAGCTCGACGCCGAGCACACCCTGGCAACGCTAGACCGGCTACACCTTGTCGATCACATCCCGGGCAAGGATTTTGACGACGCATGGCTAGTCCGCATGCACCAGCTCACCCAGCGCGCCGTGCGCGAGCAACAACCGTCTGAGTCCTCGCGCGGCAATCGATCACAGCGACTGGAATCCGCCCTGCCCGCTGCCGCTCACGCCCTGCTTAGCATCTGGCCAGACACTGGCCTCGACCAAGACCTCGCAGAGCGGCTGCGGGCTAGCGCCCGCTCGCTGGCAGCCCACGATCACCACGACGAGGGTCACCCTCTGTGGCAGGACGACACTGCATACACTCTCCTCTTCCGTCTGGGCACGAGCGCGGGTGAATCTGGCGACGCCTCCTGGGCGCAGGACCATTTCGAGGCCCTCCGCCTCCTCGCCCACCAACATCTTGGAACCGACCACCGGCACACCCTTCTTGCACGGAGCGAGCTCTCCCGTTGGCAAAGAGAAGCCGGCGATCACGCCAGGGCAGTCCGGACCCTGGAAAGTCTTGAGGCGGACCAAATCCGGTTGTTTGGATACGAGGCCGCTGAAACACTCGTCACTCGCCATAACCTTGCAGTCGAGCGAGGCGAGGCGGGCGACACAAACGGCGCCATCACCGCCCTCACAGAGATTCTCACTGTCCGGCAGCGCGACGGAGCCAACCGTGAGGCGATACTTGCCACTCTCCACAATCTTTGTTATTGGAAAGGTGCCGCAGGTGACGCAGCAGAGGCTGCGGACGCCTATCGCAACCTGATCCCCATCATGGAAGAGGAGTTCGGTGCCGATGCCGATGGCACCCTGACCGCCCGCCACAATCTGGCCCGCTGGTTGGGTGAATCAGGCAACGCCGCCGAGGCCGTCAGCTTGCTCGAAGCGCTACTGCCCGACCAAACACGATTGCTCGGGGCCCGTCACCTGCGCGTCCTGACCACCAGGCAAAGCCTTGCCCGTTGGCAGGGAGCGGCTGGCGAGACGAATAAGGCCATCGACGGGTATCAGACGGTGATTCCCGAGATGGGTGAGAACCTAGGCCTAGATCATCCCGAGCTGCTCGCCGCACGCCACAACCTCGCCCATTTGCAGGCAGAAAGCGATCCGGCCACCGCAGCCGAAAGCCTCGCTACCGTGATCGCTGACAGAACGCGGGTCCTCGGCCCTCACCACCCCAGCACACTCACCTCAAGGCAGAGCCACGCCGAGTGCCTGGGCCGGGCAGGGAATCCCCAGAAGGCTGTACAAACGCTAGAGGACGTCCTCCGTGATCAGCAGCACCATCTCGCACCGGATGACTCCGGCACTCTCAGTACGCGTCACAGCCTCGCTGTTATGCGTGGCGTCGCAGGAGCACCCCACGCAGCCATCGCCGCGCTGCAAGAGCTCCTCCCCGATCAGGAGCGCGTCCTAGGTCCTGGCCACGTCCAAACCCTGACATCCCTCGATAGCCTTGGCCACTGGCACGGTGCCACGGGTAACGCACACGCGGCAAGCGACACCTACCAGGCCCTGCTGACCCGCATCGAACGCCACCTCGGCCCTGATCACCTCGGCACCTTGTCGGTACTTGACAAGCTCGCCATGTGGCGCGGACGCATGGGCCACCCAGAGGAAGCGGTCCGCCTGCTCACCCGAATGCTCACCGAAACACAACGCCTCGTAGACCCTACGCATCCCATCATCCCCGTCATCACCAACAACATCGCCTACTGGCAAACGCAGGGAAACCGTTGAGCAACACAGCACCGACGCTGAGACCCACAACCACAGGCTCCATACGGTGGCACTGGGCAGAACGGATGTAGCACACATGCGGCCGGGAAACCTCGTGAACACGTGAGAACTGTGGAGAATTGTTTTCGCAGGTCAAGTAGCCTGCCTAAGAGATTTCCACAGGTCACAGCCATGCCCCAAGAAATCTCCTAAAGCGGGTGTCGCAGGTTCGAATCCTGCCGGGGGCACAACACAGCAAGTCGCTGACCTGGGGTTTATCCCCCAGGGAGGCGTTCTACTCGGCCTCGGACTCCTCGTCCGGGGCCGTTTGCGTGAGCGGTGCGTGAGCGGTGCGTGAGCGGACGGAGAGTTGATCTCCGAAATTTCTCCCAACGGATCAACACCATCCGGCACGGAATCCGGGCCTGGTTCCTCCGCCTCGCCGGGCTCGGGCTCCGGCTTCACGGTGGGCCGCGCACGGGGCACGAGCATGGCGGCGGCCTCGGCGATGGCGAGATCGGCCTCGGGGAGCAGGCTCGTGTAGGTGTCGGCCGTGATGGTGATCGAGGAGTGCCCAAGCATCTCCTGGATGTCCTTCGGGTCGGCACCGGTCACATGCGCGAGTGTCGCCGCGCCGTCGCGGAGGTCGAGACCACTCCACCAACTCCGTAAAGAAGCCGTCGCCCAGCGCGAACTCACCACCGCCCGCCAACCCGCCCGCGTCCTCATCACCCGCATCCGCCAACCGTCGCGCCGAAGCAGCCCGCAGCCGTACGACCCAAGCCGTACTTCCACCGCGCGCCCCGCGCGCCAACGGCTCGCCGCCCACCAAGGCAACCCCAGTCGCTGATCCCCGCCGCGAGTCCCGGCATTAGAGAACAAGTGACAGGGGTGATCACCCCTGTTCGTGTGACGGCTCGGTCAGCGACCGGCCAATACGTTCCCGAACCTGCTCTGGGCCGTGCCGGACATCGTTCGATGCAAGGACTCCGCTCGCGACCGGACCAGCCCCTGGCGGTATGCGTCCGGAAGCCTCGTCCAGATGTCCGAAGCCAGCTCCGCCGCCGCCGACTGATCACCGTCCGCCGACAGGCACAGAGCGGTGTCGATGGACAGGAGAGCGCGGGTCATCACCGAGGGGGACCGGGTCAGGGCGAGCGCCGCTTCCTGCTCCTCGTATGCCTCACGGGTCCGGCCCATCAGGGTGAACGCCTGGGAGAGGTGGACGTGGTGCTTCTGGAGCGGGTAGCCGAACCAGGTGTCGGCGGCCTGGGAGGTGTCCAGTCGGTCGGCGATGGACCGGGCGTCGGCGACCGCGCGCAGAGCGGCCCCGTGGTCCCCGGTTGAGGCGAGGGCCCGTGCGGTGACGGCGGCGGCGAGCGCGGCGGCAGCGGTCGGGGACTTCCCGGCTTCCGTACGGGAGCGCATGGCCAGGGCCGCCGCGGTCTTCGGTGCCCCGTAGTTGAGCGGGACCATGGCGTGCCGGGCCAGGACCCAGGCCAGCATGTGCCGGTCCCCGGATTCCCGGGCCGCCTGTTCGGCGGTCGCGAACCATCCGTAGGCGTCCCGTTGGTCTCCCCGGTCGTGCTGGATGATCGCCACCAGACCGGTGATTCCCGCCGCCGTTCGGGCCAGCTCCGCCCGGGTGGCCGCCGGATGCGGGCGGCCGAGGACCTCTCGTAACAGGCCGAGGTCGGCGGTCATCTCGTCGAGGACGACGCTCGGCGGGCGCCCGTGGTACCCGCCCCGGTGCCTCTCGAAAGCGCCTGCCAGATACGCCAGATCACCGGCGTCGGAGCCGGAGAGGCCGGCGTCGATGCCCTGCCGCGCCTCGGCGATGCCCGGCAGCGAGGCCGTTCCCGCCGTCACCGCCGCCACACCGAAGAATCGTCGTCGTTCCACCGCCGTCTCCTCCTTCCCCTCACCGTCCGGGGCCGCTCGGCGCTGCTGCCTGCGCCGGCGCCTGCTCGCGGCCACAGCGTTGACGATCTCCTCGACCGGACACCCGTAGCCCTTCGCCAGCAACTCGTGCCACACCGGTGTCGGCAGACGGCGTTCGGTCTCCCAGCGTTTGAGGTTCTCCGGGTCGAACCACTTTCCCCCTTGGGCCTCCTGAAGCACCAGGGCCTGTTCCTCGCGGGAACGTCCATCGGCTTCCCGGATTTCCCTCAATAAGGCCCCGATGCCCTCTGGTGCCATCATGCCCATCCCCCAAGCGTCTGAAAGTCCCGTCTCTCATCCTGGCCCCCTGAAGTGGCCCCCCACGCGGAAACGCACCCCTTCCTGGCACCGGTGGCCGGACCGGTCACGGAGTTGACTGGATAGCGGCCGGTCGGCAGGCGGAAGACGACACATACCTTCCCGCGACACGGCCCAACCTCACTCACAGCCCAGGTCCGCCGGCCATCGAAGGGGTCCGTCATGCGCGTACGCGGCAGAAGCTTCTTCCTGGTCCGTGACCCGTCCTCCGTGCCGCTGGGCCGTCGGCGACTCCGCGAACTCCTCACCCAGTGGGGACTCCACCTGGACGAGGACTCCGAGATCGCGCTGATGACCGTCACCTCGGAGCTGGTGGCGAACGGCGTGCTGCACGGCACCGGGACCATGCTCACCGTCGGGATACGCGTCGACCTCGGACACCGCCGGGTCCTGGTCGAGGTGTACGACGACTCGCTCGCCCTGCCGCACCGCCGAGCCGCAGACCTCTACGCCGAGAGCGGGCGCGGGCTGTTACTCGTCGACCGGCTCGTCACCCGCCACGACTCCGGGCACACGCAGGCCAGTGAGACGACCGCCTGCCGGCACAGTTGATCCGTCCCCGAGTACCGCCACCCCTGGACACTCGAAAACCGATCGGTGCTCCCGAGTTCGGGAGCGCAGGAACAGGCTTCCATCGCGGTAGGTGGAGCGATGGCTTCTTCATCCCCCGAACGACACCGCGGATGGGGCAGCTCGGTGCCGGGACGAGCCGCCTGTCCGGGCCGGGCTGCGATCCCGCCGCAGGACCTTCACCGGCCGCAACCCTCCTGTTCCGCTGGGGAGAACGCACCCCCTCCACTGCTCCCGGGCCCAGGAGACATCGGGGGCGGGAAGCAGTCTTCCGCCAGGGTCCCCGCCGCGCGAGGATGGTCATATGGGGGAATCAACCGCGCGCGCAGCGTTCCGTCTGACGTTCACCGACTACCAGCAGGACCCGTACGACAGCGACGTACTTCGACGAGCAGTCACCGCTCACGCCGACCGTATGACATTCGACGACGGGTGCCTCAGTCTCTGGCTTGCGGGCACCCGGGTCGGGGAGTACCCGCTGGAGATCATCGAGTCCGTCTGTCCTCATACGGATTCCGGCAGGAAGCAAGAGTCCCCGGAAGAACTGGCTGCCCGCTACCCGCGCATGGGCCAGCCGTGGCCTCCGGAGGACGACGCCCGTCTGCTCGCGCTCTACCAGCAGGGAGAACACGACATCGACACTCTTGGACGGCGTTTCGGCCGGAAGCCCGGCGCCATCCGATCGCGGTTGGCCAAGCTCGGCCTGGAGAATCTCCTGTGACGCGCAGCGGCCCTGTTCGCGCGGAGTCCGGGAGCACACCGACCGAGGCCGTGGGAGCACCGCGGAGCAGCCGGCGCAAGACCATGGGCGGGCCCTCCGTCGCCGGCTGGAGTCGGGTCCCCACAACTGGTTATGGAGGCAGGGCCCGCTCCATGCACGGCGGGTCGCTGGTGGGGAGGGCCTGTAGAGCATGAGTCGTCGCTCCAGTGGGTTGGTCGGGATCTGGGCCGAGGCGCAGCGGCAGCAGCAGCGGCAGGTGGCGGCGCAGGCCCGGTATCAGCGGGATCGGGAGAGGGAGCTGCGGGCGCAGCAGCGGGAGGTGGCGCGGCGGCAGCGGGAGCAGCGGGCCGCCTATCGCGAGTTGCGGGAGGCGGAGGCGCGGCGGCGGACGCAGGAGATCGACGCGCGAGTAGCCGCCTTGCAGGGGCTGTTGGTGGCGGGGTGCCGGGCTCCGGCGTTCCGGGCGGGGGCGCTGGCGCGGGCCGAGTGGGTGGAGCCGTTCGATCCGGGGCGGCTCGCGGAGCCGGTGCCGATGCCGGACCAGCGCGGGAGCCAGTACCAGGCGGGTGGTGGGTGGACCGCGGCGCGGCGGGCCCAGGCGCAGGCCGAGGCGCGGGCCCGGTTCGAGCGGGACTGGCATGCGGCGCAGGCCGCGGAGGCCCGGCGGCAGCAGCAGCTCGCCGCCTACCGGGCGCAGTACCGGCAGTGGGCCGATGCCCGGCTGGGGGAGATACGGCAGCACAACGCGGGGATCGCCGAGATGACGGCGGGGCTGCGGGGCGGGGATCCGGAAGCCGCGGTGGAGTACTTCTCGGCTGCCTTGTACGCCTCCGAGGGGTGGCCGGACGAGCTGCCGCGCCAGGTGTCGGCGGCGTACGATCCGGGCGCGCGCCAGCTGGTGATCAACTGGGAGCTGCCCCGGTACGGCATCGTGCCGGAGGCGAAGTCGGTGCGGTACATGATCAACGCGGACCAGGAGAAGGAGTCGCCGCGTCCGGTCGCCCAGCGCCGGGCCCTGTACCGCGACGTACTCGCGCAGTGTCTGCTGCTCGTTCTGCACGATCTCTTCGCGGCCGACGAGTTCGGCGCGCTGGAGTCGGTGGCGCTGAACGGTTTCGTGGACGATCACGATCCGGCGACCGGCCGGCGGGCCGCCGTCTTCCTGGGCACGGTGATGGCGTCGCGTTCGACCTTCGCCGGGCTGCACCTGGAGCAGGTGGATGCCGTGAGCTGTCTGGTGGACGGGCTGCGGGGGCAGCTGTCGTCGCGTCCGGACCAGTACGCGCCGGTGCGGCCGGGCCGGGTTCCCGAGGACATCGGTCAGGGTGTCGTCACCCATGGCGGCGGCGATGAGCCCGATCTGTACGCGATGGACCCGATCGCCTTCGAGGAGCTGGTGGCCGAGCTGTTCCGGGCCATGGGTATGCAGGCCGTGTCGACGCAGCGTTCGAACGACGGCGGGGTGGACGTCGATGCGCTCGACCCGGCGCCGATCCGCGGCGGGAAGATCGTCGTCCAGGTGAAGCGCTATCGGAACACCGTGCCCCCGACGGCGGTCCGCGATCTGTACGGCACGGTCCAGGACGCCGGTGCCAACAAGGGTGTGCTGGTCACGACGTCCGGTTTCGGCCCCGGCTCGCACGCCTTCGCCAACGGCAAGCCCCTGGAGCTGGTGTCGGGCCCAGAGCTGGTCGATCTGCTCCACCGGCACGGGCTGCGCGGCAGGCTGGGCGGCGGGGGCGGGCGGCCGGATCCGGCCCCGGTGGCCGCGGCGGACGACGAAGCGGGTACGGACGGCCACAATGTGCTGGGCATGTCCTGGTCGGGGCGGGTCGCCCTGGACGTCTGCGCGCTCGTCTGCCACGGCAACCGGGTGCTGGACGACGACCACTTCGTGTTCTTCAACAATCCGCGGACGCCCGACGGTTCGGTGCGGGCGCTGATACCCGTCGCCCCGGACCGGGCCGCCGTCCAGGTCTACTTCGACGGCCTGCCGGCGCGGGCCGACCGGCTCGTCGTCGTCGCCGCGGTCGATCCCGAGGCCGATCCGGCGGCCGATCTGTCCGGGTTCACCAATGCCGGGATCCGGCTGCTGGACTCCGAGGGCACCCCCCTCGACCGGCTGGACGTGTCGGACGGCCGCCCCGGCGAGACTGCCCTGGTGCTGGGCTCCTTCCGCCGCCGGCCGAACGGCGACTGGGAGTTCGTCGCCGGGGGGAAGGGGTACCGGGGCGGGCTGGAGGAGCTGATTCAGGAGTACGGCATCGAGGTGGTGTGAGGAGGACGGTGCCCAGCGCCCGGAGGGTGCCCGGATGACCGGGGCCGTCGCGGCGCCCGCCCCGGCCGGTAGGCAACGCGCCCTTCACCGGCGGGACAGAAGAAGGGGACGGCATGGCTGCCCGCGGCCGAGGGGCGCGCTATACGATCAGCCGTCGGCTGTGGGTCTGCTCGGGTGGCTTGGGGAGGCAGCGTGTACGAGCTGGTACTGCGCGTGGACGTCGGGGACGAGGCGTCCGCGGAACAGGTGGAGCGTCAGGTCACGTCCCTGTACAAGGACTTGCGTACTTTCGGGCGGTACAGCGTGGCCCGTAAGGAAGCGCCCGCCCCCGAGGGGTCGATGGCCTCCGCCGGGTACGAGATCGGGGCGCTCGTCGTCAGCGGCGCCCTGTCGGCCGCCGGGCTCAAGGCCCTCAGCAATGTGCTGGTGGCCTATCTCCAGCGGTCCAGGGCGCGGGCCGTGAAGTGGGAGTTCGAAGGGAACAGCGGGGAGTTCCGGGCGCTGTCCGCGAAGGACCAGAGCAGGCTGGTCGACGTCGTGGCGGCCCGGATCGCCGCGGGGGGCGAACCGGCCGGTGGGGGCAGCGCGGACAACGGGGATGGCGGGGATGGCGGGGCGCCGGATCGCACTGCTGGTCGCGACTGACGGATACGTCGACCCGGGGCTCAACCAGCTCCGGTCGCCCGCCCGCGGCGCCGACGAGCTGGCGGCCCTGCTGAAGGACGAGGCGGTGGGCCGCTTCGATTTCGTCCGCACGCTCACCAACCGCCCCAAAGAGGAGATCGAACGCGAGATCGAAGCCCTGCTGAGCCATCGCGCTCCGGGCGATCTCGTCCTGCTCTACCTCGCCTGCCACGGTATCCGCAACGACACCGACCGGCTGTTCTTCGCGACCATCGGGACGGATCTCAACCGTCCGCACACCACCGCCGTCCGGGCCGACCTCATCCATCAGCTGCTCGACGAGTGCGAGGCCCGCACCAAGATCGTGCTGCTCGACTGCTGCTACAGCGGACTGTTCCACCGGGCCACCCCGATGTCCCCGGCGCCCGTCGACGTCGAGGCCGCGCTCGTCGGCCGCGGCACCTTCGTCATCACCGCGTCGACGGCACTGGAGTACGCCTACGAGGGCGAGCAGCTCACGATGGACAACGCGCGGCCCGTGTCCCGTTTCACGGCCGCGCTCAACGAGGGGCTCGGCACCGGCTACGCCGATCTCGACCGCGATGGCGTGATCACCCCCGACGAGCTGTACACATACGTCCACGACGCGGTCGCCAACCAGAGCGGCCCCGAGCAGACGCCCACCAAGTCCGGCCAGTACGAGGGCCATGTGGCCATCGCCTACGCGGCCCCCGCCGACCCGGTCACCGGGCTGCCCCGGCAGAGCGCCAAACGGGACCAGCTGGTGCTGGGCTCCCTGCTGCCGCCGCCCGTCGACACCCCCGACCGGGGGTTCATCTGCGATGCGTGGGAGGGCGCGTCCCGGCTGCTGGTGCCGATCGGCCGGACCCCCGCGGCCTCCGGCGGGGACCTCGCCTGTCTGGACCTCTCCAGCCGCAGCGGAAACGTCGCCGTCATCGGCCGGCTCGGCAGCGGGAAGACCACGCTGCTGCGGTCCCTGACGATGTCGCTGACGCTGACCCACACCCCGCGCGAGGCCGAGTTCTACCTCCTGGAAGGAGCCGTCAACCGGCTCGGGGTGCTGCGGTCGATGCCGCATGTGAAGGAGCTGGCCGCGGCCCATGAGCACGAGGCCGTCGGCCGGGTCCTCGCCGCCGTCAGGGACGCCGTCGCCACCCGCCGGGCCCTCTTCCGCGATCTCGACATCGACTCCGTCGAGGAGTTCCGCGAGCTGCGGGCCGCGGGCCGGCTTCCGCACGACGGCGGCAGCGACGTCTTCCTCGTCGTCGACGGCTGGCTGGATTTCGACTGGGAGATGACGGGCTTCGCCCAGGAGGTGCACCGGATCATCAACGCGGGCCTCAACTACGGCGTCCATCTCATCGCTTCCGCCCGCCGCTGGTCCGACTTCGGCCCCAGCCTGCTCGGCCTTCTCGGCACCCGGGTCGAACTGCCCCTCGACGATCCGGCCGAATCCCAGATCGACACCGTCCTCTCCGGCGGTCTCGGCATCGGCTGGGGTCTGTCGCACCGGCGCCGGTTCCAGGTGGCCGTCCCGCAGCTGGAGGAGGTCGACGGCGCCGCGGAGGCCCGCCGTTCGCTGGCCGAGACGGTCCGGCGGATGCGGGACCACTGGCTGGGCGTACCGCCGGATTCGGCGGCCGCACCGCGTACCGACATCCCTTTCACCGAGCTGTACGGCATCGAGGACGCCGAAGCGTTCGACGCGGACACCGCCTGGGCGCCCCGCACCCCCGGGGACCGGCTCCGGGTGCCGATCGGGGTCGGCGAGGACGGCCGGCCGGTGCTGCTCGACCTGAAGGACTCCTTGCAGGGCGGGGACGGGCCGCACGGTATCTGCGTCGGCGCCACCGGCTCGGGGAAGTCCGAGCTGCTGCGCACCCTCGTCCTGGGGCTCGCCGTCACCCACTCCCCCCGCACCCTGAACTTCGTCCTCGCCGACTTCAGGGGCCGGGCGACCTTCGCCGGCCTGGAACGGCTGCCTCATCTGTCGGCCTTCATCACCGGCCTCTCGGAGGATCCGGCCCTGGTGGAGCGGATGAGCGACGCCCTCGACGGTGAACTCCGGCGCCGTCAGGAGCTGCTGCGGGGCGCCGGGAACTACGCCGACGCCGCCGCCTATGAGAGGGCGCGCGCGGAGGGTGCGCCGCTGGCCCCGCTGCCCTCGCTGCTGGTCGTCATCGACGAGGTTTCCGAACTGCTGGCCGTCCGGCCCCACTTCATCGAAGTCCTCGTCATGACCGCCCGGATCGGCCGCTTCCTCGGAGTGCATCTGCTGCTGGCATCGCACCGGTTCGACGACGGGATGCTGCGCGGCCTGGACGTGTACCTCTCGTACCGGATCGGCCTGCGCGCGCTCTCCTCCGCGGATTCCCGTCGGGTGATCGGGGCGCCGGACGCCTACCATCTGCCACCGCTGCCGGGCTCCGGCTATCTGCGGCACCGCGACGACCGGACGGTCCGTTTCCGGGCGGCGTACGTCTCCGCACCGCCGGGCCGGGTCTCCCTCCCGGGGCTTCCGGAGGCCCCGGTGACAGCCGAGCCTGAATCCAAGCCGGTTTCCAAGCCGGAACCCGAGCCGGAACCCGAGCCGGTTTCCGAGCCGGTTTCCGAGGCGGACACGGAAGTGGGTCCCGGGGCGGGTCCCCCGGCGATTCCGCAGCCGGGCTCCGCAGGGCAGCCGCCGCAGGAGATTCCGGTGGGAGCGGCACCCGGGCAGGGGCCCGGGGGCAGGGCCTCCGTACCGCCGCAGGGGTCCGGGGACACGGTGTCCTCCGGGTCCCGGATGCCGGTGCCCGGCCACCGGCCGGGCGCCGGTCCTGCGGGCGATCCCGTCGGTGCACCCGCCGGAGCTGGAATCGGTGCCGGGATCATTGCCGCCGGATCCATTGCCGCCGCTCATATCGGGGCGTTGATCGATGCCGATACCTCCGCCGGTACGCCCGGAGGGCACCCCGGCTCCGCCGCCCCCGGCGCACCCGCCGACCCGGGCGCCCTCGGCGACAGCCTCCTCGACGTCCTCGTCCGCCGTACCGCAGGGCAGGGGCCGCCCGCGCACCAGGTCTGGCTGTCACCGCTCGGCGATCCCGTCGCCCTCGACACCCTGCTGCCGCCGCTGGAATCCACACCCGAGCGCGGTCTGCACCCCCCGGACTACGCCGCGTCGGGCCGGCTGCGCGTACCGGTCGGGCTGGTCGACCGGCCCGACCGGCAGCGCCGCGAGCCGCTCGTCCTCGACTTCCCGGGCACCGGCGGGAGCGGGCTGATCGTCGGCGCGCCGCAGTCCGGCAAGTCCACCCTGCTGCGGACCGTCGTCCTCTCCCTCGCCCTCACCCACACCCCCGCCGAGGTCCAGTTCTACTGCCTCGACTTCGGCGGCGGCGGACTCCAGCAGCTCGCCGGACTGCCGCATACGGGCGGTGTCACGGGCAGGCTCGAACCGGACCGGGTACGGCGCACCGTCGCGGAACTGACGGGGATCCTCGAACAGCGGGAGGCGTTCTTCGCGGCCGAGAACATCGAGTCCATGGCCGTCTACCGCCGAGGCCGGGCCGAGGGGCAGTGGCCCGGCCACCTGTGGGGCGACGTCTTCCTCGTCGTCGACGGCTGGGCGGGCTTCAAGGCCGACCACGAGGAGCTGGAGGATGCCGTAGCCGATCTCGGCAGCCGCGGCCGGGACTGCGGAATCCATCTGCTGCTGACGGCGGTCCGGTACCCGGAAGTGCGTCCGCTGCTCCGCCGGCTTCTCGG
Organism: Streptomyces sp. NPDC094448; assembly: GCF_044763775.1. Classification (NCBI taxonomy): domain Bacteria; kingdom Bacillati; phylum Actinomycetota; class Actinomycetes; order Kitasatosporales; family Streptomycetaceae; genus Streptomyces; species Streptomyces sp. NPDC094448. Next base: position 429,648 of record NZ_JBIWGU010000005.1, on the reverse strand, counting down.
CACCCGGGTCGAACTGCGTCTCTCCGACCCCATGGAGTCGGAGATCTCCCGAAAGGCGGCGCAGGACGTCCCGGTCGGGGTACCCGGGCGCGGTCTGGCCTCCGGCACGTTCCACTTCCTGGCCGCCGTACCGAAGCTGGACGCCCTGTCCGCCCCCGATACCGGTCTCGCGGAGGCCACGGCACAGCTCGTCGCCGCCGTCCGCAGGCAGTGGCCCGGCCCGTCCGCACCGCCTGTACGGGTACTGCCCGTACTGCTGCCCGAGAGTTCGCTGCCCGCCGAGTCCGGCCGCTCGGACGGGGAGATCCTGCTCGGTCTGGACGAGACGACGCTCCAGCCCTTCGGTATCGACTTCGAGACCGACCCCTGGCTGGTGGTCTTCGGGGAGTCGGAGTCCGGCAAATCGTCGCTGCTGCGGCTGCTGGCGCACCGGATCGCCGAACGCTACACCCCCGCGCAGGCACAGCTCTTCGTCGTCGACTACCGGCGTTCGCTCCTCGGCGAGCTGCCGCCGGAGCATGTGGTGCAGTACGTTCCGGCGGCGGGGCTCCAGCCGCATGTCGCGGCCCTCACCGACCTCGCGCGGCGGCGGCTGCCGACCCACGACGTCACCCCGGACCAGCTACGGAACCGGTCCTGGTACTCCGGGCCCGATCTGTTCCTGCTCGTCGACGACTACGAACTGGTCGCCACCGGGTCCGGCAATCCGCTCCTCCCGCTCCTCGAACATCTGCCCTTCGCCCGGGACGTCGGCCTGCGCCTGGTGCTGTGCCGGAGTTCGGCGGGGGCGAGCCGGGCGGTGTACGAGCCGCTGCTCAACCATCTGCGCGAGCAGGGCACGCCCGCGCTGATGCTCTCGGGCGACCGCTCCGAGGGGCCCCTCTTCGGCTCGGTCCCGCTGTCCAGGCAGCCCCCGGGGCGCGGCACCCTCACCGGCCGCCGCGGCCGTCCCCGTCAGGTCCAGCTCGCCTACCGGCCGGTCCGGAAGGGCTGACGGGGCGGCCGGCGGTACCGGGGCTCGGCGGGCTTCGCCGCGCAGGCCGTCGGGGACCGTCGCGCGGGAGAGGCCGAGCAGGGTCGCCGGGGTGTCGGCCCGGGGGCGGGGGCGGCAGGGTCCGGTGCCGCGGTACGGGGGCGGGGCACGGGTCCCGTCATCGCGGGGCTGCCGCGATCACGCGCTCCATCACCGGGGCCGTCTTCAGCGCCGAGCCGGTGAGGACGACGACCGTGGTCTGTCCCGGTTCGATCACCCCCCGGCGGGCAAAACCGGTGACCGCAGCGGCCGCGGTGGCGCTGGTGGGCTCCGCGTACAGCCCCTTCCTCGCCAGCCCCCGGACGGCCTCCTCGATGCCCTGTTCCGGGACCGCGAGCAGCTCGCCGCCCGAGGCGCGGATGGCGCGCAGCACCTCCGGAAGGCGTACGGGGTGCCGGATCGCGGTGCCTTCGGCGATCGTCGGGGCGGTCTCGACCGGGACCTCGGTCTCCGCTCCGGCGCGGAAGGCCGCGTACAGCGGGGCGCAGTTGGCGGGCTGGGCCACCAGCAGGCGCGGCAGCCGGTCGATACGGCCCGCCGCCAGGAGTTCGCCGAAGCCGATGGCGCAGCCGAGGACGGTGCTGCCCGCGCCCGCGACGGTCACCACGTTGTCGGGGGCGCGGAAGCCGAGGTCCTCCCAGATCTCGTAGGCGAGGGTCTTGGTGCCCTGGAGGAAGAAGGGGTGCCAGTTGTGGCCCGCGTAGACCGCGCCGGCCGCGGCCCGGCGCAGCGCTTCGGCGGCGGTGGCCTCGCGGTCGCCGGGGATGCGTTCGATATCGGCGCCGTACGCCCGGGTCTGGAGGATCTTGGCGGGTGAGGTGTGTTCGGGGACGAGGATCCGGGCGCGGATGCCCGCGGCGGCGCAGTAGGCGGCGATCGACGAGCCGCCGTTGCCGGAGCTGTCCTCGATGATCTCGGTGATGCCGTGGTGGGCGAGGTAGGAGACCAGCAGGCTGGCGCCGCGGTCCTTGAAGCTGCCGGTGGGGTTGGCCCATTCGGCCTTGTAGAAGACCGGTACGCCTTCCCAGTCGCCGTCGAGCAGCGGGGTGCAGCCCTCCCCCAGGGTGACGGGGGCCAGGGGCAGCGGAAACGCGGCGCGGTAGCGCCAGAGGGAGCGGCGGGCGGTGTCCACGTCGACGGGGGCCGGGCCGGGCAGCGGGGTGACGGTCAGCGGGGCTCCGTCGTCGCCGCGCCAGCGGTGGGGGTCGGTCAGGGGGTAGCGGCGGCCGGAGCGTTCGTCGAGATAGGCGGGGGCGGGGCGGGCGGTCGTCGGGGCGGACGCAGCAGACGCAGCAGCAGACATGATCGACAGATTTTCCAGGACCGGACGCTCTGTCAAGGACGGCGGGGGTGCGGGGCGTGGGCGCTGTCCAGGGGTACGGACTCAGGGGTACGGGCGCGGAGGGGCCGTCGGTCGGCGGACGACGGCTCCCCGGGTCCCCGCCGCGGCGGGGCGGGCCTCCGTCAGCGGCCGATGACGCGGCCCCTGGCCTGCTTGAGGATCTCGCCGGGCGCGATGCCCAGGGACCGGTTCAGCCGGTTGCGCATGTGCTCGTAGACGTCGAGCGCCGCGACCCGCATGCCCGCCGCCGTCAGCGCCTCCATCAACAGCGCGTGCGAGGACTCGTTGAAGTGGTCCTCCTCGCAGGCGCGCCGGGCCGCCACGATCGCCTCGCGCGGTCTGCGGGCGTCCAGCGCCGCCCGCGCCAGGTCCTGGAGGTGACCTGTGTGTTCCAGCATCAGCGACTGCTGGGCCTGGTGGTCGACGCACTCGGGCGGTATGCCCTCCAGCAGTCTGCCGCGCCACAGGGAGTGGGCGTGCTGGAGGTGGCGCAGCCTGCGCTGCGGGTCGGCGAGTTGCCGGGCGCGTTCGGTGGCGTGGCGGAAGCGGGCGAGGTCGGTCGGCATATCGCCGCCGGTGAGGGCGTATCCCGAGGGCTGGGTGACCACGCCGAGGCCGCCGTCGGTGGCGTTCAGCAGCCAGGAGCGGAGCCGGTGGGCGCCGGTGTGCAGGCACTGCCGGGCCTGGGGTGCCGTGCGGTCGGGCCAGAGGCGGGTGGCGAAGGTGTCGGCGTTCACCGGGTGGGGGTGGGCCAGGGCCAGGCTGCCCAGCAGGGCCCGGACGACGGATCCGGAGGGTGCGGTGGGGCCGTCGGGGCCGAAGAGGACGACCGGGCCGAGGATGCCGACGCTGTGGACCGGCCCGGCCTCCGGTTCGTCGGCGGGGTCTTCGGCGGGGTCCGCCGGGCCGGGGCCTGCGGACCTGCTGTGGGCGGTGTGCCGTTCGTAGGCGGTGAGGGGCGCCGGCGGCTGATGGCGGGCGCCCGCCGGGTCGTGGCGGCCGGGCGGGGTGGGGACGGCGGACGGGTAGGGGGCCGAGGGCCCGTGCGGGACCGGCGGCTGGTGGGAGACGGACGGGCCGTGCGGGGTGGTGGGCAGGGTGTGGGGTACGGAGGGTGGGTGCGGGAGCGGCGGGCCGTAGGGGGCCCGCGGGCCGTACGAGGTCTTCGGATCGTTCTTGGGATCGTTCTTCGGATCGTAGGGGCCCCGCCGCGCGGGCCGCGGCTTCCCCTCCGCGCCCGCTCGTCCGCCCGCCACGGCCCGCTCCCCCGGCCGGGTCGGCGGCGCGTCGGTGCCGGCCGGCCAACCGTGGCTCTGGTCGAGGAGCCCCGGGTCGATGTCACCGGCTCTCTGCATGGTGGAACCCCGATTCGTCGATGGTCGGTGTCGCGTGGGTCCGTCGGTTCAGCGGAGCAGTACGGTGCTGCCCCCGAAGGGAAGGACCTCTCCGATGACCGGATGACCTGGCAGCTCTCCGGCCAGAAGCAGACCGCCCGAGGTCTGGGCGTCGGCCAGCAGGAGGGCCGTGGTCTCGTCGGCCGCGGAGAGGTCGGCGTGCGGCGCCACCCAGTCCAGATTCCGGCGGCTGCCGCCGCTGATGCTGCCCCGCGCCGCCGCGGTGCGGGCGGCGGCGAGGACCGGCACCCGGGCGGTGTCGATGGCGAGGGTCACCCCGGAGGCGCGGGCCACCCGGTGGGCGTGGCCGAGGAGTCCGAAACCGGTGACATCCGTTCCGGCCCGGATCCCGGCGGCGACGGCGGCGGCCGACGCGTCCCGGTTGAGGGTGGTCATCACCTCGACGGCCTCGGGGAACACCTCGCCGGTGGCCTTGTGGAGGGTGTTGAGGACACCGACGCCGAGGGGTTTGGTGAGGGTCAGGGGGGTGCCGGGGGCGGCCCGGTCCACGGTGATCAGCCGGGCGGGGTCGGCGGTGCCGGTCACGGCCATGCCGTAGAGGGGTTCGGCGGCGTCGACGCTGTGGCCGCCCGCGACGGCGCAGCCCGCGGACCTGGCGGCGTCCAGACCGCCGCGGAGCACCTCGCGGGCGAGGTCCATCGGCAGCGTCTCGCGCGGCCAGGCGAGGAGGTTGACCGCCATGACGGGCGTGCCGCCCATCGCGTACACGTCGGACATGGCGTTGGTGGCGGCGATCCGGCCCCAGGTGTAGGGGTCGTCGGCGACCGGGGTGAAGAAGTCGGCGGTGGAGATGACGGCCAGCGGGCCGTCGACGCGGACGGCGGCCGCGTCGTCGCCGTGCTCCGGCCCGACGAGGAGGGCGGAGGTGCCGGGCCGGCCGTCGGCGGACGGGGATCCGGGTACGGCGGGCGCGGCGTCGGTGAGGCCGTTGAGCAAGGTCTCCAGTTCGCCGGGCGGGATCTTGCAGGCGCAGCCGCCGCCCCGCCCGTACCGGGTCATCCGTAAGCCGGTCATGTGCTGTTCTCCCTTGTGAGGCGGGTGGGGCACAGGGTGCGCAGATCGTCGGGGCCGCGCCGGGTGACCCCGGTGTGGTCGAGATGCTCGATGAGTGGGAGGGCAATCCGGCGGGGTACGTTCCACCGGATCCGCGCCTCCGAGACGGTGAACGGATTTTCGGCCAGGGGTACGAGGGCGTCGGCCGCGCGCTCCGGGACTCCGGGGGCGACATGGACGGTTTCGGAGAGCCGGATCAGCCGCCCGGCCCGGACGGCGAGCGCCAGCTCGCGGCGGCCGATGCCGAGTCCGGCGAGTTCGGCGGGGGTCGGCGCGAGGAACTCGCCCCGGGCGAGGCCCGCTTCGAGCGCCGCCACCAGGGCGCGGGTGGCCGCCGGGAGGGCGTCGGTGCGGTCGGCGCGGACGATCCGGCCCTCGCGCAGGGCCCGTTCCGCGGGCAGCAGCGCGGCCAGCAGGGCCCGGTCGGGCAGTCCGAGGCGCCGGATCAGGCTGTGCGCGTCGACGGGTTCCCCGTCGGCGGTGGCCTCGGTCACGGCGCCGGTGATCCGGCGGCGTTCGGCGGCCGAAACCAGCCAGTCGCCCGCTACCGGGGCGGCCTCGGCGCAGTCGACACCGATCCGGCTCAGGGTGCCGGTGCGGACCAGGCCGCGGACCGCGGTCTCGTGTCCGAGGTCGGGTGTGCCGGGGTGGGCGGCGAGGGATTCGGCCCGCAGTCCGCCCGCGCGGCGCGGTCCGACGTACGGCGGTACGGGGTCGAGGACGAGCGCGCTGCCGACCACCCGGCGGTGTTGGGTGACCACCATCCGGTCGCCGATCCGCAGCGGCAGCGGGCGGCCGAGGACGAGCCGGGCGGTGCCCCGGCCGAAGCGGCGGACCTCGGCGGGTACGGCGGCGGAGCCGATGTGCACGGTCAACCGGGGCGAGGCGCCGCGCAGTACCGCACCGGCCAGGCGGACATCGGCGGTGCCGGTGAGGGTGAACGTCCCGGGTGTGCAGAGCGCCGTACCGCGCAGACCGCCGCGCGGCGCGTCGCCGCGCAGGCTGAGGGCCACCCGGGCGGGGCCGGTGGAGCGTCCGGTCGGGCAGCCCAGTTCTTCGAGTCCGCGGACGGTCAGGGACGGTCCTTCGGGGCCGGTGTGCAAGATGTCGCCCCGGGCGATGCTGCCCTCGGTCAGGGTGCCGGTGACGACGAGGCCGTGGCCGGGTCGGGCGAAGGCGCGGTCGGCCCAGAGCCGTACCGGCGCGTCGTTACGCGCTGCGGGCAGCCGGTTCCTCAAGGCGGCGACGGCGGTACGGAGTTCACCGAGGCCCTGTCCGGTGCGGGCGCTGACGGCGACCGCGGGCAGTTCGGCGAGCCCGGTCCCGGCGAGCGCGGTCCGGGCGCGGGCGAGCGCGGGCCCCGGGTCGGCGAGGTCGCAGCGGGTGACGACGAGCAGCCCTTCGCGGACCCCGAGGGCGTCGAGGGCGGTGGCGTGCTCCTGGGACTGGGGCATCCAGCCGCCGTCGGCCGCGACGGCGAAGAGGACGGCGGGGACGGGTCCGGCACCCGCGAGCATGGTGGCGAGAAAGCGTTCATGGCCGGGGACGTCGACGAAGGCGACGCGGTGGTCGGGGGCGGGCCTTCCGGGGGCGGGGCGGTCGGCGGGAGCCGGACCGCGGGCGCCACGGGCTTCGGTACCGTCCGGGCCCTCGGTACCGTCCGCGCCGTCCGGACCCTCCGCGCCGTATGGACCCTCCTCAGCGTCCGGGATCGTCGTCCAGACATAGCCCAGGTCGATACTGAGGCCCCGGCGCCGCTCCTCCTCCGTACGGTCCGGCTCCATTCCGGTCAGCGCGCGCAGCAGCGCCGACTTGCCGTGGTCGACGTGGCCCGCGGTCGCCAGGACCATCATCGGACGGCTCCCGTACCGCACTCCCCGCCGCCGGACCTGCGCTCCCATGCCCTGAGCACCGCACGGGCCACCACCTCGTCGTCCTCGTCGGGGACCGACCGCAGATCGAGCAGGAGACGGGACTTGTGGACACGGGCCAGGACGGGGACGGGGACGGCGGTGCGGAGGAGGGGCGCCAGGTCCGCGGGGAGCGCGACGGCCGCCGAAGGGAAGGTGACACCGGGCGCCCCGCCCCCGCCGACGACCGATTCGGAGGGTTCCGAGGCCGCGTCGACGCCCGCGGCGCGCAGCCGCCGGGTCAGCGAATCGGCGCGGGCGGTGAGTTCGGCCAGCGGCCGGGTCAGGGCGGTCTCCAGCGGGGAGGCCGGTCCGCGCAGGGTGGCCTCCAGGGCGGCCAGGGTCAGCTTTCCGGTGCGCAGGGCGCGGGCCAGCGGATGGCGGCGGAGGCGTTCGACGAGTCCGGCGTCGCCGAGCAGCAGTCCGGCCTGGGGGCCGCCGAGGAGTTTGTCGCCGCTCGCAGTGACCAGGGCGGCGCCCTGGGACAGGGCCGTACCGGCGTCCGGTTCATCGGGCAGCAGGGGGTGCGGGGCCAGCAGTCCGGAGCCGATGTCGACGACCAGGGGGCGGCCGAGCGCGGCGAGTCCGGCGATCGGCGGGGTGCTGACGAACCCGGTCATGGCGAAGTTGGAGGGGTGGACCTGGAGCAGGAACGCGGTGTCGTCACCGATGGCGCGGGCGTAGTCGTCGACCGTCGTTCGATTGGTCGTACCAACTTCTCGTAACCGTGCTCCCGTGCTCTCCAGCAGCTCCGGGAGGCGGAATCCATCGCCGATCTCGACGAGTTCGCCCCGGCTGACCACGATGTCCCGGCCGGTTCCGGCAAGGGCGGTGGCCACCAGGACGAGCGCCGCGGCGTTGTTGTTGACCACGTGGACGCCGCCCGCGGCGGGCACGGCGGCGCGCAGGGCGTCGAGCGCGCCCCGGCCGCGCGGCCCCCGGCGGTTCTGTTCGAGGTCCAGCTCCAGATCGGAGGTTCCGGCGAGATGGGCGACCGCGTCGACCGCGGCGCGGGACAGGGGCGTCCGGCCGAGGTTCGTGTGCACCAGCACACCCGTGGCGTTGACGACCCGGCGGTGCCGGGTGGGCGCGGGCGGCAGTCCGGCGACCACCTCGGCAACGGCGTCCGCGACGGTACGGAGGGGGTCGGAGGGACGGGTGGGGTTCACGGTTCCGGAGGACGTACCGCCGCCGGAGGACCCGGCCCCGGAACCGGATTCCGATCCCGACCCGGCCCCGGCGTCCGGCCCGGAATCCGCGATCCGCCCGGCCCGTAAGGAGCGCTGCACCCGGCGCGCCGCCTCCCGTGCCTCCGCCGGTCCGAGGGCCTCCGCCGCGTCCCGCAGCCGCGGATCGTCCATGATCTCCCGCACCGACGGTATCCGCCCGGGGGCGCCGGTCTTCCTCATCTCACTCCTGACGCTGTCCCGGGCAGAGGCGCCGGCGTGCTGACGAATGGGACGGAGGTGGACGGGAGTCGAACCCGCTGACGCGTAAGGGACAACGTCCACCGGTTTTGAAGACCGGGACCGGCACCGGCCGGCGGACACCTCCGGACAAGATCTTCCAAGCCGGGCTCTGCTCTGTCAACGAACGCAAACGCTAAAACCCGCACGTCAGGGGGGTGTAAGCGGACTGTCAGCCGGTGGCGAGAAGGCCGTTTGGCGGCGGCAAGCGGGGGGCGACCCGCTCCCCAGCGGCAGTACAGCGCCCCGGAAGCCGTGGCCCAGCGGCCTCACAGCACCACCGCAGCAACTCCACAGCACCACCGCAGCGCCTTCTCAGCACCGTCACAGGCGCCTCCCAGCCGCCCCGCAGCAGCCGCACAGCCGCCCCGCAGCGAACGGGCAGCGGCTGCGCAGAAGACCGTCAGAGAACGGACAGAAGCGGGACAGAAGGGCCTTCTACGGTTCTTCCGGGCGCACTTCCCACGGCCCTCAGGACCCTCATGGGCCCGTGGCGTGGTCCGCCCGGAACAGTCCGTACGTCCCGCTCCTGACGAACTTCGACGACTGGAGGTCTCATGCAGGCCACGTTGCAGACCGCGAAGGCACTGGCGCCCAACGGGCGCTGGGTGTCCTTCGCCTGCCGCGCCCGCTCCGTACAGGAGGACTGGTTCTGGCACTTCCGCCTCACCGGCCCGTCGCTCGGTGTGGGCATCAGTATCACCGACCGCGGCTACCCCGCCGGACTGATCGAGGTCCACAAGTCGCGGGTGGTCCAGGAAGTCACCTACGACGGCCGGCCGCTCCAGCTGCTGGCCAATGCCGACAGCAGCGGCTGGCAGGGCATATGGACCGGCCCGCACCACTGCCTGATCATGGAGTTCTCCGGCAACCGGGTCGACGCGGGTGCGGTCACCCAGGTCCTCGACCGGCTCGCCCTCACCGACACCAGGGCCGGTCTGGTCGTCAAGCCGCGCTCCCGCGATCTGCGGGCGTGGAGCATGTACGGGGTCAAGTTCACCTCCGGCGGCTCCGTGACGATCTACCCCGCCGACGACGCCACCCAGCTGGTGCCGGAGAGCGCGGGCAAGTCCGTGGAGAACGGCGAGGTCTGGGTCAAGACGATGGGCATCGCGGGGGTGACCCGGGGGCGGAAGTTCCTGCACTCCGGGCCCCAGGCGGTCTGCCTCGTCGACGACGACGCCTCGGCCGATATCGGGGTCTCCACCACCGACCAGGAGGAGCTGCTCCAGTCGCTCGACGTGCGCTGGGGAGCGTGAGGCGTGCAGAGCCTTCTGTGGGCCCTCCTGATCCTCGCCTGGGTCGCCGTGGTCTTTCTGACGTTCGGTTATGCCGGGCTGGTCGCCAAGGTGCGGGAGCTGGAGGTGAACGGCGGCGGATCCGGTTCCGCGGCCAACGACCGCTCGCGGCAGTGGCCCGATCTGGCCGCGCCCGACACCGCGCACCGCACGCTGGCCCTGGTGGTCTCCTCCACCTGCCCCACCTGCGAGGAGGTCGCACCGGCCTGGTCCGGGCTGCGGGGCGCCCTCACTGCTGCCGGGCACCGCACGGTCCTGGTCGACATCGACGGCTCGGGCACCTGGGACTCCATCGGCGCCGGTGAGATCGTCACCGGCCCGGGGCTGTCCTCGCCGCTGCTGCTGGCCTACCAGCCGGCCCTGCTGGTCCTCGACGCGGACGGTTCGCTGCTGTCGGCGGAGCCCGTGGGCTCCGTGGATTCGCTGACCGCGCTCACCGAGGAGTACTCCGGCGGCGCCACCCCGCCGTCCACCACCTCTTCCCTCACGACGGGAGTCGCATCATGAGCAGTGTCTTCCTTCAGTCCATCCCCGAAGTGACCACGACCCCCACCTCGGGCGATCTGCGCTCCACCGCGCCCGTGCCGTCCCCCGCCCCGGCGGTGAAGACCTCCGGCGGCTTCGGCCGCCGGACCTTCCTGCGGACCACGATGGCGGGCGCGGCAACCCTCGCGATCACCGGTCTCGGCTGGGTCGGCGGCACCCCGTCCTGGGCCTTCAGCCGCACCTCGCGCCACCCCGCGCACTGCATGAACGTCGACGTCCCCGGTGATACGCCGTGTTGGGGCCGCCAGTACATCAGCTCGGTGTACTGCGCCTCGGACGGCTACCACCGCACCGACACCGAAACCCACCAGTGGTACACCCGCAAGTACGGCTGGGAGGCCGCCTGCGGCGGCTACGCCGGCTGGTACTGGCGGATGGCGAACGGTTCGACCGTGCACTGCTGGGACGGCTACTTCGAGGACATCAAGCCCGGCCACTCGGCGCGCTTCACCACGAGCTGCAAGAGCGGCTGAGGTACCGCCCGGCCGGCCGCCGGGCGCTGCGGGGCACCCCGGCCGCCGTCGCTCCTCCCGCGCGACGGCGGCCGGCGGACCGCGGCGCCGGGCGGCCGGGAGACCGCACCGGTCTCCCGGACCCGTCCGGACCGGGCCCGCCTCGTCGAGCCCACGCGTATCCGAAGAGGCCCGAGAACATCTCCGCAGAGGCCCCAGAACACCCGAGGACACCTATGGCGCTCACCCATCCGCCGGACACCCGGCGCCCCAGCACCCCCGGAGTCTCCGCGCTCGTCGCCGGGGCGGTCGGCCTGTTCATGACGGCAGTCGCCGGCGCCGGGGCGGCCTGGGGCCCGGCCGCACTGAACGGGGTGCTCACCGCGGTCGCCGCCTGCGCGGTGGCCGTCCTGGCCGGCTATTCGCTCTCGGGATCCGTTTGAAGCCACAACTCAGCGGGTCTGCTGACCTCGTCGGTCTGGCGGGGAACGAGAAACGTGCAGTACTTCGTCCGGGGACTCTTCCTCGGCGGCTTCGCCACCGGGCTGCTTCTGCTGCTGCCCGCGGCACTGGTCCAGGCAGTGGCACCCGATGCAGTGCGCACCGGCGCGCTCACGGCGGCGGCGGTCGTCTTCCTCGGCATCGAGATCCGGCTCCTGCCGTTCCGTATGCCGCAGAACGCCCGGCTGGTGCCCAGTGACATCGTGGTCCGCACGGACGGCAGCGGTGCGCTCCAGTTCGGCTTCGAGATGGGGACCGGTCTGCGGACCTTCGTACCGTCCCATCTGCCGTACGTGGCGATCGCGGCGCTCCTGTTCGCGGGACCGTGGTGGGCGACCCCGCTCGGCGGGCTGGCCTTCGCGCTGGGGCGGGCGCTGATGGTGCGCTCGTCGGTCCGCTCGGGCGACGCGTCCGCGTGGGACGCGGCCTTCGTCGAGCGGCGGCGGCGGATCCTGTGGCTGCTGTGGGTGATCGCGGGCTGCGCGGGCACGGTGGCGGTGCTGATCCGGCACGGCAACCTGCCATGGTAGCCCGGACCGGATAATTCCGCCCCGGTCGGCGGGTCGGGCCGCGAGTCCGCCCGCCGCCCGGGCGGGCACCCACCGGCAGAGCGGGCGGGCACCCACCGGCGGGTCGGGCCCGGACGGAGAGACGCCAGGCCCCGGGGGAGTGACCCCGGGGCCGGGCTCCGCCGTGTACGGGCCCCCGGTGCCCCGCCTGTTGCAGACTGGGCCGGTGCGCCCGCCCCGGGCGGGCGCGGGAGTTCCGTCCCGTCCCCCGAGGAGAACAGTGATCCCTCTGACCCTGGCCGAGATCGCGGAGGCGACCGGCGGCACGCTTCACCGGATCGGCGATTCCGCGGTCCGAGTGACCGGCCCGCTGTCCTTCGACACCCGGGACATCGCGCCCGGCGGGCTCTTCGCCTGTCTGCGCGGCCGGTCGGCCGACGGACACGACTACGCGGACCGGGCGGTGGCCGATGGCGGCGCGGTCGCGGTGCTGGCGGCGCGCCCGGTCGACGCGCCCGCGGTCGTCGTCGACGACGTCCTCGACGCCATGGCCCGGATCGCGCGGCTGGTCGCCGCCCGCTACCCGGGGACGGTCGTCGGGATCACCGGCTCGGCGGGGAAGACGTCCACCAAGGACGTTCTGGAGACCGTCCTGGCCGCGCACGGTCCGACCGTCGCGAACGCCCGCAGCTTCAACAACGAGATCGGCTTCCCCGTGACGGTCTCCCGGGTCGGGCCCGACACCCGCTTCCTGGTATTGGAGATGGGCGCGCGCGGGAAGGGCCATATCGCCGAGCTGTGCGGGATCGTCCGCCCGCGGGTGGCGACCGTCCTCAATGTCGGCTCGGCGCATCTGGGCGAGTTCGGCAGCCGGGAGGCGATCGCGGACGCGAAGGCGGAGATCGTACGGGCGCTGCCGCCGGACGGTGTCGCGGTGCTCAACGGGGACGATCCGCTGGTGGCGGCCATGGCCGGGGAGACGGCGGCCCGGGTGCTGACATTCGGCACCGCACCGGAGTGCGCGGTACGGGCCGAGGACGTCCGGACCGAATCGGGGCATCCCGCCTTCACCCTGTCGTACGGGGCCGAGCGCGCCGGTGTCGTCCTGCACGGCATCCACGGCCGCCACCATGTCACCAACGCGCTGGCCGCGGCGGCGACGGCGCTCGCAGCGGGGGTGCCCTTCGGGACCGTCGCCGCCGGACTGCCCCGGGCCCGGATCTCCTCCGGCGGCCGGATGCAGGTCCTGGAGCGGGGCGACGAGGTGACCGTCGTCAACGACGCCTTCAACGCCTCCCCGGAGGCCGTGCTCGCCGCCCTCGACGCGCTCGCGGACATCGCGGGCCCGGCGCGCCGCAGGGTCGTCGTCCTCGGCGAGATGGCGGAACTCGGGCCCGACGCGGGCGACTGGCACGACGCGGTCGCCCGCAAGGTCGTCGCGACGGGCGTCCACCGCACGATCGGCGTCGGCGGCGAGCTGGCGGCCCGGATGGTGACGGCGATCCGCGCGGCGGGCCTGGACGCGTACCACGCCGAGGGCGTCCGCGGCCCGGCCCTCACCGACCGGGTCCACGGCGAACTGCGCCCCGGGGACGTGGTCCTGGTGAAGGGCGCGAACTCGCTGGGCCTGGAGGGCGTCGCCAACGATCTGGCCGGACGGGCGTAGACCGCACAGGCAGCCGTCAGCAGGCGGTGGCCGTACCGTCCAGCATCGCGTACGCGTCCACCTCGACCTGCTTCCGCGCGGGCAGGAAGACCACGGTCACCATCACGGGACCGTTCTCCAGCCGCTTTTCGAAGCAGAGGTCCGCGGGGTCGACGGGCACGTCGGGAAGGTCGGGATCGGCCTCGACCGGGCCGCGCTGCCAGCCGTCCCGCTCGGCGACGGCCCGGAAGCGGTCCGCGACGGCCTGTTTGTCGCCGGTCAGCCGATAGGTCCGGTACGCGGTGACCAGTTCGTCCCCGCTGTCGTCCAGACAGCCGGCCTCGCCGCCGGGGGCCTCGAACCCCCGGGCGGGCACGGCGCCGGGCGGGGGCGTGGTGAAGAAGGGCAGTGCGTCGATCTCCCGTTCCAGCGGGCCCGTCGTCGCGCAGTCGTCGACGACGTTGAGGAAGGCGCCGTCGACGGATTGGAGGATCCGGTCCTTCGCCGTGATCCCCAGGACGAGCAGCAGCGCGAAGGCAGCCGACAGCCCGGCCGTGATCACCTGCCACGGTCGGCTACCCCGTGCCCGCATGCCCCACCCCATTCGGTTGTCAGAAGCCGAAGCTCCACAGATTTAAACAGCCGTACGATTCCGAAGGAATTCTCGAACTGTCCCACGTTTACGGCTTGTTGAGCCGTCGGGAAGGCGGTACGGCACCATGCGCCCGGCACTCCGGCACATCTTCTCCCCCACCTCCGTCGCGTTGGTCGCCACCCTCGCGCTCGCCCTGGCCTCGGCCCCGGCGACGGCCGCACCGGCCCCGCAGGGCGGCTCCGAGTGGTCCGCTTCCTGGGGGGTTTCGCACAAGTACCCGGGCGCGCCCGCGGGGTGGCCGCCCAACTGGTCGTCCGACGGCTTCGCCGACGAGAGCGTCCGTCAGGTCCTGCGGGTCTCGTCGGCGGGCTCCCAGGTCCGGCTGCGGGTGTCGAACCGGTACGGCACCAGACCGCTCGTGGTCACCGCCGCCACGGTCGCCCGCAGCGGGGAGGGTGCGGCGGTCCGGCCCGGCACGGTACGGACGCTGCGGTTCCAGGGCGGGCGGGGGCTCACCGTACCGAAGGGGCGGGACGCCGTATCGGACGCGGTCGCCCTGCCCGTACGCCCTCTGGAGAAGCTCACGGTCACCCTGCACTTCGCACCCGGCGGCACCGGACCTGTCTCGTACCACCCCGAAGGGCTGACGACGAGCTACCGGGCCGCCGGCGACCGGACCCGCGATACATCCGGGCGGCCCTTCGGGGGCGAGTCCAGTTACGCCTACTACGTGATCTCCGGGGTCGAGGTCGCCGGGCCGCGGACAGAGGGCACGGTCGTCGCGTTCGGGGACTCCATCACCGACGGCGCGGGCTCCACCCCGGGCGCCGACAACCGCTACCCGGACCAGTTGGCGGAGCACCTGGTCGCCGCCCGGTCACGGCTCTCGGTGGTCAACGCCGGGATGAGCGGCAACACGCTCCTGTCGGACTCGCCCTGCTTCGGCGAGAAGGGTGTGAGCCGCTTCCGCCACGATGTGCTGGACCGGCCGGGCATCCGTACCGCCGTCGTCCTGATCGGCATCAACGACATCGGCGCGGGCGGCGGACCGGACTTCGGCTGCGGCTTGGCCCCCGAGGTCACCGCCCGGGACGTCATCGACGGCCACCGGACCCTGATCCGGATGGCGAAGGCCCGCGGGGTGCGGATCGTCGGCGCGACCATCACCCCCTTCAAGGGCGTCGAGTACGGCGGCTACTACTCGGAGGCCAAGAACGCGGTCCGCAAGGAGGTCAACCAGTGGATCCGCACCAGCGGCGCGTACGACGCGGTCGCGGATCTGGACCTGGCCCTCCGCGACCCGGCCGACCCGGACACCCTGCTCCCCGCCTACGATTCGGGCGACCGGATCCACCCGGGCGACGCGGGCATGGAAGCGATGGCCCGGACGGTCCTGCCGCAGGTGACCGGCGAGGAGTGACCCGGAAGGGCCGCCCGGCTCAGTCGTCCCCGTCGTCGCCGTCGTCCTCTTCGCGGTCTTCGCCCCACTCTCGGTCCCAGCCGCGGTCCCGGTCCCGGTCCCGGTCCTTGCCCCGGCCGCCGTCGCCCCGGCCCGGTGCGGCGTCGGGGCGGGTGGTCGGGCGGGGGGCGGCGGAAGGCGTGGGGCGGTCTGCCGGGCGGGGCGCGCTCCGCGGGGGCGCCGGGGCGGCCGCGGGGCGGGCCGGTGCCGGGGCGGGATCGGCGGCCGCCGCCGGGCCGCCGGTGGGAGGCCGGTGCGGACGGGGTGGTGCCGGGGGGTCGGTGCGCGGTGCGGCCGCGGGGGCGGGGGCGCCGGCGGGGGCCGGGGGCTCACCGAGGTCGAGATCGGCGGAGCCCGCGTTCCGGTCGTCGGCGCGGGCGCCGGTGCCGTCGTCCTGCGCGAGGAGCGCCGTGCTCGCCACGCCCGCGCTGAGGGTCAGCGCCACCCCCGTACCCAGCAGGGTCCGCCCGACCCGCGAC
Source organism: Streptomyces sp. NPDC094448 (assembly GCF_044763775.1). Classification (NCBI taxonomy): domain Bacteria; kingdom Bacillati; phylum Actinomycetota; class Actinomycetes; order Kitasatosporales; family Streptomycetaceae; genus Streptomyces; species Streptomyces sp. NPDC094448. The sequence goes on along the minus strand of NZ_JBIWGU010000005.1, from coordinate 413,945 downwards.
AGCGGGGACAGCGGTGTCTCGTCGGTCAGCCATATGCCGTCGCCCGCACGGTGACGGCCCTTCGTCCTGCGCACCATGGCGGACACTATGCAGCAATCGCGCACCTCGGGGCAGGGGTCTTCGCAGAACGCGACCGTTGCCCCATGCACCCACCCCGGTGGCCGGGGCGGGCTACTTCAGCTCGTCGGGGCAGGGCGTGCCGCGCGGTACGTCGTAGGGCCCGGCGATCCGGTAGGTCCCGGCGTGCGGGGCGAGCAGTTCCGTCCACTCGTCGCCCTCGGTGTCCTTCTCCGTCTTGATGAGACAGCCGTTGACATTGGTGAAGCTCTTCGGTTCGCCGTCCCCGCGCTGCTCGGACTCCTCCGTCTCCTCCGGGCCCTTCATCCGCTTGCCCTTCTCGTCGACGATGCTCAGCCACGGCGAGTAGGGGATCCGGATGAGGACCCGGCCCGGGTCCTCGACGGTGATCCGGAGCTGGTCGGCGCCGGTGTACTCGGCCTTCGCGGGGTTGTCGGCCAGCGGTACGGGGTCCTTGACGGCGAAGATCTGCCAGTTGGCGTCGCCCCAGACCCGGGTGAGGTACGGCAGCCCGCTCTTCACCAGCTCGGCCTCCTGCTTGGCGCCCACGTCGGGGCTGCCCTCGGGCAGGACCACGTAGCGCACGGCCCAGCGGTCCAGCCAGGCCCGGTAGTCGGCGGCGGTGAGGGTCTTCTCGTCGTCGTAGAAGAGGGGGTTGCGCTCCATATCGGCCTGCCGGTTCCAGCCGCGGGCCAGGATGACGTACGGGGCGAGCGCCGAGGCCTCGCGGTGGCTGCGGGCCGGGACCACCTCGACCCGGCCGCGCTCGGCGTCCAGATCCTTCAGCTTGTCGACCAGCGGCGCCAGCTCGAAGTTCCAGGAGGCGGTCGGCGCGGTGCGCACGACGTCGTCGACGGCCTTGAAACCGATCCAGAAGTTCAGCCCGGCAAAGGCGACGGCCAGCGCGTACCAGCGGCGTGAGCGAGGCACCGCGTACGGCAGGGCGGCCAGCAGCACGACGCCCGCGAAGAGCATCGCGAGACGGGTGATGTTCGAACCGATCTGCGAGTCGATCACCCAGGTCAGTACGGTCCCGAGGGCGTAGACCGCGGACGCGGTACGGACCGTGCGCCACTCCTTGGGGACCAGCACGAACACCAGCGCCGAGAAGATGAACGGCAGTGACACGGTCCCCAGCGACATGGGCTGGGTGCCCGAGAAGGGGAACAGCCAGGAGGAGAGGGCGACGACCGCGACCGGTGCCAGACCCAGGGCGTAGGAGCCCGGCCTGCGTTTGTTCAGGAAGAGCGCGGCCGCGACGACTCCGAGGAAGAGCCCGGCGACCGGGCTGGAGGCGGTGGCCAGTCCGGCCAGCGGGGCGGCGACCGCCGCCTTCACCCAGCGTTTGGTGCGCCAGCGGTGCGGCCAGCAGAAGACCGCGGCGACCGCGCCGATCGCGAACATCATGCCGAGGCCGAAGGTGACCCGGCCGGAGAGCGCGTTGCAGAGGAAGGCGAAGACCCCGGCGAGCGCGCAGGGCAGCGGATTGCGGACCGCCCTGACCCGGACCAGGACCAGCGCGGTCAGCGCGGCGGAGACCGTACCGGCGACCATCATCGTGGGCCGGACGCCGATGACGGACATCAGATAGGGGGAGACCACGCTGTACGAGACCGGGTGCATCCCGCCGTACCAGGCGAGGTTGTACGCGGAATCGGGGTGGCGTCCGACGAACTCGGCCCAGGCGTCCTGGGCGGCCAGGTCGCCGCCGGTGTTTGCGAAGAAGAAGAACCAGATCAGATGGCCGACCGCGGCCGCCGCGGCGGTGACGACGACCGGGCGGCGGGTCAGCCGGTCCCAGAGGTCGGCGAGCACCCCGGGCCGGGTACCGGAGGGGCCGGAGAAGTCGGAGGACCCCCGGGGACCCGGAGCCCCCGACGATCCCGATGGTCCGGGCAAATCCACCGGAGCGGATGAACCGGACTTTACGGACGGTCGGGGTACCAGAAGTGAGCCGGACGATTCGGTCCCGTCCACGGGCCGGCGCCGTATTCGCGACCCCGTCCCGGGTCCGCCGCCGTCCGTCCTGACCGGCTCTGCGGTGCTCACTGCGGCTCTCCCCGTCTGTCGTGTCACGGCGTGATCGTGGCGGTCGTGGTCCGTGGGACCGCTGTGGTCGGTCTACCGACGGTACCCGAGAGGGTCGTCCTTCCATCAGGACGCCGGACCGGGCGGCCGGGGTTGCCCCGCCCGGACGGGTCCCGGCGCCCCGGCGGCTCCGGGACGCTAACACGGGGGCGTCCCGGAATCCGGGACGCCCCCGTGGCCGCTCCCCGCCCGGACAGCGTCCGAGGCGGGGGCTCCCGCCGTCAGCCCAGGCGGGTCAGCTTGTCGGTCAGGCCGGGCTCGGTCAGATTCTCCCGGAGGGCGACCGGCACGATCTCCCTGGCCGGCCCCGACCCGATCGACAGTTCGCCGATCACATCGCCCGCGTTGCCGGAGCGCGGCAGGTCGCCCTTCTTCATGGTGAGGTTCAGCCGCAGCTCCAGTCCGCCCCAGCCGACCGCCTTCAGATCCTTGGTGGCGACGACGGGCACCCGGCCGCCGAGACCGTTGTCGAGATAGCCGACGGGCTCGCCCTTCTTCACGATCGTCGCCCCCGCCAGCCCCTTACGGGCCGCGTCGATCATCGCGATGCTGTAGTCGATCGCCTTCTGCGTCTTCTGGTACGGCGAGTCCCCGGTCCGGACGTTCATCGCGATGCCGTTGACCCGGTAGAGCGTGCCGTCGATGGGCTTCACGAAGGACCAGAGGAGATTGCCGCCCGCCGGGGTGGAGGAGCCGGTCTTGATGCCGTCGACACCGTCCAGCAGCAGCGCCCGGTCGTTGCCGTTGCGAATCGGCCCGGCACCCGGGACATCCGTCATGGTGGTGTTGGTGATCTCCCGCAGCACCTCGTCGTTCATCACCGCTTCGGCCAGCTTGAGCTGGTCCTCGGGGGTGGAGGTGGTGGTCTTCTTGAAACCGCTGGGGTCGGTGTAGACGGTGTTGTTCATACCGAGGCTCTTCGCCGCCTCGTTCATCTTCGCGACGAAGGCGGCCTCGGAACCGGAGTGCCAGCGGGCGAGCAGCCGGGCGGCGTTGTTCCCGGACGGGATCATCATGAGCTGGAGCATCTGCTTCTGTGTGTACTCCTGCCCCTCGGAGATCTCCGCGACGGACTCGGAGTCGCGCCGCTTGGTCTCCTCCGCCGCCTGCTTGTCGACCGTGATCTTCCTTCCCTCCTGCCCCTTCTTCAGGGGCCGGTCGCGGAGGATGACGTATGCGGTCATGGCCTTGGCGACGCTGGCGGTCGGGGCGACCTCCTGGGGTCCGTAGGCCCCGATCATGCCGACGCCCTCGACGGCGACGGCGCCCTGGCCGTCCGCCGGGAAGGGCAGGGTGAGCTTGGTGCCCTTGAAGGTGAAGGTGGGCTGCGTGGACAGCTCCAGATCCGGCGGCGGCAGCGGGCGCAGTATCTGCGCCACCGCGCCGACGACCATGAGCAGCAGGACCAGCGGGGTCCAGATCTTGAACCGCCGGGCCACCTTGCGCATGGGGGTGGGCGGGGTGTTCGTCAGCTCGGCGAGCAGGTCCATCGGCGGCAGCGGCGGCACCGGCTGCTGACGGGTCCGCTCGGCCTCCGCGAACCCGGCGGCCGCCGGAGCGGGCGGCGCGGCGGCGGCCGGGACCGGGGCGGGGGGCACGGCGGGCGCGGGCTTCGGCCCGGTGCCCTTCAGCGGTACGAAGGTGCTCGCCCTGCGGTCGGCTCCGTCACCGTCCTTGCCGTCGGTCTTGTCGTCGGTCTTGCCGTCGGTACCGCTGCCGGTCTCGGCGGCCGGGGCGCTCTCCGGACGGGGCGCGGGAGGGAGCTTCAGCGCGGTGGTGGGGCTGTCCACGGCGGGCGCGTCCGCGACCGGCTTGCGCAGCGCCCCGAGGACGGCGGTCGGCGTATCGACGGCCGGCTTGTCGCCGTCCTTGCCGGAATCCGCGTCCGCCTCCGCGTCCTCGTCGGCGTCTTCGTCGGCGTCCTCTTCGTGCCGGTCCGGGTCGGCCTCGGTGTCGGACTCCTCCCGCGTCACGGTGGCCACTGCGCCGCGCCCACCGTCACTGTCGTCCTCGTCCCGGTCCCCGTCCGGGCCCGTCGTCGCCGTCGCCCTCGCGGAACCGGCCGCCAGGACGGTCGTCGCCCGGTCCACCGAGCCGGATCCTTCCTCGCCGGCGGTGTCCGCGGCATCCCGGGGCCCGTCCGCGACGGCGTCCGGTGCGTCCTCAGCGGCCTCCGTGGCCACTTCCGCACCCTCGGGCGTCTCCGGGGCCTCCGGGGCCTTCTCAGGGGCGCTCAGCGACAGCGCGGGTACCACCGCGGTCACTTCGGCGGTCGGGGCGTCCGCGGCGGCTGCCAGTGCGCGCAGCCCGGCCTCCCGTACCTCCGCGTCCTCTTCCACGTCCGCGGCATCGCCGGAATCGGCATCGGCATCGGCAGGGGCGTTGGTGTCGGCGTCGGTGTCGGCGTCGGCGTCCGGGCCGGTTTCCGTCTCGCTGCCGGTGTCCCCGTCCCTGTCCGCGTCGTGCTCCGCGTCCGTCTCCCCGTCCGTCTCCCCGTCCGTCTCCCCGTCCGGATCCGGTGGCAGAGTGAAGACCGCCGTCGGCTGGTCGGGGTGGACCGCCGTCCCGAGCCGGGGTTCCCGCTCAGCCGGGGCCGTCTCCCCCGACGACTTCCGCTGCTCCGACTTGTCGGGGGACTCGCCCGCCACCGTGCCTCCTCGATGAACCATGAACGTCGCTCTGCACCTGCCGCCGGGAACCGCAGCCGACCGTACGTCCGTCGGACGATCCGGTGGGTGGTCCAGCAGAGGATCCTTCAGAAATACAGGCGGTCGCTGCGCTCCGCCCAACCGGGGCCCGTGTTGTCCGAACCATCTCTCAGTGTCCTGTGTGAGAACACGCTCCCTGCCCCTAGACGAGAACGACATACCTACTGGTTCCCGTACAAAGCACTCAGGCACTCTCGACAGACCAATGTGAGAGGGGTCACCCTGTCATTCATCCACGCGGGGAGGCATGGATGGGCAGGAGCCGCAGAACACTTCCGGAAGAGCTGCTGCTGCTCGCTCTGGACCCGGCCACGGGTACCACAGCGCAGCCGCAGTCGCTCGACCTCGGCCTTGCCGGAGCACAGCTTGTGGAGCTGGCTCTGGCGGGACGGATAGCCCCGGACGGGGATCGTATCGCCGTGGTGATGCCACGGCCGACAGGAGATCCGACACTGGACTCCGCACTGGAGTTGCTGCGCCGTCGCGGCAGCCCGGTCCGGGCGGTCCACTGGATCGGCGGACCCCGGCTGGGGCTCCGTCAGATCTACCTCGCGCATCTGGAGCGCTGCGGCATGGTCCATGCCGTCGCCGGCCAGATGTGCGGCGTACTGCCGACGACTCGCTATCAGGCGACGGACACGGCGATCAGCCGCGACATCAGGGCCCGGCTGGACAGTGCGATCCGCACCGGTGTGCCACCGGACCCGCGGACCGCGGCGCTCGCCGCGCTGGCCCATGCGGTCGGACTCGGCAAGCATCTGTACCCCGGCAACGAGGGTCGCTCGTCACGTTCCCGCCTTCGGGACCTGATCAGGCACGACCCGATGGGCGGTCTGGTGGCGCACGCCGTCATGGACGTCCAGAACGGCGCGGCCGTGCAACCGCGCCGGGCCCCGGGCACTCCGGGCGGCAGCAACCGGCAGAGCGCGAGTGTCGCGATGCCGGCGCGCCGCTCCGCCGGAATGGCACGGGTCGCCGCGCACTGAGCCGTACGGACGCGCCGCCGGGTCAGGGCGGCGCGGATCCGGGACGTTCGGGAGCCGCACCAGGGATGCGCGGGACGGCCGAGGGCCGTCCCGCGCATCCCCCTGTCCGGGCCCGCCGCCCGGCCGGAGTCCTGAGGGCTGTCCCGTAGGCCGTGTCGTCATCTGTGTGGCCATTTCGCAGCGCACCGGCATCCGTTGGTGGCAATCTGCTGAGCAGTAAGTACGCTCAGCTACTTCAGCGGAGGTGCTGTTCCGTGGCATCCAACGTCAACCCCACCGTCCGGCGGCGCCGTCTGGGCCAGGAGCTGCGCCGGTTGCGCGAACTCCAGGGCATGACGGCGGAGGAGGTGGCCGACCGCCTCCTGGTCTCCCAGTCGAAGATCAGCAGACTGGAGAACGGCCGCCGGTCCATCAGTCAGCGGGATGTCCGGGACCTCTGCGGGGTGTACGCGGTCGAGGACCACCGGGTCGTCGAATCGCTGATGCAGATGGCCAAGGACTCGCGGCAGCAGGGCTGGTGGCATGCCTTCGGCGATATCCCGTACAGCGTCTACATCGGTCTGGAGACGGACGCGGCCAATCTGCGGGTGTACGAGCCGCAGGTGGTGCCGGGGCTGTTGCAGATCCGGCCGTACGCCGAGGCCGTGGTCGCGGGTGCCGCGCCGGAGAACAGCCAGGCCGAGATCGACAAGCGGGTCAACGTCCGGATGCGCCGCCAGGGCCGGGTGAAGGACGACGGGCAGCCGCTGCGCCTGTGGGCGGTGATCGACGAGGCGGCGCTGCGCCGGGTCATCGGCAGCCGCCATGTGATGCAGGAGCAGTTGGAGTATCTGGTCGAAATGGGCCAGCTTCCGCATGTGACCGTGCAGGTGCTGCCGTTCGACATGGGCGCCCATCCCGGGATCAACGGCCAGTACGCGATCCTGGAGTTCCCGGACGCGGCCGACTCCAGCGTCGTCTACATCGAGGGCGTCACCAGCGACCTCTATCTGGAGAAGAGCGGGGACGTCCACAAGTACACGGTCATGTACGAGCACCTGCGGGCGCAGGCGCTGAATGTGGAGCAGTCACGGGCCTTTATCGAAGGCATCGCGAAGGAGTACGCGCGCAGGCCCTGAGGCGGCCCTGCCCGGGGTGGTCACCGAGCTGTCCGAAATGGAGCGGCGAAAGATACACCCCTGCCCGTACCTCAAGGAAGGGTCGGATGGAATATGCCATCCGACCGAGTGAATGGCAGCCCCGCCCCCGGGATCCGGCGAGTAGCGTCGAAGACGTCAACGGTTCACCAATAAAGCACCAACACAACGTCAACGGAGGGCACGGAAGCACTCGCTTCCACCGCACGTTGTCGGTGCTCGGTCCCCTTACTCACTGCCGGAATTCCCGAAGCGGAGACAATCATGGCCATCATTCAGGGCGCCACCGACACCTGGACCAAGTCCTCCTACTCCGGAGGCAACGGCGCCTGCGTCGAGGTGAAGTCCCCCGTCGCCGCCGAGATCGCGGTCCGCGACTCGAAGGTGCCCGCGGGCCCACGGCTGACGTTCGTGCCCGATGCGTGGAACGCGTTCGTGACCGAGGCCGGCCGGAGCGCCTTCCGGGCGAGCTGAGTCCCCACGGGCAACGTCCTCGGGCGGCGGACGGTCGCCCACCGCACGACCCGCACACCAAGCACGACGAGCACAGAAGCGTATGAAGAGCATGCAGAGCCCTCTCGACTGGTCCGCCGTCCCGGCCGAGGGGGCTCGGCCCGTTCCGGACGGTCACGGCAAGGGGTCGGGATCCGGGTCGAGATCAGGGTACGGATCGGGGACCACCGGACGCGGCGCGCTCCACGTGGCGTCCGTCGGGCGCCCGTACATCACGGTCAGATGCGACGGCAGCGCGGACGGCAGCAGATAGTCCCCTTCGGGTATGACCAGTGTCCGCAGCCCGGGAAAGGCGTCCAGCCACCGCCCCTCCGCGTGCAGATAGCCCTCCCGCAGCCAGAGATGGGTCAGCAGTCCGGGGTCCAGGTTCTCGGTGAGGTCGCGGGGGAGGTAGGGACCGGCGATCTGGACGCGGGACCGGCCGCCCAGCTCCCGCAGTGCCCGCAGATGGTCGAGGCTGTGGACGGTGAAGTAGAGGCCTTCGGGGTCGAGATGGGCGATGATCTCCCGGGCGTACCGCTCGGTGTCGAACCGGTCCCAGGACCACACGAGCTGCCGCCGCACCCGGCGGGAGGGATGGCCGCGGTAGCGGATCAGCACCGAGAGGGCGGCTTCGGTCCCGATGTGCGTGGCAGCGGTGACCACGTTCAGGGCCTGCTCGGGGGTGAGACCCTCGGGTCCCGGCAGCATCCGCGGCACCAGCGGGCCGCCGGCCTCGGCGAGCATCCGGGCGAAGGGCGCGCTGGGCGGCGGCAGCAGCTCCGACACCAGGCCCTTGACCCGGCCGCTGACGTCGGGGTCGATCTCGACGGCCTGGTCGAGGCAGGAGGCGGCGAGCAGCAGGCTCCGTACCGTACGGGACCCGATGCCGCGCTCCCCTCCGACATAGCCCAGCAGGCCCTGGACGACCCGCTTGCGCTCGGCGGGGCGGCCCAGCGCGACCGCCATCCGGACCACGTCCTCCCACTGGTCGTCGAGGGCGTTGTCCAGCAGCAGCGGGAAGTCGCCCTCCTCCACCAGTGCCTTGGCGGCCAGATAGTCCTGGAAGGTGCGGTGGACGAAGTCGAGGTGTCCGGGCGCGGGTTCGCGGAGCAGTCCCGAGCGTTCGACGAGCTGCCTCAGCACCCGCTCAGGGGTCTCCCGCACATGGCCCATGGCGCCGAGGGCGCGCTCCAGCTGGGCGAGGGCGTCCTCGTGGGACATCTCCAGCCGGTTGTTGCGGATCATCCAGTGCGCCAGCTTCTGGAGCAGGGTGATGCTGGTGTCGGTGGAGAACCGCAGCTCGTTCTCCGTCACCACACCCCGCTCCACATCACGCCGCTCCAGCAGCATGCGCAGGGCGGCCTCGTACAGCTCCTTGCGGCCCTGCGGGAGGAAACCGTGGCGCTCCCGGTGCAGCGCGCACAGCAGTCCGCACATCAGGGGGTTGACCGCGAGCCTGCCGAGATCGTCATGGGTGTGGACGGCGTCGATCAGCGCGTCGTCGAGGCCCTCTTCGGCGCCGGCCGCGGTATGCCAGCGGCGGACGAAACGCTCGACCTCGGTGCGCTGCATGACGGAGAGGTTCAGCTCGGTGAACCGCTCGCCGGTCAGCCAGCCCTGGCCCACGGACGAGGGGCGGGTGGTGACCAGCCACAGATTGCCGGGGAACTCGGCCATCAGCTCCCGCATCCAGCGGCGGGTGGCCTCGCGTTCGTACCGCGGGATCTCGTCCATGCCGTCGACGAGGAGGAGGGCGCGGCCCGCGCGCAGCACCCGGTCGGCCCACCCCGCGGGCTGGGCGGCCGCGATGTTGCTCCGCACGGCGTACAGGAAGGTGTCGGGTGTCGGCGGCTCTCCGTCGCGCATGACCCGGCGCAGCGGGAGGACGAACGGGACCCGGCCGACAAGATGGCCGAGCCGGCCGCCGAGTTCGTCGAAGTCCTGCCGGGCGGTGGCGACGGCGAGCCACTGCACCAGGGTCGTCTTCCCCGATCCGGCCGGTCCGCGCAGCAGCACTCGGTCCCGGCCGGAGAGGGCCCGGTCGGCGGGCAGCGGGACGGGGACGTCGTCGGGGCCGGCGGTGGTGGCCTCCAGGGAGACGTACGCGGCGTCGAGCGGCCACTCGCGGGCGTGGTTGAGGTCGAGGCCGTAGATCGTCAGCTCGCCGTACTTGTGCCGGATGTGCTCGGCGTACCGCTGCTCGAAGCGGGTGTCCTCGGCGAGCCGGGACGGGATCCGGTCGAGGAGCAGATCGGTGGCGGCGATCAGCCGGTCGATGGCCCGGGTCTGCTCGACGAGGGTGCGCGGGACGAAGGTGGAGCGGGTGGTGAAGAAGTTGAGGATGTGGAGGCAGGCGGTCTCCAGGAGGGGATCGAAGTACGCCTCGGTCTCCTCGGCCATCGCCCGGGGGCGGGTGAGCCGGGCGGCGAGCGCCTCGGGCCCGAGCGCCACGGCCTGGACGTCCTCCATATCGAGGTCGCCCAGGCTGTGGAGGGCGACGACGAGGGCTTCGGTGAGCTGGTGGCGTACGGAGACGGGCAGGGCGTCGTGCGGCCCGCGCTCCTGGACGGCACGGTCGACCAGCTCGGTCGCGAGGACCCGCAGATGGGTTTCGCCCAGGGCGGTCTGCTCCTCGCCGCGGAAGGAGACCAGCTTCGCCACCCGCACCGGCCGGTCGGTGAGCCCGGCCCCCGCGGTCCCGGGCACGAACAGCTTCTTGACCAGGGGGGCGATGGCACTGGACGCGATACGGACGGTGACGGCGGAGGCATCCATGGCCCGATGCTAGCCAACAGCACTGACAGCGCGTCCGGTTGGCGGAGCCGCCTGCCGGACGCGGGCGGGCCGTTGGTCCGCGGCCCGCCGCCGCGGCCGCCGCCCCGGGGGCAGCGAGGTCAGCTGGGTCAGCGGGGTGCGCCCGCTGTCATCCGGCTGACCAGGTTGGCCGTCGCCCGCCGGATCTTCGCCTTGGTGACGGCGTTCGCCTTGACGGCGTTCTGGGCGTAGATGTCGTCGTCGACCAGGGTGAGCGGCCAGTGGAAGGTGCCCGCCATGAACACCGTCCCGCCACCTTCGTGTTCGGTGACCGCGGTGTGCTGGATCTTCGTCTTCGCCTGCTTGGAGTCCTGGTAGCGGGATTCCGCGAGGAGCGTGCGGCGGCCCTGGGGTGCCGGGGAGGCCGCGTCGTACCCGTCGGCTTCCACACCGATGAGACGGGGGAACTGTTCGCCGTCGCGGACTCCGGTGCCGCGCCACAGCCAGTGGCCGGGCTGCCGCACCACGAGCGGTGTGGGCGCCTTCACGATGCCGTTGAACTGGATGCCCAGAAGCCGCTGCTCGGCCAGGGACCGGTCGGGGCGGATCGACCGCCAGAGGGTGGTGGGTCCCGCCGCGTCGGGCGCGGGGTCGGTGGTCGTCTTGTAGCAGGCCATGACCCGGTTGGGCCGGCCGTTCGCGGACTTCTCCATCCGAACGTGGAAGTACACGTTGTTCGCGCCGAGGAAGGCGAGGTTCCGCCCGGCGTCGACGGCCCGGCTCGCGGACGCGTACATCGGCTCCGACCAGTACTCGTCGTGGCCGGGGAAGAACACCGCACGGTAGCGGCCCGGGTCGACCGTACCGTCGTGCAGGTCGAGACTACTGGCATAGGTGATGTCGTAGCCGCGTTCCTCGGCCCAGCGGACGAAGGCGGTGTCCATGTTGAACCAGGCGGGGGCGCCGGAGCCCGCGTACGGCCGGTCGAAGGAGACCTTGAGCGCCCGGGTGGTGGTGCCGCCGGCGGCGCCGCCGGGGAGGTAGCCGCGGTACAGGTTCTTGCCGTTCTTCCCGTCGTTGGGCCACATGTTGTACGCCTGGTACGTGGTGAACGGGATCACACACAGCAGCGCCGAAGCCCGCTCCGGTTCCCGCACCACGAACGGCGTGCTGCTGCGGTAGCCGTCGTCGGTGGTGAACACGGCCTGATAAAGACCGGAGCGCCAGCCCTTGGGGATCCGCACGCTCCAGGAGCGGGCCCAGGAACAGCTGATCGCGCCGGTCGCGGGGTCCGTGACCGGCGCCGCCTGGCGGCGGCCGGTCAGGGCGGCGCTGGTGGTCATCAGCCGGGCCCCGAGACCCCCGTAATGCCCGATCCGGAAGACCGACACCCGGTACGTCCGGGCGCTGCGCACCGAAATATGGAAGTCGACGGTCTCCCCGTGCCCCGCCGAGGTCGTGGAGGCATAACCCATGATGTGGCCGTGTCCGTCGCTGGAGGCGCGGCGGATGTTCTGGTCCGGAATCCAGTTCCGGGAGCCCGGGAGCCGGTTCTCCTCGCTGATGCCCGGGAGCCGGGCGGCGACGTTGGCGACGGGCTCGACCGCTTCGAGCGGGACCGGCGCCCCGGCGGCGAGCCGGCCGGGGCGGAGCAGTTTCTCGCGCAGCGTGTGGGCGGCGGCCACGGTGCCTGCGGTGGCCAGGGCGAACATGGACAGTACGGCGCGGCGTTGAACTCTTGATGACATGGGTTTCTCCTGGGGTTTCACAGCAGGCAGATGCCTGGGGTGGGCGCCGGGTTGTACCGGATGTGTGCCGTGTGTCCCGCGCCACGGTCGAGTGCCCGGGGGCCCCGGGGGCCTGCGGGTCCCCGGGGCGCCCCTGGGCTCAGCGCGGCGAAGGAGCCGTGAGCCGGTTGACCAGGTTGACCGTGGCCCGGCGGATCTTCCTCCGCGTCGCAGTGTCGATGCTCAGGTTCTCGGTGTAGGAGTCGCCGTCGACCAGGGCGAGCGGCCAGTGGAAGGTGCCCGCCATGAACACCTTGCCGCCGCCGTGGTGTTCGGTCAGGGCGGTGTGCTGGATCTGCGGTCCGGGGAGTCGGTCGTCGAGGTAGCGGGAGTCGGCGAGGAGGGTACGGCGGCCGCCGCGCGGGTCCGGGGACTTCGCGTCATAGGCGTCGGCCTCCACTCCGACGAGGTCGGTGAGCTGTTCGCCGTCCCGGACTCCGGTGCCGCGCCACAGCCAGTGGTCCGGCTGCCGCACCACGAGCGGTACGGGTTTCTGCACGATGCCGTTGAACTGGATGCCCAGCAGCCGCTGCTCGGAGAGGGAGGCGTCCCGCCGGATCTGCCGCCAGCGGGTGGTGGGTCCGGCGGCGCCGGGGGCGGGGTCGTCGAACGACTTGTAGCAGGCCATGACCCGGTTGGGCCGGCCGTTCGCGGACTTCTCCATCCGAACGTGGAAGTACACGTTGTTCGCGCCGAGGAAGGCGAGGTTCCGCCCGGCGTCGACCGCCCGGCTCGCGGACGCGTACATCGGCTCCGACCAGTACTCGTCGTGGCCCGGGAAGAACACCGCACGGTAACGGCCCGGGTCGATCGTACCGTCGTGCAGGTCGAGACTACTGGCATAGGTGATGTCGTAGCCGCGTTCCTCGGCCCAGCGGACGAAGGCGGTGTCCATGTTGAACCAGGACGGGACACCCGCTCCCGCGTACGGCCGGTCGAAGGAGACCTTGAACGCGCGCCGGTCGAAGCCCCCGATGGCGCCGGAGCGGAGGTAACCGCGGTACAGGTTCTTGCCGTTCTTCCCGTCCTTGGGCCACATGTTGTACGCCTGGTACGTGGTGAACGGGATCACGCACAGCAGCGCCGAAGCCCGCTCCGGTTCCCGCACCACGAACGGCGTGCTGCTGCGGTAGCCGTCGTCGGTGGTGAACACGGCCTGATAGAGACCGGAGCGCCAGCCCTTGGGGATCCGCATGCTCCAGGAGCGGGCCCAGGAGCAGACGACGGCGCCCGTCTTCGGGTCGGTTTTCGGGGGCGGCTGCCGGTAGCCCTTCAGCGGGCTGCTGACGGACATCAACCGGGCGCCTTCGCCCCCGTAGTGGCCGATACGGAAGATCCCGACCCGGTAGGTGCGGGCGCTGCGCACCGAAATATGGAAGTCGACGGTCTCCCCGTGCCCCGCGGAGGTGGTGGAGGCGTATCCCATGATGTGGCCGTAGCGGTCGCCGGAGGCGTTGTGGGCGCTCTTGTCCTTCAGCCAGTCCGGGGAACCGGGCAGCCGGTTCTCCTCGGCGATGGTCCGGGCCTGCGTACCGAGGGGCACGGCGGGCTCGGTCACCGGCGGCGGGGTCGGCGGGGCGGTGGGCCGGGCCGGACCCGACTCACCGCGGAAGGCGCAGGCGGATGCGCCCGCACCGGCGGTGGCGACGGCGAACAGGGACAGCAAGGCACGGCGGCGGGGTCTCGACGACACGGGTTCCTCCTGGGTACTCACAGGAGGTAGGTGCGGTGGGGCGGGGGTTGCGTTGCAGGGGATTCGGGGCCGGGACTCGTGGGCCGGACGGCACGTTCCGGACACGACCTGCGCTGGTCGCGTGCAATCCGGAAACGGCGGGTATCCGGGCAGGGCGGTGCGGTGCTTGCTCCCCCGGCGCGGGATTAAACGCGGAGCGCGCATGTTGTCCACTACATGCCCACTTCGCAGCCGGCCTCCGGAAAGCCGTTCCCGCGCTCGTATGCTCGAACCATGACAGATGACCAGGTCGGACGCCCCACCGCCAACGCCATGCGGCGTGCGCTCCGGCGTGCCAGGGACGGGGTCGCCCTCGATGCCGGTGAGGCGGCCGTGCTGTTGCAGGCGCGCGGCGAGGATCTGACGGATCTGTGTGCCTCGGCGGCCCGGGTGCGGGACGCGGGCCTGGAGGCCGCCGGACGCCCCGGGGTGATCACGTACTCGAAGAGCGTGTTCATTCCGCTGACCCGACTCTGCCGGGACAAATGCCACTACTGCACCTTTGTGACCGTGCCGGGGAAGCTCCGGCGCGACGGGCACGGGATGTTCATGTCGCCCGACGAAGTGCTGGCCGTGGCGCGCCGGGGGGCCGAGCTGGGGGTCAAGGAGGCGCTGATCACCCTCGGGGACAAGCCGGAGGACCGGTGGCCCGAGGCGCGGGCGTGGCTGGAGGCCGAGGGGTACGACTCCACGATCGACTACGTCCGGGCGATGTCCGTCCGGATCCTGGAGGAGACGGGTCTGCTGCCCCATCTCAATCCCGGCGTGATGAGCTGGACCGACTTCCAGAAGCTGAAGCCCGTGGCGCCTTCCATGGGGATGATGCTGGAGACCACGGCGGTCCGGCTGTGGAGCGAACCCGGCGGGCCGCACCACGGTTCGCCGGACAAGGAACCCGCCGTGCGGCTGCGGGTGCTGGAGGACGCGGGCCGCAGCTCCGTGCCCTTCACGAGCGGTCTGCTCATCGGGATCGGTGAGACGTACGAGGAGCGGGCCGAGTCCCTGTTCGCGCTGCGCCGGATCTCCCGGTCGTACCACGGTATCCAGGAGCTGATCCTCCAGAACTTCCGTGCCAAGCCCGATACGGCGATGCGCGGGATGCCGGACGCCGAGCTGGACGAGCTGGTCGCCACGGTCGCCGTCGCCCGGCACATCATGGGGCCCTCCGCCTGCCTCCAGGCTCCGCCGAATCTGGTGGACGGCGAGTTCGCCCGGCTGATCGCGGCCGGGGTCGACGACTGGGGCGGGGTCTCCCCGATCACCATCGACCATGTCAATCCGGAGCGTCCTTGGCCCCGGATCGACACCCTCGCCGAGCAGTCCGCCGCGGCCGGCTTCCGGCTGGAGGAACGGCTCTGCGTCTACCCCGAGTTCGTACTGCGCGGCGAACCGTGGCTGGACCCCCGGCTGGTGCCGCACGTCGCCGCGCTCGCCGATCCGGAGACCGGTCTCGCCCGGTCCGACGCCCGCCCGCAGGGGCTGCCCTGGCAGGAGCCCGACGAGGCGTTCACGGCCTTCGGCAGCGGCCGCACCGATCTGCACCGCACCATCGACACCGAGGGCCGCACCGGCGACCGGCGCGACGATTTCGACGTGGTGTACGGGGACTGGGAGGCGCTGCGGGAGGCCGCCGCGCCCGGGATGGTGCCCGAGCGGATCGACACGGACGTCATGGCCGCCCTGCGGACCGCCGCGGACGATCCGACGCGGCTCACCGACGGCGAGGCCCTCGCCCTGCTGCACGCGGACGGCCCCGCGCTGGACGCCCTCACCCGGATCGCGGACGAGCTGCGCCGGTCCGTCGTCGGCGACGACGTCACCTATGTCGTCACCCGGAACATCAACTTCACCAATGTCTGCTACACCGGCTGCCGGTTCTGCGCCTTCGCCCAGCGCCGTACGGACGCCGACGCCTACACCCTCTCCCTGGACCAGGTGGCCGACCGGGCCGCCCAGGCGTGGGACGTCGGCGCGGTGGAGGTGTGCATGCAGGGCGGTATCCACCCCGACCTCCCCGGTACGGCGTACTTCGACATCGCCCGCGCGGTGAAGCAGCGGGTCCCCGGCATCCATGTGCACGCCTTCTCCCCGATGGAGGTCGTCAACGGCGCCTCCCGTACCGGGATGTCCGTCGAGGACTGGCTGACCGCGGCCAAGGAGGCGGGCCTGGACTCCGTCCCGGGCACGGCGGCGGAGATCCTGGACGACGAGGTCCGGTGGATCCTCACCAAGGGCAAACTGCCCGCCGCGACCTGGATGGAGGTGATCTCCACGGCGCACCGGCTGGGGCTGCGCTCCTCGTCGACGATGATGTACGGCCATGTCGACCAGCCCCGGCACTGGCTGGGCCATCTGCGGACGCTGGCCCGGATGCAGCAGGAGACGGGCGGCTTCACCGAATTCGTGACGCTGCCGTTCATCCATACCAACGCGCCGGTGTATCTGGCCGGGATCGCCCGCCCCGGCCCGACGGTCCGGGACAACCGCGCGGTGACCGCGATGGCCCGGCTGCTGCTCCACCCCCATATCACCAATATCCAGACCAGTTGGGTCAAGCTGGGTGCGGAGGGTGCGGCGGAGATGCTGCGCTCCGGGGCGAACGACCTCGGCGGCACCCTGATGGAGGAGACCATCTCCCGGATGGCGGGCTCGCGTTACGGCTCGTACCGGTCCATCAAGGACCTGGTGTCGATAGCGGAGCTGGCGGGCCGCCCGGCGAAGCCGCGGACGACGCTCTACGGGGAGGTGCCGGAGGAGCGGGTGCGGTCGGCGGAGGCCTCGGACGGCCATCTGCCGAAGCTGCTGCCGCTGACGACGGACTGACATCCGGCGGGGGCCACGGCCCCGCCGGGCCGCCCGGGGAGCCCGGGGAGCCCGGGGAGCCCGGACCCGCTCGCCGGGCCGGAGCCGCCGGTGCTGTCGCAGGCGTCGGCCCGGCGGGCTCTACGGCCCCGGATGGTGGCCGAGCGGCTCGGCCCGAGCGGCGTTCCGGGCCCCGTGCGGGCGGAAGCACGGGCCGTGGCCGGGCCGCTTCGGGAGTGCCCGGCCGCCCCGGCCCGGCTCCGTGCTCCGGCTCCCCCGACGGCCCGGGTTCCCGGCAGCCCGCCCTCCGACGGCCCGGCTCCGTGCTCCGGCTCCCCCGACGGCCCGGGTTCCCGGCCCGGCTCCGTGTCCCGGCTTCCCCGACGGCCCGGGTTCCCGGCCCGGCTCCGTGTCCCGGCTTCCCCGACGGCCCGGGTTCCCCGCAGTCCCGCCCTCCGACGGCCCGGGTTCCGGCAGTCCCCGTTCTCCAGCAGTCCGGATCCCCGGCGATCCGGCTCCTCAGCGGACCCCGGCGAAGAAGAGGCCCAGGTCCGCCGCCAGGACGTCCGGTGCCTGCATGGCGATGAAGTGGTGGGTTACCGGATTGTCCGTGGGCCAGTGGACGATCGTGTTGTCCCGCTCGGCGAGCCGCCGGATCGCGGGCGGCCCGCTGTAGACACCGGTCGGAACCGCCTTCTGGCCCTCGGGCCAGCCGAAGGACGTGCTGTCGTACATCGGCCAGGAGGAGGTGCCGAAGGTCCCCGTGAACCAGTACACGCTCACGTTGTCCAGGAACAGATCCCGGTCGACGGCCTCTTCCAGCGGCTTCCCCGAGGAGTTGAACTCACCGAACTTCTGCAGCATCCATGCCAGCGCCGCGACCGGGGAGTCCTGCCAGCCGTAGGCGAAGGTCTGCGGTGCGGCGCGCAGCAGCGCGTGGTGGTCCACGCCGTTCATCCAGTCCTGTGCGTACAGCTCCGCGTAGGCGGCGCGTTCGTCGTCGCTCATACCGGGCAGGTCCTCGTCGGTGGGAAAGCCGAGCCCGCCCAGGACATAGACGCCGACGACGTGCCCGGGGTCGGCCAGGGCGACCTGCGGGGCGATGTAGGCGCCGAGATCGCCGCCCTCGACCCCGTACCGCTCATAACCGAGCCGCCCCATCAGCGCGGCCCAGATCCGGGCCACCCGGGCCGTGGTCCACCCGGCCGTGCTCGGCGGTGCGGAGAAGCCGAAGCCGGGGACGGACGGTACGACGACATGGAAGGCGCGGGACGGATCGCCGCCGTGGGCGCGGGGATCGGTGAGGGGGCCGATCAGCTCGGCGAACTCCACGAACGAGTTCGGCCAGCCGTGGGTGAGGAGGAGCGGCAGGGCGCCGGGCTCCGGGGAGGTGATGTGCAGGAAGTGGATGTCATGGCCGTCCAGTTCGGTCACGTACTGCGGGAACGCGTTCAGTTTCGCCTCCCGGCTGCGCCAGTCGTAGCCGTCCCGCCAGTACGCGGCCAGCTCCTTGAGCTGCGCCACGGGCACCCCACGGCTGCCCTCCTCGCCCGGCAGCTGTCCGGCCCACCGGGTCCGGGCCAGCCGGTCGCGCAGATCGTCCAGGTCGGCCTGGGGGACGCCGATCCGGAAGGGGCGGATCTCCGTCCGCCCGGTGGCCGTTCCCCGGCCGTCCGTTGCCCGGCCCTCCGTCGCCCGGCCGGTGGTCTCCCCACCCGTGAACCCCGCTGTGACCATGGTCTTCTCCTCGCCCGCTTCGGTGATGCGACGACCGTAGAAGCCATGGCGGACAACGTACGTCCTCATGTGACGTCCCGCAGCTGCCCACCGCTGCCGGCTTCCGGGCCCGGTCGGTCACCCCTGCCGCCGTCCGGGGCCGGCTGGAAGACTGGGGTCCACCAGCGGGCGGGAAGGCAGTGGTGCATGAGGGAGCGAGTGGGCGTCGAACCGGCGGAGGAGGCGGGGGCCGCCCTCGACCGGGCGCTGCACGGCCTGGGCCGTACCGCGGAGGCTGCGGAGGACCTGGCGCGGGCCGTCGAACTCGATCCGTCCGTCCCGGCGGATCCGGTGCCGGCCGCCGTACCGGAAGCGCACTCGCCGAGTCAGGGGCTCACGGATGCGAGCGGGGGCTCGGGGACGTGAGCCGGATCCCTCCGCCGCCTGCCGGGCGGTGCGTTCGATTACAGTGCTGGGCCGGGCGGGCCGTCAATGGGGACGGCCGTACGGGACCGATCGCGGGCGACGTCGGAGGGGGCGCGGAGTGAGCGCAGCGGCCACGGGCGTCTGGGGACGCGCCGAACAGCAGGACTTCCGCTCCCGGGTGCGCGGCGCCCTGCTCGGTGCCGCTGTCGGGGACGCGTTCGGCGCGGGTGCCGGCGCGGCGGCCACGGCAGCAACGGCGGCTACGGCGGCGGTAGGCGAGGCCCCCGGCGCGGACGGGGTCACCGGCCCGGACGGGGTCACCGAACTCGTTCCGGCGCACGGCCGGCGGGGCGCGGTGACCGCCGTGACGCAGCTGACCCTGTTCACCGTGGACGGGCTGATCCGGGCGCAGGTCCGCCGGGACACCGGCGCCTGGCATCCGCCGACCGACGTCCACCGCGCCTATCTGCGCTGGGCGGCCACCCAGCGCGACTGGGGGCCCGACGAACGCCGCAAGGACAACGGGTGGCTGGCGTGCGAGGAGTGGCTCTACGTCCGCCGGGACGCCGACAGGGCGAGCCTCCTCGGTCTCGCCGACTCCGCCATGGGCACCCTGGACGCCCCGAAGAATCCCGCTGCGGGCGACGGCGGGGCGCTGGCCCGTTCGGCGCCGTTCGGTCTGCTGGTGGGCTGGGAGCCGCAGCTCGTCTGCCAGTTGGCGGTCGAGTGCGCGGCCCAGACCCACGGCGCTCCCGCCGCCTGTGTCGCTGCGGGCGCTTTCGCGGTGATCGTCCACGGGCTGGCCCGCGGCGGGACGCTGGAGTCCGCCGTCCACCGCGCCCTCGAACTGATCGCGCCGCGCCCCGGCCACGAGCCCGTCACCGACGGTTTGCAGGGCGCGCTCGATGCCGTACGCCAGGGAGTCCCCGGCCCGGAACGCGTCGCGGCCCTCGGCGACGCGCACCGTGCCGAAGGCGCTCTGGCGGTTGCCGTCTACGCCTCCCTGGTGGCCGAGGACATCCGTCACGGCCTGCGCCTGGCGGCCAACCATGAGGGCCCGTCCGCCACGACCGCGTCCCTGACCGGCGCCCTGCTGGGTGCCCTGCACGGCGAGACGGCCCTCCCCCCGGCCTGGCTGGCCGAGCTGGAGGGCCGTCCGACGGTGCTGGAGCTGGCCGACGACTTCGCGATGGAGATGACGCAGGGTCCGGCGCTGCACAGCCCCACGCACTCGTCACCGGGCTGGCTGGCCCGCTACCCGCGCGCCTGAGTCAGCGGCGCCACCAGGCGGCTGAGGTGTCGCGCAGGGTGTTGGTGCCGCAGTGCACCTCGCCGCTGCCCAGGTGGTACGGGTAGTAGTCGTCGATGTACGAGATCTTCATCCCGGCCCCGCTGTAGGCGGCGGAGACGGCGGTGGTGAAGATGTCCTTGCCGCCGATGACGGGACCCCACTGCTTGGGCGCCAGGTAGCGGTCCTTGCCGAGCAGCAGACCGTTTACGGCGCCGGGCACATAGGCGCTGGTCGGCTCGGGTGCCGCGGCGGAGCGGCGGGCGGTCGCGGCGCCTTCCCGGGCGGCGGCGGGCAGGGCGGCGCTCCGCTGGTCGTGCCGGCGGGCGCTGTCGGACGCGCCGGGGGACGCGCCCAGCCGGGACAGGCGGCCGGCTTCGGCGCCCCACTTGCCGGCGCGGCTGAACAGGGCCGGGACGCGGACGATCTCGGCGTCGGTGATCCCGGTCTCGCGCTTGAGGACCTCGACGTTCTCCGCGATCTTCCGGGCGGCGAGTCCGTTGTCCTCACGGAGCTGCTTCGAGGCGAGCACCTGGTCGATGCTGTCCTTCGGCGAGGGGTAGCGGCTGCGTTCGGGCCGGGAGAACATCCGGGTCCCGCCGTGCCCGGCCTGCTGGGCGTCCTTCAGCAGCTTCGTCCCCAGCTCCGGGTCGGCTACCGCCATCCGCCAGCCGCGCGGCGTGTCCGCGGGCAGGAACTGCACGAACTCGTCGACATGGCCGACGTGCAGCCAGCCGGTGTCCAGCAGCAGCGGGCTCTGCATGCCCTGCGACGCGAGCATCGTCCGCATCGACTTGGCGGGCTTGGCCCGCTCCTGCCGGTTCTCGCCCATGATGATCCGCCCGGCGGGGAACGACTTGCCGTTGTGGGTGTGCGGCGGGATGGTCTCCAGGTTGCCCATGGAGTTGAGCGTGGGCTCGTACGGGTCGGTCAGGCTGCCGCCGGGGAGCTGGACCCCGCCGACACCGGGTCCGCGCAGATGGGTGAAGACCTGGCGGCCCGCGGGCCGCCACGACTGGGCGGAGCGGATCATGACCCGTATCGCCTGGGGACGCCCCCTGGGGCCCGTCATGCTGGTGTAGCCGGGTTCCAGGAAGTCCTGGGTCCAGATGTCGTCGTCACCGTCGAGGATCTTCATCCCGGGCAGCTTGGCGGCCTGGTTGTGGCCCGCCAGGTCCTGGACGAACTTCTGCTGGGCCTTGGAGTCGGCGTCCTTGCCCTTGACCCGGGTCACCAGGACCCGCTGGGTCTTCTGGGCATGGTGGTGCGTCAGCAGCGGGGCGACCCGGAGGGTGACATCGTCGGTGGCGCTCTTCCCGCCGGAGACGACGGTCAGCCGGACGACGGCCCGGCCGTCCCACACGGCCCGGTCGCGGATGATGTCGCGGCCCTCGATGCCCAGCTCCACTCCGGCGCGCAGCTCGGCGGCGGTCAGCTTCGTCCCGGGCGTGACGGGGCTCCACTTCCCGGCCCTCTTGATGTGGAGCCGGGTGTACTCGGCCCCGGTCACGATCCGGACCCCGCCGGTCGCCCCCTTGGCCGGATTCCTGACGGGTACGGTACGCAGCCGGGCGAGGTCGTCGGCGTCGGCGGCCCCGTTGATCACGGTGTCGGCGGCGTCGTTGCAGCGCGCGAGCTGGGCGTCGGAGAGCTTCTTGCCCTTCGGCCCGGTGGTCGGACAGCGTTTGGTGTCGTCGTCGATATTGGGCAGGAAGACCGCGCCGCGGGCGGTGGACCAGGTGTCCTCGCCCGCGGTGTCGGTGGTGCCGGTGGTGTCCACGGTGCCGTTGCGGTCGACGTCGGCCCGGAGATCGGCGGCCGGCGGAGCGGCGGCGTGGACGGGCGAAGCGAGAATGCCTGTGGTCAGCAGGGCGGTGGCCGCGGAGACGACGAGTGCGGCTCGTCCGGCGGTGGGGATGCGCACGGGGGGTGTGTCCCTTCGTGGTGCTGCATGGTCACCGAGAAGGACGGGACACCCGTGCCGAAGCGTTGCTTCTGGGGCGAACGGGGCTGAAACCAGGCGCCACCTGTCCGGTTTACCGGGCGTTCGCCGGATATTCCCTTACCGGGAGGGGTGTTCATCCCGGCCCAGCCCGACCGGGCAGAAGGCCCCGGAGCGGAGGCTTTACGCCGTGCCCCCGCCGTCACCCGTCACCCCTCTCTGTCGGCCTTCAGGGCAGCAAGCCGGATCGCCCACTCGCGTTCGGCGACGCCGAAGCCGCGCTCCAGCGTCTCGACGAACGAAGCCCGGCTCACCGAGACCACCGCCGACGCCCGCGGAGCCGTCTGGCCGAGTACCCGGCAGGCGAGATGGATTCGGTCCCCGTCGGGGAAGGCGAACGCGAGCACGTCGTCGGTGCACTCGCCCCATTCCAGGATCTCGCAGTTCGCGTACTCGGCACCGGTCGCGTCTCCGGTACCGGCGTCGCCGTAACTCCAGACCGCCTCCGCGAGACGGAAGGCCTCGGACGGCGAACCGAACCCCACCGGTGGCGCGGCCGGTCTACGGAACCGCCGCAGCTCGTCTCCGAGCTTCTTGACCAGCAGGGGTGGATAGAACGCGTTGTCCCAGGAGTTCACATGGAGCCCGCCGACGAAGATATCGAGGCACAGCAGCCCGGGATCCCGTTCGAGATGGAATTCCAGGCCGAACCCGGCCCGCGACCCCAGCAGCACGACGCCCCTCCCCCACTGACGCTACGCCTGTCCCCGGCACCCTAAGGCCCCGGGCCCCTGCGCTTCCCGGAACGGCCCTGCCCTCCTTCACCCTTCTTCGGCACGGAGCCGGCTGCGGGTGCGCATCAGGATCCGGCCGAGCATGTTCTTCCCGGTCCCGGTCCTGCCGCGGCCCCAGTAGTGGTCGGTGCCGGTGTCCTCGACGATCTCCTGGTCTCCGGTGGACAGCAGGATGCCGCGGATATCGGCGTGCGCCCGGAACTTGGCGGCCACGGCCCGCCGCATCACGTCGTCCTTGACCCGCTCCCAGTCCCGCCGCAGCGGCCGGGACGGATCACGCCCCAACTCGGCGGCGCGCAGCGGCGTACGGGCCCGGCGGACGAGATCCGCATGGCGGGTGCCGATGAATTTCTGGGCCTGGAAGTAATGCTCCGAGGTCGGCCACACCTGCCCGTCGAGTTCCAGTCCGTGCGCGGAGAAGTTGGAGAAGCAGCCGTACGGGACTTCGTCGGCGCCGTAGAAGTAGATCGTCATCCAGGCCTCGTCGCGGTTGCGGGAACGGCACGGTCCCAGGGGCCGGGCCGCCGCCGCAACCGGATTTGCCCGCTGCGGCCGGTCGCGGCGCCGGACCGCTCGTCCGGGCCCCGGCCCCCTCACGCCCCGCTCGTCCGGGCCGCGCTCGTACGGGCCCCCGGGCCCCCTCGGGCCCTGGGCTTCCGAAGCTTCCCGGCGGGACGGGACCGCTGCCTCAGGTGCCCGGGACACCGGGACCGCCAGCATGGGACATGTCAACGACCACCGCAGGGGCCGGGTCCACGACGGGCCCGGCCGCCCCTGCGTGGATTTCACGGGGAGGACATATGTCCGGCACCTTACGCCGACGGGCCACGGTCGGCGCGATCAGCCTGATCCTGGCCGTACCGCTGGGCCTCACGGCCCCCGCCGCCGGGGCCGCCGAGAAGCCGGCGAAGAGCACCACCGCGGCCATGACCGTCGCGCAGGCCCGGCAGGACTACGGCAGCCTCAACGGTCTCCGGCTGCAGAACGTCGACACAACCAGTGGCGTCTGGGTCGTCATCGACGGCAAGCGCCACGGAGTCCCCGACATGTGGACGTACAACAACCTGTTCGGGAACTGGAAGATTGTGACGCTGTACGACCTCTACAACATCCCGTACGGCGGGCATCTCACCCACGATGCCCATCTGATCACTTCGCCGTCCTCGGACACGGTCTGGCTGCTCAACAACGGCCAGAAGCGGGGGATCACGGGCCGGGCCTTCACCAAGTACGAGTTCGACGGGACCAAGATCCAGTCGGTGCGTGACATCGTGCTCGGAGCGATCCCGCAGGGCCCGAACATCGACCTCTGACGCCGTGCGCGGGCGGGGGCGCCCCGGCGCCGGGTGCCCCCACGCCGTAGCGGCAGATCGCCATCCGGGCCTCGCCGCAGTTGCGGGACCCGCACGGCCCCGGGGCACCGGACCGCACCCGCGTCGGGTTTCCTTCGGGCCGGTACGTGACGGAGCCCGGGAGCATGTCCAGCTCCCGGGCTCCAGCTTGCCACCCATTTGCGCACACCGGCGGCGTTGAAGACCGCGGGTCATATTGAGATCGACGTGTTCTGCCTTTGAACTACGCGAGAGCGTCCTGCTGTTCGGCAACCACCGCGAGGTGTGGTTCCAGGTCAACCGCGGCCCGGTGGTGACCGGCCGGTCCCGGCTGACCCGGCACCGGCTGGTCACCGGCCGTTTGCAGGGCAACCTGTTCGGGGCGGAGCGCGGACTCACCGCGGGAAGCGCGGCATTCCCCGACCGTCTTGACGCGGTCGATGGCACCTCGCCCGAGGCGCGGGCGTACCGGCGGTACGCGGCCGGACTGCGCAGCCCCCTTCCCCTGCGCGCGGGGCGGCCGGTCCGCCCCGCCTTCGGCACCGGGACCCGGCGGCGGTGAGGGTACGGAGCCGTCAGCGCCGCTCTTTCTCCCAGGCGGCCACACCCAGCTTCCCGGTGGTCCCGAGGTCCAGCTCGGGGATCAGCATCACCGGACCAGCGCCCGGCTTCGCTACGAGCCGTACATAGGGCCCGTTCGCCGCCTCGCCGAAGCCCTCGTGCTTGTTCCGCCACATCAGACTGCTCCGGGCCGCCTCGCCCGGAGCAAGGCTGAGCCGGCGCGGGCTCGCGGTGCCGAGGCCGGACGAGATCTCCGCGCCGCCGCGCAGCATCCGGATCCCGTCGAGCGGCCGGTGCTGCTCGTCCAGGGGCGTCACCCGGGGATAACCGTCGAGTGCGTACGGCCGGGTGCCGCAGTTCTCCAGCCGTACGCCGACGGCCCGCAGCCCCATCGCCGCCTCCCCCTGGTCCGTCGTCACGCGCACACCGGACCGGGGGCAGGGGCCGGGCGGTGAGCCCAGTTCGTCCACGGGGACGCTCCGCACCGTGAGGATCTTCACCCCGGCCGTCCCGGGGATGTCCGAGCCGGGCGCCGGGGTGGCAGTGGCACTGCTCCTGACGGTGCCGCCGCCCGGTACGGAGGCCACCACTACCGGGGCGCTCTCGTACGGCTTTCCGGCCGAGTCCGTCACCGAGAACGTCACGGTGTAGGCGTACGGCTCCTTCTTGGGACTGGTCACCTCGAAGGCGACGGACGCCACCCCGGACGAACAGCCGGGCGTGCTCGCCCCGAGGCCCGCGGTGCCGGTGATCCTGACGCCGTCCTTCGCCTCTCCGATCGGCGGGCCCGCCTCCCGGCACTTCTCCGGCTCCTCCCCCGCTCGGGCCGGAGCGGTGTCGGTGCCGCAACCACTCAGCAGGAGGGCACCCGTGCAGAGGGCGGCGGCCAGGGGCAGTGGGGTACGGGAACGACGCATCGGGCCACCTCAGCAGTGCGGGCCGCGGCGGCGCTATGACCGGCGCCACATCACCGTGCCATGGGGCGCTGTCGCCCCGGACCGGCAGCGGACCGGCGGCCGACCGTCAGCGCCTCCCGCCGGCCCGATCCCATACGACTCCGCGTCCGCCGGGAACGACGGGCCGCCACCCATGAAGCCTTCCTCGAACTCGCCTGCTGCCCGATCACCCGCCGGCAGATCAACTCACTGTGTCAGGCGTTCTTAGATCTGACTCTGCATCAAGATGTCCACTTGCTTTTTGACGTCGGTGCCACCCTGGAACATATGCTTCATTTCCGGAGAAATCACGGGCCTGAAATTGTTCTCCAGAAGCAGCCTCGGCAGAATAACATGAACATTCAGCCTGCGGTTTCCATCGCCGAACGGATGCATGATCTGAAGCTTGGTGACGACTCTGGCAATCGCCGCCATTTTCGCCCGGTCGTCCACTGCCGCATCGATCTCCTTGCCATAGTCCGCGAAGATGGCATTCAGCAGATCCGACCATTCCTCCGGCTTGTAATTCGTTGTAATCAACTCATCACTGTTGCCGAAGCGGCTCGGCATACGGAGAACGGAGACCGGCTTCGGAGCGTCCGCCTTCTGATTCCAGTCGTACTTTTTGAAGTCGAGCAGAAGCTTCCGCCCGAGAATCGTCATCTTATCCGTATCTTCACTCATCTCCTTCGCACGCAGCGGGAACATCGTCGCCGGAGATGCCTGCGTTCTCTTCGGGGGCTTGGTCAGATTCTCCACTGCTTTGGTATGGAGGCTCTCATAGGTATGCGAATTAAGAACAAAGTCAGGGTTCTCCAGAGCCTCCTTGTATGCCTTGAGCATACCGACCCTGAAACCGGGCGACTGGTCGTTGTCGTAGTAGCTACCAGGGTCTTCCGGGTGTTTCTCTTGCGCCTCTTCGTGATGGACCGGATCGAGGAAGAGCCTCCACCAATCCGACTCCGGGAGGATGTCCGAGAGCTTTCTTGTGACAGGTCCGCCGGAGTTTCCGACAGCAGGAGATCCGTCGGAAACGTCTCCTGCACCGGCCTCGGGGCCGACCGGTGCATCGGGCTGCGGCTCCTGAGTGGCCGGGGGTGAATCCCCGGACAACCTCGGCCGTTGCGGCGGGTCACGATCGTCGTCACCGGTACTGCTGCTGTCACGGGCCCGCTTCTGCGGGGGCTCCGGAAGTGTCCGGGTGTCGTCCGGCTTCGGCTGGGCGCCGAGGTCCACGCCGGAGCCGTCGTTGTTTTCGGGACTGGCGCTCG
Organism: Streptomyces sp. NPDC094448; assembly: GCF_044763775.1. Classification (NCBI taxonomy): domain Bacteria; kingdom Bacillati; phylum Actinomycetota; class Actinomycetes; order Kitasatosporales; family Streptomycetaceae; genus Streptomyces; species Streptomyces sp. NPDC094448. The sequence continues at coordinate 387,115 of NZ_JBIWGU010000005.1, read as the reverse complement.
TGGGGTGGGTCGGAGTGCCGGCGGGCAGGGCGCCGGGGTCCGCCCGGTCCGCGGTGGCCGTCAGGATCTCCGCCTGCCTCGTGAGGCTGGTGCCGCCCTGGCGCAGGGTCCACCGGTCTTCTCGCGGAAGGGCTGCCGAAGGTCTGGGAGTGGCCTCGGGCGGGATCGCACTCGCAGGATGAAGCGGCGGAGAACTGTGCCCGTCGGTGTTGTCGGAGGACCGAGGCGGGGCCGCTTCCTGAGAAGACTCCCGTGTGTGGGTGGGGATGAGCGCGGTGTCGCTGACCTCTTCGATCCTCTTGAGGTAGTCGGCGGGCAGGGCGTCGAGGTCCGCCCGTTCGGCGGTGGCCATCAGGCCGTCCCTCCGGACGCCGCTGAGCCGTTCGTCGCTGCGGAAGACATGGGGGTTCTCGGACTTCCGGCCGTTCCGGGTGTCGAGGTACTCGTCGGGGAGTCCGAGGTAGTGCAGGAGTTCATGGACGAGCGTGCCGTCGTCGTGCCCGAGGTCCCAGCGGATCTGGTTGGCGCGGTCCGGCTTCGGGTTCCGGGTGAGGCTGATGGCTTCGCCGTTGTTGGGATCCGGACGGAACCGGAGCGTGACGCGGAGCTGGTCGCCGGAGGCAGGGAGTTGGTAGCCGCTGTTCACTGTGGAGTCGAGGACGTTCTGGAGCCGGGTCTCCAACGCCTTCAGATCGGTCACGTCGAGGCCGTTGAGCGGCCGGAAGGGCAGGTCGAGCCGGAAGTGGCGGACGGCGCGGTCGCCCCCGAGGTCTTCTCGGCGCACCTGATGCCGGATCAGCGTCGCCGACCCGTCGAGCAATCCGCGCCGCTGGTTGGACTGGACCCGGACCGGGTCGAACCGTTCGGTGCTGACCTTGGCCCAGGCGGCGTCGCCGAATGCCGCCAGTTCCTCCGCCGTTGCGGGCCGGGCGACCCGCCCGGCCGGCACCCGGGGAAGCGACGGGTCCACCGGCGGAGCGGGGCGCTTGCCCGTCGGCAGCGGCGCAGGCGCCGACTCGTCCGGGGAGCGGACGGGCGGCGGGGTGGGGGCCGGGGGAATCGAGGAGGAGGGGGAGGTGAGGGAGGAGGAGGTGAGGAGCTGGTAGGCGAGGGCGGCACGGCCGGGTCCCGCGGACTGCTGGGAGTCGGCGGTGGTCGTGGCGACGGGCTGAGCCGTCGGAGGAACGGGCGTCCTGGCGGGCGCCTGGGGCGTGGAGGGCACGGTCCCGGCCTCGTGGGTGAGGCGGGCAGTGAACGCCGGTGTGGAGTTCGTCCTCAGGGGGCCGTCGCTGGCGGAGTGGATCGGCGCGGCCGGATCCGCCTGATGCGGGGTTGTTCCGGTGTTGGTCGTCGTGGGTGAGGGGACGGCTGCCGAGGTGGTGGGGACCGTCGTGGGGCCGACGGGGGCCCGGCGCGAGGATTCGCGGCGCTGGTAAGCCGTCTCGGCCGCTTCCCGCAGCCTCGTATAGAAGGTGTTCTCCGGGGGGGTCCCCCACATGTGCAGATAGACCAGCATCTGATTGAGGACGGTGTCGTACTCGACCAGCGTGCCGGAGGCATCCCCCGCCGCCTCGTCCCAGCGCTCAAGGCGGGCCCTCTCATCGGGGCTGATCTTGCCCGTCGCCCCGAAGTTGGTGGCGTACCGTGCCAGCTTGTACGGCTGGCTGCCGTAGACCAGCTTCTCCTTGAGCATGTTCTGCTGGAAATCCCCGAACGCCGAATTGTCTTCCCGGGCGCTGTTCAGGGCTGCCAGCGTCTGCTTGCGCTCTGCCGCCAGCTCCTTGACCTGTTGATCGGTCGAGTCGGAGCGCACCAGCTCCATCACCGCGCTACTGCTGAAGGCCCGATGCGCAGCGACATGGGTGAACTCATGTGCCATATGGCCGAGGAGGAAGGAGGTGCCGCCCCTGGCCTGGGTGTCGACATTGAACGAGTACGTCGAAGGTGCACCTGGTATCAGCTTCATCCCGGGGTTGCCGGTCTTCGGATACTCCATCACCGTCACCAGAGGCACCACGTCCATCAGCTCTTGGATGATATTGCGGGTGATCTCGGGCAGTGCCGGATCTTGCTGGAGCACCCTCAGATCCTCGACGTATCCGTCCATCAGAGTCTTGAACTCATCGCCGGTGAGGGCACGGGCAACCCCTTGGGCCTCACTGCCCAGAACACGGTTGTCGAGGTCCGGGTTCTCTCCCCTGCCCAGCGTTCGGTCGGTTTCGGCCAGCAGATCACGGAAGAGCGTGGTGGAGGCCATCTGGGCCTTCTGCGCCTTCGCCTGCTCACTGAGCCGCTGGACACCCAGGGCCCGATTGCTGACAGTGCCCTTGTCGCCCTTGTGGTGGATATAGGAATCGCACTCGCGAACGATGCGGCTGAGGGCCAGCAGCTGGTCCATCGCCCCGGCGTTCCCGAGGCTCTTGAACTGCCTGAGGGCCTCGTCCACCTTGCCGATCTCGGACTTCGACCGGAACCCTGTGGTGGATGTCGCGTCCTGGAACTGCTTCAGGCTCATCACCCCGTCACTGCTCTGCAGCGCGGAAGCGGACGAGGCCCCGCGGGTGTGCTGGGCGCCGGCCCCCTCGTCGGGGTCGTTCTTCGGCGGGCTGAAGCTCGGAGGGAAAAGCGGAGGGGAGACGGATTCCGAGCCGGGCTCGCCGGTTCGGGCTGCCGCAGTCTCCGACGCACTGTCCGGCCGAGGAGACGTGTGCTGGGACATGGTCTCCGTGGTGGTGGCGTCCACCGTCCGCGGCATGGAGGTGTTGTCGGCGTTCCCCCGGCCGGATTCGCTCTTCTGCACGTCCTCGTTCGACACAGTGGCCGGTGTCGTGGTGGAGCGGGAATCCGGTTCGGGCCTGTTGTCGTTCGCGCGCGGTGCCTCGGTGGTGGAGTCGCCGCCCTCCGCCGGCGTGGTGCTCTCCGTGAGGGGAGGGTTGAGCGACTCCGTGTCGTTGGTGGCGTCCACCAGGGTGGACCGGTCCGAGTCGAGGGACTGGTCCTGGTCGGGTGTGGTGCTTTCGGTGGAGAGGGTGGTCGGCTGCTGTCCGTCGGTTTCGGTGTTGGTGGTGGTGCCCGGGGTGTTGCCCGGGGTGTTGCGTGGGGGTGCCTGGTTCGGCGACTGGTTGGTCTGGGTGGACTGGCTGTTCTGGGTGGACTGCTGGTTGGGCTGGTTGGGCGTCTGGGGGGCGGTGGGTGAGGGAGAGCCGGTGGTGGGGACGGGTGCGGTAGTGACGGGAGGCGGCACGCTGCCGTCACCGACGTCGAGGTGGGCGAGATCGCTGCCGTCTCCGTCGTAGGTGAAGTCGTCGTCGATGACGGAGTCGGCGTCCCGGGAGGCGATGGAGGCGGTGTCGCCGTCCTCGTCGTCGTCCAGGGAGGAGAGGGAGGCGGTATCGCTGTCCTCGTCGTCGTCCAGGGGAATGAGGGAGATGGTGTCGCCGTCGTCGCCGTCGGAGGACAGGGTCGCGGTGTCGCCGTTGCCCCCCGCGGGCGCGGTACCAGCGCTGCCGGAAGGTGTGCCGGTGCCTTCGGTGAGCCAGCTCGGGGCTCCCATGCCCAGGTTGCCGCGCAGGCCCATGGCGAGGTTCTCGCCGCCGGTTTCCATCATGGCCCCGAGGCGGCCTTCGGCCATACCGGAAGCGAAGGTCAGGCCGGAGGTCTTGAAGGTGTGCTCGTCGGAGAAGATCAGGTTGTACATGCCCTCCGACACTGCCGCGTGGGCGCCTTCGAAGATGCCCCGGCCGGTGCCCTCGGCGATCTCCCGCATAATGCTGCGGCCCATCGAGTCCGCCGCGCCCTGGCTCAGCACCTTCATGGCATCCGGGCCCAGGTCCTTCGCGATCGGCCCCAGCGCCTTCTCCAGCGCGTCCGGCAGCTCCCGCGTCCCCGTCTTCTCCAGCAGCGCCCGCGCCCAGTCCCGGCCCGCGTCGACCGCGCCGTCCCCGTACTGGCGCCGGAACACCTCCCCCACGTCCTTCACGAACTTGTCCCCCGCCTTCGCCCCGTTCGGGCCGTAGGTGTTCGGCAGGTTCTTCCGGAACGCCTCGCTCATGTCCCGGCCGAAGGAGACCGGGGGCCCGGCATCCGGCTTCTCCGTCTCAGGCCTGCCCTCCCCCGGCTTCGGCCCGGGCTCCGGCACCTCCGCACCCTCCTTCGGCCCGGGAGCGGGGACCTCCGCCTCAGCCTTCGGCTTCGGAGACGGAGAAGGGGAGGGGGACGGGGACGGGACCTCGGTCTCGGTCTTCGGCTTCGGCTTCGGCAACGGAGAAGGGGAAGGGGAAGGGGGCTTCACGTCCGGCACCTTCACCTCCACCTCCGGCCGGTTCTTCGGCGGCGGCACCACACCGTCGATCTTGTTGCCGAGATTCCGCCCCGAGTCCAGCCCGAACATCTTCGCCAGCAGCTTCCCGAACCGGTTGCCCAGCGCGTTGAACGGACCCGCCAGCAGACCCTGCACCATCCCCGACAGCGCCGCGTTCTTCGTGAGATCCGTATCCCACTCGTCCCGCGTCCCCTGGTTCAGCTGAATCCACTGGATCATGGAATCCATCGCCACGCCCATACCGACGTTGATGACCTGATGCGTCAGCAGCGTCACGATCATCCGGCCGATCCACGTCTTCAGGATCATCCGCACAATCGCCTGCTTCTGCAGATACGCACCGATCGACGCACCGAAGAAGAAAGCCGTCGCCGCCGCCACCGCAGCCTCGATCAACAGCGCAATCAACTGCGCGATGATCATGTACTTCGTGTACTGGAGCTGGGTCGCCGACTTCCGCGTGAACTCAGCGACCAACTGCGCCTGGTCACCGACCGCCTTGAAGTAGTCCAGCCCCTCCTGACCACCCAGAAAGGCCTTCATCGCCTCCTGGTACATCTTCGCCGCATCACCGTCGAAATTCTGCTTCGTATAGCCCAGCGCATCGGCGACCATCGCCTGAAACGTCGTATTCAGCTTCCCGTGCAGATCGTTGTGCACCTCGGCGAGGGCAAACAGCTTGTCCTCGTCGCCGTCCGGCGGAACCTCACCCGTCAGAATCGCAAACAACCAGGCACACTCAGGAGGAAAGTGGATGGCCAAGAGTCTGTGCCTGTTCTGCTCGTTCACGGTGCGGGGCGGTGCAGTACGCGGCGGTGCAGTACGCGGCGGTGCGGGCAACGATCCTACGGCTCCCCCCGGCGGACCGGGCCTGCCGTCCAGCCGTCGAGCGCACCAACCGGAACGTTTCCGCCCGGATAGATGTGATGCGGACTCAGATGGTTGAGTGCCGAACCCGATTGGCCGGACATGACCGCTTCGAGGATCCGGGGCGGCAAGGCTCAGCCGCGGCAGACGGCCGGGTCGAACAGGACGGCCGAATCCCCGACGGGCCTGTCGGGGGCTCCATAGCCGGTCAGGGTGAGGAAGTCCGCCTCGACCGGCGTCAGTTCCGCGTTCAGCTCGTCGAGTGAGTAAGTGTCGACGAAACGGGCCCGGGCCCCGGTGACGAGCAGGACCGCGAGGGGCTGGTGGCCGGGCATCGGGAGGCCGGGGTCGAGATCGCCGCCCCAGTACAGGACCGGCGCCTCGGTGCCGCGGTGTGCGAAACGGCCCGCGCCGGCCAGCATCAGGAGCTGGGTCTGGGTGCTGGTCGCCTCCCCGTGGTAGTCGTACAGATAGACCTCAAGCGCCTCGTCACGGTGGCGCAGCAGGTCGCCGCCGTCCATGCCGCGCGGGGCGAGCAGTTGTCGGGGGGTCTTGGCCCGGTCGGCGCGGATCGCGGCCACCGCCTGCGGGTAGTGGGCGGCGATTCCGGCCAGGTCCCAGTCCGGATCGGTGCCGTCCGCGGCCCACCCGGTGTACATCGCGGACGGGTTCTCGATGATGCCGAGGCCCGGCAGGGGCGTCCTCAGCCACTCGTCGAAGCCGTCCCGGGACATCGGTATCCGTGCCGCCAGCATGAACGAACGAGCGCCCATCGAATGCCTCCTCGCGAGAACAGTGCCTCGCACGATAGCCCGGCCCGGTCGTGCTGACCGGGGTGGTGTCAGTGGGGCGACGGCGGCGCCTTGGGCAGGCGCAGCACCAGGCGTGCGCCGCCCCAGGTGTTCCCGGGGGCTCGGGCGGTGAGGGTGCCGCCGTGCGCGGTGGCGATGGAGCGGGCGATGGCCAGGCCGAGGCCGGTGCCGCCGTCCCGGCGGGTGCGGGCGTCGTCGAGGCGGGTGAAGCGGTCGAAGACGCGCTCCCGGTCCTCGGCCGGGATTCCGGGGCCGTCGTCGGTGACTTCCAGAACCACGCCGTCGCCTTGGGTGGTGATCCGGATCCGGACGCCGGTGGCCGCGTGGCGGCGGGCGTTCTCCGTCAGGTTGGTGAGCAGCCGGGTCAGCTGGGCGGCGTTGCCGTGTACGGGCGCGGGGCCGGGGGCATCGAGGTCCAGGGGCGGGCCGGTGCCCGGCCCGCGGGCCAGGTCCTGGGCGAGGAGTGTGAGGTCGACCCGCCGGTGGTGCGGTTCGTGGTGGGCGTCCAGCCGGGCCAGGAGCAGGAGGTCGCCGACGAGGTCCTGGAGGCGGCCGGTGTCTTCGAGGGCTTCGGCGGCGACCCGGGGCCAGTTCGCGCTGTCGGGGCGGGCCAGGGCGAGTTCGAGGCGGGTGCGGAGGACGGTGAGCGGACTGCGCAGTTCGTGGGAGACGTCGCCGGTGAAGGTACGCAGCCGGGTCACGGCACGGTCCAGGCGGTCCAGGGTGTGGTTGAGGGTGGTGGCCAGGCAGGAGATCTCGTCCCGGACCGCCGGTACCGGGAGACGCCGGTGCAGATCGTTGGCGGTGATCTCGGCGGCCTCGCGGCGCAGCGCCTCGACCGGGGCCAGGGACCGGCCCACCGTGACCCAGGTCAGCAGCGCCCCGAGCAGCGCGGTCAGCAGCACACCGGCTGCCAGGAGGACCAGCATGCCGTGCAGGGTGTCCTGGGCGGCGGTGAAGTCGACCGGGCTCCGGACCAGGTAGCGGCCGTCCGCCGAGGACGAGTACGCCGTGGTTCCCCCGGTGGCCTTCGGCTCCGGGGACGGTCCGGGGGCGGTGTCCGGAACCGGGACCAGCTCCACGACGGCTTCGCTCACCTCGATGCCGTCACCGGTGTACGTACCGGCGCCGTCCCTGCCCGCGTGGTCCAGCAGCGCCGCCGCCTGGTCGGCCTGCCGCTGTGAGGAGTCGCGGGCCGACTGCCACAGGTCCGCGCGTACGGTGGCGACCAGGACCGCCGCCCCCGCGGCCAGCGCGACGGTCAGCACCGCCGCCACGGCGAGGGTCATCCGTCCCCGTACGGTGGACGGCCCGATGCGGCGCGGGCACCGGAGAGAAGCGAACACGGCCATCGGTCCTCAGTCTTCGGAGGAGAGCCGGTAGCCGGCGCCCCGGACGGTACGGATGCTCCTGCGTCCGAACGGTGTGTCGATCTTCCGGCGCAGTGCGCTGACGTACACCTCCACGATGTTCAGGTCGCCGTCGTAGTACTCGTCCCATACGCGTTCCGCGATCTCGGTCTTCGTGACGATCTCGTCGGCCCGCTCGGCCAGGCAGGCCAGTACCGCGAATTCTTTGGCGGTCAGTACGACTTCGTCCGGGCCGCGCCGGCAGCGCAGCGACAGCGGCTCGACGCGCAGATCCCCCACCTGGAGCGCCGCGGTCGCGCGGCGCCCGGAGCGGCGGACCAAGGCCTTGAGACGGGCGGTGAGCACCACGAAGGAGAAGGGTTTGGACAGATAGTCGTCCGCACCCGTCTCCAGCCCCTCGGCCAGGTCGTACTCCCCGTCCTTGGCGGTGAGCATCAGCACCGGCGTGCCGCTGCCCGCCGCGCGCAGCTTGGCGCAGACGGCATAGCCGTTGAGGCCCGGCAGCATCACGTCCAGCACGATCACGTCGTACGTTCCCGACAGCGCGCGCCGCAGCCCCCGGCGCCCGTCGGGGACCCAGTCCACCTCGAAGCCCTCGCCGGCCAGCCCCTGGCGGAGCAGGGCCGCCAGGCGGGCGTCGTCTTCCACCATCAGCATGCGCATGGGGTGCAGCCTGCCCCATCGCCGCAGGTAACGGCGTCCGCGCTGAAGCCCGCTTCAGGATTTCAGCGTGTCCTCAGAGGCCCCCTGCGACGGTTTGGCCCATCGCCACCGCGGTTCGAGCGGTGGCCGGACCGGAAGGACATCCTGTGCGTCAGTCCAAGACCGTCAAGCGGGCCGTGATCATCGGTGCCACCGCTCTGCTGGGCATCACCGCCGCCGTCGGCGCCGCCCAGGCCAACGGCGCCGGAAGCACCGGCGCAACGGAGCCCGCGCCCGCGGCCACCGTGCAGCACTCGGGCAACGGCTCCGGCGCCTCCGCCGAGGTGGTCGACCCGCGTACCGGCGAGCGCACCGGCCTGCCCGTCAGGGTGATCGGCACACCGGGCGGTGGCGAGGACCCGGTCTTCTGCTACGACCCGGGCCGTGGCAAGGCGCCGACCTCCGTGACCTTCGTGTCCGCCGGCGTCGGCGAGCAGGGTCTGAAGACCTCCACCCAGCCGGTCGGCAAGGCAGCGGCCAAGGGCAAGAGCGGCGACCGGCCGGGCTTCTGCTTCGAGCCCGTCGAGCCCGCTCCCGGGAAGTAGCCGACCGCCCGATCCGCACGGGCCGTCCCGCTCTCCGGGCGGGACGGCCCCCGGCGGCTGGGTACGCCGGGGGCCCGTCCGCGACCGTGCGGGTCCCGCCCCCCGGGCCCACCGCCCCCGCCGGAGGCGATCCGTCAGGATTCGAGAAGCCCTGCGGCTCCCCGCTCGCCTACCGTGGGGAGCACCCGGAAACCCCACCCCGTGATCAAGATTGTCACTGTTTGAACGAATTGATACGGGTTGCGATACTGGGACGCCGCACCCGCGGGCCCGGCCCCGGCCCCGGACCCGTAGGGAGATGGACATGACCAAGGCAGCCAGGTCACGGCGGCCCGCCGCCGCGCCCGCCGCCCCGCACGCCGCCGACAGCCATGAGCTGATCCGCGTGCACGGCGCCCGTGAGAACAACCTCAAGGACGTCAGCATCGAGATCCCGAAACGCCGGCTCACGGTGTTCACGGGCGTTTCGGGGTCCGGCAAAAGCTCCCTGGTCTTCGACACGATCGCCGCCGAATCGCAGCGGCTGATCAACGAGACGTACAGCTCCTTCGTCCAGGGCTTCATGCCGACGCCCGGCCGCCCCGAGGTCGATGTGCTCGACGGGCTGACCACGGCGATCATCGTGGACCAGGCGCGGATGGGCGCCGACCCCCGCTCCACGGTCGGGACCGCGACCGACGCCAACGCCATGCTGCGGATCCTCTTCAGCCGGCTCGGCAAACCGCATATCGGCCCGCCGAGCGCCTACGCCTTCAATGTGCCGTCGGTACGGGCCAGCGGGGCGATCACCGTCGAGCGCGGCAACCAGAGGACGGTGAAGGCGACCTTCAACCGCACGGGCGGCATGTGCCCCCGCTGCGAGGGCCGGGGCTCGGTCTCGGACATCGACCTCTCGCAGCTGTACGACGACTCGAAGTCGATCTCGGAGGGCGCGTTCACCATCCCGGGCTGGAAGTCCGACAGCTTCTGGACCGTACGGCTGTACGCGGAGTCCGGTTTCCTGGACCCGGACAAGCCGATCCGGAAGTTCACCAAGCGCGAGATGCAGGACTTCCTCTACCGGGAGCCGACGAAGGTCAAGGTGGAGGGCGTCAACCTCACCTACGAGGGCCTGATTCCCAAGATCCAGAAGTCGTTCCTGTCGAAGGACAAGGAGGCGATGCAGCCGCATATCCGCGAGTTCGTGGAGCGCGCCGTCACCTTCACGGCCTGCCCCGACTGCGACGGGACCCGGCTCAGCGAGGGCGCCCGGTCCTCGAAGATCAAACGGATCAGCATCGCCGACGCCTGCGGAATGCAGATCAGCGACCTGGCGGAGTGGGTGCGGGGCCTCAAGGAGCCGTCGGTGGCGCCGCTGCTCACCGCGCTCCGGCGGACCCTGGACTCCTTCGTGGAGATCGGGCTCGGCTATCTCGCGCTGGACCGGCCCGCCGGCACCCTCTCCGGCGGCGAGGCGCAGCGGGTGAAGATGATCCGGCACCTCGGTTCGTCGCTCACGGATGTGACGTACGTCTTCGACGAGCCGTCCGCCGGACTGCACCCCCATGACGTCCAGCGGATGAACGGCCTGCTGCTGCGGCTGCGCGACAAGGGCAACACGGTGCTCGTGGTGGAGCACAAGCCGGAGCTGATCGCGATCGCCGACCATATCGTCGACCTCGGCCCCGGCGCCGGTACGGAGGGCGGCACGGTCTGCTACGAGGGGTCTCTGGAGGGCCTGCGGGCGGCCGGTACGGTCACCGGGCGCCATCTCGACGACCGGGCGAAGGTCAAGGAGTCCGTACGGAAGCCGACCGGCGCGCTGGAGATCCGCGGCGCGACGGCGAACAATCTGCGGAAGGTGGACGTCGATCTTCCGCTGGGCGTGCTCACGGTCGTCACCGGAGTCGCCGGGTCGGGCAAGAGTTCGCTGGTCCACGGGTCGATTCCGGCCGGTGCGGATGTGGTGTCGGTCGACCAGAGCCCGATCCGCGGTTCCCGGCGCAGCAATCCGGCGACGTACACCGGTCTGCTGGACCCGATCCGGAAGGCGTTCGCGAAGGTCAACGGCGTGAAGCCGGGGCTGTTCAGCGCCAATTCGGAGGGTGCCTGCCCGACCTGCAGCGGCGCGGGCGTGATCTACACGGATCTGGCGGTGATGGCCGGGGTCGCGGTCCTCTGCGAGGACTGCGAGGGGCGGCGGTTCCAGGCCTCGGTGCTGGAGTACAAGCTCGGCGGCCGGGACATCAGCGAGGTGCTGGCGATGCCGGTGGCCGAGGCGGAGGAGTTCTTCGGCGGCGCGGGCGGCGGCGGGGGCGAGGCGCATATCCCGGCGGCGCACCGGATCCTGGGCCGGCTCTCGGACGTCGGGCTGGGGTACCTCACCCTGGGGCAGCCGCTGACCACGCTCTCGGGTGGTGAGCGGCAGCGGCTGAAGCTGGCGACGCATATGGCGGACAAGGGCGGGGTGTACGTCCTCGACGAGCCGACGACCGGTCTCCATCTGGCCGATGTGGAGCAGTTGCTGGGGCTGCTGGACCGGCTGGTCGACTCGGGGAAGTCGGTGATCGTCGTGGAGCACCACCAGGCGGTGATGGCGCATGCGGACTGGATCGTGGATCTGGGGCCGGGTGCCGGTCACGACGGCGGAAAGGTCGTCTTCGAGGGCACCCCGGCGGAGCTGGTCGCGGCCCGTTCGACGCTGACGGGCGAGCATCTCGCGGAGTACGTCGGCGGATGAGCGGACCAGTCCGGCGGAACGCGACGGGGGTGCGTTCCGCCGGGCGGAAACGGCGCAGGGTCCGGGAGGCCCTGCGCCGCACCCGGGCCCCTAGGTCCTGTCCGGGCGATCTTCGAGGATCAGCCCGCGGCGTCAGATGCGGTGCATCGCAAGGCGGAGGATCGTCCTCGTACTGGACGTACTTGGATGACTCCGACAACGCAGCGTGGGGGTACCACCCGGGCCGCCAGGCCCAGGGGGAGTGCCGTAGCTGTCGTCGCGGGCCCGACAAGATCGCCCGGACAGGGCCTAACCGCCCTCCGGGCCGGCGCCCACGATCCGCTCCACCGCCGCCGTCACCAGCGCGTCCCGCTCCTCCGCCGAGTACAGGTCCGGCAGCGTCAGCTGTTCGAGGATCAGCCAGTTGAGGGCCGGGATCAGCAGCCGGACGGCGGTGGCGTCCCCGGGCAGGCCCGACTGTTCGTGGTAGGCCACGTTGGCCTCGATATCGGCCCGGATCCGCTCGGTGAGCACCTTCCGCAGTTCGGGACGGCGGACCGCCTCCAGCCTCAGCTCCAGGAGAGCGAGGTAGCCGGTGCGGAAGGATGCCACGCGTTCGACGAGTTCGCGCATCAGCCGCGCGTACGTCTCCCGGTCGCGTCCGGCCGTCTCCGTCCTGGCGACGGTGGCCTCGTCGGGCTGGTACCGCTCGTAGACCCGGGCCCCGGCCTGGGTGAGCAGATCGTCGCGGTTGGCGAAGTAGTTGGAGGCGGTCCCGTTCGGGACCCCGGCTTCGGTGTCCACCGCCCGGAACGTCAGCCCCCGCGCTCCTTCGCGGGCCAGCACCTCGATCGCGGCGTCGACGAGGGCGGCACGCCGTTCATCGTTCCTTCTCACCATGGGCTTCGCACCGGACTCCCCATCATTGACACCACTCCATATGTAGTACTACGTTCTGACCACTTCAGACAGAGTACTACGGACTACGGAAGGACCACCGAGATGCGAAAGCTCGTGTACTACGTCGGCGTGACCCTCGACGGCCGTATCGCCGGCCCCGGCGGCGAGTTCGACTTCTTCCCGCAGGGCGACGAGAAGCAGAGCGCCGCGTACACCGCCTGGATGTCCGCGGCCTACCCGGAGACGGTTCCGACGGCCTTCCGCGCGGCGTCCGGCGTCGCGGACACACCGAACCGCGCCTTCGACACCGTCGTCATGGGGCGCGGAACCTGGCTGCCGGGCCTGGCGGTGGGGATGACCAGCCCGTACGCCCATCTGCGGCAGTACGTCGTCTCCAGCACCCTCGACCCCGCCACCGACCCGGCGCTCACCGTCGTACCGGACGATCCACTCGGCCTGGTCCGGAAGCTCAAGCGGGAGGAAGGCGGCCTCGATATCTGGCTCTGCGGGGGCGGCAGGCTGGCGGGGACGCTGCTGCCCGAGATCGACGAGCTGGTCTTCAAGAGCTATCCGGTGGTCGCCGGTGCGGGGATCCCGGCCTTCGACGGCGGTTTCGATCCGACGGCCTTCGACGTCCTCCAGCGGACGGCGTTCGACAACGGGGTCTGCGTCACCCGCTTCGTACGCCGCTGAAGGGGGCGCCCCGGGGTGCGGGAAGGCCCCCCGCACCCCGCGTCCCCTCAGTCCAGATAGCGCGCGAAACCGTCGAGCGCCCGCAGCATCCCGTCCCCCTCCTCCGCGGGCATCAGCATCACGACCTCCTCGATGCCCAGTTCCGCGAAGGCCTCCATCCGCTCGGGCGTGGGGGTGACCGCGTACGGCACGACCTGGAGTGCGGCCGGGTCGCGGCCGGCGTCCTCCCAGGCGGTACGGAGGACGGGCAGCGTCTCCCGCAGGCCCGCGCCGTGGAGGGGCAGCCAGCCGTCCCCGTACTCCACGATGTGGGCGAAGAGCTTGGGCCCGGCCGCGCCGCCCAGCATGGTCCGCGGGGCGCCGCCGCGTACCGGCTTCGGATGGGCGAAGGACGCGCTCACCGAGCCGAACACCCCCTGGTACCCGGTGGGCTCGTCCGCCCAGAGCGCCCGCATCAGGCGCATCCGGTCCAGGACCAGCTCCCGGCGGCTCGACCATTCGACGCCGTGGTCGGCGGCCTCCTCACGGTTCCAGCCGTAGCCGACGCCGAGGGTGAACCGGCCGCCGGAGACATGGTCCAGGCTGGCGGCCTGTTTCGCGACGACGATGGGGTCGTGCTGGGCGAGCAGCAGGACCCCGATGCCGAGGTGCAGCCGGGAGGTCACGGCCGCGGCCTGGGACAGGGCGACGAAGGGGTCGATCAGCCTCCCGTACCAGCGGGCGACTTCACCTCTCTCCGCGGCGTACGGGAAGGGGGTGGCGCGCTCGACGGGGATATGCGTGTGCTCGGGTACGTAGAGTCCGTGGAAGCCGCGCTCCTCCAGCTCCTGCGCCAGTCCGATCGGTGTGATCGTCTCGTCGGTCAGGGCGGCGGTCACCGCGATGCGCATCCCAGCTCCTTCGTGGTCGACGGTCGGGCTGTGTGCGACGCCGCGGCGGGCCGTACGGTGCGCCGTTCCTGTCCCTGTTCCCTTGCCTGTTCCCTTGCCTGTTCCTGTTTCTGTTCCTGTCCCTGCTCCTGCGCCCGTTCCCGTCCCCGCCCGCCACGGCGGCACCACTGGGCAACGGCAATACCGTGCCGTACCTCTTCCTTCCCACAGCGGCGGAACCCGAACAGTCGTTCATGGCGCGGACCGGGACGCCGGGACACCGCGGGCGGGGCCCGGGTACGCGGACGGGCCGGGGCGCTCGGCCCCGGCCCGTCTCCGCCGGCGCGGCGTGCCCGCCGCGGTGTGCGTCAGTCGTTGATCACCAGTGAGGGCGTGTCCCGCTTGAGGACCTCGCCCCGGAAGAACGCCGGGCTCGTGCGCCGCATCACCAGCATGATGACCAGGCCGAGGAGGAGCAGACCCACGCCGATGACGAAGACCGTGCCGACGCCGCCGACGGAGGAGCCGCTGTAGGACGGGTCCCACATGTCGTACAGCGTCTTGGCGAAGACCGCGGCCAGCATCAGTCCGCCGAGGACCGGGAAGAGGCCCTTGTAGACGAAGTCGCGGCCGGTGCGGAAGATCTCCTTGCGGAAGTACCAGGCGCAGGCGAAGGCCGTCAGCGAGTAGTAGAAGCAGATCATGAGGCCGAGTGCGTAGATGGTGTCCGTGAGGACGTTCTCGCTGAGGAGCGTCATGACGGTGTAGAAGGCGCCGGTGCCGACACCGGCCACGACGGTCGCCAGGCCCGGGGTCTTGAAGCGCGGATTGACCTTCGAGAAGGAGGCCGGGAGCGCCTCGTACGCCGACATCGCCAGCACGGTCCGGGCGACCGGGATAAACGTGGTCTGGAGGCTGGCGGCGGCGGACGCGAGGACCGCGACGAAGAGCAGGACGCCGAGACCGGTGCCCATGATCGGGCCGGCCAGTACGGCGAAGACGTTGTCCGAGGTCTCCGGGTTGGCGAGGCCGAGGCCCGTCTCCCCGGAGCCGACCGCCATCTGGGCCACGACACCGGTGACGAGGTACGAGCCGACGAGGACGACCATCGCGATCAGCGCGGCCCGGCCGGGGGTCTTACCGCTGCCGGTGGTCTCCTCGTTGGCGCTGAGACAGGCGTCCCAGCCCCAGTACATGAAGATCGACAGGGAGAGTCCGGCGGTGAAGGCGGCGAAGGACTCGATGGCGAAGGGGTTCAGCCACTCGGCGGAGAAGGAGAGGGAGGTGTCGAAATCCCCGGCCTTGCCGAGCGCCATCACGACGAAGATCGCGAGGACCAGGAGCTGGAGCCCGACCAGGGCGTACTGGACGCTCTTGGTGGCCGTCATGCCCCGGTAGCTGATCGCGGTGGCAATCGCGATCAGGACCAGGACGGTGAGGATGTGGACGGCCTTGTTGTCGTTGAGCGCGGCCACCGAATCGCTGCCGGTGATCTCGCCCGCGAGCAGCCAGAAGAAGGAGGTCGCGACCCCGGCGAGGTTGGAGAGCACGATGATCGTGGCGACGACCAGGCCCCAGCCGCACATCCAGCCGATCTTGGGCCCGAAGGCCTTGACCGTCCAGGTGAAGGAGGTGCCGCAGTCGGGCATGACCCGGTTCAGCTCACGGTAGGCGAAGGCGACCAGCAGCATCGGCAGGAAGCCGGCCAGGAAGACCGCGGGCATCTGGAGGCCGACCTCGCCCGCGGTGGAGCCGAGGGTGGAGGTGAGGCAGTAGACGGGCGCGACGGTGGAGATGCCGATGACGGCGCTGCCCATCAGCCCGACGGAGTTTCCGCCGAGCCCTTTGCCGCGCACGCCACCGCCCCCGCCGGGGGCGGCGCCCCTTACCGTGTCTCCGGCCTGCGGCCGGGCATCCAACTGAGTCATGGACAGGACGGTAAACGCTGCGGTTTCCACATCCGGAGGCCATCCGTCCGGATATCGAACCCTTGATTTCCGGGGTGAGTCTGGTTCATTGCCTGCATATGAAAGCTTGATGACGATCGTCAAGCGCAGCTTGTAAGGCCTGACGGCGTTTTTACGGCATACGATAACCGCAGCCCTGCCCGTTTTGCCCCTTTTGAAATTTTCCACTGAGCCCTCAGCGAACACCGGCCGGGAGCCACCCCGCCTCCGCAGGCCCCGGGCCGGGCTCAGCGCCCCGGCCAGACCAGGGACTGGATCTCGCTGTACGCGTGCAGGGCGTACGAGCCCACGTCGCGGCCCACTCCGCTCATCCGGAAGCCCCCGAACGGCGCCTCCATATTGCGGGCGACCGTATTCACTCCCACCCCTCCCGACCGCAGCAGTCCCGCGACCCGGAACGCCCGCGCCGGGTCGCCCGACCAGACGTAGTCGATCAGGCCGTAGTCGCTGTCGGACGCCAGGGCGACGCCCTCCTCCTCCGTATCGAAGGGGAGGACCACGACCACCGGCCCGAAGATCTCCTCCCGGACCACCCGCATCCCGCTCGTACAGTCCGCGAAGAGCGTCGGGGCCGTATAGCAGCCCCGGTCCAGGGCGCCGCCGGTCGGGCGTTCGCCGCCCGTGACCAGCCGGGCACCCTCCTTGCGGCCCAGTGCGACATAGGACTCCACCCGGTCCCGGTGGGCGGCGGAGATCAGCGGGCCGACGACCGTCGCCGGGTCCGCCGGATCGCCGACCGGCAGCTTCGCCGCGTACGCCGCCAGCATTCCGGTGATCCGTTCGTACACGCCCCGCTGCGCGAGCACCCGGGTCGGGGCCGTACAGATCTGACCGCTGTAGAAGGAGAACGTCGTCCCGATCCCGGCGACCGCCGCGCCCAGGTCGGCATCGTCGAAGACCAGGGCCGCGCCCTTGCCGCCCAGCTCCATCAGCTGGCGTTTCATCCCGCGCCCGCAGACCTCCGCGATCCGGCGGCCGACGGCGGTGGAGCCGGTGAAGCTGACCATGTCGACGCCGGCGGCGTCGACCGCCGCCTCCCCGGTCTCCGGGGACGAGCCGGTGACCACGTTCACCACGCCCGGCGGGACCCCCGCCTCCGCCAGGGCCGCCGCCAGCCGGAACACCGACAGCGGATCCTGCGGGGCGGGTTTGACGACGACCGTGTTGCCCATGGCCAGCGCCGGGGCGACCTTGCCCGCCGGATTGGCCCACGGGTTGTTGTAGGAGGTGATGCAGGTGACGACGCCGACCGGACGGCGGACCGCGAGCGCGCCCAGCAGCCCGCCGCCGCCCATCGGCCCGGCGGCGGTGAGCTGCGGCGGCAGGGGCTGTTCGACCGGTTCCAGAGCGCCCCTGGCATAGCGGCGGAAGCGGGCCGCGGCCACGCCGACCTGCATGGCCCGCGCGGTCCCGGTGGTCGCC
The DNA here is from genome assembly GCF_044763775.1 of Streptomyces sp. NPDC094448. Taxonomy (NCBI): domain Bacteria; kingdom Bacillati; phylum Actinomycetota; class Actinomycetes; order Kitasatosporales; family Streptomycetaceae; genus Streptomyces; species Streptomyces sp. NPDC094448. Next base: position 369,949 of record NZ_JBIWGU010000005.1, on the reverse strand, counting down.
CCGCTCTCCCGCCGGGCCAGCTCCGCCGATTCCGCGGCGTCCCGCTGGATGATCGCGGCGGCCGTATCCAGGATCCGGGCGCGCTCCTCGGGGCGGGTGCGCGACCAGGGCCCGAAGGCGTCCCGGGCGGCCGAGACCGCGTCGTACACCTGGGCGCGGCTCGCCTCCGGCGCGGATCCGACGGTCTCCCCGTTCGCCGGGTCGATGATCGCGTACTGCCCGCCGTCGGGCACCACCCACTCCCCGCCGATAAACAGCCGCCCCTCCGGTGACCGGGCCTCGGAGCCGGTGGCCCGTACCCGCCCCCGGGTGCCGGAACCGGTGCCGGTGGCCCGCGCACGGCCGCCGGTGCCGGTGCCGGTGCCGGTGCCGCGCGCCCGTCCGTGGCCGTCGGCGCCGGCCTCCCCCGCCCGGCCATCCGAGCCGCCCGTCCCCGCCCGGCCTGCGGAACCGCCCGTCCCCGCCCGGCCTGCCGAGCCGGTCACCGGGTCGGCACCGTTCGCGTGTCCCGGCCCGACCGCAGCACGGTTCCCGGTACGGCTCCGGTCACCCGGTCCTCCCGGATCGTCTCCACCCCGTTGACCCGCACCGACACCACCCCGATCGCCTCCGAGTCCAGCCGGGGGCTGCCGCCGGGCAGATCGTGGACGAGCCGCGCGGGCCCGGCGTCGATCCGCTCGGGGTCGAAGAGCACGAGGTCGGCGTGGTGGCCCTCGGCGATCCGGCCGCGTCCGCGCAGCCCGAAGAGCCGCGCGGGATCGTCGGTGAGCATCCGTACCGCCGTCTCCAGCGGCACCAGCTTCCGCCCGCGCAGACAGTCCCCGATAAATCGGGTGGTGTACGGGGCCCCGCACATCCGGTCCAGATGGGCGCCCGCGTCGGAGCCGCCGAGGAGTACGTCCTCGTGCTCCCAGGTGCGGCGCCGCAGCTCCCACGAGGCGGGGTCGTTGTCGGTGGGCATCGGCCAGAGCACGGTCCGCAGTCCGTCGCGGGCGCAGATCTCGACCAGGCAGTGGAAGGGGTCCTGGGCGCGTTCGGCGGCGATATCGGCGACGACCCGGCCGCTGAGCCCCTCGTTCCCGGTGCTGTACGTGTCCCCGATGACGTACCGGGCGAAGTCCGCGAGCCGCCGGAACACCCCCGCCTCCGGGGATTCGGCGCGGCGCAGCAGCTCCGCCCGTACCCCCGGATCGCGCAGTGCCGCGATCCGCTCCGGCACCGGGAGGCCGAGGACCTCGCCCCAGCCGGGGATCAGGTTGAGCGCGCAGAAGGTGCCGAGGGACATATTCATGGGGGCGAGGATCGGCATGGTGAGGGCGACGATCCGGCCGCCCGCGGCGCGGGCCCGTTCACTGGCCAGCAGTTGGCGGGGCACCCGGTCCGGGACGGCGGCGTCGACGGTGAGGACGTTCCAGTTGAGCGGGCGTCCGGCCGCGGCGGTCATGGCGACGAAGAGGTCGATCTCTTCGTCGCTGAAGCGGTCGAGGCAGCCGGCCACGATCGCCTCCAGCTGGGTCCCTTCGTGTTCGCCGACGGCCCGGGAGAGCGCGAGGAGTTCGTCGGGGCGGGCGTGGCGGGAGGCGACGGGTTTGCCGTCGCCGTCGGAGTGGGTGCCGGACTGGGTGGTCGACAGGCCCCAGGCACCGGCGCGCAGGGCGTCGTGGAGCAGGTCCACCATCGCCGTGAGCTGTTCGGCGGTGGGCCGGCCGCCGATCGCGGCCTCGCCCATGACGTACCGCCGCAGCGCGCAGTGGCCGACCATGAATCCGGCGTTGACGGCGATCCGGCCGTCCAGCGCGTCGAGATAGTCGCCGAAGGTGTGCCAGTTCCAGGGCGCGCCCTCTTCCAGGGCGATCAGGGACATGCCTTCGACGCGGGCCATCATCCGCCGGGTGTAGTCGGCGTCGGCGGGACGGCCGGGGTGGAGGGGGGCGAGGGTGAAACCGCAGTTGCCGCCGGCGACGGTGGTGACGCCGTGGTTGAGGGACGGGGTGGCGTAGGGGTCCCAGAAGAGCTGGGCGTCGTAGTGGGTGTGCGGGTCGACGAAGCCGGGGGCGAGCACCAGACCGGCGGCGTCCTCCGTGGTGCGGGCCGCCTCGGTGACGGTGCCCGGCGGGGCGACGACGGCGATCCGGCCGTTCCGGAGTCCGACGTCGGCGGGGTACGCGCTCGTTCCGGTGCCGTCCACGACGGTCGCGGACCGGACGAGGTGGTCGAGCATCGTCTCTCTCCTCCCTGGGGCGCGGTCGCCCGCGCGGGGCGGCCGCGGTTGTGCCCCCTCGCTCCCGGTCTCTCCCGGTCTCTTCCGGTCTCTCCCGGTCTCTCCCGGTGTCTCCCGGGCGGGCGGCGGGCCGCCGTTCCCGGCGCCCGGTCGAACGGCTCAGGCAGGGCACCTCGGTCACTTCAGACAGCCGGACGGCTCCGCCGGGGCTCCCCGGTCACGCCGCCCCCGCGGCGGTCTGCCGGAAGCGGGTGGTGCGGTGCACCGGGTCGGTGTCGATATGCGGGATCACATGCTCGCCGATCAGCCGGATCGTGGTCATGGTGTCCTCGTACGAGATGCCGATCGGCAGCCCGAAGGAGAGCTGGTCGGCGCCCGCCTGCTCCCAGCGCTTGCACTGCCTGCGGACCTCGTCCGGATCACCGCAGATCATCAGCTCCTCGGCGATGAGGAGTTCGACGATCTCGGCGGTGTAGTCGGGCAGCAGCTCGGGCCATTCGGGGATGCCCTCGGGGCGGGGGAAGGTGTCGTGGTAGCGGAAGAGCAGCGACTGGAGGTAGTTGAGCCCGCCGGAGACGGCGATCTCGACGGCCTGGTCGTGGGTCTCGGCGCAGATCGCGGTGGAGGTCACCATGACGTTGTCGTTGACGAAGGCGCCGATGGGCTCCGCCTCTCCGATCGCCGTCTTGTAGGAGTCCAGGACCCACTCCATATCGGAGACCTTCTGGACGCTGAAGCCGAGGACGCCGAGGCCCTTCCGTCCGGCCATGGCGTACGAGGGGGGTGAGCCCGCCGCGTACCACATGGGCGGATGGGCCGTGCCGTACGGCTTGGGGAGCACCTTCCGCGGCGGCAGGGACCAGTGGCGGCCGGTGAAGCCCTCGTACTCGTCCTGGAGCCACATCTTCGGGAACTCCGCGATCGTCTCCTCCCACATCTCCTTGGTGTGGTTCATATCGGTGATGCCGGGAAGGAAGCCGAGGATCTCGTGGCTGCCCGCGCCGCGTCCGGTGCCGAATTCGAACCGGCCTTCGGAGAGGTGGTCGAGCATCGCGGCCTTCTCCGCGACCTTGACCGGGTGGTTGACGGGGGCGAGGGGGTTGAAGATGCCGGAGCCGAGGTGGATGCGGTCGGTGGCGTGGGCGAGGTAGCCGAGGAAGACGTCGTTGGCGGAGAGGTGGGAGTACTCCTCCAGGAAGTGGTGCTCGGAGGCCCAGGCGTATTTGAAGCCGGCGCGGTCGGCGGCGACGATGTACTCGGTCTCCTCCATCAGCGCCTTGTGCTCGGCGAGCGGGTCGGTCTCGGCGCGCTTTCCGACGTATCCCTGTACGAAGATCCCGAATTCCACGGGTGGTTCACCGTCCTTGGTTCTGGAGGTTCTGGGTCCCGGCGGGGTTCGTGCGCGATGGTGTCGGCTCCCGGGTGTTCCCGTTACGGGCGACCCGGGGCGACCCTGGCGTCCCGGATGTTCCGGATGTCCCCGGCATTCCGGGCGGAGTGGCATCCCGGCACCCGGCGAACTCCGGATTCATCCCACCTGACACACCGTCAGATAACTGCCGTCGACTGTTCCACCACCCCTCCGCGACGTCAATAGCTGATGATCCGTCAGATCAGTTGGCCTGGGAGCGGATTCAGCCCGCGGTGACCCCGGCCAGCCAGCCCCCGTCGATGACGATCGGCTGCCCGGTGATGTACGAGGAGTCCTCGCAGCTCAGGAAGAGCACCAGCCGGGCGATCTCCTCCGGCCGCCCGGACCGACCCATGGGCACCAGCTTCCGGTAGAGCGCCGCCGCCGACTCCCGGGCCTCCTCGGGATCGGCGCGCGGGTTCAGCACGGCCGGATCGGTCATCGGGGTGTCCACCGCCCCCGGGCAGACCGCGTTCACCCGGATGCCCTTGGCCGCCAGCTCCAGCGCCGCGACCCGGGTCAGCCCGATCACCGCATGCTTGGAGGCGGAGTACGCGCCCAGATACGCCATGCCCGTCATGCCCGCGTACGAGGCGATATTGACGATCGTGCCGCCGCCGGCCGCCTCGATCTCGGGCGCCACGGCCTTGATGCCGAGGAAGACCCCGACCTGGTTGACCTGGGTGATCTCCTGGAACTCGGCCGCCGGGGTGCGGACCAGCCGGTTGAAGCGCGATATGCCCGCGTTGTTGACCAGTCCGTCGATCTGCCCGAACCGGTCCTTGGCGGTGGCGACGGCGGCCGCCCAGTCCTCCTCCCGGCCCACGTCGAGCCGGACGTAGACCGCGGTCTCCTCGCCCAGCTCGTCCGCGACGGCCGCGCCCTGCTCGTCGAGGACGTCCCCGAGGACGACCCGGGCGCCCTCGGCGGCGAACAGCCGGGCCTCCGCCTCGCCCTGCCCGCGGGCGGCCCCCGTGATCAGCACGGTCCGCCCGGCCAGCTTCCCGGCGCCCACGCCCGCACCCGTACCCGTACCCGTACCCGTACCCGCATCCCTACCCGTACCCGTACCGGCATCCGCACCCGCACCCGCACCCGTACCGGCGTCCCTACCCGTGCCACTGCTCATCGGCCCATCTCCCAACGTCTTTTCAGGGGTTCAGCTGCGGGGCGACCTCGGCGGCGAAGGCCGCCATCTGATCGGTCAGCTCACGGCAGCTACGACTGCGGAACCGGACCTGTATCTGTGTCACGCCCATCCGGGCGTAGGCCCGCAGCGACTCCGCGAGCGCCTCCGGCTTCCCGGCCAGGGTCCGCCGCCCTACCGGCCAACCGGGATCGCCCACGTACAGCGGTTCGGCGATGGCGCCGATCACGGCGGGTGCTTCGATACCGGCCGCTTCCCGGAGCCGCCGCAGCCTCGCGATCTTCGCGGGCAGTTCGCCGCGGGGGTCGCCCTGCGGGAGCCAGCCGTCACCCTTGAGCGCGGCCCGGCGCACGGCGGCGGGCGATGAGCCGCCGACCCAGACCGGTACCTGTTCCTGCGCGGGCCGGGGACGCTGGCCGAGCCCGGAGAAGGCGAACAGCTCGCCCCGGTGCTCCGGGAACTCCTCGGGCCCCAGGGCCGCGCGCAGGGCGTCGATCGTCTCGTCCAGCACCCTCCCGCGCCCGTCGAAGTCGGCCCCGACCGCCTCGAACTCCTCGCGGACGTGTCCGGCCCCGACCCCGAGGACCAGCCGCCCGCCGGAGAGGTGGTCCAGGGTGGCGTACTGCTTGGCGGTGATCAGCGGATGGCGCAGCCCGGCCACCGCGACATGGCTGAGCAGCCGGACCCGGCGGGTGGCGGCGGCCAGGAAGGAGAGCGTGGCGACGGGGTCGTACCAGACGGTGGACATGGCATCGGCGAGCCGCCGCGGGACGGCGATATGGTCGCAGACCGCGATATAGGCGAAGCCGGTGCGATCGGCGGTACGGGCGACCTCGACCAGCTCCTCGGCCCCGGCGCGGGCCTCCCACGGCTCGGCGTACAGGGTGCTCTGGGACTGGACGGGAAGCTGCATTCCGTACGAGAGCAGCCCTCGGGGCAGGGTGGGCAGGGTCCGCGCAGGCATCCGGCGGCCTCCTCGGCGTGAATCTGACGGAACGTCATATCTCGGCTGGGGCCCATCGTGGTACCTGGGGGCGCAGGAGACAAGGCCGCGCCGCGCTCCGGCCGGGCCCCGGCGGAAGACGGACCCGCCCTACTCCTTCGCACTCCCCCCCGCTTCTCCTCACCCCTCCTCGTCCGGGCCGAGGAACAGATCCAGCGCCTCCTCCGTACGGGCCCTGACATAAACCACGCTCCCGCCCCTGACGAGGAGGTCCGGCCCCGCGTACCAGCGGGTGGGCCGGGGGTCACCCGGCGGATAGTCCGGGAACGGCAGCCGGGCGAAGCCCTCCTCGGCGGCGAGGTCCCCTTCCTCCCCCTCGTCGTCGTCGAGCATCGCCGTCAGTTCCTCCGGCTCGTGGACCGACTCCGCGAGCACGATCTCCACGAAGCAGTGCGACACCCGCGCGAGCCACGGCTCCCACCGCTCATCGGACTTGTCGGCCAGGTCGAGCCGGACCACGACCGGTGGGTCGTCCCGCTCCGGATCGGCCGGATCGGTCACCGGTATCCCCCAGCGGCATACACCCTGGTTCTCGTCCCGGAAGACCAGCACCGCACCCCGCTCGTCCGCCTCCACCTCCAGCTCCGCGAGCGGGCGCAGCGCGTCGTGGTTGTCGGTGAGGTCGGGCCGCCGCCCGAGCAGGGCGTACGCCTCCTTCAGCGCGGCCGGGAGCCGTAGCCCGAGCCGCTCCTCGGCCGCCGCGATCTCCCCGGCACCGCAACCGTCGTCCTCGGCGAGCGGCGCGGCGCTCCACTCCGCCGCGAAGGCCCGGATGAAGTCCCACGCCGCGGCGCGGCCTGCGACCGCGCCCCGTATCCCCGCCACCATGTCCATATGCGCGACGGTACCGGCCGCCACCGACACTCCCCCGGGAGCCCGGTGGCCCCCGCCCGGTCGGGCAGGGAGCCCGGCGGCCCCCGCCCGACCGGGACACATCCCCGAAACACCCCCGGGCGACAATCCCGGCATGAACTTCACGATCGAGGACGTGCCCTGGTCCGACACCGATGCCGCCGCGCTGCGGGACGCCCAGCGGGCCGAGATAGCCGCGATGTACGGCACGCCCGACAGCGAGCCCGGCGCACCACCGTCGGCGGCCGATATCGCCGTCTTCGTGCTCGCGTACTCCCCCGACGGCACCCCTGTCGCCTGCGGCGGGCTGCGGGCGCTCGACGCCGTCACGGGCGAGGTGAAGCGGATGTACACGGTCCCCGCCGCCCGGGGCTCCGGAGCCGCGGCCGCCGTGCTCGACGCGCTGGAGTCCCGGGCCCGCGACCTCGGCTGGAGTGCGCTGCGGCTGGAGACCGGCGACCGGCAGCAGGCCGCGGTCCGCTTCTACAGCCGCTCCGGCTACATCCCGATCCCCGCGTTCGGGCCCTATCGGGACGCCCCCGACTCCCTCTGCTTCGAACGGGCCCTCTGACCGAATGGCGGGCAGTCGTTCCGCGGAGCGGAACGGGTGGGCCCGACTGCCGCGCCCCCGGTCACCGTCCCCGTACGCCCCGCCCCTGCCCGGCCCCGGAAGGCTCCTGCCCGCAACAGGAGCGAATCCGCATGCGCTTGCGTACGGGTCCCCCGTTGGAGCGGTCATCGCCCTCCGCCCTCGCACCGGCCCCCGCCCGCCCGGAACCCTTGCCGGGGGACGGGGGTACGACCGGATAACCGGACAACCGGAACAAGGGGGGCGGCAACGCCATGGCGGAACGGAAATCGGAACCGGGCAGCGGGTGGCCGGGGCCCGCACAGGGCGGCGAACCGGGCGGGAAACCGGACGAGGAGTTCGCCGAGCAGGTGGTCCTGGTGGCCGCCGGGCTCGCGGATCTGGTGCTGAGTACGGTCGGTACGGCGGTCGGCACCGCCGTCGACACCGCGCGGGGTCTGCTGCGCCGCTCCGACACCGGAGAGCTGGCGGCCGAGGCGGGCCAGGATCTCCGGGCCCGGGGCCGGCTCGCCCTGGACCGGTACACCACCCGGCCACCGGCCCATCTGGAGCTGCTGGCCCGGCAGTCCCGGTACGCGACCGGCGCCCATGCCCATGACGGCTGACCGCTACGACCCCGGGGCCTTCAAGCTCCGGGTCGATGCCGCCCTGCGCCGCTTCGTCGCCGAGGAGGCGGAGCAGCTCGTCGCCATCGACCCCGATCTGGCGCCCGTCGCCGAACAGGTCGAGGCGGCCGTGGCGGACGGCAAGCGGCTGCGCGCCGCCTTCTGCTACTGGGGCTGGCGCGCGGCCGGGCAGCCCGACAGTGATGCGCTGCTGCTGGCCGCGGCGTCGATGGAGCTGGTCCACGCGGCGGCCGTGGTGCACGACGATCTGATCGACGACAGCCCGCTGCGGCACGGGCGGCCCACCGTCCATATCGCGCTCCGCTCCGGGCAGCGGCAGCGGCAGCGGACGGCAGGTGCGGCCCGGTCGCTGGCGATGCTGGTCGGGGATCTGCTGATGGCGCTGGCCGGGCAGCTCTTCGCCGGCAGCGGGCTGCCCGCCGCCTATCTGGCCCGGGCCCGCCCGCTCTGGTCGGCGCTGGCCCGGGAGCTGATCGCGGGCGAGTGCCTGGAGATCCTCCGTACCGGTACCCCGCCCGATACGGCGGCCTCGCTGAAGGTGATCCGCTACAAGACCGCCAAGTACACGGTCGAGCAGCCGCTGCTGATCGGCGGCGCGCTCGGGGGTGCGGGCGAGCGGCTGCGGGCGGGCTTCTCGGCGTACGGGCTGCCGCTCGGCGAGGCCTTCCAGCTCCGGGACGATCTGCTGGGCCTGTTCGGCGATCCGGCCAGGACCGGCAAGGCGGCCCCGGACGATCTGCGGACCGCCCGGCCCACCGCGCTGCTGGCGGAGACCTGGCGGGCGGCGGACGCGTCCGAACGGGCCGAGCTGCGGACGCTGCTGAGCCGGGGCCGGTCCCTGGACGCGGCCGGGGTCGATTCCGTACGGACGCTGATGAACCGGCTCGACGCGCCCGGCCGGATCGAACGGATGATCACCGCCCGGGTCGAGGAGGCCACCCGCGCCCTGGACGAGGTGGCCGTACCGCGCCCGGCGGCGGCCGCGCTGGCGGCCCTGGCGCATTCGGCGGCGGTCCGCCAGTTCTGACACCTCCCACGGCCCGCCCCGATCCGCCCCGGACACGGACACGGACACGGACACGGACAACGAACACGGACAACGAACACGAGAGAGACAGGACGCCCGATGCCGTACCCCTATACCGAAGAGTCCCTCAAGGCACTGCGCAACCAGGGCGACGAACTGGCGGACGCCACGGTCGCCGCGCTCTTCGAGAGCGGTGACGTCGGAACGTTCAACACTCTGATGCGGTACGTCTCCACCGCGGGCTCCCCGCTGCCGGAAGGGCTGCCGGACGTGGCCCGCGAGTATCTGGAGACGACCGCCGCGCCGCCCGCGTGGGTCGACTGGGGCGAAATGGAGAAGGCGCGGCTCTTCTTCATCGACAACAACGTCCATATCTCCACGGCGCTGTCGTTCGCCTCGATGCCCGCCTGCTATGTCGTACCGAGGGTGGCAAGACTGCTGTCGGCGACGCACTCGCTGGCGTATCCGTCGAAGCGGATGGCGGAGACCGGGCAGTTCGTGGTCTATCTGATGCGGCCCGACGCCTTCGAGGCGGGCAGCCGTTTCGTACCGGCGGCACAGAAGGTACGGCTGCTGCACGCGTCGATCCGGCACCATCTGCTGCGCGAGGGCCGCTGGGACACGGTGGCCGACGGGGTGCCGATCTGTCTGGAGGACATGATCGGCGGGCAGATGTTCTTCTCCATGCTGGTACTCGACAGCCTGCACCGGCTCGGCGTCCATATGAGCAACGAGGGTGCGGACGCCTACTACTACGCGTGGCGGGTCGTCGGGGCGATGCTCGGGGTCGACCAGGAGGCGGTGCCGAAGACCCTGGAAGAGGCCCGGCAGTTCTCCGACCTCTATATGACCCTGCACATGGGCCCCTCGGACGAGGGCGTCAATCTGACCCGGCAGCTCGTCGAGATGTACGAGGAGGTGGTCCCGGGGACGCTCTTCGATCCGATCGTAGGGGCCTTGGTCCGCCATCTGGTCGGGGACACCTGCGGGGACTGGCTGGGGGTGCCGCGCACCCCCTGGGACACGGCGGTGAAGGCGGTTCCGCATCTGCTGGGGGTGCTGGAGACCGTGGAGGACCGTTCGCCGTACGGGGCGTGGGCGCTCGACAAGCTGGGGGATCTGGTGTCGGTATTCGAACTGTCGGCGCTGACCCGGGGGCGGGTGATGCACTACGCGATCCCGGAGCAGCTGAAGAAGGAGTTCGGGGTCTCGGGCGGGGTGCCGCCGAGGAAGCGCTGGAGCCCGCCGCCGGTGACGGTCGGCTGAGCCGGGCGGGCGGCGGGTGCCCGGCCGGAGGGAGGGGGCGGAACGGAACCCGGGCGGGCCTCTTCCGCCCGGCCCGGAGAGGCCCGCCCCCCCGGACCTCTCCGCCGCTCTCCCGCTCTCCCTCTCCGCGCCGCCCTGTGCCCTTCCCTTCTCTTCCCACTTCCCACTTCCCACTTCCCTTCGGGCCCTCCACGTTCTATTGTTCTAGTAGACATAGAACTAACCGAACCGGTTGGAGGGTGAAGTGAGACGATCAGCGACCCAGGCCCCCACGCCGGACCCGTCCGCCGGGACCCGTGCCGCGCGGCTGCGGCGCGGGTGCGTCCTGGCGCTGCCGCCGGTCGTGGCCGCAGCGGTCTTCCTGGCGGTCTTCGCTTCCGTACGGAACGACCTCCCGGCCCAGTTGGCGACGCACGCCGGGGAGGACGGCCGTGCCGACGGCTTCACCGGCCGCGGGGCCTTCGCTCTGGCCGCCGTGCTCTCCCTCTTCGGGCTCGGCGCCCTCTTCGGTGTGACGGCCCGCTTCACCTCCGGTGTCCGGCAGGCAACGGCCGCGCCCCGGCTGCTGCTCGCGGTCGGTGCGGGCACGATCGCACTCGTCGGCTATCTGGCGGTGATGCTCCTGCTCGCCAACTCCGGCGCCGCGGATCCCGCCGCCGTCCGTTTCTCCGACTGGCAGATAGCCGCAGCCGCGGCGACCGGTGCCGCGGTGGGCGCCCTGGCCTGGTTCACCGCCGGTCCCGACCCGGTCGCGGCGGACCAGGGCCTATCTGCGGGCGAGGGCGAGCGGCTCCCCCTCCGCCCCGGGGAGCAGATCGTCTGGACCCGGACGGTCACCGCGCCGGGGATGTGGGCGGCGGGTGCGATCACCTGCGCCGGGCTGACCGCGCTGGGCGCGTTCGCGGGCTGGTGGCTGCTCGCCCTGGCCGTACCCCTCGGCCTGCTCTTCGCCGCGACCGGCCGGGTCCGGGTGACGGCGGACGCCCGCGGGCTGACGGTCACCCCGGCCGGGCTGCGCGCCCCGCGAGTCCACGTCCCCCTGGACGAGATAGCGTCCGCCGCGACCCGCCCGGTCAGCGCCGTACGCGACTTCGGCGGCTGGGGCTACCGAGTCCGGGCCGGTGCGCGCGGGGTGATCCTGCGGTCGGGCGACGCGCTCGCCGTCAGCCGGTCATCGGGCGGTACGTTTCTGGTGACCGTGGACGATGCGACGACCGCGGCCGCGACGCTGAACGCCCTGGCCGACCGGGAGCGCCGCACCACGGCCGGCTGACCCGGCCCCGCCGCCCGCCCCCACCCCGACCCATCCCATCCCATCCCATCCCCTGAGAGCGAGACATGCTCTTCCGCATCGACCACCAGTCGCCGCTCTCCCTCAGCGACCAGGTCGCGGCCTCCGTCCGGCGCGCGCTCGCCGACGGTTCCGCCGGACCGGGGGAGCGGCTCCCCGCCGCCCGCGAGCTGGCGACGTCCCTGGAGATAAACCTCCACACCGTGCTCCGCGGCTACCAGAAGCTGCGCGACGAGGGCCTGGTGGAACTCCGCCGCGGCCGGGGCGCGGTGATCAGCGACGGAGCCGGCCCCGGCCGCGGCCGGCTCATCGAGCGGGTGCATGAACTCGCCGCCGAGGCCCGTGCGATAGGCCTCTCCGACGAGGAACTCCTCACCTTGATCCGCCACACCTTGAGCCCCGGCCCCACCTCGTAAAATCTCCCTCGCTCGACAACCCACCGGCGACAATGGCCCTATGGAACCCAGTATTCGCACCCGGGACGGCGAGCCCCTTCTGCTGCGCGAGGCCACGGCGGACGACTGGCCCGCGATCGGCCCGTTCTTCCACACCGTCATGGCCGCGGGTGAGACTTTCACCTTCCCCACCGACCTGCCCGAGGACGAAGCCCCCGGCTGGTGGCTGCTCCCACCGCCGGACCGGACGATCGTCGCCGTCACACCCTCGGGCGCCATCGCGGGCACGGCGAAGATGAACCGCAACCACCGGGGCAACGCCTCCCATATCGCGAGCGCGAGCTATCTGGTCGACCCCGCCCACGGCGGCCGGGGCATCGGCCGCGCCCTGTGCGCGTACAGCATCGAGTGGGCCCGCGCGGAGGGCTATCGGGCGATGCAGTTCAACGCGGTCGTGGCGACCAACGTCCATGCGATCCGGCTCTACGAGTCCCTGGGTTTCACCATCATCGGCACCCTCCCCGAGGGCTTCCACCACCCCACCGAGGGCTATGTGGGCCTGCATATCATGCACCGCCCGCTGCTGCCGTAACCCCGGCCGCCTCCGTCAGAGCCGGGCGGGGTTCGATGCCCCGGCAGCACCGGCCCGGTCCCGGAAGCCCCCGCCGCCGGACCGCTGAAGTGAAGGACCGGACAGGGCGGCTTTCCGCTGAAGCACCAGGACACATGATCCACCGCAGCCGAACACGCCCGGAACGAAGGCGTGTTCCTGGGCGGGACCCTGGCCTGCCAGAACCGCCGGAAGGCGTACGGCCCCCTGCACAGGAACGGCCCGACCCGAACAGCCGGGTTGACGGAGCGTACCGCGGCATTCCACGGACTCTGTTCCGGAAAGGCAGATCCGCGCAATTCTCCAGGTGGTTTACGCGATCCATCCTGATCCACCGACTCGGGACGGATTCATCTTCCTGATCGCCGCAACACCTGAAGGGATTATCGGGATCTCACATTCCCGCACCTTATTGACCGCGCCGCCGATCAGGTGAACCCGCGGCTCGGATAGTGCGGGCGCAACCGAATTTTCGCTACCCATGGGGCTCAACAGCTCCCCAGTGGTGCAGACCGTGCCTATGCGCCCCTGCACCACGCAATCGCGAAGGTTCCTATGAACGTGCGTCCGAACCACCATCGCCGCAGCGCCCCGGTCCGCGCCCTCCTCCTGGCGCTCCTGACCGTCCTCGCGGCCTGGACCGCCCTGCCCGCCGCCACCGCCCAGGAAGGACGGATCAAGGGCTGGGGCGCCAACGACAACTACCAGCTCGGCGGCACCCTCACCAGCGCCAAGTACAAGCCCGTGACCATCCCCGGCGCCACGGGCAGCTCCATCGACAGCCTGGCCGCCGGGTACTACCACAGCCTCTCGCTGCTCTCCAACGGGACGGTGGAGAGCTGGGGCCGCAACGCCGAGGGCCAGCTCGGCATCGGCAGCACCGCCGCCCAGGAGCAGGCGTCCACCGTGACCGGGCTGCGGGGCGTGGTCGCCGTCGCGGCCGGGAACTACCACAGCCTGGCGCTGCTCGCCGACGGCACCGTGCGCGCCTGGGGCCGTAACTCCGAAGGCCAGCTCGGAGACAACTCCGCGACCCAGCGCAACACCCCGGTCACCGTCGCCGGTCTCACCAATGTCGAGGCCATCGCCGCCGGTGCCCTTCACAGCATCGCCGTCCTCGCCGACGGCACCGTCAAGGCCTGGGGCTACAACGCCAACGGCCAGCTCGGCGACGGCACCACCAGCAACCGCATCACCCCGGTCACCGTGACGGGCCTCGCCAACGCGCGCAGCGTCGCGGGCGGCAGCGCCCACAGCCTCGCCCGGCTCGCGGACGGCACGGTCTGGGCCTGGGGCCGGGGCTCCGAGGGGCAGCTCGGCGACAACACCACCACCCAGCGCATCACCCCGGTCCGGGTCGACGGCATCACGACCGCCCGTGAGATCAGCGCCGGCGTCTACCACAGCGTCGCCCGCCTCGCGGACGGCACGGTCAAGACCTGGGGCTACAACGCCCAGGGCCAGCAGGGCGACGGAACCACCACCAACCGCCCCGCGCCCATCACCCTGGACGGAGCGACCAACATCCGCGCCATCTCGGCCGGTGGCTACCACACCCTCGTTCTCGACCGCGACGGCCGGGTCAGCGCCGTCGGCTACAACAACCAGGGCCAGATCGGCAACGGCTCCACCACCAACCAGACCACCCTCACCACTCCGGTCAACAGCCTGAGCAGCATCTCGCTGATCGCGGGCGGCGGAGAGTACAGCCTCGCCGGATAGCAACACCACGGTCTCAAGCCGAGCCCGACGGCGTCGCCCTCGCCCCGCAAGGGAGGGGGGTGACGCCGTTCGCGTGGCCCGGCTCCGTACGGCCGGACCCCGAGATCGCCGATCCGGGTCAGGCACCCCGGACCCGTCGGCGAGACCGAGCGGACCGGCGCGGACCCGGCGGTGTCCGCCGACCGACCCGGGCACCGGCACCGGCACCGGCACCGGCCGACGGCTCCGGGCCGCTCGTCGGTGTGCCGGTTGGCGCTCCCCCGTACTTCGGAAGATGCTCCCCCTCAGGGAGACGGTTCCGCCGGACCGGAAGCCGCCTCACCGCCTCCGCCCCACGGATACCCCCCTGGGCAGCCGCAGGGATGTCAGAGGCCCGGCGCGGCGGCCGACAGGCCGCCCAGCAGTGTCTCCAGGTAGCGGTGCGCTGTGTCGATCCGGTCGGCCGGGGTGCCCCCGTGCACGTCTACCGCGTGGGCGATACCGCACATCAGCGGGACCAGGTCGGCGGGGGCCAGGTCGCGGCGTACCGCCCCGGCGGCGACTGCCCGCTCCAGGAGTGCGGTACCGGCCGCGCGAAGCGACTCCTTGAGTTCCGTGGTACGCGCGAGGGCGTCGTCCGCCGCTGCGGCGACCGGGGGCAGGGACGCGTCGGTGACCTGCGCTTCAACGGTACGGGTCAGGAAACCTCTCAACGCGCGCCAGGCATCGGGGTCGGCCAGCGCCTGTTCGCCACAGGCGGCCAGGGACTCCAGACAGGGGGTGGCGACGGTCTCCAGCAGGGCTTCGGGGGTGGCGAAGTGGCGGTAGACCGTCCCGACACCGAGTCCGGCGCGCCGTGCGACATCGTTGAGCTGCAAGGGCATGCCCTGGTCGACCAGGACACGGGCGGTCGAGACGATCTGGTCCCAGTTGCGTGCCGCGTCCCTGCGCAGGGGTGTCGTCATAGGAACATGCTAGGTCGGCCGGTCGTCGGATCGGACGGCGGTGATCGGCGCGTGCCGCTCGCTGAGCCTGCGAACAGACTCGGCAAGACGAGGGTCGGTCGCCGCGCGGAACGGTGCCTCGGGGCGGGCTCGGGCGCCGATGACGATGCCGGTGCGACCGGACAGGGCCTTGTCGGTGGCCGCGGCAACGGAGGGCCTGGCGGCGACGGATGCCGAACCCGATGTCGAACGGGCGAACTTCCGGCGCACCAGCGGCCACAGCAGACGCAGCGCGGGCGAGACGATCTTCGGGTCGGTCAGGGTTCCGTTGGTCATATCGGTCGCCGCGCCTCCGGGATCGGCGGCGAAGACGGAGACGCCCGTACCGTCCAGCCGTGCGGCGAGGTCGAGCGTATAAGCGAGGTGGGCGAGCTTCGCGCGGCCGTACCAGTGGAAGCCGTAGTAGCCGCCGGGCGGCTCGACCTCGTCGAACACCCGCTTGGCGACACCGACCGCGCCCGAGGTCACGTTCACGATCCTGCTCGGCGCGCCGGCCTTCAGCGTGGGCAGCAGCAGTTCCGTCAGCAGATACGGCGAAAGGTGGTTGACGACGAACGACGCCTCGACACCGTCCACCACCCGCCGCCGCGGGAACATCGCCCCGACATTGTTGACCAGCACGGTCAGGGGACGCTCGGGGTCGGCGTGGTCGGCTGCGATCCGGCGGGCGAGTCTGCGCACTTCGTCCAACGAGGAAAGATCAGCGGACAGGAATCGGCCGGGATGCGCCGGATATGCCGCGCCGATCCGCTCGACCGCCCGCGCGCCCCGGTCGGCGTCACGGCCCACCACGGTGACCGAGAAGCCCTCGGCGGCCAGCCCCAGCGCCGTCTCCAGGCCGATCCCCGCCGTCCCGGCCGTGACGACCGCGGTCTTCCGCATGGGTCCTCCCCCGCAAGTAACGGATAGGTCATCCACTTATCCCACGGTAACACATACGGATGACCTATCCGCTTCTCCTGTGCGGGCGGGAGCGGAGAGCGGGCCGCGACACGTCCCGCCCGGCCCCCGCCGCCCCGCCGGAAGCCCCGTGCCGGTCAGCTCCAGGACCAGGTGAAGGTCTGCGGACCCGAACCGCACCAATTGATCTTCACGTTGTAGTCCCTGGCCGGGGCCTCCATGCACCACGCGGTGTTGAGGGAGTTCCGGAGCTTGTAGTGACCATTCCCCTGGTTCTCCGCGATCCACTTCTGCGAAGCGTTGGAATTGCAGTCCCACAACACCAGATTGGCGCCGGGACCGGCCGTGTCGCTGTGCGCGATGTCGATGCAGCGACCGCTCTGCACACCCTGGATGTTGTAGACGCCCGAGGAGACCTCGTGGAGGCTCCACTTCTGGTTGTCCTGGCCGTTCGATCCGTACGCCCAGATCTCGGTCCAGTTACCGGTTCCCTGACCGCGGGCATCGAGCACGGCACCGGTGAAGTCATTGCGAATGACCCATCCCGACGCCGCGCCCGCCGGACCGGTGGTGGCGAACACGGCCGCAAGAGCCGCGCTCGCAGCCAGCGTCCCTCTCAGTACAAGACGAACAAACACTCCAACTCCCTTCTTCATATCCCATTTCCCCATCTCCTTCCGGTTTTCCAGCCCAGTCGGCCCATGAACCACCCGGCCGTGGAATCCACTCCGCGAGATGCGTCGATCCGCTGCTCAGACAGGGTCGCCACGACTGCCTGATCACCCGTTCGGCCGCCACCCGGACGGGCCTGGCCCCATCGGATGGGCGGCTCCGGCCGGGCCCCCGGCGTGTCAGTCGGTCCCGCGCCCGGCCACGGGACGAACATCCATCGGAAGAACGTCAACGATGGAGAGGACTTCGGTGGACCGGAGCTGCCACCCGGCGAGAACTGCGGCCGCGCTGGCCTTGGGTGCCGCCCTACTGGCGGCGGCTGGCTGCTATCCCCCGCCGGAGACGGCGGCCGGGCCGGCCCGAGCGCAGGATCCGCCTGCCTGCCGCGGAACGATGGTGGGGGTCGCGCACCCCGATGACGACGTGTTCTTCCTGACGCCGGAGATCAGGGACACCATCCGTGCCGGGTGCCGCGTCGACACCGTCTATCTGACCGCGGGCGACGACGGCAAGAAGGACCGGCTGAAGGCACTGGAGTACGTCGACCGCAGGGAGTACGGCGTACGGGCGGCCTACGCGGAGATGGCGGAGGCGTCCAACGACTGGAAACGGGCCGATGTGCAGGCGGACGGCGTCCGCGTCCGCTCCTATCTCCTCGCCGACCAGGACCGGGACACCGATGTACGGCTCACCTTCCTCGACCTCCACGACGGGCTGCCGGAAGGGCAGAGCCCGAACAGCCTCCTCAAGCTCTTCGAGGGAGACAGGAGCAGCATCGAAGCGTTCCAGGGCGACGGCGGGAACTATACGGAGGACCGGCTGCTCTCGACGGTCTCCGCACTGGTCCGGCTGAGCAAGGCCCAGCGCATCCTCACGATGGACCACGACAACGCCTCCTTCGCCTTCGGCCTCAACGGCGGCGTCGACCACAGCGACCACGGCATCACCGCCCGCTACGTCAGGAAGGTCGGCTACACCCTCGGCATCCCGGTGTCCGCCTATCTCGGCTACACCATGTCCCCGCTGCAACCGAACCTCACCGCCGCGCAGTCCGCCGAGAAGGACGAGGTGGCGCGCTGGTACATCGCCAACCGAAGGTGCCGGGCCACCGGGACCTGCGCGAGCGTCACCCCCTTCAAGGGCCCGCTCCAGAAGGACTGGAGCCTGTGGATCCACCGCCAGTACCAGCAGAGTCCACGGGATCCGCGCGCCGGGGAGCTGCTGGGGGACATCGGCCGGACGACGTACTTCACGGGCCGGAGCCCGGAGCAGTGTCTCCACGCCGACGCCGACGCCGGCCAGGCCGATATCCGCGCCTGCGACGGTTCGCCTGAACAGAAGTGGGATCTGGGCCACGACAAGACGATCCGGCTCCGGGGCGACCGGGACTCCTGCCTGACCGCGGCAGAGGGGTCGGCCCGGCTCGCGCCGTGCAAGCCCGGCGACCCGGACCAGCAGTGGACCCGGGTGCCGTGGCAGAGCACCTCGTGGAAGCGGACCGCCTGGCAGATCTCCGGGAGCGGGAACCGCTGTCTGTACCAGGACGACCGCAAGCTCCCCGCCCGCTGGGACGCCCGCGACCGGCAGAACCCGGAGCTGAAGCTCTCCGCCTGCGGTAAGCAGCCGATGCCGGAGCTGTACTGGCGGTGGGGTGGGTGACGGCTGTGGGGGTGCTCCCCTTGCTGGAGAAAGGGGAGCACCCGACGCGGTCCTACAGGCTCGGCTCCCCGGCCGCGAAGGTCACAAAGGAGGACCAGGCGGCGGTGGGGACGTGCAGCGCGGGTCCGTCCTCGACCTTGGAGTCGCGGATCCCAATGTGAGTGGCGAAGTCAGCAACCTCGACACAACTGTTGCCGGTGCCACCGCTGTAGGAAGACTTGAACCAGGCGGTTTCGACACAGTTGTTGCCCGTGTCGCCGCTGTATGACGACTTGAACCAGGGGCCCGCAGGAATCAGGGCTATTGGGGGCGTGTGAATGTTGATGGCTCTACTGCTTTCTCGCTAGTTCCTTCACGAAGTCGATGGTTTCCTCGACCCCGAGGGCCGCACCTGCCATCGCATCGAACCGGCGGGTGAACCGGTCCACTTCCCGGGGCTTGTCAGAGGTAGAAACCGCACCCCAGGCATTGTCGGCCTGGACACGAGAGGGCAGATCGCCGAGGTCAAGAATGGAGAAGTCGTGAATCGCCCGGTAGCCGCGACGAAACGGCATCACCTGGATGGCTATGTTGACCTCTTCCGTCAGCCGAATGATCTCTTCGTACTGCCCTTGCATCACCGCGTCGTCGCCCACAGGGATGCGTAGAGCCGCCTCACCGAGGATCACGCGAAGGCGGACTGAATCCTCACGGCTCAGGACCCTGCGCTTTCGCTCCATCCGAAGTTCGACGCTGCGCCTGATGAACTCCGCAGTGGTGTCCTCGATGGGGCGGCCCATCTCATGTACTGCTTTTGCGTACTCCGGGGTCTGAAGCAGGCTGTACACCACCGTCGGGTGATACGCCATAATCCCGACCGCCTCCGCCTCCAGCCCCACATAGTGCGGCATCCCCGTCGGCATGAACGCCCGGTACTGCGTCAGCCACTCCTCCGACGGTGCCTCGCGGTTCAGTTCGATCAGCTGTTGGACGAGTTCGGGATCGGTGACGCCGTACCGCCTCAGCAGGGTCCGGAGGGTTCCCACGTTCCGGCGGAAGTTCAGCTCGCCCAGTTCGATTCGGGTGAGCGTCGGCTCCGAGAGGTCGCTCAGGCCTTTGACCGCAGCTCTGCGCGTCATCCCCTTGAGGCGGTCTACCTCTACCGGGGGACAGTTCTCCCGTAACTGCCTCAGCTGAATACCTAGTTCCAGGCGACGCCCTGTCGCCCCTCGTTTGGCTCCCACGTGCGCACCCTCCAGTGCCCCTCGTGTCAGTTAACTATCTCCGTGAGCGGGCGCGCTACACCCCTGCGCAGGCCCTCAGGCCCGTTGTGCACGTCCCCGCATAGTCCACTTACGGGTGTTTCAGAATTTTCAAGGACGTTGTGGTTGCAGGGAGTTCGACCCTGCCGCCACCGTAGTTGAGGAAGACGAACCATGTGCGGCCTTGCTCGAACCCACACCACCTGCGAGCTGCGGATTCGCACATTCGCGCGACCCCTGTACAGGCTTGCGGGAGGACCCTCATGTGCACCTCAACACTCGATCCCGAGACCCCTTCGACCGTCGGGTTCGAAGTGCGGTTGAACCGGTCAGGGAAGGCCGGTGATCCGCTCACCGAAGAGGACCGGCTGTGGCCCGGACTCATGCGGTACGCCGCTCAGGCCCACACCCGGCTGTGGCGGCTGGACCATCTCACCGACGCCGTGGACCTGATCGTCTCCGAGCTGGTGACGAACGCCCTGGTGCACGGCGAGGGTGCCGTGGACATCCGGATGTGGCGGACGGACAAGCGGCTGTTCGTGGAGGTGGGGTCGGCCAGTCCGCGGGTGCCCCGGATGCGGGAGTCCGGGCCGCTCGACGAGAACGGGCGGGGGCTGCATCTGGTGGCCGTACTCGCCGACGGGTGGGGGGTGACGGCAGGCGGGGCCTGGTGTGCGCTGCGGGTCGACCGGGAAGCGGCATGAACGGGCAGCGACCCACGGAGGCCGGTACGTGCCTCCCCCCGAGGCCGCTGAATCTGCTGGAACCGTGGCCGGACGTCGTCATACTGCCGAGCAGCCTCGCCCGGGCGCTGACCGTCGTGGAGCCGCCGTACTGGGAACCGCTCTCCGGCCATCACGCGGCAGGTTCTCCGGGAAGGGCGCCGAGGGGTGCGAGGATCCTTTCCCGTGGCGGCAACCACGCCGCCGCGTCACCGCCGGCGAAAGGGCCGATCGTGTCCGAGCAGCAGCCGATGTCACCGTCGGAGTTCAACCAGAAGATCATCGAGGAGTTCCGGGGGAACGCGGGCCGGGTCGGCGGGATGTTCGAGAACCTGCCGCTGGTGCTCCTCACCACCACCGGCGCCCGCAGCGGAAAGGCGACGACGACCCCGCTGGCGTACACGCAGGACGGCGACCGGGTGCTGGTCTTCGCCTCCAACGGCGGCGCCGACCGGCACCCCGCCTGGTACTGGAACATCTCGGCGCACCCCCGGGTGACCGTGGAGGTCGGGACCGGGAGCGGGGAGGTGGAGACGTACGAGGCCACCGCGGTCGCCCTCCAGGGCGAGGAGCGCGACCGGCTGTACGCGGCGCAGGCCGAGCGCGTCCCGGCCTTCGCCCAGTACCAGGCCGGGACCGAGCGGGTGATCCCCGTGGTCGCGCTGGAGCGCACCGCGCCGTAGAACCGCAGAGCCGTGGAGCTGTAGGGATTCAGCCCGCCCAGAGGCCGTCCTCCGTCAGGCCCAGCAGTTCGATCGCGTTGCCCCGGACGATCCGCTCGACGACGTCCGGGGCGAGGTGGCCCATCTGCGCCTCGCCGACCTCACGGGATTTCGGCCAGGTCGAGTCGGAGTGCGGGTAATCCGTCTCGTACAGCACATTGCCCACGCCTATCGCGTCGAGATTGAGCAGCCCGAAGGGGTCGTCGAAGAAGCAGCCGTAGATGTGCTCGGCGAAGAGTTCGGACGGCGGGCGCAGCACCTTGTCCGCGACCCCGCCCCAGGCGCGGTTCTCCTTCCACACCACGTCGGCGCGTTCGAGGATGTACGGGATCCAGCCGATCTGGCCCTCCGCGTACATGATCCGCAGCCGGGGGAAGCGTTCGAACTTGCCGCTCATCAGCCAGTCGACCATCGAGAAGCAGCAGTTGGCGAAGGTGATGGTGGAGCCGACGGCGGGCGGGGCGTCGGCGGAGGTGGACGGCATCCGGGAGGACGAGCCGATGTGCATGGCGATGACCGTTCCGGTCTCGTCGCACGCTTGGAGGAAGGGGTCCCAGTCGTCGCTGTGGACGGAGGGCAGGCCCAGGAACGGGGGGATCTCCGAGAAGGCGACGGCGCGGACCCCCCGGGCGGCGTTGCGGCGGACCTCGGCGGCGGCGAGTTCCGCGTCCCAGAGGGGGACGAGAGTGAGGGGGATCAGCCGCCCTCGCGCCTCGGGGCCGCACCACTCCTCGACCATCCAGTCGTTGTAGGCGCGGACCGAGAGCAGGGCCAGCTCCCGGTCCTTGGCCTCGGTGAAGGTCTGGCCGCAGAAGCGGGGGAAGGTGGGGAAGCAGAGCGCGGACTGGACGTGGTTGACGTCCATATCCGCGAGGCGCTCCGGGACGCTGTAGGAGCCGGGCCGCATCTGCTCGTAGGTGATCACTTCGAGTCTGATCTCGTCGCGGTCGCAGCCGACGGCGGTGTCGAGGCGGGTGAGGGGGCGGCGGAGGTTCTCGTAGAGCCACCAGTCGCCGATCGGGCCGTCGTCCCCCTTCTCCCCCATGACCGGCGCGAACTTTCCGCCGAGGAAGGTCAGCTCCTTGAGGGGGGCGCGGACGATGCGCGGGGCGGTGTCCGCGTACTTCGACGGGAGCCGGTCCCGCCAGACATGAGGGGGCTCCACCGTATGGTCGTCCACCGAGATGATCTTCGGGAAGGTCTCCATGGATTCACGGTAGCGTCGATCTGACGGTACGTCAGCTAGCTGGTTCGCCGGTGGTACGGCGCCGGAGCAGCGGGTCCCGGACCGGGCGGGCGGGGCTTCCCGGCCGGACGCGCACCACCCGCCCCATGGACCTCTCCTCCACCCCGGGGAACCGCGACCCCCTCCGCCGCGTCCTTCCCAGTGCCCCCGCCGAGCGGGCCGCACGCCGTGTGTAGTGTGCAAGCGGAAGTGACCGCTCCAGAAAACCCAGGGGGACCCCCACCATGCCCGCCACCAGGAGGAACGTCCGCCTGATAGCCGCCGCGGCGCTCGTCGCACTCGCCGTGCCCGTGCTCGCGGGCTGCGGAATGGAAACCACCGCGCCCGCGACCGCGCGCGGGGACGCGAAGGGCGAGCCGGCTCCGGGGACCACCGACTGCGAGAAGGTGAAGTGCATCGCGCTGACCTTCGACTCCAGCCCGGGCAAGAAGACCCCCCAGCTACTCGACTACCTCAAGAAGGAGAAGGTCCCGGCGACCTTCTTCGTCATGGGCCGGAACCATCTGACCAAGTGGCCCGAGGTGGTGAAACGATTCGCCGACGAGGGCCACGAGGTCGCCAACCACACCTGGACCCACCCCCGGCTCGACAAGCTGAAGAAGGACGAGATCCGCGAGGAGCTGTCCCGGACCAATATCGAGCTGGAGAAGATCACCGGGCAGAAGCCCACCCTGATGCGGCCGCCGCAGGGGCGGATCAACGACGACGTGACCGCCGTCTCCAAGGAGCTGGGACTGGCCCAGATCCTCTGGAACGCGACCGCCAAGGACTACTCGACCAACGATTCCGCCCTGATAGAGAGCCGCATCCTCAAGCAGGCAAAGAAGGACGGAATCATTCTTTTGCATGACATCTACGACGGGACGGTTCCCGCCGTTCCCGGGATCGTCGCGGAGCTGAAGAAGCGCGGCTACACCTTTGTCACGGTGTCCCAGCTGCTGGCTCCGGCCAAGGCCAACCCCGGTGAAATCTACCGGCCTTGACGCTTCGGCCCCGGCTGACCAGGGAAAGCGGAGGGACGATTGCCGGATGTGGCGGAAGATCGCCATGGGGTATTACGGGCCCCGGGGGCCGGGCATTGAGCCGAATGAAGCGCTCCGCCTGCTGACGGGGCCGTCGTGTACAAGGCAGACTGTCGGATGCGAACCGGCAGTTGGGGGCAGGGGGCAGCATGGACCGTGACAGCGGGCCTCGCGTACCGGAGCAGCGCACTCCGGCGCCCAACGAGGCCAGTGGAGCCAACGACGCCGTCGAACTCCGCTTCAGTGTGCTCGGCCCCGTGCGGGCGTGGCGCGCCGGGCAGCCGCTGCCGTCGGGCTCCCCGCAGCAGCGGGCCCTCCTCGCCGCGCTGCTGCTGCGCGACGGCCGGACGGCGACCTCGCACGAGCTGATCGACGCGATGTGGGGCGACGAGCCGCCGTCCCAGGCGCTGGCCACCATCCGGACCTATGCCCACCGGCTGCGCAAGGTGCTCTCCGCGACCACCCTGGTCTCCGAGTCCGGCGGCTACGCCCTGCGGATAGAGCGGGACGCCCTCGACCTCTTCGTCGCCCAGGAGCTGGCCGCGGCGGCCGAGAAGGTCCGGGCCGCCGGGGACCCGGCCCAGGCCCGGATGATGATCAACAAGTCTCTGGGCCTGTGGGACGGCGAACCCCTGGCCAATGTCCCCGGCCCCTACGCGGAGAATCAGCGCACCCGGCTGGCGGAGTGGCGGCTCCAGCTCATGGAGACCCGGCTCGACCTGGATCTGGAGGTCGGGGCCCATGCCGAGGCCGTATCGGAGCTGACGGCCCTGACCGCCGCCCATCCGCTGCGCGAGCGGATGCGGGAGCTGCTGATGCTCGCCCTCTACCGCAGCGGCCGCCAGGCCGAGGCCCTCGCGGTCTACGCGGACACCCGGCGGCTGCTCCTGGAGGAGCTGGGCGTCGACCCCAATCCCGAGCTGTCGCAGCTCCAGGAGCGCATCCTGCGCGCGGACGCGACGCTCGCCGCGCCCGTCGAGCACCATCCGGCACCGGTTCCGCTCGCCCAGCCCGCGCAGCTCCCGGCGACCGTCCCCGACTTCACCGGCCGGGCCGCGTTCGTCCGGGAGCTGAGCGAGCAGCTCTCGGCGGCCGAGGGCTCCGTGATGGCGGTGTCCGCGCTCGCGGGCATCGGCGGTGTCGGGAAGACGACGCTCGCCGTCCACGTCGCCCACGAGGCCCGCCCCCGCTTCCCCGACGGCCAGCTCTACGTCGACCTCCAGGGCACCAGCACCCGCGCCGCCGAGCCCGAAGCGGTCCTGGGCGCCTTCCTGCGGGCCCTCGGGCTGCCCGAGGCCGCCGTCCCGGAGACCCTCGACGAGCGGTCCGCGCTCTACCGCTCCACCCTCGCCGGCCGCCGGGTCCTGGTCCTGCTGGACAACGCCCGGGACGCCGCCCAGATCCGCCCGCTGCTGCCCGGCACCGCGGGCTGTGCCGCGCTGGTCACCAGCCGGGTCCGGATGGTCGACCTCGCCGGGGCGCATCTGGTCGACCTCGATGTGATGTCCCCGGAGGAGGCGCTCCAGCTCTTCTCCCGGATCGTCGGCTTCGAACGGGTCTCGGCGGAGCGGCAGTCGTCGCTGGACGTGGTCGCCGCCTGCGGCTTCCTGCCGCTGGCGATCCGGATCGCCGCCTCCCGGCTGGCCGCGCGGCGCACCTGGACGGTGTCGGTGCTGGCCGAGAAGCTCGCCGACGAGCGCCGCCGCCTCGACGAGCTACAGGCCGGCGACCTCGCCGTGAAGGCCACCTTCGAGCTGGGGTACGGCCAGCTGGAGCCCGGCCAGGCCCATGCCTTCCGGATGCTGGGGCTGGCGGACGGTCCCGATATGTCCCTGGCCGCCGCAGCCGCCGTCCTCGGCCTCCCGGTCCAGGAGACGGAGGATCTGCTGGAGGCCCTCGTCGACACCTCCCTGCTGGAGTCCGCGGCCCCCGGCCGCTACCGCTACCACGATCTCGTCCGGCTCTACGCCCGGTCCTGCGCCGAGCGCGACGAGACCTCCGAGGAGGGCGAGGCGGCCCTCGCCCGGCTGCTGGACTTCTATCTCGCCACCGCCGCCCGGGTGTACGGGATCGAACGCCCCGGCGACCGTCTCGTCGACCACGTCGGGCCGGTGAATCTCGAAGGGGTGGTCTTCGCCGACCGCCGCCGCGCCCAGGACTGGCTGTACGCGGAGGCGAACTGCCTGCTGGCGAGCGCCCGGCAGGCGGCGGGCGCGGGGCGGCTGAGGCTCGCCGCCGATCTGCTGTGGGCCGCGCAGGGGCTGGCCGAGTCCGGGGCCAACTCCAAGCTGTACGAGCTGGCCGCCCTCGCCGTGCGGGACGCCGCCCATGAGGCGGGGGAGCTGCGGACCGAGGCCCGCGCCCGGGTGTCGACGACCAATGTTCATCTGATCGCGGGCCGTTACGAGGAAGCGGACGACGAGGCCCGGATCGCGGCCGAGCTGGCCCGCGCCGTCGGGGACGCCGCCCCGCAGTACTGGTCGGACAACGACCGGGGCATCATCGCCTTCAACCAGGGGCGCTACGAGGCGGCGGAGGGCTTCCTGTGCAGCGCATCCGAGGGCGCCCGGCTCGACGGCAGCTTCTCCAGCGAGGCGAGCGCCCTGTGCAACCTCTCCCGGACCCAGCTCGCCCTCGACCGGGTGCCGGAGGCGATCGACCTGGCCCGGCAGGGCGTCGCGATATACGAGCGGATCAACCACACCCTCCGGCTGGCCAACGCCCGCTATGCG
Source organism: Streptomyces sp. NPDC094448 (assembly GCF_044763775.1). Lineage (NCBI taxonomy): Bacteria > Bacillati > Actinomycetota > Actinomycetes > Kitasatosporales > Streptomycetaceae > Streptomyces > Streptomyces sp. NPDC094448. Next base: position 343,890 of record NZ_JBIWGU010000005.1, on the reverse strand, counting down.
CTGGGCGTCGCCCTCACCCAGGCGGGGCGGCACGCGGACGCGCTGGAGCAGCTCTCGGAGGCCATGGAGCTGTTCGAAGCCAACCGGCAGCGGCTCTGGGAGGGCACGGCCCATTTCCGGATCGCGCAGGTCCATCTCTCGGCCCGCCGCGCGGCCCGCGCCGCCCAGCACTGCGAACAGGCCCTCGCCATCGGCTGCATCGGCGGCGACCGGATCCGGGGCATCGTGCTGATCACCCTGGGCCGGGCGCTGTCGGCACTGGGCCAGGCAGACCGCGCCCGGGTCTGCTGGGTGGAGGCCGCATCCCTTCTGGAAGCGGCGGGAGCACCGGAAGCGGAAGAGGCCAGGGCGCTGCTCTCACCGCTGAGCACGCTCTGAGAGCCCGACGGTCCGGCCCCGGCGCCTGCCGTCCACCGGGCCGCCCCGGCACGGAACCTCCCGGCGCGGAATCTCCCGGCGCGGTAGCCACGGGCACCGGCCACGCGGCACCAAGCGGAAGGACGGCCCGGCGGGAAGCGGAGGGAGCGTCAGGAAGTCTCAGCGGCCTCTGATCAGGGGGCGTGAAGGCGCTCGGAAGCGAATTCCGGGGGCGCACGCTCGAACACGCTTGACGTACCGACCCCTCGGGCGACAGCGTTTCCCCAGTTGGGAGCGGTTGTGACCGCTTGCTGTCTCGACGTTCATCGAATGTTTATGCCGATCCGACATGCTCGTCAGCAGTCGATCCGTCGCAACGGGGGGCAGACGGATCACGCGGGACCTGCTCCTCTCCGGGGGGTCAGGAGCAGGTCCCCCGGCCTTCCGTCCGGGAACCCTCGGGGGAGTCCCCGGCCGGAAGGCCCCTTTCGTTATCCGGCACCGACACATGGGGGACAGGAAAGATGACACAGAACAGTTCGAACGAATTCATTGCACGCGGCGCCGCGCAGGCGCCGTCCGTTCCCGAGGGCATCCTGCCCCGCGAGCGCCACACCCCGGCACCGCCCGCTCCGGGTCCGGTCACCCCGCCCGTCGTCCCGGCCGATTCCGGCACGGGTCGGCCGCAGTCACCCGTCCCGGCCGGCGCCCCGCAGGACGAGGCGAAGGTCCCGGTCCCGCCCGCCGAGGGGATCCTGCCGCGCGAGCGCCACACTCCGGCGCCTCCCGCGCCCGGCCCCGTCACTCCGCCCACCACGGCCGAGGCTCCCGTCACACCGCCCGTGACACCTCCGGCCACCACGGGCGACGGCGCCCCGGCGACGGCGGACGGCGCTGCCACACCGCCCGTCCTTCCGTCCGAGTCCACGGTGAACGAGGAGTTCGTCACGATGGAGCGCCACACTCCGGCACCGCCCCGGCCCAAGGACTGAGGCTCAGGCCCCCGGTCCACGGACCGGGACTCCGTCTCCGGCCCCAGGCCTGAGCCCCCCGGGGCCGGAGACGGCCGGAGACGGCCGGAGTCCACCGTTGAACAAGGTACGGCCGCGGCATCCCGGGGGAACGCCGCGGCCGTACCGCTCCGTCCGGACCCGACGGACCAACGAGTCAACACATCAACACGTCGGCAGGGCAGCAGGGCAGCAGGGCGATGCCCACCATGCTTCACCAGGGAAAACAGTCATCACAGCACTCCCACCCGCCACTTGAGTCCCCTTGGGCCCCATAGAGGTAAATCCTGGACATAAGCGGTGGATCATTAAAACAAGTTCACAAATTCTTCCCGGGGCCCCTCCCGCAACCGATCACTAACGGTGTGTACTTGAGCGGTCGTCGACGACGACACCAGAACCACCACCCTCCCCAGAGGTTTCGATGATCGAGATACCGGAGCTGGCCGCCGCGGGCCTGGCCGCCGGGACCCTGTCGGCCCTCGTCCTGGGAGGTGGCCTGCTGCGGGCCCGGCGTACGGGGTCCCGGCGGGCCGCCGAGATCGAGACCCTGCGGGCCCATCTCGCCGTCGCCCGCGAGGAAGCGGACCGTACGGCCGGGGCCGCTGCCGCCGAGGCCGCCCATCTCGCCGAACACCGGCTTCCGGCCACCGCCACCCGGACCGTCCACCCCCATGTCCGGGTCCCCGGCCCGCTGCGCCCCGAGGTCGCCACCGGCGAACTGGGCACGGCCCTGGACAGCATCCTCACCGGTGTGAGCACCGCTCTCGACCAGGAGCGGAAGCGGGTCGACGCCGCCGCCCGGGCCGTGATGCGGGGGGCCACCCGCGAGGTCCAGGCCGGGCTCTACCGCCTTCAGGACGATCTCCGCGCCCTCCAGCAGCGGTACGACGACCCCGAGCTGGCCCGGACGCTCTACGCCCTCGACCACGAGAACGAGCAGTCGCTGCGCCGGGCCCAGGTCGCGTCGGTGGTCTGCGGCGCCTGGGTCGGTCTGGCCCGGGAGGACTCGCACCTGGTCGACGCGGTGACCGGCGGGCAGTCCCGGCTCGTCGGCTACGAACGCGTCGAGATCGGCAACCATCTGGAGGACGGCACCGCGCTCGTCTCGCACGCCGTCGAACCCGTGGCGATCATCGTCGCCGAACTGCTGGACAACGCCCTGCGCCACTCCTCCTCCGACACCCGGGTCACGGTCCATCTGGAGCGGGCGCACCACGGGGTCACCGTCACCGTGGACGACGCGGGCGTCGGCATGGGCAGCGACGAACGAGCCTACGCCCAGCGGATGGCGGCAGGAAGCGAACCGATTCTCCTCTCCGAACTCGGCGATCCGCCGAGGATGGGCCTGGCCGCCATCGGCCAGCTCACCCGGCAGTTCGACCTCTCGGTGGATCTGTCGTCGCCGTCCCCCTACGGGGGCGTCCGCGCCGTACTGCTGATCAAATCCCATCTGCTCAGCCGGATCGACCCGGTCGAGCGGCCCCCGGCGGCCAGCGCCCCGCGCTCCACCCGGGGCGCCGCGGAGGCGGCGGCGCAGGAACGGTCCGGCCGGCATCTGCTCACCGATCTGCACGGACTGCCCGTCCGGCAGAGCCGCCGCCCGGCCGCGCCCGCCCAGGCGCCGACCTCCGGTGCGCCCGCGGACCTGCCCGCGGATCCGCCCCCGGAGCCGGCCGCGGCTGAGCCCACGGCCGCCCCACCACGGCAGCCGGACCCGGCACCGGACCCGGACCCGGCGGCCGAACACCCCCAGCACCACCGGCCGGAAGGTGACGCGCTCCCCCGGCGCCGTCGCCGGATCCGGCCGGACGGAACCGACGGAACGGGGGCGGCCCCCGCCCGCCCCCGTCCCCCCGTGCGGACCCCGGAGGAGGCCGCCGCCGCCCTCGGCGCGCTCCAGGCCGGTACCGCGGCCGCACGCAACGCCGCCGAACCCGGCGCCCTCGACCCCGGCGCCGGCCCCACCGAAGGGAACGACCCCCGATGACCACCCGTACCTCCCGCGACTCCGGCGACACCGCGTGGGTGCTCGACCCGATCCTGGAGATCCCGCATGTACGGGCCGCCGTCCTGCTGACCCTCGACGGCCTGGTCTCCGGCTACTCCGACCGGCTGTCGCGGCCCTCGGCCGAGCGCACCGCCGCCATCATCAGCACCGTGCAGGGCGCCTGCCGCAGCGCCGCGGCGACCTTCGCCGACCGGGACACGGCCGAGGTGCGCCAGGTCGTCATCGAGTCGGACCACGGCTACATCCTGGTCGCGCCCACCCGCCACGGCACCTGTGTCGCCGCCTACGGAGACCCCGAGGTCCGGCTCGACCTGCTGGCGCACCGGGTCCACTCCCAGGTGGCCCGGCTCGGCGAGAAGGCCATGTCCGCGGCGCCCCGCGGGACCGATGGCGACGTCACTGCCGGATGACGGCCCGCCGGGGCGGCCGTCCCCTGGTCCCGGCGTATCTGTCGACGGGTGGTCAGACCAGTCCCGGTACGGACTCCCTGGAACGGCTGTCGATCCTCACGGGCCTGGTCGCACCGGGCGCCGGTACGGACCCGGGCCCCGGGCACGAACCGCCGGACCCCGGGTCCCCCGCGGACCCGCACCCGTCACCCCCGGCGGGCCTGCCGGATCCGGCACCGGTGCCCGGACCGGCGCCGGATCCCGCGGTCCGTAACACCCGCGGGAACGGGCTGCCGTTACCGCTGCCGGCCGGTCCCGAGCCGGAACTGCCGCCCGGACTCCCCGCGGCCGAGTGGGCGCTGCTCGACATCCTCGACGGCGGTTCCCTCACGGTCGTCGAGGTGGCCGCCCTCCTCGGGCTGCCGGTGTCCGCCGTCCGCGTGCTCGCCGTCCGGCTCATCGACCGGGGGCTGGTCCGCGCCCGTCCGCCCATCCCCTGCGCAGCCATGCCCGCGCCCGATCTGTTGAAGAGAGTCGTCGATGGCCTCCGCGCCCTCAAGCTCTAGCCACGGCTCCGGCGGTATGCATCTGCCGGACGATACCCGCGAACTGGTGAAAATCCTGGTCGTGGGCCCTTTCGGGGTCGGTAAGACCACCCTGATCGACTCGGTGTCCGAGATCCGTCCGCTGCATACCGAGGAGCAGCTCACCGAGGCGTCGGTGGCCGTGGACGATCTCGCCGGGCTCCGGGACAAGACCACCACGACCGTGGCGATCGACTTCGGCCGGATCTCCCTCGCCGGCGGCATCGTGCTCTATCTGTTCGGCACCCCCGGGCAGGAACGATTCAGGACCCTGTGGGCGGATATCGCGTACGGGGCGCTGGGCGCGCTGGTGCTGGTGGACACCCGCCGGATCGACGCCTCGTTCGAGGTGCTCGGGCTGGTGGAGGAGAGCGGTCTGCCGTACGCGGTGGCGCTGAACACCTTCCCGGACTCCCGGGACCACTCCGAGGAGGAGTTGCGGCGGGCGCTGGACCTGGAGCCGGCGACCCCGATGGTGCGGTGCGACGCCCGGGACCGCAACGCCTCCGTCGACGCGCTGCTCGCGCTCGTCGAGCATCTGCTGACGCTGACGCCCTCCGGCGGCGCGCCGTGCGCACGGCCGGAGTACACCCTCGCCAACAGCCCCCGGACGGAGAGCCAGTCCCGGTGAACCAGCCCCCCACCTCCTCCCCCGAGCCCCCGCACCCCTGCCGCACCTTCCGCACCGAACACACCGGCCACACCAGCCACACCGCACACGCCGCACACGCCGCACACACCGCACACACCGGTCACGGCGGGGACGTCGAACGCGCCCGAGCCGTGCGCAGCCGGGAGCCGGAGCCGGTCCGCCTCTGGGAGGAAGGTTTCGCCGCCGATCCGCACACCTACTACGCGGCGCTGCGCGCCCAGGGCCCGGTCGGCGTCGCCGAACTCGGCCCGGGTGTTCCCGCGTACGTCGTCACCGACCGGCGGGCCGCCCTCGACCTCCTCCACGACGACGCCACCTGGTCCCGCGACCCCCGCCCCTGGGAGGCCACGGTCCCGGAGGACCACCATCTCCTCGGCATGATGCGCTGGCGCCCCAACGCCCTCTTCGCCGACGGCGCCGCGCACGTCCGCTACCGCCGGGCGCTGGTCGACTCCTTCGCCCTGGTGGAGCCCCACGATCTGCGCGAACGGGTGCACCGGGCCGTCGACATACTCGTGTCACGGATCGGCCCGGCGGGCCGCGCCGATCTGGTGGCCGAGTTCTCCCGCCCCCTGATGTCGCTGATCTTCAACAATCTCTTCGGGCTCCCGGACAGCTCCAGCGACCGCCTCCACACCTCTCTCGCCAAACTCATGGAGGGCGGCGAGCGTTCGGCCGAGGGGGAGGCCGAGTACGGCGCGTACGTCTTCGAACTGATCGCCGCCAAAACCGCCCGGCGCGGTGACGACCTCACGAGCCGGCTGCTCGACCACCCGCTCGGGCTGAGCCGGGAGGAGGTCACCTGGCAGGTCTTCCTCTCCTTGGGCGCGGGCCATGAGCCCACTTCCAACCTGGTGTCCAACGCGCTCTCCCGGATCCTCGGCAATCCGGACTACTACACGACCCTGACCAGCGGTTCACGGCCGGTGATGGACGCGGTGCTGGAGGTGCTGCGCTACGAGACACCGCTCGCCAACTACGGCATCTACTACGCCAGGGAGTCAGTCGCCTGCCACGGGGTATGGGTACGTGCGGCGGTGCCCGTCGTCGTCTCGTACGGCGCGCTCGGCCACTTCGCGGAACGGGAGCACGGGGGCACCCACCACCCGCACGACGCCTCCCACCTGTCGTGGTCGGCAGGTGAGCACGCCTGTCCCGTGAAACAGCACACGCTGCTCATCGCCACCGAGGCGATCGAACGGCTGACCCAGTGGCTTCCGGATCTCGACCCTCTGCTGCCCCGCTCCCGGCTCACCTGGCGCCCCGGCCCCTTCCACCGTTCGCTGACCGCGCTGCCCGTCCGCTTCTCGCCGCGTACGCCCGACACCGAACAAGAGCGCACCCTGCGGATCCCCCGTACTCCGGCCTCCGCGGATGCCTCTCCCCGTGCCGCCCGCACCGGCACCCCGTCCAACGGCGTCCATCATCCGGGCGCCGTGCCCTCCCGTGCCGCCCGCACCGGCACCCCCGGCCCCACTCACACCGACGCAACTCACGAGTCAGGAGTCTGAGGATGACCGCGACCCAGACCGGGACCGAACCCCGGGCCGAGCAGCTCCCCGTCGCCATCGACCCCTTCGGCGCCGATATCCCGGGCGAGAGCGCCAGGCTCCGCGCCCTGGGGCCCGTCGTCCCCGTCGAGCTGCCCGGCGGCATTCCGGCGTGGGCTCCGACGTCGTACGACATCCTCCGGACGCTCATTCTGGACCCGCAGGTCAGCAAGGACCCGCGGAAACACTGGGCCCGGTTCGGGGAGACCGCGACCCGGCCGTCCTGGGGGTGGATCCTGAGCTGGGTCGGCGTGATCAACATGCTGTCGACGTACGGCCCCGACCACACCCGGCTGCGGAAGCTGGTCGCGCCGAGCTTCACCGCCCGCCGGACCGAGAAGATGCGCCCGCGCGTCGAGGCGACCACGGAGGAGCTGCTCACGGCCCTCGGCGAGGCCGCGGAGCGCGGCGAGACGGTCGATCTGCGGGCCGGGTACGCCCAGGAGCTGCCGATGCGGATCATCTGCGAGCTGTTCGGTGTGCCGGAGCACCTCGTGACCGACGTCGGCACGCTGATCACCGCGATCATCAACACCAGCGACCAGAGTGCGGAGCACGCGGCCTCGGTACAGCGGCAGATCGGTACGGTGCTGCCCGCGCTGATCGCGTACAAGGCGGAGCACCCCGGCGACGATATGACGACGGAGCTGATCCGGGTCCATGACGAGGACGGCGACCGGCTCAGCGACGAGGAGCTGGTCTACACGCTGCTGCTGGTGATCGGCGCGGGGTACGAGACGACGGTCAATCTGATCGGGAACGCGGTGGTGCTGCTGCTGAGCCACCCGGAGCAGCTCGCGGCGGTCCGGTCGGGCGAGATCGGCTGGGACGCGGTGGTGGACGAGGTGCTGCGGGTGGCCCCGCCGATCGCGGGTCTGCCGCTGCGGTTCGCGGTCACCGATATCGAGATCGCGGGTGTCACCATCCCGGCGGGGGAGGCGATCCTGGCGACGTACGCCGCCGCGGGGTACGACCCGGCGCACTACGGGGACGAGGCGGCGGCCTTCGACGCCCGCCGCGGCGCGGACGACTCCCTCGCCTTCGGTATCGGCGTTCACCGCTGCATCGGCGCCCCGCTGGCCCGGGTGGAGGCCCTGACCGCGCTGCCGCGGCTCTTCGAACGCTTCCCGGGGATGCGGCTCGCGGTACCGGCGGACGAGCTGCAGCAGGTGCCGTCGTTCATCGCGTACGGCTGGCAGGAGATCCCGATCGTGCTGAGCTAAGCCGGGTCCGGGTGTGCGGGTCCCGGTGGCCGGCCGGGGCCCGCGGCAGCGGCGCGGCGCAGTTCGCCCTTGAGGATCTTGCCGGAGGCGTTGCGCGGCAGTTCGGGGACGAACTCGACCTGCCGCGGCACCTTGTAGTTGGCCATCTCCCGCCGGGCCCAGGCGATGAGGTCGTCGGCGGTGAGGCAGGCGCCGGGGCGGCGTACGGCGTAGGCCTTGCCGACCTCGCCGAGCCGGGCGTCCGGGATGCCGATCACGGCCACCTCGACGAGGTCGGGATGGGCCCCGACGAGCTGTTCGATCTCGGCCGGATAGGCGTTGAAGCCGCCGACGATGAACATGTCCTTGATGCGGTCGGTGATCCGGAGGTTGCCTTCGGCGTCGAGGATGCCGATGTCCCCGGTGTGCAGCCAGCCGTCCGGGTCGACGGCGGCGGCGGTCGCCTCGGGGTCCTCGAAGTAGCCGCTCATCACGTGGTATCCGCGCACCAGCACCTCTCCGGGTTCGCCGGGCGCGGCCAGCACCCGGACCTCGGTGCCGGGCAGGGCCCGGCCGGAGGTGCGGGCGATGGTGCCGGGGTCGTCGCCGCGGCGGCACATGGTGACGAAGCCGCCCGCCTCGGAGAGCCCGTAGGCGGTGAGGACGGTGCCGATGCCCAGTTCGGTACGGAGCCGTTCGACGAGCCGGCGCGGGACGACGGCGGCGCCGGTGACGACGAGCCGCAGGGTCGACAGGTCGTGGGCGTCGCGGGCCGGATGGTCCAGCAGGGTCCGGTGGAGGGTCGGCGGTCCGGGCAGGACCGAGATCCGTTCGGCGGCGATGTTGGCGAGGACGGTGTCCGTACCGGAGACCGGTTGGGGGACCATCGTGGCGCCGCGGGTGAGGCAGGCGATGATGCCCGCCTTGTAGCCGAAGGTGTGGAAGAACGGATTGACGATGAGATAGCGGTCGTCGGCGCGGAGCCCGGCGAGTTCGCTCCAGAGGTCGTAGGCGCGCAGGGTCTGCGCATGGGTGATGACCGCGCCTCTGGGGCGGCCGGTGGTGCCCGAGGTGAAGACGATGTCGGAGGGGTCGCCGGGTGCGACGGTGTCGGCGCGGGCGCGTACCTCGTCGGCGCCGGTGGCGGCTCCGGCGGCGAGGAAGTCGCGCCAGGTGAGGCAGGAGTCGGGCGCGGTGTCGTCGAGGACGACGGTCTGCCGCAGTTCGGGGAGTTCGGGGTCCGCGCGGCGCAGGGACGCGAGGTAGGAGGTGCCGAGGAAGGTGCCGGTGACGAAGAGGAGCCGGGCCCGGCAGCGGCGCAGGATGTAGGCGGCTTCGGCGCCTTTGAAGCGGGTGTTGAGGGGGACGAGCACGGCCCCGGCGGTGACGGCTCCGAGGGCGGAGACGATCCACTCCGGGGTATTGGGGGCCCAGACGGCGACGCGGTCGCCCTTGCGGACGCCGGAGGCGATACAGGCGGCGGCGGCGCATTCGACCTGTGCGCCGAGTCCGGCGTAGCTCATGCGGATACGGCCGCCTTCGGCGACAACGGCTTCGCGGTCCCCGTGCTCGGCGGCGGCGCGTCGGACGAGCCGGGGAATGGTGCCCCAGACCAGGTCCCCGCGGGGGTCGCGGGCGGGGGCGGGTCCGTGCCGGGGCGCCGCAGCGGGCGCCGGGTCCGTACCGCGTGCCGGTGCCTGCGCCGGGCCCGGCGTGGGCGTGGAGCCGGTGGCGCCCGCAGACACCGGCCCGGGTGCGGGCCCCCGCCCGGGCGGCGCGGTCGGGGCCGTACCGCCGCCTGCCGGTGCGGGCCCCCGCCCGCCCCGTGCCGGGTCCGCGCCCGCCGGATGTGTTCCCGCCATCCCCTGCCTCCCGTCACCACCACCGCCCCGCACCGGAGCTGACTATCCGTCAGATTAACGATAGCCTGACGCACTGTCAGCAGTCGGCCGTCAGTGGTCGGCATCGAACAGCGGAGGGGTCCGTGGCCGGTCTCAAGGACGCGACGGCGATCGCCGGTATCGGCCGTACCGCCTTCGCGAAGCAGTTGCCCGAGTCCGAGCGGACCCTCGCCTGCCGGGCGATCGTCGCCGCCCTCGACGACGCCGGTATCGCCGCCTCCGAGGTGGACGCCTTCGCCTCGTACACCATGGAGGAGACCGACGAGGTCGAGATCGCCAAGGCGATCGGCGCCGGAGACGCCACCTTCTTCTCCAAGGTCGGCTACGGCGGCGGCGGTTCCTGTGCGACCCTCGCCCATCTCGCCGCGGCCATCGCCACCGGGCAGGCGAGCGTGGGCGTCGCCTGGCGGTCCCGCAAACGCGGCAGCGGCCCCCGCCCCTGGCGGAACACCGCCGTCCAGCTCCCCACCCCCGGCCAGTGGACCCGTCCCTTCGGGCTGCTCCGCCCCGCCGACGAGATCGGTATGCTCGCCCGCCGGTATATGCACGAGTACGGCGCCACCCGCGACCACTTCTTCAACGTCGCCCTCGCCTGCCGCAACCGGGCCAACCAGAACCCCGCCGCGATGATGTACGACCGCCCGCTGACCCGCGATATGTATATGACCTCGCGGTGGATCAGCGAGCCGCTCTGCCTCTTCGACAACTGTCTGGAGACCGACGGCGCCCTCGCCTGCGTCGTGGTCTCCGCCGAACGCGCCCGCGACTGCCGGCAGCAGCCCGTCTATCTCCACTCCGTCGCCCAGGGCCTGCCCGCCCAGCACCACGGGATGGTCAACTACTGGAACGACGACCCGCTCACCGGCCCCGCCTGGACCGCCGCCCGCCAGTTGTGGAAGACCGCCGACTTCGGCCCCGACGACGTCGACGTCGCCCAGATCTACGACGCCTTCACCCCCCTGATCCCGCTCTCCCTGGAGGGCTACGGCTTCTGCGGCCGCGGCGAGGGCGCGGCCTTCACCGAGGGCGGGGCGCTGGAGATCGGCGGCAGGCTGCCGCTCAACACGGCGGGCGGCGGCCTCTCGGAGGCGTACGTCCACGGATTCAACCTGATCACCGAGGGGGTGCGGCAACTGCGCGGCACCTCCACCGCCCAGGTGCCGTCCGCCTCGACCTGCCTGGTCACGGCGGGCGAGGGCGTGCCCACTTCGGCCGTACTGCTGAGGAGCTGACCGATGAGCCTGCTGAGTCCGGTCGTCGACGGCGACGGCGCGCCCTTCTGGGAGTACGCGTCCCGCGGCGAACTGCGGGTCCAGACCTGCGACGGCTGCGCCGAGCCGCGATTCCCGCCCCGGCCCTGCTGCCCGCACTGCCAGTCCTTCGGCTCCGCGTGGCGGCCGGTGAGCGGGCGGGGCCGGATCTGGTCGTACGTCGTACCGCATCCACCGCTGCTGCCCGGCTACGCGGAGTTCGCCCCGTACAACGCCGTCCTCGTCGAACTCGCCGACGCGCCCCGGATCCGGCTCGTGGGCAATGTGGTGGCGGCCGCCGACGCGCCGCTGGACTCCGTCGACCCGGCGAGGCTGCGGATCGGCGCGGGCGTACGGGTGGTGTTCGCGCCCCCGGACGAGCAGGAGCTGCGGCTGCCGCGCTGGCTGCTGGAACGGCCGTGACGGGCCCTCCCGGAGAGACCGCCGGGGCCGGGGGGACGGCCCCTCCCGGAGAAGCGCCCGCGGCCGGGGTGCGGATCGACCGGAGCGCGGTCGCGGCGACCGGGGTCGCGGTCGTCGTCCTCGACCGGCCCGACCGGCTCAACGCCCTCGACCTGCCCGCCGCCGCCGCGCTCGCCGCGGCCTGGCGCGCCTTCCGCCACGACGGTTCCGTCCGGGCCGTCGTCCTCACCGGCTCCGGCACCCGGGCCTTCTGCACCGGGATCGACCGCTCGGTCCGGGTGCCGCAGCCCACGTCCCCGTACAGCATCGACGATCCGCTGCTCACGATCGGCCCCAAGGCCAACGACCTGTGGAAACCGGTCGTCGCCGCCGTCGAGGGCATGGCCTGCGGCGGGGCGTTCTATCTGCTCGGGGAGTGCGAATTCCTGATCGCCTCCCGCGAGGCGTCGTTCTTCGACCCGCATACGGCGTACGGCATGGTCAGCGCGTACGAGTCGGTGCTGCTGGCCCAGCGGATGCCGTACGGGGAGGCGGCCCGGCTGGCGCTGACCGGCACGGCGGAACGGCTGTCGGCGGTCCGGGCGTACGAGACGGGGCTGGTCTCCGAGCTGACGGAGCCCGGCGGGGCGCGGGCCGCCGCGCTGCGGGTCGCGGCGGCCATCGCGGCCCAGCCGCCGCTCGCGGTCCAGGGCACGGTACGGGCGGTCTGGTCCGCCCGGGAGGCCGCGCGGTCCCATGCCCTGGCCCTGGCACCGCATCTCATCGCCCTGGGGAATCTGCCCCCGGAAGAGCAGGCACGGCTCTTCGCGGGGCGGAAGGACGGGCGGCAGGACGGGGCACCCCCGGACCATCGGCTGCGCTGAGGTGCCGGGGCGCGGCCCGGGTCAGCGGCGGGCCGCGTACTCCCAGAAGCCGCGCATCAGCGGGGGTGCGCTCGGGCCGGTCAGCGCGGTGGTGGTGAGCAGTACGGCGAGCGTGCCGGTCGACGGCACGAGATGGGCGGAGGTGCCGGTGCCGCCGATCCACCCGTACCGGCCGGGAATGTTCCACGGCGCGGACGGTTCCACGTCGACCGAACCGCCGAAGCCCCAGCCCTGCCCGTCCAGGAACACCGCCCCGGCCTTGCGCTGGTCGGCGGTCAGATGGTCGGTGGTCATCAGGCCGACGGACTCCGGCGCCAGGATCCGGCGGCCGTCCGGGCCGGCGCCGCGGGCGAGCAGCATGGCCAGGAAGGCGCGCAGGTCTCCGGCGGTGCCGACCAGACCACCGGCGCCGGAGGCGAACGCGGGCTCCCGGCTCCACATCCCGTCGGGGGCGTCCCAGAGGGAGAGCCCGCCGCCCTGCTCCGGTTCGCCGCCGCCCGGAACACCGCCGTCGCCCGTTCCGTCGTCGCCCGGTTCGCCCGGCCGGTAGAGCGCGGTGAAGCGGTCGAGCTTCCCCGCCGGGACGCTGAACGCGGTGTCGGCCATCCCCAGCGGTTCGAAGAGCCGCTCGGCGAGGAACTCCGCGAACGGCTGCCCGGTCACCCGGGCGATCAGCACGCCCTGGATATCGGAGGTGGTGTTGTAGAGGAACTGCTCGCCGGGCTGGTGGAGCAGGGGGATCCGGGCCAGGGCCGCCAGCCAGGTGTCGGGGGCGGGGATGCCCGCCGGTTCGGGCGGGGTCTGCGGCAGCCCGTCGACGAGCGCCCGGACGGCGGGCAGGCCGAAGTCCGCGGGGTATCCCCAGCCCGCGCGGGCGGTGAGCAGATCGCAGACGGTGATGGGCCGGACGGCGGGAAGGACGTCGCCGACGGGCCCGTCCGGGGTCCGTACCACCATCGGCGCGGCCAGTTCGGGCAGCCAGCGGGCCACCGGATCGCGCAGCGCGATCCGCCCCTCGTCGACAAGGAGCATCACGGCGGCGGCGGTGACCGGTTTGGTGAGGGACGCGATCCGGAAGATGCTGTCGGGGGCGATATCGTCCGGCCCGCCGAGGGTGCGGCTGCCCGTGGCGGCGATCTCGGCGGTGTCGCCGCGGGCGACGAGCCCCACGGCCCCGGTCGCCCGCCCCCGGCGCACCCCCTCCGCCAGCAGGGCCCGCAGTCCGGTCTCCGGTGCCTCGGTCATCACGGTCTTCCTCTCGCCGTCGCGGTCGCCGCGGTGGTGGTCGTGGCCGCGGCGGTACGGGAAGGTGGACTCCCGCGGGCGCGGATCCTCATCGGAGGAAGCCTGCAGGGTACGGCACCCGGCCGGGCCGGGCCCGCGCTCGGCACCGTACCGCCGGATCGGGTACGGGCTCACGCGGCGCGGCGGGGACGGCCGTGATCGGCCGGGGCAGGTACCGGAGCGGCCGGGGTGCCGCCACGGTCGCCGACCGCCGCACCCGGTACCGGCTCGCGCCGCGCGCCCCGGCACGGCCGAACGGACAAGGACCCGCACGCCGCCGCACCCCCGGGCGGGCCCGGCACAGCCCCACGCTCCCGGGGAGTGCGGCCACCGCCGCTCGGGCAACCGCTCCGGACGGCACGGGCCGCGGAGAGTCCCGCCCTCCCGGACGCGGTCAGCGGCGGCCCGTCGCCGTGCCCTTCACCGCGTCCAGCGCGTACACGCAGCGGTCCTTGCTGCACGCGTACACGACACCGTCCCTGACCACCGGGGAGCCGGTGATCTCCCCGCCCGTCGCCAGCTTCCACCGCAGCTGGCCGCCCGTCGCGTCGAGCGTGTACAGCACATGGTCCGCGGAGCCGAAGTGGACCCGGCCGTCGGCGGCGACGGGCGCGCCGACGACCTCGCCGCCCGCCGCGAACCGCCACAGCGGGGTCCCGGCGACGGCGTCCAGGGTGTAGAGCGCGCTGCCGCTGCCGACATGGACGTTGCCGCCGGTGACCAGGACCGGTTCGGTGGACTGGCGGGCCTCGGTGGCGATCCGCCAGCGGTCCTTGCCCGTGGTCGCGTCGAGGGCGTACACCGTGCCCAGATAGTCCGCGAGATAGACGCCGCCGCCCGCGACCGCGGGCCCCGCGGCGAAGGCGGGCGGGGAGAGGAAGACCGCGGGTGCCTCGAAGTGCCAGCGGACCCGGCCGGTGGCGATATCGAGGGCGATGACGCGGGTACCGGCGGAGACATAGACGAAGCCGTCGGCCGCCGGGTGGACCCGGACCGGGACATTGCCGCAGGACGCCGCGTCGCCGACGGGATAGGACCAGCGTTCGGTGCCGGTACGGGCCTCCAGCGCCCGCAGCCGCGCCTCCTTCCAGACGTACACCGTGTCCCCGGCGATGACCGGACCGCCCTCGACGGTCTCGAACTCGGACTGCGCGCCGGTCAGCTCCCACAGCTTGTCGCCGCCCGACGCCTCCCAGGCCTGGACGCCGCCGCCACGGGTCCCGGTGAGGACCGTGCCGCGGTCGGCCTGGAGGGAGTAGACCCAGGAATCGGTGGACAGCCGCCACCGCTCCCGGCCGTCCGCGGCGTCGAGGGCATAGAGGCTGGGGCCGTCGGAAGCGTGGATCCGGCCCGCTTCGAGCGCCATCGACCAGGCGACGTCACGGGTCTTGAACTGGCGGCGGCCGGTCCCGGTGTCGAGGGCATGGACCTCGAAGGACGTGACGTAGAGCAGACCGCCGTCGACGATCGGGGTGCCCCAGACGTCGTTGGACATCCGGAACCGCCAGGGCCGCCAGCGGCCGGTGCCGTCGGGCAGCAGGGACGGCGACGAAGGGGCCGGCGGGGCCGGGGGCAGCGCGGGGGCCGGAGCCGTACCGCCCGTCTGTCCGGCCGGACGGCGGACCCAGCCGGTACCGGGCGGCGAGCCGGGGAGCGGACCCATGGCGTCCGCCACCCTGAGGCCGGGGCCGATCGGAGCGGCCACCCCCGGCAGCTGTACGGAGGCGGCGGCAGCGACCGGCGCGGCGCCGCCCGTACGGGGGTCGTCCGACGGTCTGCGGGCCCAGCCCGGATTACCGCGCGGCGGCTGCGCGGGCTGCGGCGGCACCAGTTGCGGACCGGCGTGCCGTCCCCCGTGCCGGGGCCCGCCCTGCGGCCCGTGGCCGGGGGGCGCGGACGGCGGCGGGCCGGGCGGCCGCGGCGGGGCCGCCGCGGGGAGCTGCGCCGTCCGGCCGCCGCGCCGGTCCTCGATCATGGCGACCGTCCGCGGGGGCAGCCACGCGGACGCCGTACCGCTGTCGTCGCCGCCGGAGGCGAAGAGATGGGGTGCGAGCAGGGCCTGGAGATCCTCGGGCGAGGGGCGGCCCGTCGCGTCCATGCCCATACAGGACTCGATGAGGGGCCGCAGCTCGGCGGGCAGACCCTCCAGATCGGGGCCCTCGCGCAGCAGCATGAACACGGTCTCGACCGGGTTGGCGCCGTGGAAGGGCGCATGCCCGGTGGCCGCGAAGACCAGGGTGGAACCCAGCGAGAAGACATCGCTGGCCCCGGTCACGCTGCGGGAGTCCCTGGCCTGTTCGGGCGACATATAGGCGGGCGTGCCGACGGCGACGTTCGTCATGGTCAGCCGGGTGTTGGAGACCCCCGACGCGATCCCGAAGTCGATCACCCGGGGACCGTCCTCGACGACGAGGACGTTCGACGGTTTGAGATCGCGGTGGACGAGCCCGGCGCCGTGGATGGACTGGAGGGCCTCCGCGATGCCCGCGGCCAGCCAGCGCACGCCCCGGGCGGGCAGCGGCCCGCACTCGTTCACTATCTCTTCCAGCGAAGGCGCCGGAACATAGGCCGTGGCCAGCCAGGGCACCGCGGCCCGCGGATCGGCATCGACGACGGCCGCCGTGTAGAAGCCGCTGACGGCCCGCGCGGCCTCCACCTCACGGGTGAAGCGGACCCGGAAGAGCTGGTCCTCGGCGAGTTCGGTACGGACGGTCTTGATGGCCACCCGGCGGCCCGACGCCGACCGGGCGAGATAGACCAGTCCCATGCCACCGGCACCGAGCCGGCCCAGCACCTCGAACGGACCGATCCGTCTCGGGTCGTGCTGAGTAAGCTGCTCCATCCCTGCCACCTCCCCGTACGGGCCCCGGCTCCATCGGGCCCGTCCTCACCAGCCCTGCACGGCGTCTCACCGCCGAGCCCCGCAGCGGTCGCGCACACCGATTCTTCCTGTCGGAGGCGGCGGTGGCGAACCCGGGGGCGGATCGGGGTGTCTCGCCCGGATCAGGGCAGGTCGGGCATGCCGGAACCGCTCCGTCCCGCATCCCCGTACCCCTCCCGGTCCGGCCCGTACCGCTTCCGCCGTGCGATTCCCCGCACTTTCCCCGCCCCACCGCACCCTGATTGTCGGTGAGTACCACGATTCGTCCAGGATATGCATCACACCACCCCGACCGGATCAGTCCGGATCACGCCCCACCGGAACCGGCGGACGGCACGACCGCCCTCCCCCGATCCTTGACGCAGAAATAGGAAAAAGGGATGAGGGGACACCCGGAAGACGGCGGGTCAAAGCTCCCACCAGGGCCGACTTCACTCGAACGCATATTCCCCGGCCGGTCGTCCGCCCGCCCGGCCCCGGCTGCCCGGTCCTCCGGCCGGGCACACCCCATTTGCAGTCGGCCGAATCGCGCGCCGATCACCCGTCGGTAAGCTGACGGCATGACAGGACAAGTACGCACTGTCGACGGCCGAGTGGCCGGACGACGCGGCCAGGCCACGCGGCAGAAGCTGCTCGACTGCCTCGGCGAGATGCTCAGCTCATCGCCGTACCGGGACGTCAAGGTCATCGACGTCGCCCGGAAAGCGGGAACCTCCCCCGCCACCTTCTACCAGTACTTCCCCGACGTCGAGGGCGCCGTCCTCGAAATCGCCGAGGAGATGGCCAAAGAAGGCGCCGCCCTCACCGGCCTCGTCGCCGGACGCTCCTGGGTCGGCAAGGCCGCCTGGCAGACCTCCGAGGAACTCGTCGACGGCTTCCTCGACTTCTGGCGCCGCCACGACGCGATCCTCCGCGTCGTCGACCTCGGGGCCGCGGAAGGCGACAAACGGTTCTACAAGATCCGTATGAAGATCCTCAACTCGGTCACCAACTCCCTCACGGACGCCGTGAAGGAACTCCAGGCCAAGGGCCGCGTCGACAAGGACGTCAACCCCGCGGCGGTCTCCGGCTCCCTGGTGGCCATGCTGGCGGCGGTCGCATCGCACCAGAAGGGCTTCACCACCTGGGGCGTCAAGCAGGCCGAACTCCGCCCGAACCTCGCGCTCCTCGTCCACCTCGGCATCACCGGCAAGAAGCCCCTCAAATAGGGGCTCGGTTCGCCTCCGGGGCGCTTGGGGGCACCGCCCACGCCCCTTGGGGCGCAGGGGGAGGTCTTCTTCGGTCGATCCTGCTCGACCGCTCGTTCCCCGCGGCCTCCGCGCGTTCTCCTCCCGGAATCCCCCTACGCCTTCGGCGTGGGAGGTGCCCCCAGCCACGCTCCTCCGGCTCACCCGCCGGTCCTCGGGGACGGGCGGGCCGTCAGCAGGGGCCGCTTTCGCCCCTCGGGCACAGCCACCGGAACGCCTCCGCTGCGGCACGGCACTGCACTGCACGGCACACCCGACGCCTCCGCACAGCGGGTATCGCGGGCGTCGCGAGGCCCCCGGCCGCTCCCCTCGGCCCCCTTCGCGCCTGCGTCCCGTCGGATCGCGTCGGGAACCCGCCCTGATCGCGTCCGGGTTCCGCCCGGATCGCGTCCGGGTCCTCAGCCCTCGGTGCCCGGCTTCACACCCCATATGTAGAGCGCGTCGTCGATGTCCAGCAGATCCCACAGCTCCGCCGCGTCCGCCAGCTTCAGATTGACGCAGCCCGCCGAGCCCCCGCCGTCGTAGAGGTTGTCGAGCCGGCCGTGCAGCGCCTGCCCTCCGTCGAAGAACTGGGCGTACGGCATGGGCGCGTCGTCGTAGATGGTGGAGACGTGGTCGCGGCTGCGCCAGTAGATCGTGTGCCAGCCGCGCCGGGTCTCCTCGGTGTCCCGGCCGGTGCGGATCGGCACCGGATCGAAGACGACGGTCCGTCCGCGCTGGACCCACAGCAACTGCCGGTCGAGGTCGATGCAGGTCACGCGGTAGTCGCGGACCGGGCAGTTGCCCGCGGCGTTCGGATTGGCCCGCGCCTTGACGGCGACCATCGTGCGGTACGTCATCAGATTCGCGTAGCCGTCGGTGGGAACGATGTCGTTCGCGGCCTGGAAGTTCCGGATGGCCACGCAGTCGCCGGCCGACTGCACGCCGTCCACGGGCCGCTTCAGATACTCCTCCAGAGCCCGCTGGTACGGCCCCGTACCAGCCGTGCAACCCCCGGCCCCGGCGGGTGCCGCAGCCGCCCGCGGGGTGCTGCCGGGCCCTCCCAGGGCGATCGTCCCGGCCAGCAGCGCCACCGCGGCGGCACCGGCTATGCCCGTACGCTTGCCGCCGCGGTCCCCTGTCGTCTTCCGTCGCATGCGGAACTCCGTCCTGGTGCGTTCCCCCTGTGCCCCCAGACCACTGTTATCAGCGGTTGCCCGCCCGCGCCTCGGACGGGCGTCCGAAGAGGTGAGGCGCGGGGCCACGACGCGCTGTGTGCCGCAGCGCCGAGGCGGCGGTCCCGGCCGCACATACGAGGACGCGGACGCCCCGGTGGTGTCCGGTGCGTCCGCGTCCCCGTTCCGCTCGGTCTTCAGTTGTCTGTCTTCAGTTGTCTGTCTTCAGTGGTGTGTCCAGTTGTGTGGTGCGGCGGCGGTGGCTACTTCTTGCCGCCCTTGCCCTTGCCGGGTTCGCCGCGCTTGTTGGCGACCTCGACCTGGACCGGCTGGTCGGCGTTCTCCGCCGTGATGGTGAACGGCCCCTTCACGGGGTTGTCCGGCAGGACGTACCCCTCGGGCACATCCGTCTCCAGCAGGTAGTACGTTCCGAGCGCCAGCTCGTCGAACGTGCAGTTGCCCTCGTTGTCCGTGGCGCAGCCGGGGCCGACCATGGTGTCGGGCGGGGTGCCGTTGAGCGCCCTGGTCTGGAGACCGGCGACGCCGTTGGTCTCCTCCCACAGCTCGAACACCGCGCCCGCGAGGGGCTTGCCGTTCTTGGCGTCGGTCTTGTGGAGGTCGATCTCGCCGGTCACCGGAGGGGTCTTGGTGTTCTCGGCGGTGACCGTGACACCCTCCGGAATCTCACCCTCGGTGAGAACGACCGGGAAGACCGGGTCGGCCGGAAGGTCGTAACCCGCCGGAGCCGCGGTCTCGCGCCAGTAGTACGTACCCGGGACGACATCCCGACTGCACCGCCCATTGGCACCGGTCGTGCAGTCCGGCGCCAGCCGCGTGTCCGGGTTCCCACCCGTGGTCTGGAGACCGGGGATCCCGTTCGTCTCCTGCCAGAACTGGAACACCGCACCCGCCAGCGGGTCACCCGTCTCCGAGTCGACCTTCACCACCGTCACCGGCGCCTCACCGGGCGGAGTCTTCACGTTGGCAGCGGTGACGGTCACACCCTGCGGGGCGTTGCCGGCCGTCAGCGTGAGCGGGAAGACCGGGTTGGCCGGGAGGTCGTAGCCGGGCGGGGCCGCGGTCTCCTGCCAGTAGTACTGGCCGACCTCGACGGTCTCGGTGCACGTACCGTTCGCGGGCGTCGTGCAGGGAGCACCGATCTCGGTGTCCGGGTTCGCACCCGTGGTCTGGAGACCGGGGATTCCGTTGGTCTCCTGCCAGAGCTGGAACACCGCACCCGCCAGCGGATCACCCGTCTCCGAGTCCTCCTTGACCACGGACACATCACCCGTCACCGGAGCTGTCTTGGTGTTCTCGGCCGTGACCGTGACACCCTCCGGAATCTCGCCCTCGGTGAGGACGACCGGGAAGACCGGGTCGGCCGGAAGGTCGTAACCCGCCGGAGCCGCGGTCTCGCGCCAGTAGTACGTACCCGGGACGACATCCCGGCTGCACCGGCCATTGGCACCGGTCGTGCAGTCCGGCGCCAGCCGCGTGTCCGGGTTCCCACCCGTGGTCTGGAGACCGGGGATCCCGTTCGTCTCCTGCCAGAACTGGAACACCGCACCCGCCAGCGGGTCGCCCGTCTCCGAGTCGACCTTCACCACCGTCACCGGCGCCTCACCGGGCGGAGTCTTCACGTTGGCCGCCGTCACCGTCACACCGGCGGGAGCGTTCTGCTCCGTCAGCGTCACCGGGAACACCGGGTCGAGGGGAAGGTCGTAACCCGGCGGAGCCGAAGTCTCCTGCCAGTAGTACTGGCCGACCTCGACCGTCTCCGTGCACGTACCGTTCGCGGGCGTCGTACACGGACCACCGATCTCGGTGTCCGGGTTGATACCGACCGTCTGGAGACCGGGAACCCCGTTCGTCTCCTGCCAGAGCTGGAACACCGCACCGGCCAGCGGATCACCCGTCTCCGAGTCCTCCTTGACCACGGACACATCACCCGTCACCGGAGCCGTCTTGATGTTCTCGGCCGTGACCGTGACACCCTCGGCGGCGTTCTCCTCGGTCAGGACCAGCGGTCCGAAGACCGGGTCGGCGGGGAGGTCGTAGCCGGGCGGGGCCGCGGTCTCCTGCCAGTAGTACTCGCCGACCTCGACCGTCTCGGTGCAGGTGCCGTTCGCGGGCGTCGTGCACGGGCTGCCGACCGTGGTGTCCGGGTTGATGCCGATGGTCTGGAGACCGGGTACCCCGTTCGTCTCCTCCCACAGCTGGAACACCGCGCCCGCCAGCGGAGCGCCGGTCTCGGAGTCCTCCTTGACCACCGAGACGTCACCGCGGGCCGGGGGCACCGGGGTCTTGACGTTCTCCGCCGTCACCGAGACCCCGCCGGGGATGTCGGCGTCGGTGAGGGTGAGCGGGAAGACCGTTTCGGCCGGGAGGTCGTAGCCGGGCGGGGCCGTGATCTCGACCCAGTAGTACGTGCCGGCGACGACGTCACGGCTGCACTGTCCGTCCGTGCCGGTCGTGCAGTCCGGGTCGACCTTGGTGTCCGGGTCGGCGCCCGAGGTCTGGAGACCGGCGATCCCGTTGGTCTCCTGCCAGAACTGGAAGACGGCGCCCGCGAGCGGCGCGTCCGTCTCCGAGTCCACCTTGACGACGGTCACCGGGCCCTCGCCCGGCGGTACCGGGGTCTTGGTGTTGGCGACGGTCACGCTCACGCCGACCTGGGCGTTCTCCTCGGTGAGGACGAGCGGGAAGATGGTCTCGGCGGGCAGGTCGTAGCCCGGGGGCGCGGAGATCTCACGCCAGTAGTAGGTGCCCGTGGGCACGATCCGGGAGCATTCGCCGACCACGTCGGTGGTGCAGTCCGGCGGGAGCTGGGTGTCCGGGTCCGGCCCGCTGACCTGGAGGCCGGTGATGCCGTTGGTCTCCTGCCACAGCTCGAAGATCGCACCGGGCAGTGCGGCCTGCGTCTCGGCGTCGACCTTCTCGACGGCCACCTCGCCCGTGACCGGGGTCTTGCTGTTGTCGGCCGTGACCGTGACACCTGCCGGGATGTCGTCGGCGGTGAGGACGACCGGGAAGACCGGGTCGGCGGGGAGGTCGTAGCCGGGCGGGGCGGCGGTCTCCTGCCAGTAGTACGTACCGGGGTCGACGGTCTCGGAGCACGAGCCGTCGGCGCCGGTCACACAGGGCGAACCGATCTTGGAGTCGGGCGAGGGCCCGGACGTCTGGAGACCGGCGACGCCGTTCGTCTCCTCCCACAGCTGGAAGGTGGCCCCGGCGAGCGGGGCGCCCGTGGTCGCGTCCTGCTTCACGACCTTCACCGGCGCGGTCGGGACCACGACGGAGCAGTCCGGCAGATCCCCGTTGAAGGGGTACGCGTGGAACTCCTGGCCACCGCCCCCGCCGGGGGCACCGTGTGTGATGCTGCCGGTGGCGAAGAAGCGGCCGTTGATACCGGGCAGGGTGACCGTCGTACCCGACGACTGGTTGCCGACCAGGACGCTGCCCTGGAACTGGCCGGTGCCCTTGAGGGTGACCGTGGAGGCGTCGGGGAAGTTCCACAGCAGCCGCTCGCGCAGCTGGTTCAGCGGATCCGTGTCGAACGGGCTGCCGCTGTAGGTGTTGATGGTGCGGTTCGCGCCCAGCACGTTCACCAGGATCGTGGCGTTCGCGGGGATGTTGTTGAAGACGAGCCCCTGCTGCCCGCCGGTCGCGCCCTGCATGTCGAAGTCGACGTTGAAGACCTGGAGCGCGGAGGTCCCGTCACCCGTGAAGGTGGTCTGGCCGCCGCTGTTGACCGCGGTCCCGGTGGCCGGGCGGTTGGCGCCGGTCTCGGTTCGCGCGTAGCACTGGCTGGACGCGGTCAGTTCGTCGCGCAGGGCCGTGTAGGGGGCCGCCGCGTTCGGGTCCTGGATGAGGGTGCCCGTGACCGTGCCGGTCAGGGTGCCCGCGTACCGCACATTGCCGCCGTCGGCGAGCAACCGCTCCCCGGCCGCGACGGTGACATCGGCACCGGTGGTGAGGAAGTCCGTACCGTCGTCCGGGGGGACCCGGGAGCCGACGCCGACGATGCCGACGTTGTAGATCGCGCTGGCGCCGGCGGCCTTGTCCTGGTCGAAGCTGCCGAGGACGACGACCTTGCCCTCGGCCTCCGCCGCGCCGCCGCGGACACTGAAGTTCCCGCCCGCGAAGATGTTGATGTTGTTGTCCCGGCCCGTGATGGGGCCGTTGTTCAGCGGGGGGTAGGGATTCGGGCACGGCGGGGTGCCCGGGATACAGGGGCCGAGCCCCCCGGGGAGCGGGGCGCGCCGGAGCTGGGCCTTGTGGGGCTTGAAGGCGCGGGCCTTGTTCTTCGCGGCCTTGCTCCCGCCCCGACTCCTGTCGTCGGCCTTGCCCCGGCTCCGACTCCTGTCGTCGGGCTTGGTTCCGTCCCGGTCGGGGGCCGCCGTGGCGGCGACGCGCTCCTGCTGGGAGGACGGCGGGGCCGGGGCGGCCCAGACCGTGCCCTGCCCCAGCACAAGCGCGGGTGCGGTCGCCGCGAGGACCGCACAGGCCATGCCTGTCGTCCGGGAGCGTTGTCGCAGCCGCGCGAGAACTGCTCGCATCACATCGACTTCTCTCGTTAGGTGAGGTGATCCCGAGCCGGGAATCCCCGGGCCAGGCTGCTCAGAGGGGTCGTGCGGGCGCGGTAGACACTCCCCGGGCGTCGCCCGGAAAGATCGGACTATCACCCGGGGGTGGTAGCGCGTTTGGACCCCCTGGCCGTAGCGGGGACCGGCCGCGGGAGGCGGGCGGACGGGCCTGGCGGCGGGGGCCGGGGCCGGACGGGCGGACGGGATCTGATCGGGTGCACGGATCGGACCGGGCCGGGCCGCCGAGGCACTGGGCCACTGGGCCGCCGGGCCGGGCCTGACCACCGCGCCGCCGGGCCGCCGGGCCGCCGGGCCGCCGGGCACAACCGAAATGCGCTGGCGCACAGGCGGGTACGAAGGCAGGCTCGCGCGTGGATGCGGTGGCCGTGGAGGTCCCCCGTTCCGCGACCGCCATCCTCCCCCGACCAGGAACGGCACGCCCCATGCACCAGCCCGCGACGCTCGGCGCCGACGCCGTACGCGCTCTGCTCCATCTGGAAGACACCCCCGTCCGGCGGATGGCGGAGGGAGGTGAACACGCGACCTGGTTCATCGGCCAGGACCGGGTGCTGCGGCTCGCGACCGACGAGGACGTGACCCTGCGTCAGCGGCGGGAGGTCGCGTTGCGGGACGCGCTGCGCGGACGGCTTCCGGTGCCGGTGCCGGAGAGCCTGGCGAGCGGCGAATGGGCGCCCGGGCTCTCCTACACCCTGGACCGACGGCTCCCGGGCCGGTCGGCGGAGGAGCGGCAGGTGTCCGGTGCGGGAGAGCTGGACCTCTCGGGGATGCTGGCGGCCCTGCGGTCGTACGGGCACGGGCACCCGGGGCCCGGGGACCCGGACGGTGCGGGGGCGGGGGACGGGGGCGGGTCCGGCGCCGGTGCGGGGGCGGGGGACGGGAACAGGGCCGGGGACGGTACAGCAGCGGCCGGGGGCGAATTCCGAGCCGGTACGGGGCCTGCCGCCCTGCCCCGGGAGCCCGTACGGGACCCGGCCGGACTCCGGGAGGAGGCCCTGCGCGCGGTCGGCCGGGCGACCGTGGATCCGGCCCTGGACCCCGGGCTCGTCCCGCGGCGGCTCGCCGCCCCGCCGCCGCCCGCCGCGCCGGACACGGCCGTACTCCTCCACAACGACCTCAAGGGCGAGCATCTGCTGATCGGGGACGACGGCGGGATCACCGGGGTCCTCGACTGGACGGACGCGGCGCTGGGCGATCCGGCCGAGGACATCGCAGGACTTGCGATCTCCATCGGCGCCCCGGCCGCCGTCCGGGCCGCCGCACTCGCCTCGTACGGGCCCGAGGTCTGTCTCCGCGGACTCTGGCTGGCCCGCTGCGACACCCTGGTCCGGCTGGCCGAACGGGTCCGCGGCTCCGCCGGCGGCAGCCCGCTGCCCCTGCTGCGGACCCAGCGCCGCCGCGCCTGGCAGCTCACCCCACTTGACCTGTAGGAACGTTGCGGTTCAGCTCCGTTGTCAGTGGCGTGATGCACCATCGGAACATCATCGGGAACACCGGCAGGGCGACAGCAGAGCACCAGCAGAGTCACCACCGGGACAGCGAAGGGACGGCAGGCATGGCGATCACGAACGAGAAGGTGGCCGGATACGCCTTCCTGGAGAAGCTCTTCGGCAGCACGTACTACCCGCAGGACCTGATCGCCGAGGGCCGGACGATCCTGCTGGACCTCTGCGAGCGCATCGAGCGGCAGCGCCCGGCGGACCTCGCGGCGCTGTACGCGCTCACGGCGGTGGCCACCGAGCGGTTCAACGAGCTGGACGGGAAGATGCGGGACGCGGGCAGCGAAATCGAGACCGTGGCCCGGGACGAGATAGCCGTGGACTTCCACTTCGTGGCGAAGGCGTACGGCTTCCCCGAGGCCGACATCGAGGAGCTGGTGGCGGAGCGCGACTGGTAGCCGCCCGGCAGTCGGCCGACCGGCCGGAGGGGGCTCCTCAGGGGCTCCTCAGCGGCTGGTCCACCGTATCCGCCGGGCACGCCGCGCCCCTGCCGTCCCCGGGAGAGAACAGGCCCGCCCGTTCCGCCGCACGGGCCCGCAGCCGGTGGACCGGTCCGAACAGCAGCTCGTCGGCCGCCGCCCGTTTGAAGAAGAGGTGAGCGTCGTGTTCCCAGGTGAAGCCGGTCCCGCCGTGCAGTTGTACGGTCTCCGACGCGACCGTGCGCAGCGTCTCCAGCGCCTGTGCGAGCGCCAACCCCGCATCGTCGTCCGCATGGTGTGCGGCCCAGGAGGCGGCCGAGCGGGCCGCGCGGACTTGGACATACAGATCGGCGAGCCGGTGTTTGACCACCTGGAAGGAGCCGATGGGCCGCCCGAACTGCTCCCGCAGCCAGACGTGTTCGACCGTGCGCCGCAGTGCGCTCTCCGCCGCTCCGACGGCCTCGGCGGCGACGATCACGGCCGCCCGGACGCCCGTTGCCGCGAGCGCGGCGGCCACCGGGCCGCCGTCCTCGGCGGTGTCGGGGGCGCCCAGGAGTGCGGCGGGGCAGTCGCGCAGCTCCAGCCGGGCCTGGGGGCGGGTCTCGTCCAGGGTGGTGCGGCGGGTCCGGGTCAGACCCGGTGCGTCCGCCGGGACCAGGAAGAGGAGGGTACGGCTGCGGGGATAGCCGCCGGTGTGCGCGGCGACCAGGAGCAGTCCGGCGCTGTGGCCGTCGAGGACCTGGTCGGCCTCTCCGTAGAGCAGCCAGCCGCCGGGGGCCGATCCCGCGCTCCGGGCCTGTATCCCGCCGGCGCGTCCGCCGCCCGCCCAGCCCGCGGAGGGGGTGCCGGGTCCGGGGTCGGCGACCAGACCGAGGGCAGTGGACAGGGCCCCGCCGGGGACGGCGAGGGCACAGGTCAGTGAGCCGTCGGCGATGTCCGGCAGGAGGGCGGCGCGCTGCCCGGGGGTGCCGAGCGCGGTGACGAGGGGGGCGGCGAGCCCGGCGGTGGCGAGCAGCGGGGACGGCAGCAGGACCCGTCCCGTCTCCTCGGCGGCGAGGGCGAGTTCCGGCAGTCCGCACCCGGCGCCCCCGTACTCCTCTGCGAGGGCGAGGCCCGGCAGCCCGAGCTGCCCGGAGAGTTCGGCCCAGAGCCCGGAGTCGTAGCCTTCGGGGGTTCCGACGGCATCGCGGTTCCGCGGCCCGGTCGCGCGCTTCCCGAGCAGCTCGCGCAGGGTGCGCCGGATCCCGGTGTGCAGGGCGGCGGTCTCGTCCGCGCTATGGACGGAGCCGTCCGTACCGGGGTCGCGCCCCGGGCCCCCGGCGACCGGCGGGACACCCGGCGGTGCGGGAACACAGTCCCCGGCCACCGGCGTACTCGCGCTCTCGGCGCCACCGGCGACTGCATCCCTGTCCATCGAATCCCCCTCATCTGACGGCCCGTCATACTAAGACCGGCCACCGCGGATGGACACCCCCCGAGCCCCTCCCGCGCCGGAATCCGCACCCTCCCCCAGACCCCAAACCTGATGTACCGTCAGATTCATGGTTGCCACGACGACCACGACCACAACCACAATCCCGACCCCGACCCCGACCACAATCGCCACCGGCGCCCGGCCCCGCCAACGGCCGGCCCGGCGGACCGCCGTCGCCGGAGTCGCCCTTGCGGACTGCGGCCGGAGCAGTCCGCACCAGGGCGCCACCCCGTACGCCCTGCACGCCCAGGCCGCTCGCCGGGCGCTCGCCGACTCCGGGCTGGACCGCTCCGTGATCGACGGCTTCGGCTCCGCCGGGCTCGGTACGCTCGCCCCCGTCGAGGTCGCGGAGTATCTGGGCCTGCGGCCGCGCTGGGTGGACTCGACCTCCGTGGGCGGGGCGACCTGGGAGGTGATGGCCGCCCATGCCGCCGACGCCATCGCGGCCGGGCACGCCAACGCCGTTCTCCTGGTCTACGGCTCCACCGCGCGCACCGACATCAGGGCCGGACGCCGGACCGCCGGGCTCGCCTTGGGCAACCGGGGGCCGCTCCAGTTCGAAGCGCCGTACGGGCACACCCTGATCTCCAAGTACGCGATGGCGGCCCGGCGCCATATGCACCACTACGGGACCACGGCGGAACAGTTGGCCGCCGTCGCCGTCCAGGCCAGGGCGCATGCCGCCCGCAACCCTGACGCCATGTTCCGTACCCCCCTCACCGTGGACGACGTCCTCGGCGGGCCGATGATCGCCGATCCGTTCACCAGACTGCACTGCTGCATCCGCAGCGACGGCGGCTGCGCGGTGCTGCTGGTCGCGGAGGAGTACCTGGCCGACAGTGCCAAGGCCCCGGTGTGGATCCTCGGCACGGGCGAGTACGTCTCGCACACCACGATGTCCGAGTGGGAGGACTTCACCGTCTCCCCGGCCGCCGTCTCCGGCCGGCTCGCCTTCGCACGGGCGGGGCTGTCCCCGGCGGAGATGGACCTCGCCGCAATCTACGACGCGTTCACCTATATGACGCTGGTGACCCTGGAGGATCTGGGGTTCTGCGCCAAGGGCGAGGGCGGCGCGTTCGTCGAGAACGGGCGGATCGGCCCGGACGGCGAACTGCCCGTGAACACCGACGGCGGAGGGCTCTCCGCCTGCCATCCGGGGATGCGCGGACTGTTCCTGCTGGTGGAGGCGGTACGCCAACTCCGCGGCGAGGCAGGTCTGCACCAGGCCCGGGGGCGGGACGGCGGCGTCCCGCGCCTGGCGGTGGCGTCCGCGACCGGTGGCTGGTTCTGCTCGTCGGCCACGGTGGTCCTGGGGCGCGACTGACCGGCCGCCGTCCGTCCCCCCGCCCCCCGCCGCCGTGCTCCAACCGGCACCCGCCACGGGCCACGGGCCACCCAACCGGCCCCACCCCATTCCGCCTGGGACGATCACCCCCATGGACATGTCTGCCCAGGACCCCGTACCGACTCCGCAGAATCCTCAGGATGCCTTCCGCGCACTGCTGCACGCCCAGCGCGTCTGGGAGCACCCCCTGCCCGGCTTCGATCCGGAGGCAGCCCCCGGCGAACCGCTGCCGCTGTTCCACCGGTGGTTCGCGGAGGCGGTGGCGGCGGGGCAGCCCGAACCGCACACCATGTCGCTGGCGACCGTCACCGGCGACGGCGGACCGGACGTACGGATCGTGATGCTGCACGACGCCGACCGGCGCGGCTGGCACTTCGCCTCCCACGCCACCAGCGCGAAGGGCCGTCAACTCGCCGCCCGCCCGGAAGCGGCCATCGGCTTCTACTGGCCGGTGCAGGGACGCCAGATCCGGCTGCGCGGCCGGGTCGGCGCGCTGGGCGCCGGGGAGAGCCTGGCCGATCTCCACGCCCGTTCGACGGGCGCCCTGGCCGCGGCCCTCACCGGCCGCCAGAGCGAACCCCTGCCGGACCTCGCCACCCTGGCCGCTGCCTCGGGTGCCGCCTGGGACCGCGCCCGTACGGAACCGGACGCTCCCGTCCCTACCTGGACCCGGTACATCCTGGAACCGGACGAGGCGGAGTTCTTCCAGGGCGCCGCGGACCGCCGCCATATCCGGCTCGTCTACCGCAGGCCCCGGGGCTCGGCGGCGGGCTGGGCCAGGGAGCTGCTCTGGCCGTGAGACCCGTAACAGCGGTACGGGAGCGGACCGGCGCACCCCGGGCGCCGATCCGCCCCGGCGGGACCGCGTCACCTCACGCGAGCCCGCTGTGCC
Organism: Streptomyces sp. NPDC094448; assembly: GCF_044763775.1. NCBI lineage: Bacteria > Bacillati > Actinomycetota > Actinomycetes > Kitasatosporales > Streptomycetaceae > Streptomyces > Streptomyces sp. NPDC094448. The sequence continues at coordinate 314,899 of NZ_JBIWGU010000005.1, read as the reverse complement.
TCAACCCGCGCGGCCCTCGCGGATCGCGCCGAGCGCGGCGAGCGGTGGCGGTACGGCTCAGAGGCCCTGCCCGGCCGGGCGGAAGACCGGCACCGCCACGCCCCCTCCGTCGGGCTCCGCCGCCTCCTCGCGAAACACCACCTCAAGCGGCATCCCGATGCCCAGCCGCTCCTCGGGGCACTCCACCACCTCGGTCATCAGCCGGGGCCCCTCCTCCAGTTCGACGACCGCGGCGGTGTACGGCACCCGGCGGTCGAAGGGCGGAAGGTCGTTGCGGTGGACGACGGACCAGGTGTAGAGGGTGGCGCGGCCGGTGACGGGCTCCCACTCCCCGTCCTCGCTCCAGCAGTACGGGCAGAACTCCCGCGGATAGTGGTGCGCCCGGCCGCAGGCGCGGCAGCGGCGGACGAGGAGGGTGCCCGAGGCGGCCGCGGCCCAGTAGGGGCGCGTGAAGTCGTCGATGTCGGGGGTGGCTGCGGTCACCGGACGCGATCCTTCCTCGTAACGGCTCTGACGATACGTCAGTTCAGCCCGCCCGGCCCGGATGCGCAAGAGGAGTCACCGGCGGCCGCCGCCGGTACCGCGTGATCAATTCGCAATGGATTCCCGTCTGGACCGAGACCCATCCGGTGACCACGCGATTACGCTCACGTGTTATGGACATCGACCGCACCCACGACATGCCCGTCTATGTCATCGGGGGCGGTCCGGCCGGACTGGCGACCGCCGCCGCGCTGCGGGAAGAAGGCGTCCGCGCGGTGGTGCTGGAGAGGGCCCCCGCGGTCGGCGCGTCCTGGCGCGGCCACTACGAGCGGCTCAGACTGCACACCACCCGCCGCAAGTCGGCGCTGCCGGGGCTGCCGATGCCGCGGTCCTTCGGCCGCTGGGTCTCCCGCGACGACGTCGTCCGCTATCTGGAGAAGTACGCGGAGTTCCATGAACTCGACGTGGTGACGGGGGTGGAGGTCACCCGGGTCGAAGCCGTACCGGCCGCCGCCCCCTCCGGCCCCGCGCCGGACACCGGAACTGCACCCGCACCCGCATCCGCATCCGCCTCCGCACGCACACCCACTTCCACATCCGGTTCCACATCCGGTTCCACGAAGAGGCGGAGGCGGCAGCCCGCGCCGGCCGCGTGGCTGCTGCACGCGACCGGCGGACGGCGGCTCACCGGCCGCGCGGTCGTCGTCGCCACCGGCTACAGCCACACCCCCCGGCTGCCCGACTGGCCCGGCAGCCCGTCCTTCACCCGGCCGCTGCTGCACGCCCGCGAATACCGCGACCCCACCCCGTACCAGGGCATGGACGTCCTGATCGTGGGGGTCGGCAACACGGGCGCGGAGATCGCGGTGGATCTTGCCGAAGGCGGTGCGGCGCGGGTACGGCTCGCGGTCCGCACGCCCCCGCACATCGTGCGCCGCAGCACCCTGGGCTGGAGCGCGCAGCACAGCGCGATCGCGGTGCGGCGGCTGCCGGTCTTCCTGGTGGACCGGCTCGCCCGCGCCCAGGCGGCGGTGGCCGTACCGGACCTCTCGGCCTATGGGCTGCCGCGGCCCGCGAAGGGCCTGTACACACGGCTCGGGGAGGGTGCGCTGCCGGTGCAGGACACGGGGCTGGTCCGGGCCGTGCAGCGCGGGGCGGTGGAACCGGTCGCGGCGGTGGAGTCCTTCGACGGGGACACCGTGGTGCTCGCGGACGGCGAGAAGCTGTCGCCGGACGCGGTGATCGCCGCGACGGGGTACGAGCGCGGGCTCGGCGGGATGCTCGGTCATCTCGGCGTGCTCGACGACCGGGGACGGCCGCGCACCCGGGGGCGCCACTGCCCGGCCGGGGCACCCGGCCTGTACTTCACCGGGTTCACCAATCCGCTGACCGGGATGCTGCGGGAGATCTCCCTCGACGCCGGGCGGATCGCGAAGGCGATCGCCCGTCACTGACCCCGGCGCCGGGGTGGGGTGAGAGCGTCCGGCGCCGGCCGCGTCCGGCCCCGGTTCACTTTCACCGTTCTTTACCTTCTTGACTCTTCACGTTTCCGCACCGCTCCAGAGGCGCGGACAACCGCCCCGGTCAGCGGGTGAGACCAGGCTCCCAGTCGGGGTCGAAGGCGATGACGCCCGGCTCCCAGTCGGGGTCCACGACGCCCGTACGGGAGCCGTTCACGCCGATTCCGGCCAGCGCGAACCCTGTCTGTCCCTTCACGATCCTCATAGTGATACCTCCGGATTTCTCGCAGGGGTGTGACCATGCGCCATCCGACGGCCCCCACCCCGTTGTGCCCAGCCAGCGCATCGTACGTGAGTTCGGCTCATCACCTCTCCTTTATTACGTGCAGCTCAGCGCGTCGGTGAGGGCATAGAACGGGGGCGCGCGCCACCGAATTAGACCGGGGCCACCCCGGGTCGCGGCGGCACCCGAACGGGGCACGGCGGACGGTTGCGGGCGGGCCCGGGACGGCGGTACGGGAGGCTAGTTCAGGCCATCTCGTCAGAACCGGACCAATGTTGCGACACGCGTGCGGTACAGGGGCCGAATGGATGGCGGGGCGGCCGTCGGGCCGGACGGAGGAGTCCGAATACCGGCGTCTGAAGCGGAAACGAAAGGGTAAAGAAATGGCAAGGGCCAAGACGGAGCCGTAGCACCGCCCTTTCTTCGCAGACCTGTTTCTGACATGGCGTCAGGTCTGTAAGCTGACTATGTGTCAGCTTTGGGATCGGCAGAGACGAGACGGAAGCAAGCGCGTTCGCACGTCCGGTGGCACCCGCGCCGGGCCGTGAGCGCGCGCACTGGACCCGGCACCCACCGGCGACGAGAGCCGGACCGACGATCGGCCCGATGAAACGAGCAGGGAGCGGAGTTCACCGATGCTTGGATCCACTCACGGCACCCTCACCTCCGGACTCCGTGCGCGCGTCGTCGCCTGCGGGGAGCACCCCTCGCAACGCCCGGCCGGCGTCCACGACGCCGCGTCCGTCGCGGCGTCCGCCGGGGACACGGACGTCAGCGGCCGCCCCCTGTATGCGCCCGTGCCCGACCTCGACCGCTTCTTCCGTCCGTCGTCGGTGGCCGTCGTCGGGGCGTCCGACGCGGAAGGCCGCCCGAACACCGGCATCACCCGGCAGCTCGTGGCCTGGGCCGGGCGGATGGGTGCCCGGCTCCATCCCGTGCACCCCTCGCGTACCGAGGTCTTCGGCATCCCCTGCGTACCGCGGATCGGGGACGTGGCGGAGCCTGTCGACCTCGCGGTCCTGCTGGTCGGTGATCCGCTGCCGCTCGTCGGCGAACTGGCCCGGGCCGAGGTGAAGTTCGCCGTGGCTTTCGCCGCCGGATATGCGGAGACGGGCGAGGACGGCGCGGCGGCTCAGGCACGGCTGACCGCCGCGGTGGAGCGCGCGGGGATCCGGCTGCTGGGGCCGAACACCAATCTCAACGCCTTCGAGGAGTTCCGCGACGACCTCGACGGGCCCGCCATCGCCCTGATCACCCAGTCCGGCCACCAGGGGCGCCCGGTCTTCACCCTTCAGGAGCTGGGGATCCGGCTCTCCCACTGGGCGCCGACGGGCAACGAGGCGGATCTGGAGACGGCGGACTTCATCTCGTACTTCGCGGAGCGGCCCGAGGTGGGCGCGATCGCCTGCTATGTGGAGGGCCTGAAGGACGGCCGGGCGTTCCTCCTCGCGGCCGACCGGGCGGCACGGCGCGGGGTGCCGGTGGTCGCGGTCAAGGTGGGGCGGACGGAGACCGGGGCCCGGACGGCCGCTTCGCATACGGGCAAGCTGACCGGCGCGGACCGGGTCGTCGACTCCGCGATGCGGCAGTACGGGGTGATCAGGGTCGACGGACTCGACGAGTTGCAGGACACATCGGCGCTGCTGGCCCGGGCGCGTCCGCCGCTCGCCGACGGAGTGGTGGTGTATTCGATCTCCGGCGGTACCGGGGCGCACTTCGCGGACCTCGCCGTCGCGGCCGGGCTGACGCTGCCCCGGCTCTCCGCCGTCAAGCAGACCGAGCTGCATCAGTGGATCCCGGACGATCTGAACGTGGCCAATCCTGTGGACAACGGCGGTCATCCGGTGGGCGACTGGCGCGGCCGGAAGATCATCGACGCGATTCTGGCGGATCCCGCGGTCGGGGTGCTGATCTGTCCGATCACGGGCCCGTTCCCGCCGATGAGCGACCGGCTGGCCCGGGATCTGGTGGCTGCGGCGGAGCAGACCGAGAAGCTGGTGTGCGTGGTGTGGGGCTCCCCCGTGGGCACGGAGGCCGCCTATCGGGAGACGCTGCTCGGATCGTCGCGCGTGGCCACCTTCCGTACCTTCGGGAACTGCATCACGGCGGTCCGCGCGTATCTGGACCACCACCGGTTCACCGCCGGATACCTCTCCCCGTTCGACGAGGCGCCCCGCAGCCATTCGCCGTCGTTCCGCAAGGCGCAGGCGCTGCTGAAGCCGGGCACCCGGCTCAGCGAGCACGGCGCCAAACAACTGCTCCGGGCGTACGGGATACGGGTGCCGCGCGAGCAGTTGGTGACCAGCGCGGCGGCGGCCGTCCGGGCGGCCGGACAGGTGGGGTATCCGGTGGTGATGAAGGCTTCCGGAAGCCTGCTCGCCCATAAGACGGAGCTGGGCCTGGTGAAGATCGGGCTGACCTCGGCCAGCCAGGTCAGGGACGCCTACCGGGAGCTGACCGAGATCGCCCGGTGCGAGGGCACGGACCTGGACGGGATCCTGGTCTGCCAGATGGTCGAGCGCGGTGCGGAGATGGTCGTGGGCGTCACCCAGGACGCCCTCTTCGGTCCGACGGTCACCGTGGGTCTCGGCGGGATCCTGGTGGAGGTGCTCCGGGACACCGCGGTCCGCGTCCCGCCGTTCGGCGAGGTCCAGGCCCGCACGATGCTCGACGAACTCCGCGGCCGGGCCCTGCTGGACGGGGTCCGCGGCGGTCCCCCGCTGGATGTGGACGCCCTGGTGGAGGTGATCCTGCGGGTGCAGCGGATGGCGCTGGAGCTGGGCGGCGAACTGTCCGAGCTGGACATCAACCCCTTGGTGGTCCTGCCGCGCGGCCAGGGCGCGGTGGCGCTGGACGCGCTGGCGGTCTGCCGGTGACCGGGGACGAGGTGCGGCACCGGGTGGTGAACGGGGTGTCGTGGCTGACCCTCGACCGGCCCGAGGCGCTGAACGCCCTGACCCCGGGCGGGCGGGAGCGCCTGGTCTCCCTGCTCTCGGAGGCCTCGGCCGATCCGGCGGTCCGTGCGGTCGTGATCACCGCGACGGGCAGCGCGTTCTGCGCGGGCGCGGACCTGCGCGCCGCCCCGGACGGCCGGGAGCGGGTGGCGGGCGATATCGCGCGCCTGATCCGCCGGGGCGCGCAGCGTCTCATCACGTCCGTCCTCGACTGCGAGAAGCCGGTGATCGCCGCGGTCAACGGCACGGCGGCGGGCCTGGGCGTACATCTGGCCCTGGCCTGCGATCTGGTGATCGCCGCGGAGGAGGCCCGCTTCATCGAGGTCTTCACCCGCCGGGGCCTGGTCCCGGACGGCGGCGGCGCCTATCTGCTGCCGCGCCTGATCGGCCCGCAGCGGGCGAAGGAGCTGATGTTCTTCGGCGACGCGCTGTCGGCGCGGGACGCCGAACGATGGGGTCTGGTCAACCGGGTCGTCCCGGCACCGGAGTTGGAGAAGACGGCCCACGCCTGGTCCGCCCGCCTGGCGACCGGCCCGACCCGGGCGCTGTCCCTGACGAAGCACCTGGTGAACGCGGCCCTGGACACGGACCGCACAACGGCGCTCGCCGCGGAGGCGGCGGCGGTGGAGCTGGCGATGACGACGCACGACGCGAACGAGGGGGTGGCAAGCTTCCGGGAGCGCAGAGGCGCGCGCTTCGAGGGCCGTTGACAACCGCCCGAGCGGGGCGGCCCCTCGGTTCCCCACCCCGGCCGGACCGCTCCCGGGCAGGATGGGATGCGTGAATGAACCCACCGCCACGCATCCGATCACCGTGTCACTCGATGCCGCCCGAGCCAGCCGCGGCTCCTCCGAGTTCTCGGCCGCCGGCCGCCGGGCCGAGCGGGAGAGCCTGGATCAACTCATCGAAGCCGCCGAGGCCGAGCACGGGCCCGTCACCGGCGAGGAGGTCCGGTCCCTGCGCGAGCAGCTCGCCGCGGCTCGGGCGCCGGGCCGCGGTCGGCCCCTCAGGAGCCGGTAGCCGAAACCAGGAAGCCCCGGAGCCACGGGGCGAGCCGGGTACGTGAGGCCCCGGCCGGGCCGGAGGACGGGGCGGCCCCGTGATCCGCCTCGCCGTGCACCGGCCCGCCCGGGACCGGCCCGTCACCGGTCGCCGCCCCAGCCGCCACCTGGTCACGGCAGGTCGTCCCGGTGCACCATCGAGGGGCCCGGTTGACCGTTCCTGCGCCACCTCAGACAAACAGGAGTTCTGAGATGCGTTACAGCCGCCGCCGGCTCGTCGCCTCCGAGACCGCCGCCGCCTCGGCCGCCGCCGCGTCCGCCGCCGAAACCGCCGCGCGCCGCGCGGCCGCGCTCGCCGATGCCATCCGTACCGAGTGCGACACCATCGACATTGCCACCACGGACCCCGCCGTCCGCTCCGCGCTCACCCGTATCCGCGGCGCGCTCGACGGCACGCCCACGGACACGCTCGACCTCGCCGCCCACCTCCATGACGGCGGCACCGTCACCCTCGTCTACGACGGCGGCCGGGCCGCCTCCGACGGCCCGGCCGAACCCGGCTACCGCGCCACCGCGACGGCGATCGACGGGAGCACAACGGCCTGGTCCCGCGGTGCCGGCATCGACGAGGCCCTGCTGCAGCTGCGCCGTTATCCGCAGGACTACTGGCCGGACGAGGACTGGGACGGCTTTGTCTCCGACCCGGGCTTCTGACCACGGAATCCGCCGGACCCCCGGAACTCCCGAACCCCGGAACCCCGGAAGCAGCGGGAACCCCGGACCCTGACACCACCAGCCACTTCCTATCTGACGATCCGTCAGCTTGAATGGAGAGATGATGGGACACGCGGGCATGGCCGCCGCAGCCGTCCGGTTTCTGCGGTCCGTGGGAGCGGCGTCCACGAAGCAGCCGCCCGAGGCGTCGGAGCCGTACGACCCACACCCCCGCGCCGAGCTGCGGGCCGTACGCGAGGACGAGCGCGCACCCGTCGAAAGCGGGGAGTTCCGCCGTGTCATGGGGCGGTTCGCCAGCGGGGTGACCGTGATCACCGCACCGGACCCCGACGGGCCGGCAGGGACCGCCGGGCCCGCGGGCTTCGCCTGCCAGTCGTTCTCGTCGTTGTCGCTGGACCCGCCGCTGGTGGTGTTCATGGTCGCGCGGACCTCGACGACCTGGCCCCGGATCGCCCGCGCCGGGGTCTTCTGCGTCAATGTGCTGAGCGAGGGGCAGGGGGAGCTGTGCCGGGGCTTCGCCGTACGCGGGGGCGACAAGTTCGCCGGGGTGCCGCACCGGCCCGCGCCGGTCGGCGGGGCGCCGCTGCTGGAGGGGGTGGCCGCCTGGGTGGACTGCGTGGTGCATGCCGTGCACACGGGCGGTGACCATCTGATCGTCGTCGGCCGGGTCCGGGCGCTCGGCGCGGACGGCGACGGGGATCCGCTGATCTTCCACGAGGGGCAGTTCCGGCGCCTGGAGTAGGACGGACCGGGGGAAATCCGGATGCCCGGCGGGCCGCGGGTCGGTTACCGTCGAAGGATGGACCCGCTCACCGACCAACAGATCCGCGACTCCTTCGTGAACTGCACGAAGGGCGAGGCCAAGCGGCTCCGGCTCCCCACGGACTTCGGCGAGACCCCCTGGCAGGACCTCGACTTCCTGGGATGGATCGACCCGGGCGCGCCGCAGCGGGCATATCTCGTCGCCCCCGGCCGGGACGGCAGCCCGCTCGGGCTGAGCCTGCGCGTCCCGGCGACGGCCAACGGCAGCGCGTTCAAGTCGAGCATCTGCAATATCTGCCTGACCGGGCATGCGTCGTCAGGTGTGTCCCTGCTGGTCGCGCCGCTGGCGGGCCCCCGGGGCCGCGAGGGCAGCACGGTCGGCAGCTACTTCTGCGCCGACCTCGCATGCTCCCTCTACATCCGGGGCAAGCGGCAGCCGAAGCTCCGCACCCGGCAGCACGAGGAGAGCCTGACCCCGGACGAGAAGGCGGCCAGGCTGCTGGGCAATCTCCGCGCCTTCACGGAGAAGGTCACCGCGGACGCCGCGGTCGGCTGACGCGCGGCCGGGCGCGGCTTCCGTGCCGGAGGAAGACCTATTCCGGGATGTACGCCACCGCGTCGATCTCCACGAGCGCGCCCGGGCGGGCGTGCCCCGAGGTGGAGACGACCGTGACGGCTGTGCGGTGGTCGCCCCACACCGTCCGCGACGCCTCGTATCCCACTCGTGCGTCGATCCCGTCGACGAGGTAGATGTTGAGTTTGGCGACGTGCTCGGGGCCGGTGCCCGCGGCCGCGAGCACGGTCAGCACGTTCCGCATGGCCTGAGCGGATTGCGCTTCGATGCCGTCGAGCAGGTTTCCGGCGCTGTCGGTGCCGAGCTGGCCGCCGACATGGACCGTCCGGCCCGCGGGGATGATCACCCCTTGGGTGAAGGCGGGGTTGCTGTGCAGCTCTTCGGGGTCGAGGTGTGTCGTCTTCGCGGTCATGGACTTCTCCCCTGAGGTGCCGGTTCTGATGTGCAGGCAGTCGGGTTCGCCTGCGCCCGTGGACCCACCCTGACACCCGTTGCGGTCAGGATCGGTCCGCAACTCTGCCCGGCGCGGTCCGGTCCGTTCGAGCGCGACAGGCGGTGACGCGCACGGTACGTCGAGCGGGTGCCCGCCGACCGCGTCACCGGGCTGCCCGCCCGAACAGAACCCCGGCCTTGTCACACCGCCGCGGCCTTCGCCGGCGTCCGGCGGATCACCAGCGCCATCAGGGCCGCGACCGCGCACAGCGCGCCCGAAGCGTACCAGACGATGTCGTACGAGCCGAAGGCATCCCGCGCCACTCCCCCCACGAAGGCGACGACGGCCGCGCCCACCTGGTGGGAGGCGAGGACCCAGCCGAAGACGATGGCACTGTCGTCGCCGTAGTACTGGCGGCACAGGGCGATCGTCGGCGGGACGGTGGCCACCCAGTCCAGTCCGTAGAAGACGATGAAGAAGATCATCGGCGGCCGGATATCGGGCGCGAGCAGCATCGGCAGGAACATCAGACTGATGCCCCGCAGCGCGTAGTAGACGGCGAGCAGCCTACGGGTGTCGAAGCGGTCGGTCAGCCAGCCGGAGCAGACCGCACCGATGATGTCGAAGACACCGACGAGCGCGAGCAGGGACGCGGCGGCGGTAACCGCCATGCCGTGGTCGTGGGCGGCCGGGACGAAGTGGGTCTTCATCAGGCCGTTGGTGGTGGCGCCACAGATCGCGAAGGTGCCGACGAGCAGCCAGAAGGGTCCGGTACGGGACGCTTCGAGCAGTACCGTCACGGCCCGCCGGGCGGCGCCCTTCGCCGGGGGCGGCTTGGGGGTGAACTCCTGCGCACCGTAGGCGGCGATTCCGGCGTCGGCCGGGTGGTCGCGCAGGAACAGCCAGACAAAAGGGACGACGGTGAGGGCGGCGAGAGCGACGGTGACCGCGGCGGGCCGCCAGCCGCGCTCCTCCACCAGCCAGGAGAGGAGGGGGAGGAAGACGAGCTGTCCGGAGGCGCCCGCGGCGGTGAGCAGGCCGGTGACGAGTCCGCGGCGGCGGACGAACCAGCGGTCGGTGACGGTGGCGGCGAAGGCGAGGGCCATCGAGCCGGAGCCGAGGCCGACGAGGACGCCCCAGAAGAGGACGAGCTGCCAGGCGGCGGTCATCACGACGGTCAGGGCCGAGCCGAGGGCGATCACGGTCAGGGCGGCGGCGACGACCCGCCGGATGCCGAAGCGGTCCATCAGGGCGGCGGCGAACGGCGCGGTCAGCCCGTACAGCGCGAGATTGACCGAGACGGCGAAGCCGATCGTGCCGCGGGACCAGCCGAACTCGTCGTGCAGCGGGTCGAAGAGCAGGCCGGGCAGAGAGGCGAAGCCCGCGGCGCCGATGATCGTCACAAAGGTGACGGCGGCGACGGACCAGGCGCGGTGCACCCGGCGGCGGCCGGGCGCGGGGGGCACGGCCGGAGGCGGGGCCGGGGCCGGGGAAGGGACGGGTCTACGGCTCACATCGGTCACGGCCACCAGCTTCCGGCCAGTCCGGTTGCCCAGCGAGTGGCCCGAGGGACATGGTTCGCTAGGATCGGGCCATGTCTGCTGACCGGAGCCGTACGCCGCACCGGGTGGTGGTCCTTGCCCTGCCGGACGTCATCCCGTTCGAACTGGGCATCCCGCACCGGATCTTCGGCCGCACCCTCGACGCCTCGGGTGAGGCGCTGTACACGGTCGTGACCTGCACGCCCGTCCCCGGACCTGTCCCGGCCAACGCGGACTTCACCCTCCATGTGGAGCGGGGTCCGGAGGAGTTGGAGCGCGCCGACACGGTGATCGTCCCGGCGGCGTACCACCTTGCGGAGGTCTATGAGCACGGCAGGCTCCCGGACCGGCTGGCGGACGTCTTCGCCCGGATCCGGCCGGGCACCCGGGTCGCGTCCATCTGCACGGGCAGCTACTTCCTGGCCGCCGCGGGGCTCCTCGACGGCCGTCCCGCGACAACGCACTGGGGGTGGACGGACCACTTCCAGCGGCTGTTCCCGACGGTGCGGGTCGACCGGGACGTGCTGTACGTGGACGACGGCGATGTCCTGACCTCGGCCGGGGTCGCGGCGGGCCTGGACCTCTGTCTCCATATGGTCCGCCGGGACCACGGCACGGCCGTCGCCAACGACACCGCACGCCGCAATGTGGTCCCGCCGCACCGCGCCGGCGGCCAGGCGCAGTACGTGACCCGCCCGGTCCCCGACGCCACGGCCCCCACGACGGCGGCGGCCCGCGCCTGGGCCCTGACCCGCCTCCACGAACCGCTCCAACTCCGCGACCTCGCCGAACGCGAGTCGATGAGCGTCCGCACCTTCACCCGCCGCTTCCGCGAGGAGGTCGGCGTCAGCCCGGTCCAGTGGCTGACCGCCCAGCGAGTGGAACGCGCCCGCCAGCTGCTGGAGTCGACGGAACTCTCCATGGACCGGGTGGCACGGGACTCGGGCTTCGCCACGGCCCAGTCGATGCGGGCGCATGTGCAGACGGTGCTGGGCGTCTCCCCGACGGCGTACCGCAGAACATTTCGCGGCCGGACCCCCTGAGGACCGTCCGGGCGCTGCCCTGGCGCCCAGGGCGGCGGTCCCGTTCCACCGGGCGCCGGGCCTCCCGGGTCAGTTCTTCTGGAGCGCGCGGCTCACCCCCGCGATGACGGCCGTCGTCAGCAGCCAGCCGCAGGCGATCAGCGCGTACGCCAGCCCCTGGAGACCGCCGTCCTGCCAGTACCAGGCCGAACGCTGGCCCAGCCCGCCGATCGGGATCAACAGGTCGAGGGTGTAGACGAGCGGCTGGAACGGCGTGCCTTCGCCGCGTTTGGCCGGGGTGGGGGAGTGGGCCCCGAAGACCACAGAGCCCAGCAGGGTCAGCGCGAGCAGCCAGACCCCGGCGAGCCAGGGGCGGTAGCCGTAGCCGACGGTCGCGTCGAGGAGATACCCGCCGGCCCGCGCAAGCGGGGAGAACGTCGAGCGCCGGTGGCGCTGTTTCGCAAGGAGCACCCGGCGGGCGTCGCCGTCGTGCCCGCCCTTGCGGTACCAGCCCGCCAGCTCCTCGTAGGGCTGCGGACGGTATCCCGGGCTGCGCCGTACCCAGGCCACCCGCTGCTGCACCGCCTTCTCGTGGTCCCCCGCCGCGTCCTCCGCCACGGCGCCGTAGGCGAATCCGTCCAGCAGCACCACGTCCGGCCAGCTCCGTTCGCTGTCGCGGAGGTACGAGACCTGGGCGCCCCGCAGGTCGACCGGGGCGGACGGCGGCCTGGCGAGCGTGAAGTCGAAGTCGACGGCCTGCATCCGCTGGGCGACCAGCGACGGTCCCCCGCCTCCGGGCGGCCCGTTCAGGACGGCGTCCTCGAAGGTCAGATCGTCCGAGACCCGGGCACCCCGCAGCCGCACGGTCCCCTCCGCGGTGAAACCGCCCGAGAAGTCGAGCGTGGAGGCCGTGGCGTTGTCCAGGGCCAGCACCACCCCGCGCCGCCCGGCGTCCCCCAGCACGGCACCGCGCATATGCAGCCCGCCCGGCAACTGCGCCCCCATGAGCCGGATCTCCCCGCGCGCGGTGAATCCGTCGAGGCAGTAAAGGCCGCCTTCGGCGACCAGCCCGCCCGCGGAGACCGCCCACTCCCCGGGCGCCGAGATCTCCGCCCCGCCCAGGTTCACCACCCCGCTCACCCGGGCGTTGATCAGCGACAGAGCGGTCACCCTGCGGTGCAGCGCCGAGGCCGCCCCCGCCTCCAGCCGTGAGTGCCGCAGGTCCAGCCGCCCCTCCACACGGATCATCCCGGCCTCCAGACCGGGCATGCGACTGCCCCTGATCGCCAGCGAATGCGTCGACGCGCCGGAGAGGTCCAGCCCCTCGTCGAACCAGCAGTCTTCGAGGATCAGGGCATGCGCGATCTGCGCGCCGCTCAGCAGCACGGGCCCCGATATCCGGGCACCGGCCAGCCTCAGACACGGCACGGCACCGGCCCGCCCGGTGTTCGCGTCCAGCAGCAGCGCCACGATCACCGAGGCCCGGACGGTCCGCTCCCCGCCCCACCCCCCGCCCCCGGCGATCCCGTCGCCCCCGGGCGCCCCCGGGCGCAGGTCCACCGGACGCCCCTCGGGAAACGCGTCCCACACCAGGCGCTCCGGCGGCGTCAACTCGTCGTATGAAAACACCAGTGCAGCGTAGTAATCCCTCCCCCCGGCCCACCCGACGGTCCACCCCGCACCGCCCCCTCAGAACGTCAGCACCACCCTCGCCCCCTCCCCCACGCCCGCCATCGCGTTCGTGAAGTCCTCCACCGGGCGGGTCTCCGAGCCCAGTTCGTCGAGGAGCAGGTCGCCGCTCGCGTACAGGGCCGCGTAGAGCGCGATGTCGTGCTGCGGGCGCGCGGTGCCGTAGCGGCAGCCCAGGATGGACTTGTCCAGGAACATCGCGGCCGGGACGAACGTCGCCTCCGCCGACGGGGGTGTCATGCCCAGCAGGATCGCCTGGCCCCCGCGGTCGAGAAGGTCGACCGCGGTGCGGATCAGAGGTGGGCGGCCCACGCATTCGAAGACGTGGTCCGCGCCCGTCGGGAGGATGTCGCGGACGGCTTCGGCGGACGGCAGGAAGTGGGTGGCGCCGAAGCGCAGCGCCAGGGGTTCCTTCGCCGGGTCGGTGTCGATCGCGACGATCCGGGAGGCGCCCGCCAGGCGCGCGCCCTGGAGGACGTTGAGGCCGATTCCGCCGGTGCCGATGACGACGACCGTGTCCCCGCGGCGCGTCCTCGCCCGGTTCAGTACGGCTCCGACTCCCGTCAGCACCGCGCAGCCCAGGACGGCCGCCGAGGTCAGCGGGAGGTCGCGGGGGATCCGTACGGCCTGGACGGCCGTGACGATCGTGCGCTCGGCGAACGCCGAGTTCGCGGCGAACTGGTACAGCCGCTCGCCCCGGCGCGAGAAGGGCCGGTCCGGGCGGCCGATCGCCGTCCGGCAGAGGGTGGGGCGGCCGCGGTCGCAGTCCGCGCAGGCGCCGCAGTTGCGGAGGGTGGAGAGCGCCACATGGTCCCCGGGGGCCACATGCCGCACCCCTTCCCCGACCGCTTCCACCACGCCCGCGCCCTCGTGGCCGAGGACCACCGGCACCGGGAAGGGGATCGTGCCGTCGATCACCGACAGGTCGCTGTGGCAGAGCCCGGCCGCGGCGATCGCCACCAGGACTTCGCCCGGCCCCGGGTCCCGTACCTCCAGATCGTCCACCGGCTCCGGCCGCCGGCCGTCGAAGACGACTCCCCGCATGGGCAGTTCACCCCTTCGGTTCCTTCGGGAGGCCGAGCACCCGCTCGGCGATGACCGTGCGCTGGATCTCGTCCGAGCCGCCGTAGATCGTGTCGGCCCGGCTGAACAGGAACATCCTCTGGTCGGGGGAGAGTTCGTACGGCGCGTCCGCACACCACTCCCCCGGTCCGGCCGTCGCCGCCGCGCCCCGTACGGCCATCGCCAGCTCGCCCAGCGTGCGATGCCAGTTGCCCCAGAGGAGTTTCGTCACGCTCGGCGCCCCGGGATCGCCCCCCGGCTCCGGTTCCGCGAGGGCGTTCCAGCGCAGGGCCCGCAGCCCCGCCCACTGCCGGACGAGCCGCTCGCGGATGACGGGATCGTCCGCCGCGCCCGTCGCCACCGCGGTACGGACGACCTCCCGCAGCTCCGCTTCGAAGCCGATCTGCTGGGCGAGGACGGCCACCCCCCGCTCGTCGGCCAGGAGGGCCATCGCGACGGTCCAGCCGTTGCCCTCACCCCCGACGACCTGCCCGGCCCCGACCGCCGCCCCGTCGAAGAACACCTCGTTGAACTCGCTGGTGCCGGTGAGCTGCCGGATCGGCCGGACCTCGATCCGGCCCGGCTGGTCCATCGGCACCAGCAGCAGCGAAAGCCCCCGGTGCCGCCGGGAACCCGGCTCGGTGCGGGCGAGGACGAAGCACCAGTCGGCCTCCCGGGCCAGCGACGTCCACACCTTCTGGCCGGTGATCCGGTAGCCGCTGCCGTCCCGGACCGCGCTGGTACGGACGGCCGCGAGGTCCGAGCCCGCGCCGGGTTCGCTGTAGCCCTGGCACCACAGCGCCTCGCCCCGGGCGACCGGCGGCAGAAACCGGTCCTGCTGCTCCCGTGTCCCGTACCGGATCACCGTCGGCGCCAGCAGGTTCTCCCCGATATGCCCGACCCGGCCGGGCGCCCCGGACCGCGCGTACTCCTCCGCCCACACCACCTGGAGATCCCGGCCGACGGACCGGTTGCCCCAGCGCGCTTCGGGCCAGCCCAGCCCGATCCACCCGCCGCTCCCCAGTGCGCGCTCCCACTCCCGGCGTACCGCGACACCTTCGTGCTCCCGCCCGGGGCCGCCGCCCGCGCTCCGGTGGGCCGCGGTGAGGTGCCCGGCCAGCCAGGCCCGTACCTCCGCCCGGAAGACCCCATCGGCGGAGCGTGCAGAGGCTGCCTCGGCCGTCTCGTCTGCCTTGTCTGCCTTGTCCACGCTATGCGCCTCCCCCGGCTCAGGTGTTGGGGCGTTCGCCGGCCTTCGCCGCCCGCGTCATCTCCGTGAGCGCGGCCAGCATCGGCATCGGATCGGTGCCGACCGTGCCGGGCAGGAAACCGGCGATCTTCTCCGGGGTCCAGCCGCCCTCCGCGTATCCGGCGCGCAGCTCACGCGGCTGCGCCCAGACCGCGATCTTGGGTCCGGCGATCGTGTAGACCTGTCCGGTGATCTCCCGGGCCCGGTCGGAGAGCAGATAGACCACCAGGGCGGCGACGTCCTCGGGCTCCCCGATCTCCGTCAGCTCCATCGGCACCCCGGCGGACATCCGGGTCCGGGCGACCGGCGCGACGGCGTTCGCGGTGACGCCGTACCGGTGCAGTCCGAGTGCGGCGCTGCGGACCAGCGAGATGATCCCGCCCTTCGCCGCCGCGTAGTTGGCCTGGGCGACCGAGCCCTGGTGGTTTCCGCTGGTGAAGCCGATAAGAGTGCCGGAACCCTGTTTCCGCAGGACGGCGGAGGCGGCGCGGAAGACGGTGAAGGTGCCCTTGAGGTGGGTGGCGACGACGGGGTCCCACTCCTCCTCCGTCATATTGAAGAGCATGCGTTCGCGGAGGATTCCGGCGACGCAGACGGCGCCGTCGATCCGTCCGTACGCGGCGAGCGCGGTGTCCACGAGCCGCTGTCCGCCCGCCATGGTGGAGATGTCGTCGGCGACGGCGACCGCGCTGCCGCCCGCGGCTTCGATCTCCTTCACCACGGTGTCGGCGACCTCGGAGGCGGGTTCGGCGCCGTCGACGGACACGCCGTAGTCGTTGACGACGACCTTCGCGCCCTCGGCCGCCGCGGTGAGGGCGACCGCCCGGCCGATGCCCCGGCCCGCGCCCGTGACGGCGACGACCTTGCCTGCCAAGAAGTTCCCCACGCCCGGCCCCTTCCCACGGTTTCTGACGGACCGTTAGATTCTAGGCGGGTCCGGACGCCCCGCACAGCCCCTGGACCGCAACCGCGGGCCGGGCTCGCCGGACTGCCGGACGTCCCGAGGAGGTCGGTGCGCGATGCCGCTGCCGCGCGAGTTCCACGAGGTCGCCGAACGCGTGAACAACTGGGGCCGCTGGGGGGACGACGACGAGATCGGCACCCTCAACCTGGTGACCGACGGGGTGGTACGGGCCGCGGCCGGCACCGTCCGCTCCGGCCGGCGCATCGCGCTCGCGCTCCCGCTGCACCGGGACGGCCTCCAGACCGGTCTGGTCCCCGGCCGGACCAACCCCTGCCACACCATGCTCCAGATCAACTACGAGATGTTCGGCCCGGGTACGGTCGCCACCAGCGACGACACCGTGACCATGGCGCTCCAGGCGGCCACCCACTGGGACGCGCTGACCCATGTCTCGCACAGCGGCACGCTCTACAACGGCCGTCCGGCGAGCACGATCACCCCGCACGGCAGATCGCGGTTCAGCGGCATCGACAAGATCCCGTACGTGGTCTCGCGCGGGGTGCTGCTGGACGTGGCCCGCGCCAAGGGGGTCGAGCGGCTCGGCGGCACGCACGCGGTCACGCCCGAGGATCTCGACGAGGCCGCGGAGTTCGGCGGGGTGACCGTCGGCGCGGGTGATGTGGTGCTCGTACGGACCGGCCAGATGCGCCTGTTGGCGGCTGGGGACAAACACGCCTACGGGTTTCCGTCGCCGGGGCTCTCCGTCCGTACGCCGGAGTGGTTCCACGCCCGGGATGTGGCCGCCGTGGCGACGGACACGCTGTCCTTCGAGATCGTCCCGCCGGAGATCGACGATCTGTGGCTGCCGGTGCACGCGCTCCATCTGGTCGAGATGGGCCTGCTCCAGGGCCAGAACTGGGATCTGGAAAAGTTGTCCACAGCCTGTGGAGAAGAACGCCGGTACGCGTTCCTGCTCTCGGCCATGCCGGAACCGTTCGTCGGTGGCACGGGGACACCGGTCGCCCCGGTCGCGGTCTTCTGAACCGCCGCCGGACCGGTCGTGCCGAACGCCGGAGCCGCCGGACCGGGTCCGGTGAACCGCTGGTTCCGGCCTTCAAGGCGGCCGGGCCGCCGGATCCCGCCGCCCCTCAGCGGCGGACGGCCGCCAGTTCGACCGGCGTA
Source organism: Streptomyces sp. NPDC094448 (assembly GCF_044763775.1). Lineage (NCBI taxonomy): Bacteria > Bacillati > Actinomycetota > Actinomycetes > Kitasatosporales > Streptomycetaceae > Streptomyces > Streptomyces sp. NPDC094448. The sequence goes on along the minus strand of NZ_JBIWGU010000005.1, from coordinate 297,565 downwards.
CCGGTACGGACGGCCCCGCCGCGCGTGCCGTCCCGCGCCCCTCCGGCGCCGGGCCCCGGTTCCCGTACCGCCACCGTCCCCGGCTGCCGGACGGCGACCGTGCCCGGGTTCCGTACCACCACGGTCCCCGTACCGCGGGACGCCTCCCGCGTCCCCGCCGTCGCGCTCTCGCGCGCGGTGCCGCCGATCGGGCCGGAGCAGGTACCGCGGGCGCCGCGCGTGTCGTCCGGATACGCCGCCCCGGCGGGCACGCCCCGGTCGATCTCGCACCAGATCGACTTGCCGTTGCCCTCCTGGGACCAGCCCCAGCGGTCGGCCAGACCGTCGACGAGTTCCAGGCCGCGCCCGTTGGTCTCGTCGTCCTCCGCGGTACGCCGCCGGGGCGGCCGGGCGCAGCGGTCGGCGACCTCGACCCGGACCGTGCCCGCCTCCTCCTTGCCGAAGCCGAAGAGCATCCGCAGTACGGCGGGGCAGCCCGTGTGGACGACCGCGTTGGTCACCAGCTCCGAGATCAGCAGGATCAGCGTGTCCGCCAGCGGCTCGTCGTGCTCTATCCCGGAGCCGACGAGCCGGGACCGCGCCCATCTACGGGCCCGTCCCACCTCCGCGGGATCGGGACCGACCTCCAACTGAACCTGGAGCACCTGCACCGCTCACACCATCCGAACCGGCGGACACAACGCCTCGCGCCTCGACTGGGTCTTTCCCGGCAGGGTCACTGCCTGTGACTCCCGTGCGGGACAGCATGGTTGACGTACAGTCACCGCAACAAGCGCTTCGGGCATATTCCAGCACGAAGGAGTACTCGGGGTGAATGCTGTGCGACACCTGCCGCGGCGAGTCGAACAGGGGCCCGCGGCCCGCTCACCCGTGGTGTGAGCGGCGCGCATTTCCGGGCACGGGGACACCGCAGGGGCGTCACCGCGGCCGTCGTGCCTCGGTACGACTCGCATTTCAGGGAGCGTACCGGAGTGAGCGGCCGACGACGGCCCGTGACGAGTCATCCGAAGGACACAACCCGATATCGACGCAACGTGACACGCCATGGTGCTATAGCGACGGGTGCGCCGCCCGGGCCCCGGCGGACACGGCCAAGGCGCGGGCCGCGGTCTCCTGGGCCTCGGCGGCGAGGGGCCGGGCACGGGCCCGCAGCCAGGCGCGTTTGAGGTGGAGATGGATGTCCGCCTCCCAGGTGAAGCCCATACCGCCGTGGATCTGGACGCAGTCGCGGGCGTTGGCGACGGCTGCGTCGTCGGCGAGGAGTTTGGCCCCGGCGGTCTCGGCCGGATCGCCGGAGACGGCCGCGGCGTAGACGGCGGCCCGGGCGAGTTCGGTACGGACCAGCATGTCCGCGCAGAGGTGTTTGACCGCCTGGAAGGATCCCACCGGACGGCCGAACTGCTCACGCTCCCGGGCGTACCGGACGGCCAGTTCGGTGACGCGGCCCGCCGTGCCGAGCTGCTCGGCGGCGGTGAGGAGGGCGGCCGAAGGGTCCCAGGGGCCGGGGGCGGCCGGTCCGGGGGCGGCCGGTGCCGGGACGCGGTGCAGGGGAGTGAGCGGATCGGCGGACCGCAGGGGTACGGCTCCGGGGAGCCCGGACCGCAGGGGTACGGCTCCGGAGGCCCCGGCGTCCGGGAGTACGGCCCCGCCCCTCACGCCGGGCCCCGCGCCGGGCCCGCCGCCCGCCGTGACCCCGCCCCCCGTCCCGTACCCCTCCACCACACCCGCCTCCACCACATCCGCCTCCACCACATCCGCCTCCGCCAGCCACGCCACCAGCCCGCCGTCCACCCGCGTGACCACCGTCTCCCCCGTCGCCGCGCCCGCGACCCGGCCCGCCGCCAGATGCGTGGCGACCAGCGGCCCGGGGACGAGCGCCCGCCCCAGCTCCTCGAAGACGAGGACGGCCTCCGGCGCCCCGAGGCCCACACCCCCGGCGTCCTCCGGCAGTCGCAGCGCGAACACCCCGGCCTCTGCGAGCGCGGCCCACACCACCCGGTCGAGCCGCGGGGGCTCAGCGCCGTCGGCCATCGCCCGCAGGGCCTTCGGCGGGCAGACCCGGTCGAGGAGTCCACGGGTGGCGGACCGCAGCGCCCGCTGGTCCTCGGTGAGCCGGAACCGCATCTCAGGCACCGCCCTTCGGCAGGCCGAGCAGCCGCTCGGCGATGATGTTCCGCTGGATCTGGGAGGTCCCGGCGGCGATCGTGTACGAGAGGGACGACAGCCGGTCCACCGCCCACTCCCGCCCGAGGTCGAGCGCGTCGGGCCCGAGGACCTCGGCGGCGGTCTCGTACAGCTCCTGCCGGGCTCCCGAGTAGCGGAGCTTGAAGACGGAGCCGCCGGGGCCGGGGGCCGCGCCGCCGGTCCTGGCCTCGCTGACATTCCACTGGACCAGCCGCCACAGCGCGGTGAACTCCGCGTGCAGCCCGCCCAGCCTGCGCCGGAGGACCGGATCGTCCCAGCGGCCGGTCTGCCGGGCCGCGGCGGCGAGGGCGGCGAGGGTACGGCGGCAGGCGACGACCTCCCCGGCGAAGGCGGTGCCGCGTTCGAAGGAGAGGGTGACCATGGTGACCCGCCAGCCGTCGTTCTCGGCGCCGACCCGGTGGGCGGCCGGGACCCGTACCTCGTCGAGGAAGACCTCGGCGAACTCGGCCGTTCCCGCCAGTGTGCGCAGCGGCCGGACGGTGATCCCGGGCGCGTCCATGGGCAGCGCCAGCCAGCTGATGCCCCGGTGCCGGGGGGCGGCGGGGTCGGTGCGGACGAGGAGTTCGCACCAGTCGGCGACCTCGGCGTGCGAGGTCCAGATCTTGGAGCCGGTGACCACGTATGCGTCGCCGTCGCGGACGGCCCGGGTGCGCAGGGCGGCGAGATCGGATCCGGCGCCGGGTTCGCTGAAGCCCTGGCACCAGATCTCGTCGCCGCGCAGGATCGGGCCGAGCCACCGTTCGCGCTGTTCGGGGGTGCCTTCGGCGGCGATGGTGGGCCCGGCGTGGAGGAGGCCGACGAAGTTGGCGCCGACGTAGGGCGCGCCGGCGAGTTCGGTCTCCTCCAGGAAGACCAGCCGGAGGCCGGGGTCCGCGTCCCAGTGGAGCCGGCCGTACCCGGCGTCGTACAGCATGCGCTGCCAGTGGGTGTCGTACGCGCGGCGGCCGGGCCAGTCGTCCGGTGAGGGCTTCGGGGGGAGCCGGGGCAGGGCGGTGGCCAGCCAGCTCCGCAGGGCCGTGCGGAACGCCGCTTCCTCTTCCGTCGGGCCGAAGTCCATGGAGCCCGGTCACCCCGCCTTCGCCGCACCTGATCTGACATGCCATCAGATACTTATCGGCCCCAGGCTAAGCCCCGCCCCCGACCGCCCACAAGCGGTCGCACGCCTACCCCCCTGACCCTATCTGACGTACCGTCAGTTCACTTCTCCCGGCCCCGAACGGAGGCGTACGGCCATGGAGTCCACACGTACGGAACCGGGGCAGCCGGCCGAGGGGAGCACCGCCCACGCGCTCGGCGCCGCCCGCACCCTCTGGGAGCTGATCGACCGCCGCGCCGCGCTCACCCCCGGCCGCCGGGCCCTCCTCCAGGGCGACCGCGTCCTCACCTTCGGCGGGCTGCGGGACGCCGCCGAACGGACCGCGGCCGGACTGCACGGACTGGGGGTCCGCCCCGGCACCGTCGTCGCCTGGCAGCTCCCCACCACGGTCGAGACCGTCGTCCTGACCGCCGCCCTGGCCCGGATCGGCGCCGTACAGTCCCCGGTCATCCCCTTCTACCGGGACCGCGAGGCCGGTTTCGCGCTCCGCGCCTGCCGCGCCGAGTACTTCGCCGTGCCCGGAGAATGGCGTGGTTTCGACCATACGGCGATGGCGGTACGGCTCGGCGCCCGCGGTGTGTTCGAGGCGTACGGAACCCTTCCGCAGGGCGATCCGGCCGTCCTGCCCCCGCCGCCCGCCGACGGCACGGCGGTCCGGTGGATCTACTGGACCTCGGGCACCACCTCCGACCCCAAGGGCGTCCGCCACACCGACCGCTCCCTGATCGCCGCCGGATCCTGTCTCGCCCACGCGCTCCGGCTCACCCCGGACGACATCGGCTCCATCGCCTTCCCCTTCGCCCATATCGGCGGCGCGGACTATCTGGTGATGCTGCTGCTGTACGGGTTCCCCGCCGTCCTCTTCGAGAAGTTCGCGCTGCCCGACGCGCTGCCCGAGTACCGCCGTCACGGCGTCACCACCGCCGGCGGCTCCACCGCCTTCTACGCGATGTTCCTGGCGGAACAGCGGAAGCTGCCGCCCGGCGAGAAGCTGATCCCCACCCTGCGGCTGCTCGCGGGCGGGGGCGCGCCGAAACCGCCCGAGCTGTACCACGCGGTCGTCCGCGAACTGGGCTGCGCGCTCACCCACGGCTACGGCATGACCGAAGTCCCCATGATCACGATGGGGTCCCCGGACGACTCCCCCGAGCATCTGGCGACCACCGAGGGACGGCCGCCGGAGGGCATGGAGATCCGGATCGTCGACGGGGAGGTACGGCTCCGCGGCGAGGCGGTCTGCCGGGGCTATCTCGACCCGGCGCACAGCGCCGAAGCCTTCGACCCCGACGGCTTCCTCCGCACCGGCGACCTCGGACACCTCACCCCCACCGGGCATCTCGTCCTCACCGGCCGCCGCAAGGACATGATCATCCGCAAGGGCGAGAACATCTCGGCGAAGGAGGTGGAGGATCTGCTCCACACCCATCCCGCCGTCGCGGACGCGGCGGTGATCGGACTGCCGGACGAGGAGCGGGGGGAACGGGTCTGCGCGGTCCTGGAACAGCGGCCGGGTACGGCTCCGCCGACCCTGTCCGAGGTGACCGCCTTCCTCACGGGCCTCGGCCTGGCCCCGTACAAAATCCCCGAACAGGTGGAGGTCGTCGACGCGCTGCCGCGGAACGAGACGCTGCGGAAGGTGCTCAAGTACCGGCTGCGGGAGCGGTTCGGCTGAAGGGGGCGCGACCAGGCCCGCGGTCACGCCCGGACGGAATGTCAACATTTCCCGCACGGATCGTCATGTCACCCCGCTGGTCCGCCCGTAGATTCTCCTGATCCGCCCGAGCGTCTCTCCGGAGAGCGAGCCGGCATCCCCGCACACGCAAGGAGACGCACGTGAATCGCAGGAGGTCGCGGGGGATATCGGCCGCCGTGGCGACGCTGGCCGTCCTGGGGCTGGTGGCCGCCGGGACCGGATCGGCCGCCGCGGCCGGTGAGCCGGACGGGACCGCCGTGAGCGCCGTGAGCGCCGTGGACGCTGTGAGTGCCGTGGACGCTGTGAGTGCCGTGGACGCTGTGAGTGCCGTGGACGCCGTGCAGCGTGACGCCGAGACCGTGCCGGACGGGAGCCCGGGAAATTTCGGCTACCCGGACCACGAGATCGGGTACCTGATCCTCCGGCAGGCCCCGAGCCGGGCATGATCCCGGCCGGGTGGCTTCGGCCCACGGGGGCGTCGAAACCACCCGGCCGGTGCACGCCGCCGCGCCCCCGCGGTACCCGTCGGCGGGCACCGCGGTCTCCCGCAGACGGCACCGCCCGCTGCGACCGTCGGCGTCGGCAGCGCGAACGCCCCCACCATCCCGCCCGCGCGCACCGGCCTCGCCGACCGCTCCGACCGCTCCGGCCGCTCCGGCCGCCGCATCGTGGCGCACCGGACGGGAACCGGCCCGGGGCGCCGGACGGAACGGCCTAAAACACTGGGCCTTTCGGGCTACGCACCGCGCCACGCTCTGCTCCCGCCCCGGTCCCGCCGGGCAGTCTGCACCCGTCGGACGGACTCACCGGGACACCGGGGCAGAGGGGCGGAGCAGGGTGGCGGACACGGACAGGGACACGGTCGACGGAGCCGGTCGCGAACCCGGGCGCGGACGGCGGTGGACCATGCTGTCCGTCCTCTGCCTCAGCCTGCTGATGGTGGCGCTGGACGCCACCATCCTCAATGTCGCCCTGCCCTCCCTGATCGACGATCTCGAACCCGACGCCCTCCAGCAGCTGTGGATCATCGACGTCTACGGGCTGATCCTCGGCGGCCTCCTGATCACCACCGCCGGAATCGGGGACCGCTACGGCCGCAAACGCCTCTTCCTCGCGGGCGTCACCCTCTTCGGCCTGGCGTCCGTGCTCGCCGCCACCTCCGACAGCTCGGCCCAGCTCATCGCCGGACGGGTGCTGCTGGCCATCGGCGGCGCGATGGTGATGCCCTCCACGCTCTCCCTGATCCGCAATATCTTCCACGACCCCCGGGAACGCACCCTCGCGATCGGTGTGTGGGCGGCGGTCGCGGGCGCGGGCGCGGCGATCGGGCCGCTGGTCGGCGGGGTGCTGGTGGAGGAGTACGGCTGGTCCGCGGCGTTCTGGGTGAACATCCCGGTGGTCGCGCTGACCCTGGCGGCCGGGATGTGGCTGCTGCCCGAGTTCAAGGATCCGGGGCACGGACGTCTCGACTGGGTGGGCGCGCTGCTGTCGGTCGCCGGGATCATCGCCCTGGCCTGGGGTATCAAGCACCTCGCGAAGAGCGGCTTGGACGTTTCCGGGGTGCTGGTGCTCCTCGCGGGCCTGGGCCTGCTCGCCCTCTTCGCCCGCCGCCAGCTCACGCAGTCCGATCCGCTGCTGGACGTACGGCTGTTCCGCAGCCGCCCCTTCACCGCGGCGGCGGTCGCCACGCTGCTGGCGATGATGGCGATCGGCGCCGCGCTGTTCCTGCTGTCGCTCTGGTTGCAGTACGTCCACGGCTACTCGCCGTCCCAGGCCGGTCTCCGCACCCTGCCCGCGGCCCTCGCCGCCCTCGCCGGTTCCCTCACCGCGCCCTGGATGATGCGGCACGCGGGGGTACGGACGGCGATGGCCACGGGCCTGGCGTTCATGGTGGCGGGCTTCCTGGTGCTGGCGCTCTCCCCGGTGCCGACGCCCTATCCGTACATCGCCGTCGTCTTCGCCGCCCTGGGGATCGGGGACGGCCTCGCCATCACCACAGCCGCGGCGGTCCTGGTCTCCGCGGTCCCCGCCGAACGGGCGGGCCAGGCGGGCGCGGTCTCCGAGACCTCGTACGAACTCGGCGTCGGCCTGGGCGTCGCCCTCCTCGGCTCCGTCCACGCGGCGGTGTACGCGAGCCACATGGCGGGCCGCCCGTCCGCCGCCCGGGAGTCGATCGGCCAGGCGGCGGAGCTGAACGACCCGACCGTCCTCGCCGCCGCCCGCACCGCGTTCGACTCGGCGCTGACGACGACGGCGTGGGTGTCGGTGGGCTTTGTGGCGGCGGGGACGGTGCTGGTGGCATGGCTGGTCCCGAAGGACTTCACCGCGACATCAGCGCATTGAGGCCGGGGCGTTCAACGACTGCGCCGTGGTGATCGAGGCGGGCACCGCCCTGCATCTCGGGAGGCGCCGCACCTGAAGGCGCCGATCAGACGGACGCCGCGGACAGCAGCACGTCCACCAGCCTGTCCGCCGCATCAGGTCGCCCATGCGTCCGGGCCCGCTCGGCCATCCCCGCCCGCAGGGCAGGGTCGGCCAGGAGCGGGCCCACCGCCTCTTGCAGAGACCGGCCGGTGGCCTCGCCGAGCAGAGCCAGCGCGGCCCCCGCGTCGGCGAGGTGCCGGGCGTTGTGGGCCTGCTCGTTCCCGGCCGACGTGGCGAGGGGGACGAACACGGCCGGCTTGCCGAGTGCCGTCAGCTCCGCCAGGGTCCCCGCCCCGCTCCGGGAGATCACGACGTCGGCCAGCGCCAGAACGTCCGGCAGTTCCGCCCCGACGAACCCGGTGACGTGGTATCGGCCGGCGAGCACCGGGTCCAGTGCGCCGACCGCCGCCCGGAGTCCTTCCACGTTCGCAGGGCCGCACTGGTGGACCACGTTCGCATGTGCCAGCAGCCAGGGCAGCGCATCACGAACGACATTGTTGATCTGCTGGGCGCCCTGGGCCCCACCGGTGACGTACACGGTCGGCAGATGCCGGTCGAAGCCGTACAGGCTCAGCGCTTCTACTGCCTTGTCCGCGTGCCCGCCCAGTACTTCCGGCCGTACCGGGTTGCCGGTGACGACCGCACGCTCACGTACCTCGGCGGGCAGCAGTGACAGCGAGGACTCCGAGGACACCGCGATCCGCGTTGCCGAACTCGCGAGCTTCCGGTTGGCCAGCCCGAGCCGGACGGTCTGCTCGTGCAGGACCAGGGGAACACGGCACAGCCGCGCGGCCAGCCCGGCCGGGACCGCGACGTACCCGCCCGTCGCCAGGGCCACATCCGGCTGGAAGTCCGAGACGATCGACCGGGCCTGAGCCACACCGAGCGGCACCCGCGCCATGTCCTTCATGTTCGCGGCGGACAGCATCTTGAGCGGATTCGACGAGCGGCGGATCTTCCCCGTGGCCACCGTCTTGAACGCGATCCCCTCCGCCGGGGCGACACGCCCTTCGAGACCGTCCGCAGTCCCGATCCACAGCACATCCAGCGTGCTGCCCGCATCTGCGAGACGACGTTGCAGGGCACGGATCGCCGTCAAGGCCGGGTAGGTGTGACCGCCGGTGCCTCCGCCCGTCACGAGCAGCCGGAACGAACGCGGGAGCACGGAGGAGGTAGTCACCCCACGCACCCTACTGGCTGCCCAGCCGCTCGCCCCGCCGCCCGGGAGTCGATCGGCCAGGCGGCGGAGCTGGACGACCCGGCCGTCCTGTCGACGGCGCGCACCGCGTTCGACTCGGCGCTGACGACGACGGCGTGGGTGTCAGTGGGTGCCGAACCCGCAGGTCCTGACGCCCGCGACGAGCCCCGCGAAGGCGGATACGGAGACCAGGAGCACGGGGCCATCGGTGTGCTTGCTGTCCCGGAGGGGGACGGTGCCGGTGGCGGACGCGTACTGAGGGGCCCATTCGACGCAGGTGCCGCCGTTGTTGCTGTACGAGGACTTGGTCCAGTCGAGGCAGTCGTACGTCACGGTGGTTCCTCTCGTCAGTTGGTGCCCAGGCCTCCGGCCTTGACGCCCGACACGAAGGCGGCGAATGCGCGTGCCGGGACGCTCAGGACGGGGCCGGTGGGGTTCTTGGAGTCGCGCACGGGAACGACGCCGTGGGATATGGCGAGGTTGGCGGCCACCTCGACGCATGCGCCGCCGTTGTCGCTGTACGAGGACGTGAACCAGCGGGGGGATTCGATCGTCGGGGTCACGGGGAGCCCTTTCGTAGCTCGTGGATCATGGCGACGGATTCCGCCTGGGAGGCGGAGACAGCCTGTAGCTGATGGTAGGCCGTCAACTGCGGTACGACCGATGGGATATGGCGATCGAAGTGCCCCTGGGTCTGGGACTCGGCGTAGGCCATCAGGGACCGGTCGGCCATCGTCAGAAGATAGAGCGGCAGATTGACCGGCCTCCGCTCCCCTATCTCGAAGGGGGCGATCTGGAGGATGGTGTTCGGCTCCTCGGCAAACTCGACCAGACGGTCGAGCTGAGCCCTCATGACCTGCCGTCCTCCTACCCGCCGGCGCACACAGCTCTCGTCCAGTACCGCGATCACCATGGGCGGCCGGGGACGGGCTACGGCGTGCTGGCGCTCGGCCAGGATGGCGACTCGTTCCTCCGCCAGTTCCGGCGTGATGGAGCCTCGCTGCACAGCACTGTCCACCAGCACTCGCGCATACTCGGGCGTCTGCAACAGGCCCGGGATGATGCCCGTTTCGAATACCCGGATCTCCACCGCTTGGGCCTCGTGGCCCACGTACTCTGGAAAACCTTCCAGCAGTACGCCGTTTCGCATCTCTCTCAACGAGCGTTCGAACGATTCGGATGTTCCTTCGAGACCGAAGGCCACATCGAGACCCCGCGAGAACCGGAGAGTCGGTGGCTTACGACCAGTTTCCGTCGCCGAGATGTGTTTGCTGGAGTACTCCGTCCGATCGGCCAGCTCCTCCTGCGTCCAGCCACGAGCCTCCCGCATGCTGCGTAAACGCGCACCGAAGGCCGCCTGAGGACTCCTGCCAGGGTTCAGTTCCTTGCGATTCATAAGGCAACGCACCTGCCCCTTCCTTCATTTGAGGCACGTTGAAGGAGGACCAACTCTAGGCAAACCTGAAGCTCCTTGTAGTGGAAACGCTACAGAAAGGAGCGACCCATGCCCGCTGCCCACGTCGTCACCCCCGCCCCCGCCCCCCAATCCCAACTCGACGCCCTGATCAGAGCGGGCGGGTTCTGGGGGCTGGCGCCCGACTGGGTTCCCCGGGGCGGATACGCCTGCGACCGCGGCACCCTCGTCGCCGCCCTCGCGGCCCTCCGGCGGCTCGCGCAGAACGAGGCGATCCGGCTGCGGAGGGGGCGGGCCCATGTCCACTGAGGCAAGTGCAACGCCCTGGCGGCCGGAGATCGGCGGGACGGCCAGGGACACCGTGCGCAACAAGGTGGGACGGGTCATGGACCGGACGCACACGCGCTACTGGCTGCGGCCCCTCGGCGGCGGCATCGAGTGGGACGTGCCCGCGGCCGATCTGCGGCCCGTGACCGCCTCCGAACTCCTCAGCACCGCCGTCACCGAGGCCAACGAGCGCAGCAAGGGGGCGACGGTGTGACCGCGACCGTCTGCGCGCGCTGCCGCGAGCTGGAGGACGAGGAGCTGGAGGCCAGGGGGACCGGGGACCAGTCCCGCGCGGCCGACTGCCGCGTACTGCGCCGCCGCCACGAGGAAGCCGGCCACCCGACCGCGCCTCCCGAGTCCTGACCCGCCCGGAAACACCAGCACCCGGCGGACCGCCCCAACGGTCCACCGGGCCCGGAGGTGACCATGACACGCGACGCCCTCGTCGCAAAAACGCCGCGGCCCTTCGACGCCGTCTGCGTCCGCTGCAAGGCCGAAACCTGCGCCCCGACCGAGGTCGGTTCGGTGGAGCGGGCGAGCGGTCCGCCGGTGGTCCTCTACGCCTGCCCCCGCTGCGTCATCGGCCACGGCGCGGGCCCCACTCCCGGCGAGGACATCAGCCCACCGAGCGCCCCGGCAGGGGCTACGGGTGCTCCGGAGTGACGTAGTACGCCGCGAACGCCTTCAGCGCGTCGTCCTCGCGGACGCGGCCGTCGCCGTCCGGGTCGAGGGCGCGGGACGCCTCCGCGGCGAGGGCGGGGGATACGCCCAGGACGGTCAGGACCCGCGCCGCCGCGGCGGTCGTCACGCCCTGGCCGTCGGTGTCCGCGACGGCGATGACCGCGTGGAGGAACGGGCGGGCGATCTCCGCGAAGCGCTCCGGGTTGTCCCGGAGGCGCTTGACCGCCCCGGTGACGAACTCCTGGCGGCTGACGCGCTGGTCGCCGTCGACGTCGGCGATTCCGGCCATGCCCTGCCAGAAGGCCTCCGCACCGCTGTAGAGCGCCTGGCCCTTGTCGCAGCGGGGAGTCGTGGAGAACTCGGCGAGCAGCCTCGCGGCCGCCCCGCTGAAGTCCTCACGGTCGATGAAGCCGTTGCCGTCCTGATCGAATGCGGCGAACCGAGACGCGATCTTGCGCTCGTACTCTGCGCTGTCCATGCGGGGAGCGTAAGGCCCCGAGCGGCTGACGCGTGCAACTACCCGCCAATTGACACCGCGCGAACGGAAAACCAACCGCCGGTGACCGGCCGATGAGCCCCCGCCGCTCCCCCGCCACCCGCGGTGACCTGCGGTGACGCTCGCACCTCCACGCTCCCCATACCACCTCGACCCGCCCCTGGGGGCGCACTTGGCGCAAAGGGGCGTACACGACCCGGTGCGCGCATTAGATTCGGGGGAGGGGTAGGCGTAAGCACCACGACGGCGGAACGACACAGAGGGACAGGGCGGACAGGGTTGGGGGCCGGAACCGATGGCTAAGGACACGCAGCTGCGCTGGGACCGCCGGATGCAGCAGCGGCTGGCCCGGGGCGAGGCCGCTGCGCTCGGTGAGCTGTACGACAAGTTCGCCTCCCTCGTGCACAGCCTGGCGCACCGGGTGCTCGACGACGACGAGGCGGCCGACCAGGTCACCCGGGACGTCTTCGGCTATCTCTGGGAGCACCCCGACGCCTACGACCCGCGGCACGGTTCAATGCGCTCCTGGGTCGCCCGGGTCACCAACCGGCACGCCGTGGACCGGCTGCGACGCACCGGAGCCGCCGCGCTGGCCCGCGGCGCCGACGGCACCACGGAGCAGTTGGAGCAGCGGGTGCTGAGGGCCGCCGCCGAGGCCCGCGCCGACTACATACGCACCTCGATGCCGGCCCCGCTGCGCCAGGCGCTGGAGCTGGCCTACTTCGAACGGCGGGACTACCGCCAGACCGCCGCCGACCTCGGGGTGACCGAGGACGAGGCCCGGCGCAGGCTCCGGCTCGGGCTGCAACTGCTGTCGACCGCCCACAGCCGCCCGGTGGACGGCGGCGTACCGCCCGGTCACGGACGCTCCCTGTGAACGGGCCGGCGGCAGGGGAAGGGGACGACGAACCCGAGGAGGTCCGAGGGGCGCCGCGAACGCCCGGCTCACGGCCGGCCGGTACCGGCCACCGGCCCCCGCCGGGGCCGTCCGCGGTGCCCCGCCCGGCGACGAGCCCGGGAGAGAGTCCGAAGCCGTGCGACCCCGCGCACGGCACCCTGCCAGCCGACCATCCGGCCGAGGCCGATATGCCCCGTACACCAGACCGACCGATCCACTCCACGGACGGAGGAGACAACACCGAAGGGCCGTTCACCCACAGCGTCCTGAAGTCCCTGCTCGGCGCCTGGGCGCTGGCCGCCTGCTCCGCCGAGGAGACCGCTGCCGTCGACGCGCACCTGAGCCGATGCGCGCCCTGCGAGGACGAGGCACGGCGGCTGCGCGGCGCGGTCGAGCTGCTGCACACCGAACGGGATCTCGACCTGCCGGCGTCGCTGCGGTTCCGGGTGCTGGAGAACTGCCTGGTCCGCCGGCCGCCCCGGATCCCGGTGCCGGACTGGGCCGCTCCGTACGATGCGGAGACGGCCCGGCTCGACGCCCTGCTCCGGGACATCGGCGGCCGGGACTGGGACGTCCCGGTCCCGCTGCGCTGGTTCGACGGCCGGCGCGCGGTCGAGGAGTGGACGACCGTCAGCCGGGTGATAGGGCATCTGACGAGCGTCGACGGTCTGGTGGCCAGTGCCCTCGGGCTCGACGATCCGATCGGGCGGGAGGCGCCGAGGGGCCCGGCGGAGCGGACGGAGAAGTTCTGGCGGGCCGAATCGGGGCCCCGGGGCCGGTCCGTCCACCCGCCGTGGCGGGAGCAGAGCCACACCCTGATCCGTACGGTCTCCTTCGCCGGTCCCGGCGCCGCCGATCTGTCGGTGTCGTACGGGGACTTCTCCCTCCCGCTGCGGGACTCGCTGATCGACCGGGCCTTCGAATGCTGGATCCACGCCGACGACATCGCGGGCGCGGTGGCCTATCCGTACGATCCGCCGCGCGGCCCGCATCTGAACCGGATGATCGACCTGGCGGCCAGGCTGCTGCCCGCGGCGCTCGCCGGACGGCGGCGGGCCGGTCTGGCCGGGCCCGTACGGCAGCTCGTCATGGCGGGTGCGCCGGGCCGCTCCGTCCATCTGGAGGTGGAGGGCGCGGGCGGCGGCAACTGGTACATCGCGCTGGACTCCCCGGCCGCGCTCGGCTCACCCGACCACACGGTGGCGCAAGTGGCGCTGGACGCGGTGGAGTTCTGCAAACTCGTCGCCGGTCATGTGCCGCCGGAGGATGCAGCGGCGGGCCAGGACGGGGACCGGGAGGCGATCCGGGACCTGCTGTTCGCGGCCGCGTCACTGAGCAGGCTCTGACCTCGCCGCCGCCGGAACGCGACCGGCGGCGGCGAGGTCAGGGCCGAGGCTCAGGACTCAGGACTCAGGCGAAGACGACGGTACGGTGCCCGTTCAGGAGGATCCGGTGCTCGGCGTGCCACTTCACCGCGCGCGCCAGCGCCTGGCACTCCACATCCCGGCCCACCGCGACGAGCTGGTCCGGGGTGACCTCGTGGCCGACCCGCTCCACTTCCTGCTCGATGATCGGGCCCTCGTCGAGATCGGCCGTCACATAGTGCGCGGTCGCGCCGATCAGCTTCACTCCGCGGGCATGCGCCTGGTGGTAGGGCTTGGCGCCCTTGAAACTCGGCAGGAAGGAGTGGTGGATATTGATGATCCGGCCGCTGAGCTGCTTGCACAGATCGTCGGAGAGCACCTGCATATAGCGGGCGAGGACCACCAGCTCGACATCCTGCTCCCGGACCAGCTCCAGCAGCTCGGCCTCGGCCTCGGACTTGTTGTCGCGGGTCACCGGGATATGGCGGAAGGGGACTCCGTACGAGCCGACCAGCTCTTCGAAGTCTCGGTGGTTGGAGACGACCGCGGCGATCTCCACCGGCAGCGCGCCGATCCGCGAGCGGAAGAGGAGGTCATTGAGGCAGTGACCGAATTTGCTGACCATCAGGACGACCCGCATCGGCTCGTCGGCCCGGTGGATCTGCCAGTCCATCTGGAAGGAGTCGCCGACGGCGGTGAAGCTGGCCCGCAGCTTGTCCACGGTCACCGGCTGCTCGGCCGAGAACTGGACCCGCATGAAGAACAGACCGGTGTCCTGGTCACCGAACTGGCGGCTGTCCTCGATATTGCAGCCGGTGATGAAGAGGTAACTCGATACAGCGTGCACAATGCCCTGTTTGTCCGGGCAGGACAGCGTCAGTACGTACTGTTCGGTCATCCTCGTAGGGTGCCACACCGGCACCCCGCGACGCGGGTATCGTCCGCAGAACGGACGCGGGGCACGGGCCCCGGGGGCTAGGTCCTGTCCGGGCGATCTTCGAGGATCAGCCCGCGGCTCCCCCAGCCCTGCGGCTGGGTGGTGCCCCCGGATGCGGTGCATCGCAAGGCGGAGGTCCACGGCTCGTACGCATGGGGGCACCCCCGCGCCCGGAGGGCTGCGGGGGAGTACTTGCGTGGTCCGACAACGCAGCGTGGGGGTACCACCCGGGCCGCCAGGCCCAGGGGGAGTGCCGTAGCTGTCGTCGCGGGCCCGACAAGATCGCCCGGACAGGGCCTAGGCGGACCGGGTCATGATCCGCAGTACGTCCAGCGACCTCGGCGGGGCGTCCGGGTCCTCGGCGTCGTTCTCCGCGAGCCGTACATGCGCCTCGCGCGCCGCCCGTACCGCGTCCGGCCAGCCCGGATGCTCCAGATACGCGGACACCGGAGCATCCGCCCCGACCTGGTGCATGATCCGCAGCACCCGCAGCACCGCGGCATCCACCAGCGCGGCCTCGGCAGCATCCCGGAAGATCGTCCCGATGTACTTCTCGGCGGACCAGTTGTCCAGCCACGTGTCCTCGACCAGCCGGTAGACGGCGTCGGTCACATCGCCGTAGCCCTCCCTCCCCGCAAGCCAGGTCTCCTGGTGGAAGGCGGGGTCGGAGAGCATGTGCAGCGCCGAGCGCACATTGAGGCGCCAACGCCACCAGGGCATGTCAGTGAGCGGCATACCGCCCATGGTGGAGGAGCGGCGTACGCGACGGGAAGGGGGATTCGAGGCGGACTGCACGCCGACGATCGTACGTTCCCGCCTCGCGCACCCCGCCCTCCCCCCGGTGCACGCTGTTCATCCGTCCGCCACCTTCCCGCCGACAACCCACACTCCGCCGTTACCGCGGTGGCGGAAACGTGATGACCCATGACGGACAGCAGGCGCCACTCCCCCGCCGCCGGAGCCACCTCCGATACCGCCCCCGGTACCGCCTCCGGAATCACCGCCGGAACCACCGCCGGTCCGGAAGCCGCCGGGACCGGCTCCCCGGCACCATCGGCCCGCACACGCCGCGCACTCCGCACACCCCGCGCCCGCAGCGGGCCGGCCGCCGCCGCGGCCCTCGCCGGGACCCTGCTCCTCTCCGGCTGCGGCGCCCTCCCCGGCCTCGGAGGCGATCCCGACCGGATCACCGTGATGACCTTCGCCCCCGAGGGCACCGACGCCACGAACATGCCCGGCATGCCCGCCATGGCCGAGGCGTACGCCCGCTGGACCAACGCCACCGGCGGTATCGACGGCCACGAACTGCGGGTCATCACCTGCAACGAGGGCGACACCCGGCGCGGCGCGGCCGACTGCGCCCGGCGGGCGGCCCGCGAGAAGGTCGACGCGGTCGTGGGCTCGTACAGCCAGCACGGCAATGCCTTCCTGGCCCCGCTCCAGGTCGCCTCCATCCCCTACATCGGCGGCTACGGCATCTCCGACGAGGAGTTCTCCTCCGTCGTCTCCTACCCCGTCAACGCCGGACAGGCCGCGCTCCTGGCCGGACAGGGCGTCCAGCTCGCCGACGAATGCCGCCGGGTCGCAATCGTCCGGCCGGACACCGCCGCGGGCGACTCCCTGCCGCAGCTCCTCGGCGCCGGACTCGCCCACGGCGGCCGGCCCGCCCCCAGCGATATCCTCGCCCCCGACAACGCCACCGGCTACGCCCGGGAGGCCGCCCGCGCCCGGGACCGGGCGGGCGCCGGAGCCGAAGGCAGCTCCGACGAGCGGCCCGGCTGTGTCACGGCGGCCCTCGGCGAACGCACCGAGACCTTCGTCGACTCCTACCGCCGGCTTCCCGACGACGGCCGCGAGATCAGGTTCTCTTCCGTGAGCGGCAGCGTCGACCAGCCCCTGATCAACCGCACAGGCGGACGCCAGGGGCCCTACGAGGGCGCGTTCGTCACCGGCTGGTACCCCGGCACGGACGATCCCCGCTGGAACCTCATGAAGAAGGTCATCGACGAACACGCCTTCGGTGACGACCGGATCGACCCGGCCGACGCGGGCGTCCAGACCACGTGGATCGCCTACTCGGTCCTCGCCGCCACCATCCGGGCCGTCAACTCCGACACGGTCGACTCACGGCGCATCATCCAGGCCCTCGACACCGGCACCGAAGTCACCACTGGAGGCCTCACCCCCACCCTGAGCTGGCGCTTCGCCGCCCTGACCGGCTTCTCGGGCTATCCGCGCGCCGCGAACCGCTCGGTCACCTTCCAGGTCGTACGCGCCGGACGCCTCGTCTCCCAGGGCAAGGGCATCGACGACATCGGCAAGATCCTCTAGCCACCGGCTCCCCCGGCTCCCACCGCTCAGAGCTGTTCGGCGCGGCGCTCGGTCAGCTCGTGCTCCTCCGCGATCGCGTTCCACACCCCCGCCGCCTGCCGCTTCGCCGCGGTGGCATCGGCACTGGCCCGGTTCCCCTCCACCGCCCGGCGGGTGGTCCGGGCCCGGCCGTCCCGGCAGCCCCGCTCGCCCTGGACCTGCTCGGCCCAGGACGCGTAGTGGTCGTCCGCGGCCGCCGACGACTGCCACGCCCTGATCAGGGCGGCACTCAGCTCACCGCCGCGCGGCAGCCGGTCGACACCGAGCGACTGGAGCCGGGCCACCAGCGTCCGGCGCTGCTCGGCCGCGCCCCGCAGATCGGTGGCCGCCCGCCCCAGCTCCTGGCACCGCCGGATATTCGCCACCGAACGCACCACGGCGTCCCGGCTGTTGTTGCTGTCGGCCAGCAGCCTGTCCAGCGCCTCCGCCTGGGTACGGGCGGGGCCGTCGGGCCGGTCCTCCTCGTCCTCGGCGGAGGCGCTCGCGCTCGGCTTCGGCGGCGGGGGCGGGAGCGCGGCAGCGGACCGCGTGGGAGCGGAGGTGCCGGGGGCGGCGGCGACGGAGGGCGGCGCGTCGTCGGTGCCCGTATCGTCCCCGCCGTAGATCGCGGCGCTCAGCCCGAGCCCCAGCACCGCACAGGCGACGACCACGGCCCCCATCACCGCGAGCTGCGAGGCCTTCTGCCGCTCCGCCTCCCGCTTCTCCCGGGCGCGCGCCGCCCGGGGGCTCTCGGGGCGGTCGCCGTCCTGCCGGAAGAGACTCTCGAACGGGTCCGGCGCTGCCTCCGGCGGGGGTACGGGCGGGAGCAACCGGGTCTCGTCGTGGTCGCGTTCCCGGGGTACGGGCGGGATGAACCGGGTCGCGTCGTCCGCACCCTCGGGCGGTACGGGCGGGATGAACCGCGTCGCGTCGTCCGCACCCTCCGGCGGCACCGGCGGGATGAACCGCGTCGCGTCGTCCGCACCCTCGGACGGTACGGGCGGGATAAACCGGGTCGCGTCGTCCGCGCCGTCCGGCGGCACCGGCGCGAGATTCATGGTGGCGTCTTCCTGCGGTACGGGCGCCGGGCCCCAGGGGTCGCCCCACGGCTGCCCGGGAGCGGGCGTGTCGGGTATCCAGGAACCACCGGGGCGGCCGCCGCCCTGCCCTTCCCCGTGCCCCTGTCCGCTGTGCGTCACCGGAACCTCCATCCAAAGCGCGCCGCGCTCTCCAACCGCCCCAAACTACCGGGTCGCCTCCCCCTGGGGGTTGCTCCCCGGGGGGACTCGGGGTGCGGCACCTGTGGTGTGCGGGCCCCCGGTGCCTCGGGGTTGCGGAGAGCGCCGTGCCGGACGGGGTCCGTGTCCGGCCGCGGGCCGTGCGTGGCTGATCGCGCAGTTCCTCCCCCTACGCCTGGCGGCGTGGGAGGTACCCCCACCTACGCCCGGCGGCGTGGGAGGTACCCCCACCTACGCCTGGCGGCGTGGGAGGTACCCCCACCTATGCCTTCGGCAATGGAGGGACCCCCAGCGCCCCTGAGTCGCCCCTGCTGAGCGCAGCTCCACGCGGGTTGGATCCTCCTCCCGACGCGCGACTTCACATGGGGCCCCGCGGGAAACGGCACCCCCGGGGCCCCCGGGCCCGAGGAACCCCAGCGGGAGGCGACCCCACGGGAGTCGGCTACGCCGCCTGGAGTTCCAGGCGCGCCCCGAACTCCCGTACCGGCGCCTCGTCCGCGTACGGCTCCAGCCGCTGCTGGAGGTCGTCCAGATACTCCGTGCCCCGGCTGGACCGCAGCGTGCCGAGGAGTTCCAGGGCGCGGGTGCCGCTGTGGCAGGCCTGTTCCACCTCGCGCTGCTGGACCTGCGCGGTGGCGAGGAGGGCGTAGCCGATGGCGCGGCGCCGGGCCCGGGTCTCGGGGTGTCCTTCGAGCGCGCCCGCCGCGTGGTGTGCGGCGGCTTCGGACTGGCCCAGATCGCGGTAGCAGTGGGCGAGTTCGTCGGAGAGGTAGGCCTCGTCGAAGTGGCCGATCCACACGGGGTCGTCACCGCATTCGGGTTCGGCGCGCTCCAGGGCGGCGATCGCCTTGCCCGCGACGGCCTGGCAGGTGCGGGCGTCGCCGAGGAGGGCGTGCCCGCGGGCTTCGGCGGCGTGGAACATGGCCTGGGCGCGGGGGGTGACCTGGCCGCGGGCGCCTTCCTGTGCGGCCCGCGCGAGTTGGGCGATCTCGCGGGGGTTGCCCAGTTGGGCGGCGAGGTGGCTCATGGACGCGGCGAGGACGTATCCGCCGTAGCCGCGGTCGTCGGCGGCCTGGGCGAGGCGGAGGGCCTGGATGTAGTAGCGCTGGGCGAGTCCGGGCTGCCCGGTGTCGACCGCCATGTATCCGGCGAGTTCGGTGAGGCGGGCGACGGCGGCGAAGAGTTCGCGGCCGACGGATTCGCGGTAGGAGCCGGAGAGCAGTCCGGAGACGACGGAGTTGAGGTAGTGGACGACGACGGGCCGGATGTGCCCGCTGCCGAAGCGGTGGTCGAGGTCGGTGAGGGCGTGGGTCATGGCGCGTACGGCTTCGACGTCGGCGCTGCCGACCCGCGCGCCCGCGCTCCGGGCGACCTGTGCGTCGGCGCCGGTGATCAGCCAGTCGCGGCTGGGTTCGACGAGGGCGGACGCGGCGACCGAGGCACCGGAGAGGAAATCGCGGCGGCCGACGTCGCTCCGCCACAGCTCGCAGACCTGCTCGATGGCGCCGAGGACGGTCGGGGAGAACTGGAGTCCGACGCCGGACGCGAGGTTCTTGCCGTTGGCCATACCGATCTCGTCGATCGTGACCGTGCGGCCGAGTTTGCGGCCGAGTGCTTCGGCGATGATCCCGGGTGCCCGTCCGCGCGGCTGCTGGCCGCGCAGCCAGCGCGCCACGGACGTCTTGTCGTAGCGCAGGTCGAGCCCGCGTTCCGCGCCGACCATGTTGACGCGGCGCGCGAGCCCGGCATTGGAGCACCCGGCTTCCTGAATCAGCGCCTGCAGCCGTTCGTTGGGCTGGCGGGCGACAAGTGGCCTGGCTGCCATTGGATGTAACCCCCTGAGGGCCGCGGGTGATCGGACGTGCTGGTCCGCAACGCCTTGATCACTGCCCGGCGGATATACGGAGAATGCAGACTTGGGAGTGCTTATGAGAGTTGGTCGAGTTGGTCGGGTTTCTCCAGATGCTGGAGGCATCTGGAGATCCGTACGTCCAGAATTCCGGAAGTCCCCCCGAAAGATGCCCCCGGCGGTACCGGACCGGACCGGACTGAAGCACTCCGATTTCGCGCGCCCCGACACGGCAACCGGACCTCCCTGCCCGGTGGGACACGCTCTCCCGCACAGCCTTCCCCTTCCATGGTGATACCCGATTCCCTGACCGATGTGTGTACGCGCCCCCGCATGTGCATCCATGCGCCCCATATGCGGGATCATGATCCCGGGGGCGGCCCGTAGGGGGCCCGTAACCCCCGGTGACCACGGGAGTTGAGAGGGTCGTGGAAGAGACCATCGGAGTCGCAGAAGCAGCGCAGATCCCCCAGCAGCGGGGGGAGCAGTTGGTGGACCACGCTGTGCGGTATGCGGAGGAACGGCACTGGGACGTGTTCCCCGGGACCTGGCTGGAGGCGGCCGACGGCAGGGAGTTCTGCTCGTGCGGCGACGCCGCCTGCGCGGTCCCGGGCGCCCATGCCGTACGCGCGGACTGGACGCATCAGGCCACGGGCAGCGCGGCGGGGGCCCGCCGGCTGTGGGGCAAGCATCCCAAGGCGTCCGTCCTGCTGCCCACGGGCCGGACGTTCGACGTCCTCGACGTCCCCGAATCGGCCGGGTTCCTGGCGCTGGCCCGGCTGGAGCGGATGGAGCTGCCGCTGGGCCCGGTCGCTTCCACCCCCGACCGCCGGACGCTCTTCTTCGTCCTGCCGGGCGGTGCGGCCAAGGCGCCCGCGCTGATCCGCGATCTGGGCTGGGCGCCCAGCTCCCTGGACCTCGTCCCGCGCGGCCAGGGTCACTATGTGGCCGCCCCGCCGACCCGGATCGGCGGTATGGGCCCGGTGCAGTGGGTGCGGCGCCCCACCGCGGAGAACCGCTGGCTGCCCGATACGGAGGAGCTGATCAGCCCGCTCGCGTACGCCTGCGGACGTGAAGCCGCGGCTGCCCGCGCCCGCCGGTAGCGCCCGCCGGTAGGGCCGTACCCGCTCCGGAGACCGCCGGTGCGGCCTCCCGCGACCGGCGAGCAGGAACCCGTCCCCCCGGTGCCCCACCGCCGGGGACCGGACCGCTGCCCACTCCCGGCCGCACCCGGTCCCTCCCAGCCGCACCCGGCCGCATCCGCCCCCTCCCGACCGCGGTCGGCCGCACCCGCCTCCGAAACCCACTCCCACCTGCGATGCTTCCCGGTCCATCGCCGACTGTGCCGCGACCCTCCCCCCGAAGAATCGTTTCTTCTGCTGTTTAGGCTGGCCCCGTACCGACGCGGCACCGCGGCCGTCCGGCGTTCCCGCCGCCCGGCCCCGTACGCGTACGACCTCGGGGACCCGAAGGAGCACGACCATGCCGGAGCAGCGGACCACGGCCACGGACCGGCCCGTGGCGGCGGACGAGGGAGCACCGCCCGCCGTGCGGGTGGAAGGACTGTGGAAACGGTTCGGCGAGCAGATCGCCGTCTCCGGTGTCGATCTCGTCCTGCCCGCCGGGCGGTTCATCGGACTGGTCGGCCCCAACGGCGCCGGAAAGACCACGACGCTGTCGATGATGACCGGACTGCTCCGCCCCGACCAGGGCCGGATCGACATCGCGGGCCACGACGTCTGGGCCGATCCGGTCGCCGTGAAATCGCGGATCGGCGTGCTGCCCGAGGGGCTGCGGATGTTCGAGCGGCTGTCGGGGCGCGAACTGCTGGCCTACAGCGGCCGGCTCCGCGGACTCCCCGGCGACCAGGTCGACCGGCGCGCCACGCAACTCCTCGACGTCCTGGGCCTGGCGGGCTCCCAGCACAAGCTGGTCGTCGACTACTCGACCGGTATGCGGAAGAAGATCGGCCTGGCCTCCGCGCTGCTGCACAACCCCGAGGTCCTCTTCCTCGACGAGCCTTTCGAGGGCGTCGACCCGGTCTCCGCTCAGACCATCCGGGGCGTACTGGAGCGGTACACCGCGTCCGGCGCCACCGTCGTCTTCTCCAGCCATGTGATGGAGCTGGTGGAGTCGCTGTGCGACTGGGTCGCGGTGATGGCGCAGGGCCGGATCCGGGCCCAGGGCCCCCTGGCGGAGGTCCGCGGCGACGCCCCGAGCCTCCAGAGCGCCTTCCTGGAGCTGGTCGGCGCGCAGGGCGCGGACGCGGGCGAGTCCCTGGACTGGCTGGGCGGCGGAACCGGGACCGCCCGATGACCGCGGCGGGCACCGCGGCCGGTGCCGCGCCGGTCGCCGGCCGCCCGGCGGGCGGAGCCGTACCGCGCGAACTGTCCACGGGCGCGCTGGCCGCCGTCTTCGTACGGCTGAAGCTGTCGCTGCTCCGCAACGGGCTGCGCCGGTCGGCCGCGCGCAAGACGGTCTTCGTGATCTCGCTGGTGCTGGCGGGGCTGTTCGCCGTACTCCAACTGCTCGGCTTCGTCGCGATGCGCGGCTCCGGGAACGTGGTGATCGCCGGGGTGCTGTACGCGGGCGTGCTGGCGCTGGGCTGGGCGGTGATGCCGCTCTTCTTCCCCAGCGGTGACGAGACCCTCGACCCGACCCGGCTGGTGATGCTGCCGCTGCGGCCCGGTCCGCTGGTGACGGCGCTGACGGCCGCGTCCCTGGTGGGCACCGGGCCGCTGTTCACCTTCTGTGTGCTGCTGGGCGCCGGGATCGCGGTCGCCCAGAGCTGGGCGGCGGCCGCGGTGGCCGTGGTCGCCGTACCGCTGGCGCTGCTGGGCTGCATCGCCCTGGCCCGGTCGGTCGCCGCGGCCAATATCCGGCTGCTGACCTCCCGCAAGGGCCGTGATCTGGCCCTGCTCAGCGGGCTGCTGATCGCGGTCGGCCTCCAGGCGGTCAATCTGGGCTTCCAGGAGCTGAGCCGCTCCGAGGAGGGGCTGGGCGCGCTGGCACCCGTGTCCGACGTCGTCCGCTGGGTGCCGATCGCCTCCGCGATCGCCTCGGTCGACGCCACGAGCGACGGCGCGTACGGTACGGCTGCGGCGCAGCTCGCGCTCTCCGCCGCCGCCCTCGGCGGGTTGCTGTGGTGGTGGCGCCGGATCCTCACCGGGCTGATGACCGCGCCCGACGGCTCCACGATCGCGGCGGCGTCCGAACGCGAAGTGGGTCGCGGGGCCAACGGGCTGAACCGTTTCCTCCCCGAGGGGCGTACGGGTGCCGTGATGCAGCGCGCCCTGCGCTATCTGTGGCGCGATCCGAAGACCAAGGCCGGTCTGGTGTCGGCGCTGGCGATCGGTGCGATCATCCCGCTGGTCAATGTGGTCCAGGGCACCGGCTCGGTGTACTTCGCGGCCTTCGCGACCAGCATGCTCGGCATGCAGATGTACAACCAGTTCGGGCAGGACACCTCGGCGTTCTGGATGGTCCTCCAGACGATGTCCACGACCCGGGACGCCTACGAGGAGCTGCGGGCCCGCGCTCTCGCGCTGCTGCTGATCGCCCTGCCGTACACGGTGCTGGTCACGGTGGGAATCGCGTTCGCGGTCGGCGACCTGGACGGGCTGGTGCCCGCGCTGGGCCTCTCGCTGGCGGTGCTCGGCGCGATGCTGGGCACCGGCGCCTACGGCTCGGCCCGCTATCCGTACTCGATTCCGCAGGACAGCGCGTACAAGAACGTCGGGGCCGGTCAGTCGTCGCTGGCGTGGATGTCGATCGCGGGCGGTGCCATCGTCTCGGCGGTGCTGTGCTCGCCACTGATCGTCGCGGTCGTGATGATGAAGGACTCGGCCGCGCGGGGCGATATGTGGCTGCTGCTGCCCGCGGGGGCGCTGTACGGGGCGCTGCTGGCCTGGGCGGGGCTGAGGCTGGCGGCGCCGCTGACGGCCCGGCGGGGGCCGGAGATCCTGGCGGCGGTCAGCAAGGGCTGAACCGGTCTCCGTACCGCCGCGGGACACCGCGTCACCGCATCCGCCCGGACTCCGGCGGCCCGAACCGGCCGCGGGGCTCCGGGCGGAGCCGTACCCCGGAGCCGTCCCGGGGCGGCGCGGGCACGCCCCGGGACGGCATCCCGGTCGGCGCGGCGCCCGTACCCGCGCCGACCTGCGAAGACAGACATACGGGGCGGGGCCGTCGGTGGGGTGCCGTAAGTTGCTGGGTATGTCAACGCCGCCGCCGCATCCGCAGTCCCCGCAGCACGACCCCCAAGGGGGGTACGGGCAGACCGGTCCCGGACCGTACGGGGATCCGTACGCCCAGCAGCCCGCGCAGCCTCCGTACCACGACCCGTACGGCGGGCAGCAGTATCCGCCGCAGGGACAGCCGGGGTACGGGGCCCCACCGCCGCCCGGATACGGGGCGCCCGATCCCCAGCAGCCCCCGCCCGGCTACGGCGCCGGGCAGCCCTACGGCTATCCGCAGCAGGGACAGCCCGGCGCCGGGCCGGACCAGACCGGTCCCATACCCCCGGCCCCGGCCTTCGGCGGGCCGCCGGGCCACCAGGCACCCGGCGGCTGGGGCGCTCCGCAGCCGCCGCCGGCCCCGAAGGGAAACCGGACGGGCCGGATGATCCTGCTGGCCACCGGCGTCGTCACCGGTCTGCTGGTGCTGTCCTGGCTGGGGAACACCGTCTTCAGCGGCGATGGCGACGGCAAAAAGGACAACAAGGGCTCGGAATCCGCGTCGAGTACGGGCGGTTCCGGTACGGACCCCGACTCGGGTACGGACCCGGGCACCGACGCGGACGGCTTCCCCGAGGCCCGGTACAAGCTGGTGCTGCCGCCCACCCTGGTCGCCCAGAAGTACAAGTTCACCGACGATATGTCCGAACTGGGCGAGAAGGCCGTGCAGGCCCGGGACCCGCTGGTGAAGAACCCCAAGGCGATCGTCGGCCAGTACACCGCGGTCGGCGGTCCGCAGAACGGCGCACTCGTCGTCTCCGGGATGTACGCACAGATCAAGCAGCCGGACATCTCCCGCAAGGCGATGCTGCGGGGCAGCGCCTCCGAGCAGAACTCCCGGCTCGCCGTCCCGCCCAAGGACTTCACACCGGCCGGCTCCGACACCACGATCAGCTGCCAGGTCATCGTGGCCACCAGCGCCGGTACCAAGCTCACGATGCCGGTCTGCGCCTGGGTGGACGGCAACACGGGCGCGACGGTCGGTCTGATCGACGGCAAGTCGGCCGGTATCAAGCCCGAGGCGGTCGATCTGGCGCAGGCCGCCGAGACGACGGCGAAGGTCCGTACGGAGATGCGCCGGCCGATCGGCTGACCCTCACGCCCTTTCCGTCCCGGAGCATTGGGCTTCGGTCCATGGCATACGGGCCGGGACGTGCGGGGCCGGGACGTACGGGCCGGTTCGAACGAGGGCCCGCGGGGGCCGCGCGGCGGCGGTTTCCCGTCGAAGCGGGTTGGCTGAAGGAACGTACCGCCTGAGCATCCACGCAGCTCAGGCGGTTCTTTCCGTGCTGCCCCATGGAGATCGTCCGGATGGTGGAACGTGTCCGCTCGGCGGCCGCACCCCGCGCGAGCTGCCCGAACGACCATTCGGTCACCCCTTTCGGGGGACGCCCGACCGGAAACCGGCGCCGGACATGCGCTCACCCTGCGCTTACGCGAGACTCCCGTCCGCAGTCGCACCACCCTCAATGCGACCTCGAAGCGAAGGAGTTCTCTCCATGCGTCCTCTGTCTCCGCGGACCCTGTTCGTCTCGGCCGCCGCCCTGATGCTGGGCGTCGCCGGAACCGCCATGAGCACGGCGGCCGCCCAGCCGGCCGCCGGGGCGCCCGCCCTGTACGCGCCGTCCGCCCTCGTTCTGACCGTGGGGCAGGGCGAGACCCGGGCCGGAACCACGGCCGAGCGCGCGGTGACCCTGTCCTGCGCCCCGCGCGCCACCGGAACCCACCCGGCGGCGGCCGGCGCCTGCCGCGAACTGCGCTCCGTCGGCGGCGACTTCCGCGCCCTGCCGTCGAAACTGCCGCAGACCCTGTGCACCCGGGAGTGGGCGCCGGTGACGGTCACGGCCGACGGCGTCTGGGAGGGCCGCCGGGTCGCCTGGTCCGGCACGTACAACAACGCCTGCGAGATGGCGGCGACGCTCGGGGTCGTCTTCGAGTTCTGAGCCCGCGCGCACGGGGGTGTACGGCGCACGACGAGGGGCGGCCCGACACCGGGCCGCCCCTTCCCGCGCCGTCACGCCTCCGGCGCGGGGGCGGTCTCCGTCACCTCGGCGAGGAAGGGGGCGATCGCGGCGTACCAGGCGTCGGGGCGGTCGTAGTGGAGGAGGTGGCCCGCGTCGGGCACCTCGGCATAGCGGCCGCGGGGCAGGACGCGGACCATCTCCTGGGCCTCGGCCCGGCCCAGGTCTCCGTCCGGGCCGCGGACGACGAGCGCGGGGCAGCGGACCCGGGCCAGCTCGTCCCAGTGGGCCTCGTGGACGATGGACTCGCGGAGCTTCAGCATCTGCCGCCGGGAGAACACCGGCCGCCAGCCGTCCGCGCGCTCGGCCATCACCTCGGCGTAGAAGTCGCCGCGCGCCGGATGCGGGCGCTCCACCCACGGATCGTCCTCACCGAACCACTTCCGTACGTCCGCGAGGGTGGCGAACGGCACCGGCCAGGCCCGGAGCCAGGCCTCCCAGACCCGCTGGGACGCGGCGCCGGGCGGGGCGGCCCGCATATCGCAGACGATCAGCGCCCGCACCAGATCGGGCCGTTCGGCGGCGAGCTGCCAGGCGGTGAGGGCGCCCGTGGAGTGGCCGATCAGGACCGCGGGGCCCAGGTCCAGCTGTTCGACGGCAGCCGCCGCGTCGACGACGAGGGACTCGGGGGTGAAGGGCCCGGCGGCGGGCTTGTCGCTGCGGCCGTGGCCGCGCTGGTCGAGGGCGACCGCCCGGTACCGGCCGGAGAGCCGGCGCGCGGCGGCCGCCCAGTGGGAGGCGCGGCCCGTCAGACCGTGGAGCAGCAGCACTCCGGGGGCGCGGACGTCGGCCCGGGGCTTGGGCGGGTCCGCGTACTCCCAGGCAGCCAGACGGGCACCCGCAGTTCCGGTCACGTCTATGCGCCGCACCATGGGCCCGGCACCCCCTTCTGTCACCCGTTCGCCGATATGCTCAGCCTATCGAAGGTTTCGAACCTACGTTCGAATACCGGGCCCTGCCCAGCCGGCGGCGGGCAACACCCCACCTTCGAGTGACCGAAGGCCAGGATTGGCCGCGTCCGGCCCGGGGAGATCTTTTGCGGGAGGCGGGCCGCTCGGGGAAGACGGTCCGACGGGAATGACCTTGAGAGCTCGGGGCTCCGGGTCATGACAGGGGAGGAAGGGCCCCGGCATCCGAGGATGCCGGGGCCCGCCGCTTGAACGGCGCGGACGGCCCGGACCCGGCAGACGGCCCGGACTCGAATCACGGCCCGGACCCGACACACCCGGACTCGAATCGCGGCCCGGACCGCGCGGACCGCGCGGACAGCGCGGACAGCGCGAACAGCGCGAACAGCGCGGACTGTCCGGGGCGCCGCAGGAGCGGCACGGGAGTGCCGGCGGAAGCACGGACGGGAGGTGCGGGACGTGCGAGGGGCGCATCGGCCTGATCCCTCCACGGCGACGGGCACGGCGGCGAGTCAGCGGTGGACCACCGCACAGGAGCCACCCGAAGGGCGGCCACCGGACGGTGAGTCATATGCCTCATGCACAGCGTGACATGCGATCCGCCCGGCCGTCGCCGTTCCGGACGAAATCGTCCGCGGGCAGGGGGCGAGGAGGGAGCGGACCCGGCTCCCCCGCTGCGCCGCGGAGGCGGCCCAACGCCGGGAAACCCGAGTACCCGAGTACCCGAGTACCGGAGCACGGGCCGGGCCCCGGGAAATCGGAGCGCGGGCCGGGCTCCGGGGGATCAGAGCACGGACCGGGCCGGGAGAGCCGAGAGAAGGGAGCGCGGGCCGGGCCCCGGGGTAAGAGCACGG
Organism: Streptomyces sp. NPDC094448; assembly: GCF_044763775.1. Taxonomy (NCBI): domain Bacteria; kingdom Bacillati; phylum Actinomycetota; class Actinomycetes; order Kitasatosporales; family Streptomycetaceae; genus Streptomyces; species Streptomyces sp. NPDC094448. The sequence continues at coordinate 269,378 of NZ_JBIWGU010000005.1, read as the reverse complement.
ACCGGGCCCGGGGAGATCAGCGCTTGGCGACGAAAACGTGGGAGGCGACATCGGAGTCCAGCTCCGCCGCCTCGCCTCCGCTGCCGACCAGGACGCCGCCGGCGGATTCGGTGACGCTCACCACCGAACCGGGCTGCACACCCGCGCGGCGCAGCGTGTACATCAGCTGGGCGTCGGTCTGGATGGGCTCGCCGATCCGGCGGACGACGACGGTCTTGCCGTCCGAGCCCGGGTCCAGCTCGGCGAGGGAGACCATCCCGGCATCCAGGAACGGGTCGGCCTCGGCCTTCTCGCCCAGCTCTTCCAGGCCGGGGATGGGGTTTCCGTACGGCGACTCCGTCGGGTGGCGCAGCAGCTCCAGCACGCGCCGCTCCACGGCTTCGCTCATCACATGCTCCCAGCGGCAGGCCTCGGCGTGGACCTGCTCCCATTCGAGGCCGATCACATCGACGAGCAGACATTCCGCGAGGCGGTGCTTCCGCATCACCCGGGTCGCCAGCCGGCGGCCCTCTTCGGTCAGCTCCAGATGGCGGTCCCCGGCGACCGTCACCAACCCGTCCCGCTCCATCCGGGCGACGGTCTGGCTGACCGTCGGCCCGCTCTGGTCGAGCCGCTCGGCAATACGGGCGCGCATAGGAACCACACCTTCCTCTTCCAGCTCGAGGATGGTGCGGAGGTACATCTCCGTGGTGTCGATCAAACCGGACATACGTGCCCCTCGAAGAATCGTGCGGTGCGGCCCCGGACTCAATTCTTACGCATCCCGCCGACAACCGTGCCGCGCCGGTGAAAGCCGGTGCCGGAACGGGCTCCCGGAGCGTCTCCGCGAGCACCTCGGAAGGTGCCGCGGGATCCGCCCCGGGCGGCCTTCGCCGCGCAAAACCGGGCGAACCCGAAAGCGCGCCCGGAGCACCGACACGAAACCCTCGCGAAAACCGCACACGACCACCGTACGAGTGTCGGGTGACCGTATTGACACGGGAATGGTCCAGACCGCACCGTGATCGGCGGCCCCGGGCATTCCCCGGCGCTTTCCCCGGTGCCGGGACACCCGGACGCGCGGCTGCCGCGCTCCGCCCCCGCCACTGAATTTCCCGGACTTTCTCCCGAAAGGGCTCGGCGATGAGCGAGAGCAAGCTGGCCGGTCGATTCTTCGACGCGGCGATCGAACTACTGGCACGCGTGCGGAACGAGGAGTCGGAGAGCATCGCCGCGGCCGGTGCGGCGATCGCCGACACCGTTGCCGACGGCGGCCGGCTCTTCGCCTTCGGTGCCGGGCATTCCTCCCTCGCCGCCCAGGACGTGGTGTACCGGGCGGGCGGCTTCGCCGTGATGAACCTGCTCGCCGTGCCGGGCGTCGTCGGCGTGGACGTGATCCCCGCGACCCTCGGCTCCGCGCTGGAGCGGGTCGAGGGCCTGGCCGGGGCGGTACTGGACACCAGCCCGGCCCGGTCCGGCGACGTGCTGGTGATCATCTCCCTTTCCGGGCGGAACGCGCTGCCGGTGGAGATGGCGATGAACGCCCGCGCGCTGGGGCTGAAGGTCATCGGGGTCACCTCCGTCGCGTACGCGGAGGAGACCAGGTCCCGGCATGTGTCGGGCACGTTCCTCAAGGACCACTGCGACGTCGTCCTGGACTCGAAGATCGCCATCGGGGACACGGTCCTCACCCACGAGGGCGTGGAGGCCCCGTTCGCCCCCGCGTCCACGGTGGTCACCAGCGCCCTGATGCAGGCGATGATGGCCGCGGCGGCGGAGAACCTCGCCGACCGGGGGGTGGAGCCGCCGCTGCTGCGGTCGGGGAACGTGGACGGCGGCCACGAGTGGAACGGCCGGGTGATGACGGACAACCGGGACCGGATCTTCTACCGCCACGGCTGAGCCGGGCGGCGGCCCCGGGAGGGAGCCGTGGTGTCCGTGGGGCCCGTCGGGTGGTCGTCGGCAGCGACGACCACCCGACGGGCCCTTCCCGTTCCCCGGCTCCGGCCGTGCTCTGTCGGCTCTGTCGGGCCCCGCCGGGCTCTGTCGGGCTCTATCGGGCTCTGTCCACAGGCGAGGAAAGTACTTGCCGGTTTGGAAAGTACGTGCGAACGTGGAAACACGGACGGACGCATGAGGGGGCGGAGCCGTATGAGTACGCATGACGAGGCGCAGGCGGCGTTGGGGCGGGCGGCGCGGGTGGAGACCGCGGCCCTGCGGAACAGCGGTTGGTATGCGCGCTATCTCTGGGTCTTCGCGGCGGGACAGCTCGTCCTGGTCCCGATGTCCCTGCTCTGGCAGGGCACCACCGCCGCGCTGGTCTTCGCTCTGTTCGTGTTCGCCCTGGTGGGCGGGTTGAGTGTGTACGCGGCACGGCAGCGCGTGATCCGCCGGGGTTTCGGCCCGCTGCACGGCGGGGTGATAGGGAGCTGGGGCGCGCTCTTCGCGGTCGCGGTCGGCCTCGGGACGTCTTCGTTCGAGGACAGCGTGCCGTTCGCCGTGGTCGCCGCGCTGGCCTGTGCACTGCCGGCGGCGCTCGCGGCGATAGGCGAGGGAAGGCGGACGGCGTGACGGAGCAGCACCCGCAGCCCCCGCAGCCGGGGAAGCCCGGAGCATCCGAGCAGACCGAGCAGACCGAGCAGACCGGGGAGCCCGGGGAGCCCGGGGAGCCCGGGGCATCCGGGGAGTCCGGGGAGTCCGGGTCGGCCCAGCGGATACCGATACCGGGCGGGCATCCCCGGCATGCGCTGTCGCCGCTGCTGAACGCGCCCGTCCGGCTCTCCGTCGTCGCCGCGCTGGCGCCCGTCCACCGGGCGGAGTTCGGCTTCGTGCGCGATCTCGTGGAAGTGACGGATTCAGCCCTCTCCAAGCAGGTCGCCGGATTGGAGGAGGCGGGTCTGGTTGCGGTCGACAAGGGACGGGTGGGGCGGCGCCCGCGGACCTGGCTGTCGCTGACGGAAGAGGGCCGGGAGGTGTACGGACGCCATCTCGCGGCGCTGCGCGCGATCGCCGACGGCCTCGGGGCGCCCGCCCCGCCCCCGCCCTGGGCCGAAATTAAATCGCTGGACCCGGCCGACGGGGCTTCCTAGTGTGTGGCTCACACGAGAGAGGAGGTGGTTCGGCGAATGTATGCATACCGGACGCGTGAGGTGACTGCGGGCTGACGCCTGCCAGTCGCACTCTGTGCCACTCGGCAGGCCACCTGCCGTAATTCAAGCAGTCACCGACCCGCGGGCTCGCCGGTACGTCCGGCCGGCCCCTCCGCAAGGAGGGACCCGAGCCCGCGGGTTTCTGCGTTGCTCTCCGGCCGGATCCCGCGCTCTCGGGAGCAGGACCGGGCCACGCGCCCCGGCAGGACCGTGCAACGGCGCGCGGCAGGACCGTGCAACGGCGCCGCCCGACAGCTCCGCCTCCTCCCCCGCGAAATCCGCCCGGCCGGTCAGGGGGCGAGGCGTTCGATACGCCAGTGGACCTCGGCGGCGCCGCCCTCCGCGTCCTCGGCGCGCTCCTTCTCGTAGACGTACCGCAGCCGGTCGTGGAGCCGGTTCTCGTGGCCCTGCCAGAATTCGACCGTGTCCGGGACGACCCTGATCCCGCCCCACTCCGGCGGCACGGGCACCTGCTGGCCCTCGGGGTAGCGGGCGGACAGTTCGGCGTAGACGTCGAGCAGTTCCTCCCGTGAGCCGATCACGGACGACTGGGCGCTCGCCCAGGCACCGAGCTGCGAACCGTGCGGGCGGCTGCGGAAGTAGACGGCCGTCTCGTCGCGGCCGATCCGGGCCGCGGTGCCGGTCACGACGATCTGGCGGGCGATGGGATGCCAGGGGAAGAGCAGCGAAACCGAGGGATTGGCGGCGATCTCGCGGCCCTTGCGGGAGCCGTAGTTGGTGAAGAAGACAAAGCCCCGGGCGTCGTACTCCTTCAGCAGTACGGTCCGGGACGACGGCCGGCCGAAGGTACTGGCCGTGCCGACGACCATCGCGTTCGGCTCCTGGAGCCCGGCGACGGCGGCGTCGTGGAACCAGGCGGCGAACTGCTCCATGGGCGTCGGGGCCAGTTCGGACTCCCGCAGCGGCGTCGAGCGGTACTGCTCGCGCATCACGGCGGGATCGGGGGCGGCGGGATCGCGATCGGTCACATGTCCATCCTGCCGCAGCGAGCCGCTCGGGGGACCGGCGGCCGGTACCGCAAAAACTCCCGTGTATGGCCCATGCATACGGGGTGGAGTCTGCCCGGCACCCAGTGCCGCCAATCCTGTTCGCCGGACCGGCGGACTGTGCGAGTCATCACGCTGACCCCGGCCCCGACCTGCGGATATCGTGTCGCCTCCCATCGAACGGGCTTCGCGAGGATGGCGACCCGGCGTACGGGGCATTACCGGAATGAACGACTGATCCCGTCGTACGCGCCGCCTCCGTCATCGGCGCGTCCTGTACGTGAGGAGCCGCCCGATGTCCGACTTCGTACCCGGTCTCGAAGGAGTCGTCGCGTTCGAGACGGAGATCGCCGAACCCGACAAGGAAGGCGGGGCGCTGCGCTACCGCGGTGTCGACATCGAGGACCTCGTCGGACACGTCTCCTTCGGCAAGGTGTGGGGGCTGCTGGTCGACGGTGCGTTCGAGCCGGGGCTGCCGGCCGCCGAACCGTTCCCGATCCCGGTGCACTCCGGGGACATCCGGGTCGACGTCCAGTCCGCGCTGGCGATGCTGGCGCCCGTCTGGGGCCTGCGCCCGCTGCTGGACATCGACGAGCGGCAGGCCCGCGACGATCTCGCGCGGGCCGCCGTGATGGCCCTGTCGTACGTGGCGCAGAGCGCCCGCGGCCAGGGGCTGCCGATGGTTCCGCAGCGCGAGATCGACAAGGCGCGGTCCGTGGTCGAGCGGTTCATGGTCCGCTGGCGCGGGGAGCCGGACCCGCGGCATGTGAAGGCGGTCGACGCGTACTGGACCTCGGCGGCCGAGCACGGCATGAACGCGTCCACATTCACCGCCCGGGTCATCGCCTCCACCGGCGCGGACGTGGCGGCCGCGCTCTCCGGCGCGGTCGGGGCGATGTCCGGCCCGCTGCACGGCGGAGCGCCCTCCCGGGTCCTCGGCATGATCGAGGAGATCGAACGGACCGGCGACGCGACGGCCTATGTGAAGCAGGCACTCGACAAGGGCGAGCGGCTGATGGGCTTCGGCCACCGGGTGTACCGCGCGGAGGACCCGCGCGCGAGGGTCCTGCGCCGTACGGCGAAGGAACTGGCCGCACCGCGCTTCGAGGTCGCGGAGGCCCTGGAGCGGGCGGCCCTGGAAGAGCTGCACAACCGCCGCCCGGACCGGGTGCTGGCGACGAACGTCGAGTTCTGGGCGGCGATCGTCCTGGACTTCGCGGAGGTCCCGGCGCATATGTTCACGTCCATGTTCACCTGCGCCCGCACGGCGGGCTGGTCGGCCCACATCCTGGAACAGAAGCGCACGGGCCGCCTGGTCCGCCCCTCCGCCCGCTACACGGGCCCCACGGCCCGCGCCCCGCAGGCGGTGACGGGGTACGGGGACCTGGCGCCCCCGGAGTAGGCGCCGACGCCCGGGGCCCGACCCACGATGGGACCAGAATGCCAGCATTGGGACTACAATGATGTCATGGCTACGGTTCACATTCGCGATGTACCGGATGACACGCTCACCACGCTGAAGGTTCGTGCGGCCCGGCGGGGTCAGTCGCTCCAGGCCTATCTGCTCGGGCTGATCAGAGATGAGGCCGAGCTGCTGACTCCCGCCGAGGCCGCGGAGGAGGCTCGTGCGATCGCCGCGGGTGGCCGCGTCACGATCGACGACATCGCCGAGGTCATGGCCGAGGTGCGCGAGGCCCGCGCGTGAGCATGCTGGTCCTCGACACGTCTGCCCTCGTCTCGTTCCTGGTCGGTCAGGACGATCCGGCCGACCGGGTCCGACATACCACCGCGGGCCACAGACTCGCCGCTCCGCACGCCGTAGACCTTGAGTGCGCATCCGTCCTCCGCGGGCTGACCCGCGGAAAGAAGCTCTCGGACGCACAGGCCGAGCAGGCCCTGGAGGTGCTGGGCCGGATGGCCCTACGGCGGTACGACCACACACCGCTGCTTCCTCGCATCTGGCAGCTGCGCCACAACATGTGGCCGTACGACGCGTCCTTCATCGCCCTGGCCGAGCAGCTCGGTGCCGACCTCGTCACAGCCGACGCCAAGCTGACGGGTGCTCCCGGCCTCAAGTGCACCATCAGGAATCTCCGCGCCTGACGACCCCACAGCCGTGCGCCGTCATGGAGCCGAGGGCTCCCCTTCGGCAGCGCCCTCCTTCTCTGCGTTCCGGCCGGCGCGCTTCGTCCGCTTCGTCCGTTCTGCTCTGCCCGCCTGGGTCCGGACCGCTCCGACGCTCGCGGCGATCACCAGGGCGATGGCGAGGGCATCGGTCACCGAGAGCGCCTGCCGCAGCACGAGGAACCCGGCGAGGCAGGCCACGGCCGGCTCCAGGCTCATCATCACCGCGAAGGTGGAGGCCGGAAGGCGGCGCAGGGCGAGGAGTTCGAGGGTGTACGGGAGGACCGAGGACATCAGCGCGACGGCCAGCCCCAGCCCGATGACGACGGGGTCGGCGAGCAGGGTGCCCGCGCCCGCGATCCCGAACGGCAGGCTCAGCACGGCCGCGACACCGAAGGCCAGCGCCAGCCCGTCGGCCTGCGGGAAGCGGCGGCCGGTGCGGGCGCTGAAGACGATGTACGCGGCCCACATCGCTCCGGCGCCGAGCGCATACGCGGCACCGACCGGGTCGAGCCCGCCGACCCCGCCGCCGAGCCCCGGGAACATCCCGCTGAGCAGGAGCACCCCGGCGAGCGCGAGCCCGGCCCAGACCAGGTTCACCAGCCGACGGGAGACGATCACGGAGAGGGCGAGCGGTCCGAGGACCTCCAGGGTGACGGCCGGACCCAGCGGGATCCGGTCGACGGCCTGGTAGAAGAGGATGTTCATGCCTCCCATGGCGAGGCCGAAGGCGATGACGGTGCCCCAGTCCGCGCGGGAGTGGCCGCGCAGCCTCGGACGGCAGACGGCGAGCATCACCAGCGCGGCGAGGACCAGCCGGAGGGTGACGACACCCGTCGGCCCCACCTCGTCCATCAGCAGTACGGCGACGGCCGCCCCGAACTGCACGGACAGCGCGCCCGCGACGACGAGCCCGACGGGCCCCAGCTGCCCCCGTCCGGCGCGCCTCGACCGGTGCGCGGCGGACGGCTCCCCGCCCGGACCCGGACCGGTCCCGGGACTCGTCGCCGGACCGGCACCCGTACCGGAATCGGGACCCGGCGCAGGGCCGGCACCCGGACCCGTACCGATACCGGATCCCGCGCCCCTACCGGAATGCGGACCGGCGGCGGTGATGCCCACCCCGGTCCCGGCCCCGGCCCCGCTCCCGCCCGCGCTCTCCACAGCTCTGTCCACGGATCCACGCTAATGGCCGATAGGCATCCCGTGAAATGCCTCATGCGCTGCGGTTATGCTCCGGATGCATGAGCATTGAGCTGCGCCATCTCCGCTGCTTCCTGGCCATCGCCGAGGAGTCGAGCATGACCAGGGCCGCGGCGCGCCTGCGGATCACCCAGCCCGCGGTGTCCCGTTCGCTGGCGACGCTGGAACGGCATCTGGGCGTCCGGCTCGTGGACCGTTCGACGCACCATGTGACGCTGACCCCCGAGGGCCGGGCCTTCCGGGAGCGGGCGGCGTCCGCGGTCGGTGCCTTCGACGACGCGGTCGACTCCGCGGGCCGGCCGGTCCGCCCGCTGCGGCTGGGGCACGCCTGGGCGGCGCTCGGCCCGTACACCACCCCGCTGCTGCGCCGCTGGAAGCGCGAGCAGCCCGAGGTGCCGCTGGAGCTGCTCAGGATCGACGACCGTTCGGCGGGCCTGCTGCGGGGTTCGGTCGATGTGGCGGTGGTACGCGGACCGGTCACCGAACCGGGTCTGGTGGTGACGCCGCTGTTCAGCGAGCCGCGGGTGGCCGCGGTCACCGCCGACGGCCCCCTGGCCGCCCTGGCCCGGCTGACCCTGGCGGATCTGGCGGCGGCGCCGCTGCTGGTGAACTCGGTGTCCGGGGTCACGGTCCCCGAGCTGTGGCCGCCGGACGCCCGCCCCACGACGACCATCACGGTCACCAACACCGACGACTGGCTGGCGTCGATCGCGGCGGGCCGGGGGGTGGGAGTGTCGGTGGCGTCGACGGCGGAGATCCACCCGCATCCGGACGTGGTCTACCGGCCTCTGCCCGAGCTGCCCCCGGTGCCGGTCCATCTCACCCACCACACCCCGCCGTCCCATCCGGCGGTCCCGGCGCTGGTCGCCTTGGCGGTGGCGGTCACGGGCGGCGGAAAGCCGGAAAGCAGAGCCGTAGCAGGGAAGCCGTAGAGCGGGAACCGTCCGGGCCCGCGGCTCAAGGGCCCAAGGGCATCAGGGGGCCCAAGGGCGTCAGGGGCTCAGGTGCGTCAGGGGCTCAGGCGCCGGTTCGGAGGCCGTCCGCCAGCACCTCCGCCAGATGCCGCGCCCTGCGGCCCGTCAGCTGCGCCAGCTGGGTCCGGCAGGAGTAGCCGTCGGCCACCAGCAGGGCATCCGGCGGCGCGGCGGCCACCGAGGGCAGGAGCCGGTCCTCGGCGCAGGCCACCGACACCTCGTAGTGACCCTTCTCGAAGCCGAAGCTGCCCGCGAGCCCGCAGCAGCCGCCCGCGAGTTCGCCGTGGAGCCCGGCGCGGGCGCGCAGGGACCGGTCGGCGGCCGGGTCGAGAACCGCGTGGTGGTGGCAGTGCGTCTGGCCGGCCGCCGGGCGGTCGAGGTGCGGCGGGGCCCAGTCGGGGGCGTACTCGGCCAGGGTGCCCGCGAAGGTGCGGACGGAGGCGGCGAGCCGGGCCGCCCTCGGGTCGTCGGGGAGCAGTTCGGGCAGATCGGTGCTGAGGGCCGCGGCGCAGCTCGGTTCGAGGACGACGAGGGGTGCCGTACCGAGCACCGTATCGAGCAGGGGTTCCATGGTGCCGAGGGTGCGGCGGAGTACGGCGCGGGCCCGGGTGAGCTGTCCGGTGGTCAGGTACGTCAGCCCGCAGCAGACCCGGCCGGGCGGCAGGACGAGTCCGAACCCGGCGGCCTCCAGGACCGTCACGGCGGCCCGGCCGGCCTCCGGTGACAGATATTCGGTGAAGGTGTCGGGCCAGAGCACAGCCGCCGTCTTCGACCCACCGCCGGGCCCGTCCCCGGACCCGTCCCCGGACCCGTCCGCGGCCTCGCCGCCGAGACGGCCGCGCGCCCATCGGGTGAAGGGGACGGGCGCCAGGGCGGGCAGGGCCCGTTCGGGGGTGATTCCGGCGGCCAGTTTCGCCAGGGACGCGAGCGGCGGGATCCGGGCGAGGGCGTTGAGCGCGGGGGCGAGCGGGGCGGCCGCGCGCAGCCATCCGGGGAGCCGGCCCAGGGTGTAGTGGGTACGGGGCCGGATCCGGCCCGTGTAGTGGTGGTGGAGGAACTCGGCCTTGTAGGTGGCCATGTCGACGCCGACGGGGCAGTCGCTGCGGCAGCCCTTGCAGGAGAGGCAGAGGTCGAGCGCGTCCGCGACCTCCCGGGACCGCCAGCCGTCCCGGACGACTTCCCCGGCGAGCATCTCGTGGAGCAGTCGGGCGCGGCCGCGGGTGGAGTGGGCCTCTTCCCCGGTGGCCCGGTAGGAGGGGCACATCACACCGGGCCCGGGGCCGGTGTCGCGGCATTTGGCGACGCCGACGCAGCGGCGGACGGCGGCCCGGAAGTCACCGCCGTCCTCCGGATAGCCGAAGACGACGTCGACGGGTTCGCGGGGCAGGACGGCGAAGCGGAGGTCCTCGTCGAGGGGCGCGGGCCGGACCAGGGTGCCCGGGTTGAGGCCGCCCGCCGGATCCCAGACGTCCTTGAAGCGGGTGAAGAGGCCGACGAGTTCGGGGCCGTACATCTTCGGCAGGAGTTCGGCGCGGGCCCGTCCGTCGCCGTGTTCGCCGGAGAGCGAACCGCCGTGGGCGACGACGAGCGCGGCCAGATCCTCGGAGAAGGCCCGGAAGGCCCGTACCCCCGCAGCGGTGATCAGGTCGAAGGAGATCCGGACATGGACACAGCCCTCGCCGAAGTGGCCGAAGGGCGCGCCGCGCAGCCCGTAGGAGTCGAGCAGGGCGCGGAAGTCGCGCAGATAGGCGCCGAGTGCGGCGGGCGGTACGGCGCAGTCCTCCCAGCCGGGCCAGGCCTCGCCGCCGCCGGGCAGCCGGGTCGCGGTCCCGGCCGCGTCCTCCCGGATCCGCCACAGTGCCCGCATCGCGGCGGGTTCGGAGACGACGGCCGCGTCGAGCGCGCCCGCCGCCCTGACGAGGTGTTCGGCGCGGGCCCCGGCCTCGGCCGGGGTTCCGCCGCCGGTCTCGGCGAACAGCCAGGCCCGGCCGCGCGGCAGCCCGTTCCGCCGGGACGGCGGTACGAGGTCGTCGGCCATGCCCTCGACGGTGAGCGGGTGGTACGGGAGGAGTGCGGGGGCGGCGTCGGCGGCCGCGGTCTCGTCGGCGTACCCGAGGACGGCGAGGGCGCGGGCGGCGGGCTCCTCGACCAGCCCGACCAGGGCTTCGGTGACGATGCCGAGGGTGCCCTCGCTGCCGCAGAAGGCGCGGGCCAGGTCGGCGCCGTTCTCGGGGAGCAGTGCGTCGAGGGCGTATCCGGAGATCCTGCGGGGCAGTCCGGACGGATAGCCGGTACGGAGGAGGGCGAGGTTGCCGTCGATCAGTTCGCGGGCGGCGGTGAGCAGGGGTCCCGGTGGATCGGGCCAGCCGCGGGCGAGCCGGAGGGCCGTACCGCCGTAGGTGAGGACGGCGAGTTCGCGGACATGGTCGGCGGTGGTGCCCCAGGCCACCGAGTGCGCACCGCAGGCGTTGTTGGCGATCATTCCGCCGAGGGTGCAGCGGGCGTGGGTGGAGGGGTCGGGGCCGAAGGTGAGGCCGTGGGGGCGGACGGCGGCGCGGAGGGCGTCGAGTACGGTGCCGGGCTGGACGAGTGCGGTACGCGATCCGGGGTCGACGTCCAGGACGGCGTTCATCCGGCGGGTGAAGTCGAGGACGATCCCGGTGCCGGTGGCCTGTCCGGCGATGGAGGTGCCCGCGCCGCGGGGGACGACCGGGACGCCGTACGCCCGGCAGATCTCCAGGGTGGCGGCGATGTCGTCCGGGTGGCGGGGGGTGACGGTGCCGAGGGGGACGCGGCGGTAGTTGGAGGCGTCCATGGCGGTGAGGGCGCGGGCGGTGGCGGAGAAGTCGGCGGCACCGGGCGGCAGGGCGGCGGCCAGCGCGGACTCCAGATCCGCGAGGTCCGAAGGGTCCATGCGCTCCGAGAGGTCCATGCGCTCCGTGCGCTCCGCAGGGCCGGTGAGATCCGTGGGGTCCGCGGGGTCCTTGCGGCGCCGCTGTGCTTCCGTTCCGGCCGGGGTCTCCGTACCGCCCCGGGGGTCGTTCTCCGGTCCGCCGCCGCCCCCGGTCCGCTGTTCCGCCATGGCTCCAGCATGCCCGCGTCGCGCACGTCACACCGGGGGGAAACCCGGGGAAACGTCCCAGGTGAGGCCATTAGGGTCCTTGGACTCTTGGCAAACCCTTGACTTGGCGCCCAAAGTGATCGCCAACTCTCCTATAGTGACGACCACTTGATCAGGAACCTTCGGCTCCAGTTCTGCCCCCGCCACCCCTCGGAAGGCAAACACTCGATGACCGGCACCGCTCCCCGCCGATGACCCGCGCCCCGCGCACGGTCGCTCCGGAGGACACACCGGCGGACTCCCTGAGGACCGCCGAGAACGCGCTGAAGATCGTCGTCGTCGGCGGCTTCGGAGTCGGCAAGACGACCATGGTCCGCTCCGTCAGCGAGATCCGTCCGCTGCACACGGAGGAGACGATGAGCCCGGCGGGCATGCTCCTGGACGATCCCAGCCGGGTCTCCGCCCGTAAGAGCGCCACGACGGTGGCGTTCGACTTCGGGCGGATCACCATCGACGAACGCGCCGTCCTCTATCTCTTCGGCGCCCCCGGCCAGGAGCGTTTCTGGTTCCTGTGGGAGCGGATGCTCTCGGGGACCATCGGCGCCGTCGTCCTCGTCGACACCCGCCGGCTGCCCGAAGCCTGGTACGCGCTGGACCGGCTGGAGCACCACGGGGTCCCGTTCATCGTCGCGGTCAACGACTTCGGCGGGCCGTTCCACACGGACGCCCAGATCCGGCACGCGCTCACCCTGGACGCGGATGTGCCGATGGTGGAGTTCGACGCCCGGGACCACTCGTCCAGCAAGTTCGTCCTGATCGCCCTCGTAGAACATCTTTACGATCTCGCGCTGCACCGGAAGACCTGACCGGAGCCCCGGGCCGTCCGCGGCCGGACCCCCGCCGGTCCTCAGGCCTGCCCCCGGACCTCCCCGGCCGTCCCCGGTCCTCCCCGGTCGTTCGTCCCCCGGCCGCCCCCGGGGCGTCCGCCCGTCGGGCGGGCCGTCTCAAGCGCCGGACCGGGCCGCGCCCGACCGGCCGTACCCGATACGCTCCGATACGTGGCTGAGATCCAGATTCCCGCTGACATCAAGCCCGCCGACGGCCGTTTCGGCGCGGGCCCGTCCAAAGTGCGGACGGAGGCGCTCGACGCCCTCGCCGCCACCGGCACATCCCTCCTCGGTACCTCCCACCGCCAGGCCCCGGTCAAGAACCTGGTCGGCGAGGTCCGCCGGGGCGTAAGCGACCTCTTCTCGCTCCCCGAGGGCTACGAGGTGATCCTGGGCAACGGCGGGTCCACCGCTTTCTGGGACATCGCGACGCACGGTCTGATCGAGAACAAGTCGCAGCATCTGTCGTTCGGCGAGTTCTCGTCCAAGTTCGCCAAGGCCGCCAAGCTGGCGCCGTGGCTGGCCGAGCCGAGCATCGTCGCCTCCGAGCCGGGCACCCACCCGGAGCCGGTGGCCGAGGCCGGGGTCGACGTCTACGCGCTGACCCACAACGAGACCTCGACCGGTGTCGCCGCTCCGATCCGCCGGGTTCCGGGCGTCGACGAGGGTGCCCTGGTCCTGGTGGACGCCACCTCCGGCGCGGGCGGTCTGCCCGTCGACATCACCGAGTCGGACGTCTACTACTTCGCCCCGCAGAAGTCCTTCGCCGCCGACGGCGGTCTGTGGATCGGCGTCTTCTCCCCGGCCGCCCTGGAGCGCGCGGCCCGGGTGCACGCGTCGGGGCGTCATGTGCCGGAGTTCTTCAGCCTGCCGACCGCGATCGACAATTCGCTCAAGAACCAGACGTACAACACCCCGGCACTGTCCACGCTGTTCCTGCTGAACGAGCAGCTCAAGTGGCTGAACGAGCAGGGCGGTCTGGACTTCGCGACCGGTCGCACCGCGGCCTCCGCGCAGGCGCTGTACGGCTGGGCGGAGGCGTCCAAGTACGCCGACCCGTTCGTCGTCGACCCGGCGAAGCGCTCGCAGGTCATCGGCACGATCGACTTCGCGGACGAGATCGACGCGGCCGCGGTCGCCAAGGTGCTGCGGGCCAACGGGATCGTGGACACCGAGCCGTACCGCAAGCTGGGGCGCAACCAGCTCCGGGTGGCGATGTTCCCGGCGATCGACCCGTCGGACGTCGCGGCGCTGACGGCCTGCGTGGACTATGTGATCGAACGCCTCTGACGGACGGGCTTCACCGGCAGGGCTTCACCGGCAGGGCTTTACGGGTACGGGGAAGGGCCCGGCGGAATCGTCCGCCGGGCCCTTCCCCGTATGCCCGCTTGCCCCTGGTCCCCCGCTTTCCCCGACTTCACCGGCTGAGCTGCTGGAAGCGGCGCACCGCCAGCGGCAGGAAGATCGCCGTCAGGGCCAGTGGCCACACCACCGCCATCAGCAACGCGTTCTCCTGGATCCAGCTCCCGTCGCTGGCGACCGGATTGCCGAACAGCTCACGGGTCGCCCCGGCCGTGGAGGAGATCGGGTTCCAGGCCGCGACCGTACCCAGCCAGCCGGGCATCGACGAGGTGGGGACGAAGATGCTGGAGACCATCGTCAGCGGGAACGCCACGGCGTAGAGACCGCCGGCCGCCTCCGCGTTCGGGACGATGAGCCCGAGCCACACACCGATCCAGATCAGCGAGAACCGCAGCAGGACCAGCAGCCCGAACGCGCCCAGCGTGCCGAGGAAGCCGCCGTCGGAGCGCCAGCCGATGAGCACCGCGGTCGCGGCGAGGATCGCCAGTTCGGCGACGGCGACGAGGATGTCGGTCACCCCGCGGCCGGAGACCACGGCCGACGGCGCCATCGGCATCGAGCGGAACCGGTCGATGACGCCCTTGGTGGAGTCGGCGACCACGGTCATCGCGGTGCCCATGAAGCCGAAGGCCATGGTCATCACGAACATGCCGGGCATCAGATAGTCGCGGTAGTCGCCGCCGGGCGACTTCATCGCGCCGCCGAAGACATAGGCGTACAGCAGGACGGAGAGGATCGGGAAGCCGAGCTGCCAGACGATGTTGATCGGCTGGCGCTGGTAGTGGGTGAGTCCGCGGCGCACCACGTTCCAGCAGTCGGCGACCGCCCAGTAGAGACGGCGTTCACGGCCGTCGGCGTGGACGGTCAGGACCACCGGGCCGGGACCGGCCGGGGCCGGGGTCTGCTCACGGGTGCTCACGTCCCGTACAGCGGTGTCGCTCATGCCGCCACCTCTTCCTTCTGCTTCCGGTCCTGCTTCTCGTTCTGCTGCGGGTCGTCGTCGTTCCGGGCGCTCTCGGTGCGGTGGCCGGTGAGCCGGAGGAACACGTCGTCGAGGCTCGGCCTGCGCAGACCGATGTCCTCGACCGCGACACCCTGATCCTGGAGGGTGCGGGCGACCTCGGTCAGCGCGGCGACCCGGTCGGCGACGACCGCGTGCACCCGCAGTTCGTCGCCGTCCACCTCCGGGGTGCCGGCGGCGACCCGGGCCACGGCCTGCACGGCCGCGTGCAGCTCGCTGCGGTCCGCGACGACGACCTCGACCCGGTCGCCGCCCGCGGTGCTCTTCAGCCCGTCCGGGGTGTCGTCGGCGATCGCCCGGCCGCCGTCGATCACCGTGATCCGGGAGGCGAGCTTGTCGGCCTCCTCCAGATACTGCGTGGTCAGCAGGACGGTGGTGCCCTCCGCGACCAGGCCCCGCACGGTCTCCCACACCTCGCCGCGGCCGCGCGGGTCGAGGCCGGTCGTCGGCTCGTCGAGGAAGAGCACCTCCGGGCGGAGGATCATCGACGCCGCGAGGTCGAGCCTGCGGCGCATTCCGCCGCTGTAGGTCCCCGCGCCCTTGTCGGCGGCCGCCGCGAGGTCGAACTGCTCCAGCAGCTCGGCCGCGCGCAGGCTCGCCCGGCGCCCGCCGAGGTGGAAGAGCCGGCCGAACATCTCCAGGTTCTGGCGGCCGGTCATCACCTCGTCCACGGCCGCGTACTGGCCGGTGAGCCCGATCCGGCGGCGGACACCGCGCGGATCGCGCACCACGTCCACCCCCGCGACCTCGGCATGCCCTGCGTCGAACTTCAGCAGCGTCGCCAGCGACCGGACCGCGGTGGTCTTGCCGGCGCCGTTGGGGCCGAGAACGCCGTGGACGGTGCCCCGGCGCACGGTCAGGTCGAGGCCGTCGAGAGCGCGCTTCTCCCCGTACCTCTTGTGCAGGCCCTCCGCGCGGACCGCGTACTCACCGCGGCCCCCGGATGCGTTCACACTCACGTTTCCTCCATCGCTGTCACCGGACTGCCATCACCGCACTACGGGCCGCAGCGGCTCGCTCCACCACAACCGCGTACAGTGTACCCATAAAAAGGGTACACCGTACGCGGTTTAATTTCGGCGGCCTGCCGCGGTTACCCGGAACCGGGCGGGGACAGGCTTCGGACGGGCTCGGGGCAGGCCCCGGGCAGGGTCCGGAGCTGGAGGAATAAGGTGAGGTCATGACGACCGAGACGACCGGCAGCGGCGATATCGCCCGCACCCTGGAGCTGATGTGGGGCCTGGGCGAACGTCCCACCAGGGGCCCCAAGCCGGGGCTCACGCTCGACGCGATCGTGGACAAGGGGATCGCGGTCGCCGACGCGGAGGGCCTGGCCGCCGTCTCCATGCGCCGGATCGCGAATGAGCTGGGCACCGGCACCATGTCGCTCTACCGGTACGTCCCCGGCAAGGCCGAGCTGCTCGACCTGATGCTGGACAAGGTCAGCGACCCCGGGGACTGGGAGACCGGCCCCGACGAGGAGGAGCCGGGCTGGCGGGAGGCGCTGGAGGAGATGGCCCGCGGCTATCTCACGCTCTACCAGGAGCATCCCTGGCTGCTCCGGATCAACCAGGCGCGGACCGTACTGGGGCCCAGCACCGTCCGGAGTCTCGACGTGGCGCTCTACACCCTGCGGGGCATGCTGCTGACCGACCCCGAGAAGATCTCGGTGATCATCTCCGTGCAGAGCCTGGTGTCGGGCGTCGCCAGAATGATCGCCGACGCGGAGGAGGCGGCCGAGCAGACCGGTCTCAGCCATGCCGACTTCTGGGGCGCCCAGGAGCCGTTCCTCGACGCGGCGATGGAGAGCGGCAGATTTCCGCTGGTCGCCGGGTTGCGTGAGGACACGTTCACCCAGGAGTTCGACCATCTCGCCTTCGGCGTCCGGCATCTGCTGGCCGGTCTGGACGCCCTGATGCGCGAACGCGAGGCCGCGGGCTGGCAGATCCCCGACCCGGCTACCACCCCCCGCCCGCCCTCCGTCCTGGACAAGGGCCAGGGCCAGGGATAGGGATAGGGAACGGGCTGGGGAACGGGCCGGGGGCAGGGGGCTGCGGGACCTCAGGCACCCCGGCGGAACAGGCGCTTCAGCAACAGCAGGGCCGCGAGGGCGCCCGCGCCGACGACCACCGCGGTCGTGAGGTCCACGGAGCTGTCACCGTCTCCCGAAGCCGAACCATCGCCGCCACTGCCGTCCGACGATGCCTTGCCGCCGCCCGGCGCGGGCCCCGCGCCCTGGCCCGCGTCCTTGAGGTCGACCCGCCGCACCTCGGCGCCCGCGCCCTCCGAGCTGAACATCAGCGCTCTGCCGTCCGCGGTGTACGACACGCCTTCCGACTGGCCCTGGATGGGTGCCCTGACCCGGTCGTCGGAGCCGAGCCGCCCCTCCGGCTTCCACTCGAAGCCGCGGGCCGAGAAGTACGAACGGAGCACCAGCCGCTTCCCGTCGGGGGAGAACGCACCGTCCGTCACCCACGGCACCTCCCCGATCCGCCGGAAGACATTGGTGCCGGAGCTGCTCAGCTTCGCCGGGGCTTCGTACAGCCCGCCGCCGTCCTCGTTCTTCGAGGCGATGTAGACCCGGCCGGTCTTCGGGTGGACCATCAGCGCCTCGGCGTCCCGCGGCCCGTCCTCGTACTTCACGGTGTACTGGGTGGCGCGCACGGTGGTGTCCCCCAACTGCGCGGGCTCGGGGAAGCTGTAGATCCACACGTGCTTCCAGGTGCCGTTCCGGTTGTCGCCGATATCGCCGACGTACACCCGTCCGTCGGCGCCGACGGAGATCGCCTCCATATCGCGGGGGGTCCCGACGCCCGTCATGGTCACCGTCGCCACGGTCTTCCCGGTGCGCGAGTCGACGGCGAAGACCCGCGGCCGGTCCTGGTCGTTGTGCGTCCAGTAGATCCCCGGGTGGGCCCGGCTCGCCGCCAGCCCGCTGGACTCGGTGATGCGGTCGTCCTGGAACGAGAAGTTCGAGTCGGGCCCGTCGGCGGCGGCCGGGGCGGCGGCCGCCAGGGCGAGCGCGGGAGCCAGCGCGAGGGCAGCGGCAACGGCGGCACCGGAGACCGCGGAAACGGCGGAAACGGCGGACGTGACGGCGGACGTGACGGCGGAGGAGACGGCGGAGGAGACGTACGGGAACGAACGCATGGCACCAGCCTGCCATCCCGGCCGTAAAGCATCCGTGACCTGTGGACAACTCCCGCCCGACACCCCCCATCTGTGGACAACCCCATCACCCACCGGCGGCGCCGGGCCGGGCCGGTCCCCCGCCGGCACACCGCACCGACGCGTCATGGGCGAAGACCACCCGGCGCGGACCGAACTCCTCGACCCGGTCCAGCCACGCCGGATACGGCGGCAGCGGGGGCGCGGCACCGTCGGCGGCGGCCGTCCGGGCCAGCAGGGCGGCACCGTAATCGGACGCGGTGTCGTACGCCTGCCCGGCCAGCAGCACCGGTCCGTCGTCCGTCTCCACCAGCAGCGACTGATGGCCGTCGGTGTGTCCGGGGGTGGGCAGCACCCGCACCCCGGGCCAGAGCAGGTGCTCGCCGTCGATCTCCTCGTACACCGCCCCCGGGAAGTCGATCAGCGCGCCGACGGTGTAGCCGCCCGCTCGTGCGGCGGCGAGTTCGGTGCGCTGGACGACGACCGGCACCCCGGGGAGGAGCGGATTGCCGCCGCAGTGGTCGAAGTGCAGATGGCAGTTGACGATCAGCGCGAGATCACCGGCCCGGACCCCGGCCGCCGCGAGGGCCCCGGTCAGCGGGCGGCGGCGGGGCCGGTAGTGCGCCTCGGTCTCCGGATCGGCCGCGCCGATGCCGGAGTCGAAGAGCAGCAGTCCGCGGGGGTGGCGGACGAGGTACGCCAGGGCGGGTTCGACCCGGGGGTACGGCAGCCCGGCTTCGGCCGCGGGCCGGATGAAGTACCCGAGGTCGAGCCGGGTGACGGTGATCGCGTCCGCTGCCGTCCCCTCGGCGCCCTCGAACCCCGTTCCGGCCCCGGGTTCCCGCCCGTGGTCGTATGTGCCGTGATGGTCACGGTCAACCCGTTCGTCTGCCGTTCCCTCCCTGGGGGGTGGCGGGGCCTGGCGGTTGCTCGAAGGAGGCTGCATGCCCCCATCCTCCGCACTTAGGCTGCCCGCATGCCTGAGACCGGGATTGAGGCCAAGGTTCCGACTCTGACCGAGATGGCTGATGCGCTGGGCCTGTTGGCGCGTCCGCATGGTCCGGACGGCCGTTTCATCACCTGGGCGTTCAACTGTGGTGCCGATCCCGCGTTCCGGGAGATCCGCCCGTGCCGGAAGATCGCGGCAGAGATCGCCCTCCAGTGGAGGCGGTCCGAAGAGATGGCCCGTGCTGCCGAGTCAATCGTCGCCGAACTGATGGCCAACACGATGCAGCACGTCCCCATGGCCCACGACATCGGCTCCGTTGCCCTCGTGGAGGCGTCCAACGGGTCACTGGTCGTATTGGTCCATGATCGGTCCCGAGCACGCCCCGCCCGGCGTCTGGACGACGACGAGGAGCGCGGGCGGGGAATCGAGCTGGTGCAATCGCTGTGCCGGTCGTTCGGCGGCCGGCTGGAGGTGATCCGGGACATGGACGGGCGCGGAAAGTGCCTGGAGGCGTGGCTCGGCCCGGTCCTGCCCTGGCCGGACCGGGGAAACCTGCCCCGATACTGACGTCTGCCCCCGGACATCGGGGCCGATGCTCCGGGCGAGGCAACCTCTGCCGCCTCCAGCCCCTTCTTGCTGGTATCCCCCACCGTTCGGTGGCGGCTGAAAGCAGCAATTCAGGAGCGCAGTTGAGCAGTCGGAGAAGATTCCTCGGTTCGGTGGCGGCGGGTGCGGGGGCACTCACCGCCGTGGGCGCATCGGGCGCGCACGCCGCCGCCGCGCCGCGGGCCACCGGACCGGACGGGGAGCCCGAGTACGAGGTTCCGCTCGGTATCGCCATGGAGGGCTACCGGACCGCGTGGCCGGTGCGGTTCCTGCCCCTGGTGAACCAGGGCGAGACGGTGAACATGGCGTATCTCGACATCGCCCCGGCCACCGGTTCCGTGCCCACCGGCCGGACCGTGCTCCTGATGCACGGCAAGAACTTCGACGGCGGCGCCTGGGAGCCCACCGCGCGTTCCCTCGCCGCCGCCGGGCACCGGGTCGTCGTTCCGGACCAGGTCGGCTTCGGGCGTTCGTCGAAGCCCGCCCTCGACTACTCCTTCGAGCTGCTGGCCGGGAACACGGTCGCCCTGCTGGACCGGCTCGGCGTGGACCGGGCGGATGTGGTCGGGCACTCCATGGGCGGCATGCTGGGCGTACGGTTCGCCCTGGCGCACCCGGACCGGATCCGGAAGCTGGTGCTGGCAAATCCGGTCGGTCTGGAGGACTACCGGGAGCTGGTCCCGGCGCTGAGCACGGAGCGCCTCTTCGCCGACGAACTGGCGAACACGAACCTCGCCGCGATCCGCGGTTTCTACCGCTCCTACGTCGTCGAGTGGCGCAGGCTCTACGAGCGGAATGTGGAGCTGCGGTACCGCGTCACGCTCGGCGGCGAGTACCCGCGCTGGGCGCTGGCCTCCGCGCGGACGTACCAGATGGCCTACCACCAGCCCGTCGTCCAGGATCTGCCGAAGCTGCGGCTGCCGGTGCTGCTGGTCATCGGACAGGAGGACCGGGCGGCGGTCGGCAAGTCGTACGCGACCCCCGAGAACCGGGCGAAGCTCGGCAACTTCCCCGTCCTGGGGCGGGCCGCCGCCGCAGCGATCCCGGGCTCGCGGCTGCTGGAACTTCCCGGCACCGGGCATCTGCCGCACCTGGAGGCCCGGGGCAGGTTCGAGCGGGAGGTGCTCGGCTTCCTCGCGGAGTGACCGGCCGCGCAGCCGAAAGGGGGCGGGGAGACACTCCCCGCCCCCACCCGTGCAGTCTGTCGGCGTCAGTCGCCCTGGAAGGTCCGCGCGTACGTGACCCGGTCCAGCTTGTAGTAGTCGGCGACGCACTGCGCGGGCCAGGCCCGCTTCCCGTTCTGGCTGTACGGCTCCAGCATCCGGGAGATCTTCGTCGGGGTGTACGGCATCACCTTCTCGCCGCGGGCCGCGCCATCGCGCAGATACGCGTCCTGGCGGTCCCATTTCACCGCCCGCGCCCGCATATCGTCACCGAGCTTCAGCACCCCGGAGCCCAGGGAGCCCACGGTCACCGCGCAGACCGCGGCGGCGAGCGCCACGGCGAGGGTCCCGGTCCGCCGGGGGGCCGTCATGTCCGTCACGGCCGTACTCGCCGTGAACCGCAGGCTCAGCCGGCGGCCCAGGAACGCGCCCGCCGCGACCAGCAGGAACGCCCACAGCAGCAGATAGTCGTTCCAGGTCCGCTCGGTGGTGACGACCTTGGCGCCGAAGACCGGATAGGTGATGACCGTGCAGAGATAGCCGGCGATCAGGAACGCCGCCGCGCCCAGGCCCAGCAGGACCCCGGGGCGGACCGGGCGCAGGACCCGCGGCGCTTCCGGGTCGCGCCGGGCCAGCAGCCCGATCACCACGCCCGCGGCGACCGCCCCGGCGTACTGCCAGGTCGTCACGACGGTGCCGAGGATCTCGGCGAAGCCCTTCGCCGAACCCCACAGCGATTCCGGCGCCAGCATCGACACGTTCTCCGCGCCGAAGCGGCTGCGGCGGTTCCGGGAGCCCGGGGAGGTCACCAGGATGATCGTCCCGATGGCGATACCGCCCATGCCCGCCAGCGCCCAGATCCGCGCCGGGCGGCGGTAGCGTTCGACGAGGAGCAGTCCGGCGAAGAGGACGACGCCGGAGAGCACGACGAGCGCGACGACCGACGCCTCCTCGGAGAGGGTGCCCATGAAGACGCCCGCGAGAACGACTACCACCAGGGCGGCGATCCGCCCGCCGCGGCCGCGCGCCCGCAGCAGCGGGACCGCGGCGGCCGCCGCGAGCACCGGGGCGAGGGTGTGCGAGACGGAGGCGGCGGGCCAGTAGAAGGTCTTGTACGTGTTCGGGGTGGCGAACAGGAAGACCGCGGTGATCATCCCGGCGGCCAGCAGCGGCACCCCGGTCGGCACCCGGGTCCCGGTCCGGCGCAGCAGCGTCGCCACCACGGCCCAGAGCAGCAGGATCATCAGGGCGCCGCTGATCGGCCCGTACCACTGGTGTCCGGCGACGGGGAACTTCGTATAGGCGCCGACGAGGATGCCGTTGGCGACCCGGCCGTTGTCGGTGAAATAGAAGGTGTGGACGAGGCCCCACATTCCGTCCTCGCGGACGTCGGGGATGAAGCACCACTCGTCGGCGCCGGGCCGGACATGGCGTCCGAACCACATGGCGAGCGCGAGCAGCCCGAGGGGCAGCGCGGCGAGGGCGAGCGGCCAGTACTCCGCCCACCCCTTCTTCTTGCCGGGTCCGCCGGGCTCCGGCGCGGGCGTGCCGTCGGGCGGCGGGGCGGGGAGGTCGGTGCTGGTGGCCAAGGTCAGGGCTGCCTCTCGCGCAGCCCGGCGGCGGCCGTGGCCTTGGGGGTGGTGGGCATGGTGGTCTCGTCCGTCTCCCGGATCACGTAATGGGGCCTGCGCTTGGACTCGTGGTAGATCCGTCCCACATACTCGCCGATCACGCCGAGGGTGGCGATCTGGATGCCGCCGAGCCCGGCCATCGCGGCGATCAGGGTGGCGTAGCCGGGGGTGTCGACACCGCTGACGAGGACGTTGACGACGATCCACACGGCGTAGGCGAGGGCGGAGAGCACCAGCCAGAGACCGGTGTGGATGGCGAGGCGCAGCGGGCGGCTGTTGAAGGACAGCAGGCCGTCGATGCCGTAGTTGATCAGTCTGCGCCCGCCCCATTTGGACGATCCGGCGGCGCGTTCGACGTTCTCGTAGGTGAAGGTGACGGTGTCGAAGCCGATCCACGAGAACAGGCCCTTGGAGAAGCGGTTGCTCTCGGGGAGCGTCAGCAGGGCGTTGACGGCCCGGCGGGACAGCAGCCGGAAGTCCCCGGCGCCGTCGATGACTTCGACGTCCATCGCCCGGCGCACCAGCTTGTAGTAGGCCTGGCTGACGGTGGCCCGGATCAACCCTTCGCCGGTGCGGTCGCGTTGGGCGATCACCTGGTCATAACCGTGGCTGTGCAGCTCCAGCATCCGGGGGATCAGCTCCGGCGGGTGCTGGAGGTCGGCGTCCATGATGACGACGGCGTCGCCCCGGGTCATGCGCAGTCCGGCCAGCATCGCGGACTCCTTGCCGAAGTTGCGGCTGAAGGAGGTGTAGCGGGCCCGGACGTCCGTCTCGGCGAGCCTTCTGAGTCGCTCGCGGGTGCCGTCGGTGCTGCCGTCGTCGACGTAGCAGATCTCGTACGCGTCGCGGCCGGCCGCGGTCCCGTCGCCGGGACGCCCGAGGTCCTCGGGGAGGAGAGCGGCGTCCAGTGTTTCGACGAGCGTGGTGTGGAAGGTCTCGATCACCTCGTTCTCGTTGAAACACGGAACGACGATGGAGATCTTGGGCATCGGAAAACGGCTTCTCTCGTCGGCTGTCAGGCAGTCAGAGCGTCTCCGCGGAGTTTCGGTTGGCTCCGGTTTTCTGTGACGCCAGTCACAGTCGTACAGCACGGGCGCTCAGGATCGCGAGATTCGCCCCATTTCGTCAACCCGAGAACCACCCGTGCGTGCAACGGTGGGACGTGATGGCAGGTCACGGCGGCGCGGCCGGGCCGACCGGATCGGTGGACCCCTGCCCCCCGGCGACTGCCCGGGACCGGGCTCCGTATCCCCGTCACCGGGGGATATCCCGGTGTGGAGCGCGCTCCGGCGGACTATGAATGAACCCATGGAGTACACGCAGCTCGGACGCACGGGTCTCAAGGTCAGCAGGATCGTCCTGGGGACGATGAACTTCGGCCCCTACACCCCGGAGGCCGACAGCCATACGATCATGGACGCGGCGCTGGACGCGGGCGTCAACTTCTTCGACACGGCCAACACCTACGGCGGCCCGGGTGACCGGGGCCGGACCGAGACGATCATCGGGAAGTGGCTCGCTCAGGGCGGCGGGCGGCGGGACAAGGTCGTCCTGGCCACCAAGGTGTACGGCGCCGTGCACAACGAGGACGGCCCGGTCTGGCCCAACCACGAAAAGCTCTCCGCCTACGGCATCCGCCGCGCGGTCGAGGCGAGCCTGAAGCGCCTCGGCACCGACCACATCGACCTCTACCAGTTCCACCACATCGACCGCGCCACCCCGGTCGACGAGATCTGGCAGGCCGTCGACACCCTGATCCAGCAGGGCAAGATCCTCTACGCGGGTTCGTCGAACTTCCCCGGCTGGAAGATCGCGCAGATGAACGAGGCTGCGGCCCGCCGCAGCTCGTACGGCCTGGTCAGCGAGCAGTGCCTCTACAACCTCTTCGAGCGGCGTTCGGAGCTGGAGGTGATCCCCGCGGCGCAGGAGTACGGCCTCGGCGTCATCCCGTGGTCCCCGCTCCAGGGCGGGCTCCTCGGCGGACTGCTCCGCAAGGAGCGCGAGGGGCAGCTCTCCGCCCGCTACACCGGCCACGGCGCGTCACTGCTGGCGCGGCCGGGGGTACGGGAGCAGATCGCGGCCTACGAGGACCTGCTCGACAAGCACGGTCTGGAGCCGGGCGAGGTGGCCCTGGCCTGGCTGCTGACCCGCCCGGGGGTCACCGGGCCGATCGTTGGCCCGCGCTCGGGCGAGCAGCTCGAAAGCGCCCTGCGGGCGGTGGAGCTGCGTCTGAGCGACGAGCTGCTGACGGCGCTGGACGAGATCTTCCCGCCGGTGGGCGGGGCGCCGGAGGCGTACGCCTGGTAGCCGCGTGCCGGGACGGGTGCCGTACGCCGTGGGCGGCGGCACCCGTGACACCGTCTCGGTGGCTACCCTCCGACGACGGAAGCCACCGCGATGATCGCGAACATGAACACGAGCGCACCGGCCATGATCCGGTTCCTGGTCTTGGTCTTCACCCCACGAGACTAACCCGGCGTCTCATTTTCCCAGTGGCCAGGTGGCGAGGGTCTCGTACCAGGAGTCCTCGCCCCGGCTCGGCGGATGGCTGCGGACCAGCGAGAACTCCGCCACGCTCCAGGGCGTCCCGGTAAAGCCGTCCAGTCCGGCGGCGTACACCGCGAGCGGGTCGGCGGGCGGGGCGCCGCGCCGGGTCCTGGCCAGGGTCAGGTGGGGCGTGTAGTGCCGCCGCTCCTCCATGGCGACCCCGGCCCGGCGGGCGGCGGCCTCGGCCCGCTCGGCGAGCCGCCGCAGAGCGGCCATGTCGTCGTGTTCCGCGGCGGCCCCGGCCCAGAGGATCCCCTGCCCGAAGTGCCCGCCACCGCTGATCGCCATCCCGAACGGCGTACTGCGGCGGGCACCGCGCCGGAGCCGTTCCCTCAGCTCGGGTACGAGCCCCTCGTCCACCTCCCCGAAGAAGGCGAGGGTGTAGTGCCACCCGGCCGGCCGGGTCCACCGCAGGGCATCGGCCCCGGGATCCGCCGCCCGCAGCCGCGCGACGGCAGCCGACAGCTCTTCGAACTGGAGCGGCGGCGGAACGACGGCGGTGAAGAGTCTCATGGGGCCTGATGCTGCCAAAGGGTCCGGGGTGGGTAAGGACATGCGGGGACCCCGCGCGGCTGTTACGCGCGGGGTCCCCTTGCGGTGCCGGTACGGGCGGCTATGCCTTGGCGTACCCGACGAAGGCGGCCCAGGCGGCGGGGGTGACGGTGAGGGCGGGGCCGTTGGACTGCTTGGAGTCGCGGACACCGACGCGGGTGGCGAGGTCGGCGACCTCGACGCAACTGTTGCCGTTGTTGCCGCTGTAGGAGGACTTGAACCAGGCGACCTCAAGGCAATTGTTGCCATTGCCGCCGCTGTAGGAGGACTTGAACCACGCACCCTCGGGGGCGAGGTCAAGGGACTTGGTGTACGTCATCGTTCTAAATCTCTCGGGATAGTTGGTGCAGAAGGTTCGGCGTCTCCCCGACCGGGAGCGCGCCGTCCCGCAGGGCATCGAACCTGCGGGAAAATGACCAGATCGTGGTGTCCTTGTCGCTGATGCTCGACCCGCCGTCCACGATGTCCATCTGAACCACAGTGGGCAACGGCCCCTCGAACTCCAGCATCGTGAAGTCGTGGAAGCAGCGGTACGTCGTGGCGTGCATCGGCAGGATCTGCACGCTGACGTTGTCCAGTGCGGCGAACCGTGCGATTTCCTCGTACTGTTCGACCATCACGTCACGCCCACCGACCTGTCGCCGGAGTGCTGCCTCATCCATGATGACCCGGATCTCGGCTGGGTTCTCACGCGTCAGCACCTCCTTGCGCTCCATACGGAGCGCTACCCCACGCTCAAGGAATTCCGTCGTCAGTTCATCGACGAGCTTGAAACCCTTGAAGAGCGCGCGGGTGTACGCCTCGGTCTGGAGTAGCCCGAAAACCAAGTCCGGCTGCCACGCCCTTATGGCCTTGGCGCCATCCTCCAGACCTACGTACATGGCCATACCGGACGGCATCGTGCTCCGATACGCCGACCACCAGCCCCGGTTGAGGCTGTCCCGGTGGATGTCCACCAGAAACTCGACATCCTCTTCTTCGATGATGTTGTACCGCTCCAGGAGCAGACGGAGGTCCGACTGCTTGGGAAGTGCCGTCAGCCCCTCTTCCACTCGGTAGAGCTTCGACTCCGAGAACGCGAGCCCTTCCACCGCCTGTGCGCGGGTGTAGCCAGCGTTCTTCCGCAGTTGTCGTAGTTCCCAGCCGAGCTGCATACGGCGCACGGTGGGGCCGGTCTTTGCTGCCACGCTCCTGCCTTCCGGT
Organism: Streptomyces sp. NPDC094448; assembly: GCF_044763775.1. Classification (NCBI taxonomy): domain Bacteria; kingdom Bacillati; phylum Actinomycetota; class Actinomycetes; order Kitasatosporales; family Streptomycetaceae; genus Streptomyces; species Streptomyces sp. NPDC094448. The sequence goes on along the minus strand of NZ_JBIWGU010000005.1, from coordinate 242,792 downwards.
CGACGGGTCCACCAAATCGCGCCCCGTGCCGACCATCGACATGTTGATGCCCACCAACTCGCGGACCATGCCCAGCGGATCGAAGCGCGTGCCCAGAGTCTGGCATCTCCTGTAGATCATCCACAGGTGTTTCCTCAGACGGTCCACATATGCCAATTCTCTGAAATTTTCACGACTGCTTGCAGTCCAACTCTGGCATGGACGACGCTAGTTACACCACGGAGACGGCGAGAACACGCACCGTCACTCCTGGCGCGAGGCACCCCCCTGTGCGCATCTCCCCCGGAGTGCCCCGCACCCTCCCCTCAGAACGGAGCACGCCCGTGCGCCCCTCCACGCCCAGATCCGCCCGGCCCTACCTCACCGGAACCGCCGCGCTCGTCGCGCAGCACCTCACCCGGCGTCGTACCGCCCTCAACCACGCCGTGTTCCTGCGGCCGCTGTCGACCCGGGTGCCGCGCGTCATCGGCTACGTACGCACCACGCCCGGGACGGACCCGGAACCCGTCTTCGCCCGGCTCCGCGACTACGCGCGGCGGCAGGACTGGCATATGGGGCACGAGCTGTACGACACCACCCGGGACACCCCTCAGGAGTCCATCGGCTGGCTGCGGGCCCGGCGGCTGCTGCACGAGGGGTTCGCGGACGGGGTCGTCGTCGCCGACCGGTCCCATATCAGCGACGACGACCGCGCCTATCTGGACGAGATCGAATTCATCGGGGAGCGCCAGTGCTTCACCGCCCTCCTCGTCCCGGAGGCGGAGCTGTGACGCGGCCGAAGCCCCGGCAGCGGCAACGGCGGCGGCGCGGCGGGCCGGGCTTACGCCACTTCTGCGGCCAGGTCCTCTACGTCGTCTGCGTCGGCGCCCTCATGGCGGCCCTGGCCCTGGCCGGTGGCCGGTGAGCAACACCCGTACCCCCACCGAGGGAGAACGTCCCGTGCACACCCGTATCTCCGCGGCCGGACAGGCCGTGACCGTCACCAGTGTCACCCCGGCAGTCTGCAAGTGGGCGGCCCGCTACTTCGGCGTCTCCTGGGACGCGACCTGCTCCGACGGAACGTCCTGCCTCGGGGCGGCCCACGGGCCCCTCGTCGACGCCGATGTCGACGCGGGAGCCCTCTCCCAGCTCACCCGGTACATCCTCGACCACCCCTACCGGACCGCCGCGCACGCCGGGGCGGCCATGCTCTACCGGTACGACGAGGACGGCACGGTCTCCGCCGCGCAGCCGGGTCTCGACCTCGCCTGCCACTACCAGTCCCACACCCGGCAACTGCATCTGGTCGGCGGGGAGGAGGAGGTCGTGGCGGCGGCCGGCGCGCGGTTCGCGCGGGAGATGGTGCGGGCCGGGCTCCAGCGGGACGGCTGGCAGATCCTGTGCGCGGCCGCCGCCGTACGGGACGGCGAGGCGGTCCTGATCCCCGGGCCGGGCGGGGCGGGCAAAACCGCCTGCGCCCTGCTGCTGGCCGGTGCCGGGTGGCGGCTGCTCGCCCATGACCGGGTGTTCGTACGGGCGGAGGAGGGCCGGGTGCGGCTGCTGCCGTGGCCCGGTGCCGTATCCGTCGGGCTCGGGCTGCTCGACGCGCTGGGGATGTACGAGGGAGTGCGGGCCCGGTTCCTCGGCGGCGGCCGGTTGCACCCCGCCCAGCGTCGGGAGGTGACCGAGGCCCTCAGCCGGGGCTCCCGGGCGCCCGTGCGGTACGGCACCCGGGAGTTGAAGGCGCGGTTCTTCCCCGACCAGCTCCGCTCCTGGCTGGGGGTGGAGACCGCGGTCGAGGGCTGGGCGACGAGCGTCGTGTTCCCGAAAGTCGCGCTGGACGAGGTGCCGGGGGTGCTGGGGGCCGGGCGCGGGCTGTCCCGGGACGATTTCGTCACGGCCCTGACCGAGGACCGCTATCCCGACGTCCTCGGACTGCTCGGCCATGACCCGGACGGCCCGGCCCGCCGGGAGACGCTCCGGAGCGTCCTCGCGGGGCTGCCCTCGTACGACATCCGCCTCGGACCGGGCACCTCGGCCAACACCCGGCTGCTGACGGAGGTGACCGGGACGCCCTGACCGCGATGTCCCGCCCGGTCCGGCGCGCGGGTCACCCCGCCCGGGCCGGGCTCTCCTTCCGTACCGCCGGGCCCTGCTGCTTGGGGACCAGGGCCAGATGCGGGTGGCCCCGGCGCAGGTCGAGCTTGAGGCGTACCCCCGCAGCGCGGGTGAGCATCAGCCCCACACCGATCGCGGCCAGCAGCGACACCGCGCCGCCCGCCGCGAAGCCGATCCGGGGGCCGTAGACATCGGTGATCCAGCCGACGAGCGGCGCGCCCAGCGGCGTACCGCCGACGAAGACCATCATGAACAGGCTCATCACCCGGCCGCGGACGGCGGGGTCGGTGGCCATCTGGATGCTGGAGTTGGCCGTCACGTTCACCGTGAGGCCGAACATGCCGATGGGGACGAGGAGCACCGCGAACAGCCAGAACGACGGGGCGAACGCGGCGACGACTTCCAGGGCGCCGAAGAGGACCGCGGCGCCCACGAGTATGGACAGCTTCGACACCCCGCGGCGGGCCGCGAGCAGCGCGCCCACCAGGGAGCCGACCGCCATCAGGGTGTTGAGCAGGCCGTACGTCTCGGCGCCGGAGTCGTACACGTCGTGGACGAACGCGGTGAGCCAGATCGGGAAGTTGAAGCCGAAGGTGCCGATGAAGCCGACGAGCACGATCGGCCAGATCAGTTCGGGGTGGGAGGAGACATAGCGCAGGCCCTCCCGCAACTGCCCCTTCGCCCGCGGGGTGCGGTGGGACGGGTGCAGTTCGGAGGTGCGCATCAGCAGCAGGCTGGCGATGGTGGCGAGGAAGGACAGGCCGTTGAAGAGGAAGGCGTAGCCGGTGCCGACGGCGGTGATCAGCACACCGGCGACGGCGGGGCCGACGAGCCGGGCGGACTGGAAGTTGGCGCCGTTGAGGCTGACCGCGTTGGCGAGCTGGTCAGGACCGACCATCTCGTTGACGAAGGTCTGCCGGGCCGGATTGTCGACGACGGTGACGAGGCCGAGCAGGAACGCGGTCAGATAGACGTGCCAGACCTGGACCTGTCCGGTGAGGGTGAGGACGGCGAGCCCGAGGCCGGTCGCGGCCATCGCGGACTGGGTGAACAGCAGCAGCGCCCGCTTCGGCAGCCGGTCGGCGAGGACTCCGCCGTACAGACCGAAGAGGAGCATCGGGAGGAACTGGAGCGCGACCGTGATGCCGACGGCGGACGCCGAGCCGGTGAGGGTGAGCACCAGCCAGTCCTGGGCGATGCGCTGCATCCAGGTACCGGTGTTGGAGACGACCTGGCCGATCGCGTAGAGCCGGTAGTTCCGGATCTTCAGCGAGCTGAACATGGTGGTAGGAGCGGGTGCGGGTGCGGAGTCTGCTCCGGGTCCCGTACTCAAAAGGGTTCGCCTCCTCGGCCTCGGTTACAGGTGGGCGAGCTTCTCCAGGACGGGGGCGGCCGCGCGCAGCTTCTGCCACTCGTCTTCGTCGAGACCCTCGGCAAGCTCCGTCAGCCAGGCGTTCCGCTTGCTGCGGCTCTCTTCGAGCATGGCCTCGGCCTGCTCGGTCTGGCTGACGACCTTCTGCCTCCGGTCGTCGGGGTGCGGCTCCAGCCGGACCAGTCCCTTGGCCTCCAGCAGCGCGACGATCCGGGTCATGGACGGCGGCTGTACGTGCTCCCGCCGCGCCAGCTCCCCGGGGGTGGCCGAGCCGCAGCGGGCGAGGGTGCCGAGCACCGACATCTCGGTGGGGCTCAGCGACTCGTCGACTCGCTGGTGCTTGAGCCGTCGGCCCAGCCGCATCACGGCCGAGCGCAGCGCGTTCACCGCGGCCTGGTCGGCGTCGCCGCCGTGCGGGGCCCCGGTGTCACCATGGGACAGGTCTGACATGTTTGTTAGCATAACTCATTACTCTGTCTAAATACCAGTCGGGCGGCAGAGGCACTTGCGGTGGTGCGGGGCAAGCCCTCATCACCCGTACGAGTGATCAGCGCGTGAAAAGTGACGCCGGGGCGGCGGCCGTGGGGCAACCCTGGCGGCATGAACGGTGGGAAATCAGCTGTCCTGAGCCTGCGCATAGACGCGGACCTGCTGGAACGCATCCGCGGGCACGCGGCCAAACGCGGAATGAGCGTCCAGGACTATGTCGTCCGGACGCTCATTCGCGATGACTTCGACGAGCGGTTCAAGGTGGCGGTGGAGGAGACGGAGGAGTTCTACGGGCGGGCCTGAACCCCTCCCCTGCGCCGCCGGGGCCGTCAGCCCGCGGTTCCGCGGCGTCCGCCACCGCCGCGGCGGCGCTCGCCGCCACGGGCGGACGGGGCGCCCGGAGCCGTACCGGAACCGCGCGAGGACCGTCCGGAACCGGAACCGGAACCGGAAGCGGAAGTGGAAGCCGCTCCGGAACCGGAACCGCGGCCACCGCGACCGCCCGCCCCCGAAGCCGTACCCGACCGGCCGGAACCGGAAGCCGTACCGGAACCACGGCCACCGCGGCCGCCCGCGGCGGAGGACGCACCGGAACCGCGCGAGGACCGGCCGGAACCGTCGCCCTCGCCCCCGGCGGCACCCTGCGGGCGCCGGCGCCGCGAACGCTCGCCGGACTCGCCACCGCCGCCCTGACGGCCCCGACGGGCCGCCTTCGGCTGCGTGGGCAGGGGCACCTCTATGGTCACCGCGACACCCGAGGGCTCCCTGGCACCGGTGACGTTGGCCAGTTCGGCGTCGGTGGAGGTGACGGCGGCCGTACGGGGGCGGATGCCCGCGTGCGACATGAGCCGGGTGAACTCGCGCTTCTGCTCGGGCAGCACCAGCGTGACCACCCGGCCGGAGCCACCGGCCCGCGCGGTGCGCCCGCCGCGGTGGAGGTAGTCCTTGTGGTCGGTGGGCGGATCGACGTTCACGACCAGGTCGAGATCGTCGATATGAATGCCGCGGGCCGCGACGTTCGTCGCCACGAGCGCGGTGACCTGGCCGTTCTTGAACTGGTCCAGGGTGCGGGTGCGCTGCGGCTGGGAGCGGCCGCCGTGCAGCGCGGACGCGCGGACACCGACGGACAGCAGCCGCTTGGTGAGCCGGTCGGCGGCCCGCTTGGTGTCGATGAAGAGGATCACCCGGCCGTCACGGGCCGCGATCCGGGCGGTGACGGCCTTCTTGTCGGTCTCGTCCTGGAGGTGGAGGACGTGGTGCTCCATGGTGGTCACGGCGCCCGCCGACGGGTCCACCGAATGCACGACGGGGTCGGTGAGGAACTGCTGCACCAGCTTGTCGATGTTCCGGTCCAGGGTGGCCGAGAACAGCATCCGCTGCCCGTCCGTCCGCACCTTCCGGATCAGCTTGGTGATCTGCGGCAGGAAGCCCATGTCGGTCATCTGGTCGGCCTCGTCGAGGACCGTGATCCGGACATCGCCGAGGACGCAGTCACCGCGCTCGACGAGGTCGTTGAGGCGGCCGGGGGTCGCCACGACGACCTCGGCGCCGCGCCGCAGCGTACCGGCCTGCTTGTTGACGGACAGCCCGCCGACGACGGTCGCCAGCCGGAGGTTCACGGACGTCGCGTACGGCGTGAGGGCGTCCGTCACCTGCTGGGCCAGCTCCCGGGTGGGGACCAGGACCAGCGCGAGGGGCGCCTTGGGCTCGGCGCGCAGCCCGGCCGTACGGGCGAGCAGCGCAAGACCGAACGCCAGGGTCTTCCCGGAGCCGGTCCGCCCCCGGCCCAGCAGGTCACGCCCGGCCAGCGAATTGGGCAGGGTGGCGCCCTGAATGGGGAAGGGCGAGGTGACGCCCTGCGCGGCGAGCGTCTTGAGGAGCGCCTCGGGCATATCGAGAGCGGCGAAGTCGTCGACGGCCGGCAACGGCGGCGTCACCGACTCGGGCAGCTTGAAATCCTTGGGCGCCGCCACGGCGGGCGGGCCCGAAGGGGCACGACGATTCGACTTCTGGGGCCTGCGGGACATGCGGTGTCCGCCTTCCTGCTTCCTGGGCACGATGTCCCGGCACAACGCGGAACGGGGTCCGCACCACGACGGTGCGGACCCCGTTGAGCGGAATACGCGTCCGGTGATCGGACTCAAGAGGCCAAGGCCCCGTCCGGAGCTGCCGGAGACAAGCGAAGCGCCTGAGGAAGATGTGGATCTCGCATTATCTGCCAGGCGCACGGGTTCATGGTTGCTACAACTACAGCCAAGGAACCCTAGCACATCCGCTCCGCACGGACCGGCGGGGGGCGACGGCCCGGACAGCACCTCAATGCGGCAAAAGCGGCCCGGGAGCGACCACAGGCGCCTACCTTGGGGCGCGGGCAGGAGAAGGGCAGGACAGTGCCTGAGGCAAACATCCGTATCCCCGGAGAAGCAGCGGACCGGCTCACCGCGGCGGCCGCGACCGAGGGGCTGTCGCTGCGCGCCTATCTGATCCGCCTCGCGGGGACTCTGCCGCTCCCGGCCGGGCGTGCCGAACCGGCAAAACCGACCGCGCGGAGCGGCAACCGCCTGTCTCCGGCGGAGATACAGGAACTGGACGGCGAGCTGGACCGGCGTCTCGCGCGGGCGACCGCCCCAAGGGGCGATACGACGGGGTGGACGGAGAGTGGTCCGCCATAGCAGAGTTACGCCTGCCACCGCCACGTTCCGTATCCGGGGGATCACTATGACGGCCGTCGGCACATCCGGAACGATTCCGGGCACGGTCTTCGTCGCCCTGCCCGACCTCCCCGGCAACACCGGGGCGTTCGGGCTGCTCCGCGACGCGTTCGCCGAGGTCCGGGTGGCGAGCCGGCGGGACCGGGCGATCACCGAACTGACCGCCCTCGGCCCCGGGGTGTCCGCGGCCGTCGTGGGCGTCAAGGAGCGCATAAGCGCCGGGGTCCTCGATGCGCTCCCGGGGCTGCGGGTGCTGGGCTCGGTGGGCACCGGGACCGATCATCTGGACCTGACCGCGCTGCGGGAGCGCGGAGTCCGGGTGGTGACCACGCCCGGCGCGAACGCGGTCTCCGTGGCCGAGCACACCATGATGATGGTCCTGGCCCTCGCCAAGCGCACGCTGCCCGGGCACCAGGCGGCCCTGACCGGTGAGGACCGGGCCGGGATGCCCGAGCCTCCGGTCGAACTGCGCGGGCGGCGCGCGGGTGTGCTGGGCGCCGGGGCGACGGCCCGGGCGCTGCTGCCCCTGCTGCGGGCCTTCGGCATGGAGCCCCTGGTGTGGACCCGTACCCCCGGCGACCATCCCGATCTGCCGACGGCTCCGCTGGAGGAGGTGTTCCGCCGCAGCGACGTTCTGAGCATCCACCTCCCCCTGGCCGAGGGCACCCGCGGACTCGTCGGCCCCCGGCTGCTCGGGCTGCTCCCGCCGGGGGCCTTGGTCGTCAACACGGCCCGCAAGGAGATCTTCGACCTCGCGGCCCTCCCGGACACCGTCGCCGCCCGTCCCGATCTGCGTTTCGCCGTCGACGACTTCGGACTCGCCGCCGACGGCACGGCCACGGCCCTGGGCGGCTCCGCGCTGCTGAGCCCGCACACCGCGGGAGTCACCGCGGAGTCGCTGGCCGCCATGCAGGAGAGCGCGGTCCGGCAGACGATCGACGTGCTGCGGGGCTGACCGCTCCGAGGACCCGGCCCCTTGGTCCCCGACGACCTCAGACAGCACAGGAGAAGGTGCATGTCCTGGTTAGAAATCGGCAATACGATACTCGGCGCGGTCGGCTTCACCATCACCGTCGTCACGCTGGTGAAGGTGCAGTCGGTGCATCGCGCCCAGACGGAGGAACGGGCTCTGCTCCGCAGGCTGTACGGCACGGAGTCGCTGGCCGACCACCTCAGATCGGCTGCCGGATTCCTCCGGCAGGGCGAGCAGGACGCCCGCAACCTCGCCGAGGAACTGGTGCGGATGTGCGGCCGAATAGAAGGGATCAGCCGGGCCTTGGACTCGATGAACCGCCTGCGCGGGGCTGCTGCCGGAGAGCAACGGATGGTCCGGCTGGTGGAGCGCGGCTACTACACGCCGCCCTTCTACAACCGGGTCGTCAACGACGCCGAGAACAACGCCGACTTCCTCATGTACCGCAATCTCCAGGTCTCCGCCGTCGACCTGCTCCAGTCCATGGAGCGGGCCGCGAAGCGCGGGGTCCACATCCGCATCCTGGCGATCTCCTCGGCCTCCAGCGACAGCGTCCTCGAACAGGCGTCGCTGGTCCTGCCCTGGCCGCAGGTACCGCCGGACACTCTGCGGCGCCAGCTGGCCGAATCGGAGGAGCGGATCCGGACCGTAGTGTCGGGCTGGCCGGTCCGGGTCCGCCGCAACTTCGAGTACCGCGGCTATGTCATCACCCCGAACATGCACTTCGCCCGCATGGACGGCACGGTCCTGCAAGGCTTCGTCGGCACGCTCTCCCCCGCCCAGCCCGATCAGCTGGAGGACCGCGGCTATCTGGAGCTGCCACGGGACCGCGAGCCGGGGGCGACGCTCTCCCGGCACTTCGAGGAACTGTGGGCGCAAAGCGCTGGACAGATCGTGGCCGGCGGCGACACCTGAGCCGGGCCCGTACCCGCACCCGGGCGGCCCAGGGGGTACGCAGACGGCAGGGCCGCCCCGGACGGTCCGGGCGACCCTGCCGTTCTGTTCGTGCTCGTCGCTACTTCGCCAGGCCCAGTGCCGGCATCGCGTAGTAGAAGACGAAGACCGCCGACACCACGTACATCGCGATCGGCACCTCACGGCCGCGGCCCGACGCCAGGCGCAGGACGCTGAAGGCGATGAAGCCGATGCCGATGCCGTTGGTGATGGAGTAGGTGAAGGGCATCATCACCATGGCCAGGAACGCGGGGACGGAGACCGTGAAGTCGCTCCAGTCGATGTCCCGGATGGAGCCCGCCAGGATCAGGAAGCCGACCGCGAGGAGGGCGGGGGTGGCCGCCTGGGAGGGGACCATCGTCGCCAGCGGGGTGAAGAACAGCGCCAGCGTGAACAGACCGCCGGTGACCACCGACGCCAGGCCCGTACGGGCGCCCTCGCCGACGCCCGCCGTGGACTCCACGAAACAGGTCGTGGCCGAGGACGACGTCGCGCCACCGGCGGCGACCGCGATGCCGTCGACGAACAGGACCTTGTTGATACCCGGCAGATTGCCGTCCTTGTCGAGGAGCTTGGCCTCGTCACCGACGCCGAGGATCGTGCCCATGGCGTCGAAGAAGCAGGACAGCAGCACCGTGAAGACGAACAGGGTGCCGGTGAGCAGTCCGACCTTCTCGAAACCGCCGAACAGGCTGACCTCCCCGACCAGGCCGAAGTCGGGGGTGGAGACCGGGCTGCCGGGCCACTTCGGGGTGGTCAGACCCCAGCTCGGGACCTTGGCCACCGCCTCGATGACCATGGCGACGATCGTCATCACGACGATGGAGATCAGGATCGCGCCCGGCACCTTGCGGATGATCAGCACCAGGGTCAGCAGCGCGCCGAGGACGAAGACCAGGACCGGCCAGCCGTCGAGGTGGCCGCCGGTGCCCAGGGTCAGCGGGACGGTCGTCATGGCGGCGTCCGGGATCCGGGAGACGAAGCCCGCGTCCACCAGGCCGATCAGCATGATGAACAGGCCGATACCGATCGCGATGCCCTTGCGCAGACTGCGCGGCACGGCGCTCATCACCCGTTCCCGCAGTCCGGTCGCGACCAGCAGCATCACCACGAAGCCGGCCAGGACGACCATGCCCATCGCGTCGGCCCACGACATCTTGGGCGCGAGCTGGAGCGCGACGACCGTGTTCACGCCGAGACCGGCGGCAAGCGCGATCGGGACATTGCCGATCACACCCATGAGAAGGGTGGAGAAGGCCGCGGTCAGCACGGTGGCGGTGACGAGCTGGCCGCCCTCGAGCTGATGGCCGTACATGTCCTTCGCGCTGCCCAGGATGATCGGGTTAAGCACGATGATGTAGGCCATCGCGAAGAAGGTGGCGAACCCTCCGCGGATCTCGCGGGGCACGGACGAACCGCGCTCGGAGATGCGGAAGTACCGGTCGAGGCCGCTGACGGGCCCCTTCGGCGGGGTGCCGGGGGTTCCGGGGGTGGCGGCGGGAGCCGAGGGGGTCATGCGGTCCTCAACAAGCGGAATCGGGGGAACCAGGGAACCAGGGCGAATCGGGGAATTCACTCCGGTGCGGATCTTCAGCCTGACTGCTTTTGGAGATTCATACGAAGAGAACCGGCCAGAAGCAAACCGTTTCAGTATGAACATATAAGGGCGATAGCGCTATCTCCGCGCGTAGACCGCGTGTGCCGCGAGGCGGCTCGGGGTTCCCGCGGGGGCGGCCACAGGGGCTGCTCGGGGCCGGGCGGGGCCGGGCAGGGCGTCCGGAGGGCGCACCTACACTGATCGCATGGCGAAGTGGACACCCAGGCACGAGGCACCGGAGCCCCTGGAGGGGCCCGTCGTCGCCACCATCACCGGCGGCACGATCATCTGGTTCGTCCTCTTCCTGGTGCAGATCCCCTTCTACAGCTGGTTCGCCGACCGCGATCTGATGTGGTGGGTCTGGACCTGCCTGGCCGGTGGCGGGCTCGGGCTGATCGGCATCTGGTACGTCCGCAGGCGCGATGCCGCACTGAAGCGGGCGGCGGCGGACGCGCAGGACGAGGCTCCGCGCGAAGACGCGTAGCCGCGGGGGCGGGGGCTTCGGGGTCCGTGTGTCCGAGCGGCCCGGCGGCTCCCGGCGGCTCCCGGCGGCTCCCGGCGGCTCCCGGCGGCTCCCGGCAAGCGGACGCCGTAGCCGTCCGGACGGTGCCGTAGAGGCTGTGGGGCGAAGGTTCCGCCGACGGGCGCGACACCCGCGAACGGGGTTATCCACAGCGGGAGGCGGGCCCGCGCCCACGGCCGTACCGTACGAACCATGACCCAGTCGGCGAGGATCGAACCGGACGAGCACGGACCCGACCACGACCACGACCACGGCCCCAGCCGCCCCAGCCGCCCCAGCGGCAGAGACGGCACAGGCGACCGGCGGCCCGCCGACCACCCGGCCATCGACGCCGGATCCGAACTCGACCCCGTGCATCCCGTGCGGCCACCCGCACCCGCGCCCGCCGCCGGGCTCAGCTCCGCTCAGGTCGCGGAGCGCATCGCGCGCGGCGAGGTCAACGACGTCCCGGTCCGGTCCTCCCGCTCCACCGCCGACATCATCCGGGGCAATGTCTTCACCCGGTTCAACGCGATCATCGGTGTGCTCTGGGCGATCATGCTGATCGTCGCGCCCATCCAGGACAGCCTCTTCGGCTTCGTCATCATCGCCAACACCGGCATCGGCATCATCCAGGAGCTGCGGGCCAAGAAGACACTCGACGGGCTCGCCGTGATCGGAGAAGCGAAGCCGACCGTACGCCGCGACGGCAAACCGGCCGAGATCTCCACCTCCGAGATCGTCCTCGGGGACCTCGTCGAACTCGGCCCCGGGGACAAGGTCGTCGTGGACGGCAAGGTCGTCGAGGCCGACAGCCTGGAGATCGACGAGTCGCTGCTCACCGGCGAGGCCGACCCCGTGCTCAAACGCCCCGGCGACCCCGTGATGTCCGGGAGCTTCGTGGTCGCGGGCGGCGGCGCGTTCACCGCGACCAAGGTGGGCCGGGAGGCGTACGCCGCTCAGCTCGCCGAGGAGGCGTCCCGCTTCACCCTGGTCCACTCCGAGCTGCGCAGCGGCATCAGCACCATCCTCAAGTACGTCACCTGGATGATGGTCCCCACCGCGATCGGGCTGATCATCAGCCAGCTCGTCGTCAAGAACGCCGATCTCAAGGACTCCATCGCCCGGACCGTCGGCGGCATCGTGCCGATGATCCCCGAGGGGCTGGTGCTGCTGACCTCCGTCGCCTTCGCCATCGGGGTCATCCGGCTGGGCCGCAAACAGTGCCTGGTGCAGGAGCTGCCCGCCATCGAGGGCCTCGCCCGGGTCGACGTCGTCTGCCTCGACAAGACGGGCACACTGACGGAGGGCGGTATGGACGTCGCGGAGGTACGCCCGCTGGGCGGAGCGGACCCCGCTTACGTGGCCCGGGTGCTGGGCGCGATCGGCACGGCCGACCCCCGGCCCAACGCCTCCCAGAAGGCCATCGCGGAGGCGTACCCGGATGCTCCGGGGTGGCGGATCCTCGACGCGCTGCCCTTCTCCTCGGCACGCAAGTACAGCGGAGCGCGGTTCGCGGAAGGGCCGGTAGGCGCGGAAGGCGCAGAAGGGCCGGGTGGACCGGACGGGTCCGGTGGGTCCGGTGGACCGGACGGGTCCGGTGGGTCCGGTGGACCGGACGGGTCCGGCGGGCCGGGTTCCGAGGGGCCGAGCGGACCGGGAGGCTTGAGCGGACCGGGCGGTCCGGGGGGCGCGGACGGTCCGGGAAGCTCGGGGGGCGCGGACGGTTCCGCCTGGCTGCTGGGTGCGCCCGATGTGCTCCTCACCCCCGGTGACCCCGTCCTCGGCGAGATCGACCAGCTCAACGAGCAGGGGCTGCGGGTGCTGCTGCTCGCCCGTGCCGGCTCCCTGGAGGACCCGGCGGGAGCCCGCGCCACCGCGCTCGTCGTCCTCGAACAGCGGCTCCGGCCCGATGCTTCCGACACCCTCGCCTACTTCGCCGACCAGGACGTCACGGCCAAGGTGATCTCCGGCGACAACGCGGTCTCCGTCGGCGCGGTCGCCGCCAAACTGGGCCTGCCCGGCGCCGAGCACACGGTGGACGCCCGCACCCTGCCGACCGAGCGCAACGCCATGGCCGAGGCGCTGGAGTCGGGCGCCGTCTTCGGCCGGGTCAGCCCGCAGCAGAAGCGCGATATGGTCGGCGCCCTCCAGTCCCGGGGGCATACGGTCGCCATGACCGGCGACGGAGTCAACGACGTCCTCGCCCTCAAGGACGCGGACATCGGCGTCTCCATGGGATCCGGCTCCGAGGCGACCCGCGCGGTCGCCCAGATCGTGCTGCTGAACAACAGCTTCTCGACCCTGCCGTCGGTGGTCGCCGAGGGCCGCCGCGTCATCGGCAACATCACCCGCGTCGCGACCCTCTTCCTCACCAAAACGGTCTACTCGGTGCTGCTGGCGATCCTGGTCGTCATCAGCCAGGTGGAGTACCCCTTCCTCCCCCGCCATCTCACCCTGCTCGCCACCCTCACCATCGGCGTTCCCGCCTTCTTCCTGGCCCTGGCGCCCAACAAGGAGCGGGCGCAGCCGCACTTCGTCCGGCGCGTGATGCGGTACGCGATCCCCTCCGGGATCATCGCGGCGGCAGCCACCTTCACCACCTACCTCCTGGCCCGCTCCTACTACAGCGGTACGGACGCGCTGGACGCGGAGACCAGCGCGGCAACGCTCACGCTGTTCCTCGTCGCGCTCTGGGTGCTGGCGATCGTCGCCCGCCCGTACACCTGGTGGCGGATCGCGCTGGTCGCCACGATGGGGCTGGGGTTCCTGATCGTGCTGGTGGTGCCGTGGCTACAGGAGTTCTTCGCGCTGAGGCTGGTGGGAACGGCCATGCCGTGGACGGCGGTGGGCATCGCGGCCGCCGCGGGGCTGCTGCTGGAGGTGGCCTGGCGGGTGGTGGACCGCAGAGTGCCGGCGTAGGGCCGGGGCCCGGGGGCGGCTTCTGTTGCGGGCCGGGCGGACCGGGGCGGGGGCCGGGCCGGGGTGGGGCGGTGCGGGCCGGGGAGCCGGGGCGGGCCCGCGTCCAGCGGTCGGGCGCGGGCCCGGTCCCCGCGGCTACGCCTCCCCGACCCACCCGCCCCGCAGCAGGGGCAGATCGTCGCCCCACGCGTCGAACACCGGCCCGTGGCCCCAGGCCCGGGCATGCGGTTCGACTCCGGTGACCAGCCGCCGTATCGCCGCCGGACCCTGCGGGCCCAGCACCTCGCCCAGCAGCGGCAGCAGCCGCTCCGCCGACCACTCCGGGCGGCTGAGCGGATGGTGCCGCAGCTCCCAGGCCAGGTATTTGTTGTAGGGCCGCACCCGGTTATGGGCCGCGAAAACATAGCTGAGGAAGTACGGCACGGCCTCGGCCGCGTCCAGCCCGGCCGCCAGCGGCTGGCCGTCCCGGTCCCCTTTCAGGGAGCGGTAGGCACTGCTGAGGAAGGCGTCGAGCTGCTCCGGCGCGAGGGCGGTGCTCTCGTCCGGTCCGAGGGTCCCCTTCGCGGCGACGAGATCACCGATCAGCCCGTCGGCCGTGTCCATCTCGACCCTGGCATGCGCGAACGCGTACCGGTTCCACTCGGTCCCGGAGCCCGGCAGCGCATGCACCCGGAACTCCGCCAGCGGCAGCACCATCACATTGATCAGAACGTCCGGCCGGATCAGCGCGGCGGGCAGCGTGTCGCTTCGCGCGGCATCCTCGACCACGAGATACACGTCATAGCCCGAGTGCGCGGTCGCCAACTCCTCCCGGGTCCGCGACCCGGTGAGAACGAGCCCGAGCACCCGGCGGTCCCTGCGGACCCTGTTGAGCAGCGCGGCGTACTCCTCGGCAGCCGCGGCGGCTGAGGCGAGAGCGGTCACCCGGCCACCCCATCACGCCGGAGCGCGGGTTCCAACCCACCGTCACCCACCAAACACACGTGCGCGTGGCTCGGGGGGTTTCCCGGGGGTTCCCGTCTCCCCTATGGCCCGAGGCCGCCGGGCCCCGGGCCCCGGGGGAGGAGCCGTTGCCCGCAGGGTGCGGGCAGCTCCCTGAAAGGCCCTGCGCAGACCAAGGGCGAAGGGGCCGTGAGGGGGCGCGAGGAACTGCGCGACCAGCCACCCACGGCCTGCGGCCGGACACGCAACCGAAGCCACCAACGGCGCGCCCCGCCCCCGCCCCCTCAAGCGGGAGGCGCCGCTCCGTCGAACCAGCGGTCGCGGGCCAGTTCCTCCGTGCGGGACGAGTCCTCCAGCAGCGCCGCAACCTCGAAGCGGCGCGGCCACTGGCCCGCCGCCCACGCCAGGCCCGCCGCCACGCCCTCCAGTGTCGCCGCGTGGATCACCCCGTCCGGCGTACGCCGCCAGTCCAGTTCCACACCGCCCGCGACCAGCTCCTCGTGCTCGACGTACGTCCGCGGTGTCGCCGGGCCCAGCAGCACCCGTACCGCCTCCGGTACGTCGTGCTCCTCGCCTTCCGTCGTCACCTCGGCGGACAGCGTCTCGCTGAGCCGCCGTACCTGGAACAGTTCCGCCAGCTCCGCGGCGCGCTCCGGGCGCACCGGGAGCAGCGGCAGTCCGCCGGTCAGCGGGATCAGGTCCGGTACGTCCGCGACGACCGCGTCCGCCGCGTCCACGACCCGCACCTCGCCGTCGACGACCGCCCGCAGCTCGTCCGGGAGCGTCACCTGCTCGGGGTCCAGATCGGCCAGCGCGGAGTACAGGCCGTGGAGCTGTGCCGCGCGCACCGGGAGGTCCGGGTCGGCCAGCCGGCCCAGGAGTTCCGCGCCACCGCCGGGCTCGTCGACGAGGGCCGCGACCGAGGTCCGTACCCCGAGGGCGCGCAGCACCTGCGCATCGTCGAAGCCGGTCGCGTCGACCGCCTCGTACAGCCCGGCCAGCAGGGGGTCGCCGCCCGCGGCGCGCAGTCCCGCCGGGCGCCGGCCGTCGAGCACCGGATGGTCGCGGAGCCACCAGGCGGTGTAGGGCCGTACGGTCTCGGTCGTCCCGTCGGGCAGCAGTACCCGGACCGGCTGGGTGAGCGCGTCCCGCAGCGGCGGCCGGGCGAGCAGCGCCAGGGCCTGCGGCCAGCAGTCGTCGTCGACCAGGTCCAGATCGCGTACGGCCACGATCTCGGTGGCCACCGGCGGGACCGGGGTCTCCGGCAGCCGGTCGAGGACGTCCTCGCACCAGACGTCGACGGCGTCCAGCAAACCGGCGTCGTCCGGTTCGGCCCAGTCCCCGTCGCGGGGCTCCAGTTCGTCCGGGTCGAGGACCACGTCCGTGGCCCGTACCAGGGTGAAGTTCGCCAGCACCCCGCAGGCGGCGAGGGGCTGCTCGCCCCACCGGTCGGCGAGTTCGGTGTCGACGCAGGCGAGCGCGTCCTCCCGCATCACGGCCGCGAAGGGGCTGCCGGGGAGCACCAGCTCGCCCGCGGGGGCGGTCTCGCCGTCCTCGTCGGGCAGGGCGAGGGCGCCCAGCCAGGGTTCGTCGCCGGGCTCCAGCTCCGCGTCCCGGACGAGTGCGAGGACGGTGTCGGCGAGTTCGTCGGCGTCGAGGGCGTCCGCCGCGTTGTCGTCCCAGATCTCGCCCGCTTCCAGGGAGCCCGCGACGGCGGCCCGTACCTGCGGGGTGGTCAGTACGGCGCGCGGGGAGGCGGGCAGTGCGCCGAGCTTCTCCAGCAGCGGGTGCGCGGCGTCCGCGTGGGCGACCTTGAGCCCGAGACGGGCGAGGCGGTCCCGGGTGTCGGGGGCGGCGTCCGGGAGGGGGAGGAGCACCTGCCGGGGTCCGATGACGGTACGCCCGTCGGAGAGCGGCACCGGAAGACCCGTCAGCCGGTCGGGGTCGACGCCCGCGAGGCTGTCGTACAGCCGCCACCACCAGCCCGGCTCCCGCTCCAGTCCCGCGAGCCGGTCGATGGCCTCCGTCAGCGGCACCCGGGCCACACCGACGGTCCGCAGCTCCACCCGCCGTTCGAGTCCAGCGGGCAGCAGGGTGGGCAGGACGTCGGACAGTACGCGTACGGTGTCGGCGCCCGCGCCCTCCAGCACCTCGGCCTCCACGGGCCGCAGCGCACCCGGCCGGTCGGTCTCCGGCAGCCCCGTCTCCTCGCCCTCCGGCGCTTCCGGGCGCGGCGCGGCGGGCTCCAGGAACGCGGTACGCGGCAGCAGCTTCAGGATCTCCGCCCGCAGCGAACCGTCCAGCTCGCCCTTGCCGAGCGGGCCGGGCACCAGGTCGATCGTGCCCGTGGACACCGGCTCCCAGGTGCCGAGCAGTTCGGCGTACGCCTGCGCGGCCCGCTCGACGAGGAAGTCCGTCAGCGGTCCGGGCGCGGGGTGGCGGCGGGCGGTGTCCAGCGGCAGGGAGGCGATGAGCAGTGCGGGTACGCCGAGGGGCTCGTCCGTCGGCGTCGGCGCGTGCACCACGGGTTCGGTCGCCGGGCGTACGGGGGCGCCGTCGCCGTCCACCGGTACGGCCCAGGTCACCGACCAGTAGGGGCGCAGCCGCTCCTCGACCGGACGGTCTTTCAGGAGTGCGGGGTCGGTGGCGCCGTGGTGGCTGACGGTCCGCCAGCGGCGGGTGCCGTGTCCGGAGTCCCCGGAGCCACCTGAATGATCCGTGTCCTCGATGCGGACGTACGGCCCGTCGGCGGCGCGGGTCAGGGTCCGTACCCCGTCCGGGGTGTCGATCACGATCTCGGCGAGGCCGGTGAGGGTGAGGAGGAGGGCGTCGTCGACGGTACGGAGGAGCTGCCCGACGAGGTCGGCGGCCGCGCCGTCGCGGAGCGGGAGGACGACGACGGTGTCGTAGCCGTCGGGTGCGGTGCCCTCGGCGGGCAGCGGCAGCCGGAGCGTCGGTACGTGACCGTCGCGGCGCTTCAGCTCTTCGGCGAGGGCGGTATTCCGGTCCGCCGTCTCCTCCGCGAGCGCCCGGGCCTCCGCGAGGGACCAGCGGACACCGCCGTGCCGCCCGAGGACGGCGGGCTCGTCGCTGACCGCGAGCACCGCGGCGAACCCGACGCCGAACCGTCCGACGGTGCCGCTGTCGTGGGCCTCGTCCCGTTTGGCGGAGGCGCGGAGGGTGCTGAGGGATTCGACTCCGGCGGCGTCCAGGGGGGCGCCCGTGTTGGCCGCGGCGAGCGTGTTCTCGCGGAGTGTCAGCCGGAGCCGGCCGGGGGTGCGGGCGCGGGCCGCGGCGTCGGCGGCGTTCTGCGCCAGCTCGACGACGAGGCGGTCGCGGTAGCCGCCGAGGACGAGGTCCTCCTCCGCGTTGGCGTCCTCCCGGAACCGCGCGGGCACGGCGGCCCAGGCGTCGAGGACTCCGCGCCGCAGACGTGCGGTGCCGAAGGGGTCGGGGGTGCCGGGCGCCGCTTCGCTCACGCTGCTCACGGTGTGACTCCGCATCTGTCGTCGGTGCGCCGAAGGTACCGTGGCGCCTCCCGCGCCGGGCCTCGGGCCCCGGGGTCCCGGGGTCCCGGGGTCCCGGGGTCCCGGGGTCCCGTTTCCCGCGCCGGGCCCCGGGCCCCGGGGCGGGGGCGGGATGCGCCGTTGGTGGCTTCGGTAGCGTGTCCGGCCGCGGCCGGCGAGTGGCTTGTCGCGCAGTTCCCCGCGCCCCTTCATGGTGTCCCCGCCCCTGCTTGGTACATCCCCTCCGGTGGTCGAGTCCCGTCACTCCGTGGGGTAGGCGCGGGGTAACCCGGCCCGACCACCGGAGGGGCGGCAGCCCCAAGAAGGGGCGCTGGGGGTCCCCCCATTGCCGAAGGCATAGGGGGCGGAACTGCGCGAAGCCACCCACCGGGCCGCGGCCGGACATGCAGCACAAGCCACCAACGGCGCGCCCCGCCCCCGAGGCCCCACAGCGGGAGGCGTTAGGCGTGGCCCAGGTCCGCGTCCTCCGGCGCCGGCTCCTCGTCGCGCAGCGAGAACACGTCCGGTGCGACGGAGTCCAGCACCGGCGGCGCCGGCTGCGGAGGCTTCGGCATGACCGCGGCCTCGGAGTGGCCCCCGCAGCCGTACGACAGGGACACGACGCGCCCGTCCGCCGGGGAGAACTCGTTCGCGCAGATCCCGAACGCCTGGGACAGGGAGCCCGTGATCGGCACCAGGAACCCGCAGGAGACACAGGACGCGGGGGCCGCCTGGGCCATCGGGGTCTTCGCGCCGAAGGACTCGTCCCAGCGGTCGGCCGCGGTGTGGAGCCCGTAGCGCGACAGGACCCGGGCCCGCCGCATGCCCAGCTCCTCCGCGAGGGAGGCGATCGCGCCGCGCCCGTTGGGGAAGGTGTCGGCGGGGCGCCGGTCGGTCAGCTCGGCGTCCTCGTCCTCGACGCGTTCGGCGAGGTCGGGGGAGGTCCCGGCGAGGACGGAGTTCGGCGGCGGGGCGTCCTCACCGGAGTAGCCGGGCTCCAGCCGCAGATCGTCGGCTTCGGTGGGCAGCAGATCGCCGGGGCCGAGGTCGCCGGGGCGCAGCCGTTCGCTCCAGGGCACCCATTCGGGTGCCAGCAGGGCGTCGGGTCCGGGCAGCAGCACGCTCTCGTCGAGGGTGACGACCTTCGCGCGGGAGGCGCGGGCGACCGTCACGGCCCAGCGCCAGCCCCGGTAGCCGGGCTCCTTGCATTCGAAGAAGTGCGTGACGACCCGGTCCCCGTCGGCGACGAGGGACACGTGCTCGCCCACTACCCCTGGGGCAGCGGTCTCTTCGGCGGCCGCCCTGGCAAGTTCCACCGCCTCGGCGCACAGACGGTCGGGGGTACGGCTTCTCGTCGTCGCAGCACTCACAGGTCTCGTTCTCTCCTACGCCGTCTCACGGGGTGCGCCGGCCGTTGCGCAGGGCGGACACGAGCAGCGGGCGGAGCGGACCAGGGGGCCGCATCGACGTCCGCGCCCGGACCGGTCCGTCACGGGCACACCTCCCGCCATCCATTCTGCGGGATGCCGAAGAGGCGCGCGGCCGAGAACATTCGCCGGTGGCGCGCTACGCACGCTACCTCTTCCGCCGCCGCCCGCCCACCTGCGCGCCCCAACCGGGAGCTAACAACCGCGCATCACCCGCCGTCGGCGACCGCCTTCAGGCAGTATGGCGTGGTGGCCGCAGCCAGTTCGTCGGAGGACGGTTCCGCAGCGCGCAGGGCATTCGGGTCGCTCGGCCGGGCGTGCCGCGCGGTGGCGCGTGCGCTGCATCTGCCGTTCACGGGTACGGCGCGGTCGATCCGCCGGGCGACCCATGCGAACGGGGCGGGCGAGTCGGGCCTCGGCAGGCTGATCGAACTGCACGCGGTCAACGGCGCGGGCGATGTGATGATCACGGTGGCGCTGGCGTCGACGGTGTTCTTCTCGGTGCCGACGGACGAGGCGCGCGGCCGGGTGACGCTCTATCTGGCGATCACTCTGGCGCCGTTCGCGCTGCTGGCGCCGGTGATCGGTCCGCTGCTGGACCGGATTCCGCACGGCCGCCGGGCGGCGATGGCGACGGCGATGCTGACGCGTGCGGTGCTGGCGGTGTCGATGTCGGCGGCGGTGGTGACGGGCTCGCTGGAGCTGTATCCGGCGGCGCTGGGGGTGCTGGTGGCGTCCAAGGCGTACGGGGTGGTCCGCAGCGCGGTCGTACCGCGGCTGCTGCCGTCCGGGTTCTCGCTGGTGAAGGCGAATTCCCGGGTGACGCTCGCCGGGCTCCTCGCGACCGGGATCGCGGCGCCGATCGGGGCGGGGCTGCACCGGATCGGTCCGGCGTGGACGCTGTACGGGGCGTGTGCGCTGTTCCTGCTGGGGACGTTCTGGGCGCTGAGGCTGCCGCCCAAGGTGGACTCCGCGAAGGGTGAGACGAATGTTCGGGTGCTGACCCACGGCGGGAAGCGGCCGAGTCTGCGGTCGGTCGGCCCGGCGGTGATCCACGGCCTCCAGGCGAATGCGTCGCTGCGCTGTCTCTCCGGGTTCCTGATCTTCTTCCTGGCGTTTCTGCTGCGGGAGCATCCGCTGGCGGGCCAGAGCGCGGCGGTTTCGCTGGCGACAGTGGGGATCGCCGCGGGCGTGGGCAATGCGGCGGGTACGGCGGTGGGCGCATGGCTGAAAGCCCGCGGCCCTGAGGTGATCATCGCGACGGTGCTGGGTCTGGTGATCACCGCGGCGGTGCTGGCGGCGGTGTTCTTCGGCGCGGGCGTGGTCGCGGTCCTCGGCGCCACGGCGGGCTTCTGCCAGGCGCTGGCGAAGCTGTCCCTGGACGCGCTGATCCAGCGGGACGTCCCGGAGTCGGTACGGACGTCGGCCTTCGCCCGTTCGGAGACGCTGCTCCAGATGGCGTGGGTGGTCGGTGGCGCGATCGGGATCGTGCTGCCGCTGAACGGGGTGCTGGGGATGGCGGTGGCGGCGGCGATTGTGACGACGGGTGCGACGGCGTCGGTCCGCGGCCTCCTGGCGGCGTCCCGCCGCGGCCCCCATCCGGGCAGCCGCCCGCGCGTGGCCTGAGGGCTGTCCCGAGAAGGCCCGCGACCCGCCCCGGAGGGGGCCCCGCGTGGACGGGAAGGCGGGGACAGATAGCCTTCGGGCATGACCGTTGCGTTCTTGTCCGGGACCCGCCGCCGGGCCACCGCCGCCGTCGCCATCGTCGGCGCCGGGCTCCTGACCCTCTCCGCCTGCGAAAAGCCGACCCCGGTCGCGACCCTGACGATCGGGTCGGAGTCGGTCAACACGGAGGCAGCCTGCTACAACGACGGCAAGCCGCTGGCCAAGGACGTCTACGACGCGTGCATGAAGGAGACCGGTAAGACCCTTGAGGTCGATCCGGATCTGCCGCTGCGCATCGGCGTGGACCCGGCGATCGCCGAGAACGGCTGGGTGCTCGGTGTCGAGGGCTCGCTGTCCAACGAGGCGGAGGAGTCCAAGAAGACGTACCAGTCCGTCAACAGCCGGGCCTTCTTCCCGCCGGGCGGCCAGGACAAGCTGCGTCTCCAGATCGTCGAGGTGAAGGACCAGCAGCCCGTCGGCGTCTGGCAGTTCCAGCTGAAGAAGCAGGGCTGAGGCCGGGGCGCCGCGCGGTGACGGCGGCCGGAACCGGAGGCCGGTGAGGTGCGGGTACTGGTCGTGACCGCGGTCGCGCCGGAGGCGGAGGCCGTCGGCGCGGCGGACAGCGGTGCGGAGGTGCTGGTCGGCGGGGTGGGCCCGGCCGCGGTCGCCGCGCGTACGGCCGTGGCGCTGGCCGCCGGGCCGGACCGGCGCGGCCCGTACGACCTGGTGGTCTCCGCGGGCATCGGCGGCGGTTTCGCCCCGTACGCCCCCATCGGCTCCCTTGTCGTCGCGGAGACGATCGTCGCCGCCGATCTGGGTGCCGGGCTGCCCGACGGCGGCTGGCTGGCCGTCGACGAGCTGGGTTTCGGCCGGGCCGGGCACCGCCCGCCGCCGGAGCTGGCGCAGGCCGCCGCGGAGCTGACGGGCGCGCTGTACGCGCCGGTGCTGACGGTGTCCACGGTGACCGGTTCCGCCGTCCGGACCGCGGAGCTGACCGGACGTCATCCGCGGGCGGGCGCCGAGGCGATGGAGGGCTTCGGGGTCGCCGAGGCCGCGGAGCTGCACGGGCTGCCGGTGCTGGAGATCCGCGCGATCTCGAACGTGGTGGGTCCGCGGGACCGGGACGCCTGGCGGATCAGAGACGCGCTGACGGCGCTGACGGAGGGTTTCCGCAGGCTGCGCCCTCTCTTCGAGCGGCCCGAGCCGCAGCGGCCCGTACCGCGGCCGGCCCTGTCGCCGTCGAAGGAGACCTGAGATGGACATCGCGTACTCCCCCTGCCCGAACGACACTTTCGTCTTCGACGCCTGGGCGCACGGCCGGGTCCCGGGCGCGCCGCCGCTGGATGTCACCTTCGCGGATATCGACATCACCAACGGTATGGCGGAACGCGGCGAGGGCACGGTCCTGAAGGTGTCGTACGCGGTGCTGCCATGGGTGCTGGACGAGTACGCGCTGCTGCCCTGCGGCGGGGCCCTGGGCCGGGGCTGCGGGCCTCTGGTGCTCACCCGCGACACCGCGGGCGGCGGTACGGCGAAGCCGGAGGAGTTGGCGGGGCGCACGGTCGCGGTGCCGTCGGAGCGGTCGACGGCGTATCTGCTGTTCCGGCTCTGGGCGGCGGACCGGGTGCCGGGCGGAGTGGGCGAGGTCGTGGTGCTGCCGTTCCACGAGATCATGCCCGCGGTCCGGGACGGTGCGGTGGACGCGGGTCTGGTGATCCACGAGGCGCGGTTCACCTACCAGGACTACGGGCTGGTGAAGCTGGCCGATATGGGCGAACACTGGGAGGAGACGACCGGGCTGCCGATCCCGCTGGGCGCGATCGTCGCCAAACGGTCGCTGGGCGCGGAGACGCTGGGGCGGCTCGCGGATGCGGCGCGGGCGTCGGTACGGATGGCCTGGGACGATCCGGAGGCGTCCCGCCCCTATGTCCGGGAGCACGCCCAGGAGATGGATCCGTCGGTCGCGGACCGGCATATCGGGCTTTATGTCAACGAGTTCACGGCCGATCTGGGGCCGGACGGCTATGCGGCGGTACGCGGGCTGCTGACCCGCGCGGCGGCGGAGGGGCTCGTACCGCCGATCGCGCCGGGTGCGCTGGACTTCCCCGCGGCCGGGTAGCCGTACGGCCGCACGGCAGGGCCGCCCCGCAGCCGTACGAGTCCGTACGGTCGGCAGCCCGGCAGCCCCGGCACGGCCCGGAGACCGGGGCGCACGGAGGCGTACGGGCGCGAAAAGGCCGAGAGGCTCTGTCACCGCCTCTCGGCCCTGTGCGCCGGGCTCATCCGAACGGGCGAGCGCCCTGCGCCGTACGGCCGCGTGCACCGGGAAGGCCGGGACGCGCCCCGCGCGGCTCAGACGTCGAGCTGGTCCGCCACCGCCCGCAGCATGCCCGCGATCTTGGCGCCGTGCGCCTTCTCCGGGTAGCGGCCGCGCTCCAGCTGCTGGGTGACGTTCTCCAGGAGGGTGGTCAGGTCCTGGACGATCGACGCCAGCTCGTCGGGCTTGCGGCGCTGGGCGGCGGCCACCGAGGGCGTGGGGTCGAGGATCACGACGGAAAGCGCCTGGTCACCGCGTTGACCTGCGACGACGCCGAATTCCACCCGCTGGCCCGGCTTGAGCACATCGACACCGTCGGGCAGCACTGACGAGTGAACGAAGACGTCGCCGCCGTCGTCGCGGGAGAGAAAGCCGAAGCCCTTCTCGCTGTTGAACCATTTGACCTTGCCGGTAGGCACGTCTGTCCTCGTCCTTGTACTCGTCGGGGCGATTCATCGGGCGCTCATGCGCCGGAGAAACTCAGAAACGTCAGAAAGTTCAGAAGATTAACGAAATCAGTGAAAACGGTCCGGATAGCAGTGCGGGCGGGTCCTCCGACCCGCACCACACCCAAGGCTAATGGTCCAGGGGCTGGTGACAAGACGTTGCCGAACGGTTCGTCCCCGAAGGGAACTACCCTGGCCGGATGACTGCTACTCCTTCCGCGCCGGGCGACGGACTGGTCCGGGCCGGCGCGATCGTCTTCGTCGTCGGCGCGGTCGCCACTCTCATCACGTTCGCTCCGCTGTTCCTGGGGACGGATCCGTTTCCGCCGATCGCCTATGCGGTGTGCATGCTGATGGGCGTCGGATTCATGATCTCGGGCGCCGGGGTGCTGCGTTCGATCGCGGCCCAGCGGCGGACGGCCAAAGCCGTGACGCAGTGATGCGGTGAGGCGGTGACGGAAGCCGTGCCGGTGCCCAAGGCATGACGACAGGACGGCGGGAGGGCGTGACGAGGCGATAGCGGCGCCGGAGCGGCGCTATCCGCCCGCGGTCAGGGACGGCGTGGTCCGGCGCAGCCAGGCGGGGAATTCCGTGAGGTCGTCGAGGACCACGTCGGCTCCGGCGGCCCGCAGTTCGGCGGCGTCGCAGGGGCCGGTGGGCACGCTCACGGCCAGCGCCCCGGCGGTGTGCGCTCCCCGGACATCACCGGTGTGATCACCGACGTACACCCCGGCGCCGTACTCCCGCAGCGCCTCCGCCTTTCCTTCGGCCCACAGCCAGCCGATCACCGCGTCCGGGGTGATGCCGAGCCGGTCGAGGTGGAGCCTGGCGTTGGGCTCGTGCTTGGCGGTGACGACGATCGCCCGGCCGCCGCACTCCTGGACGGCGCGCACCGCTTCACGGGCGCCGGGCAGGGCCCGGGTGGGGCCGATCGCGTACTCCGGATAGATCTCGCGGTAGCGGTCGCCCATGGCCTGAATCCGATCATCGGGAAACCAGTGCGCCAGCTCCTGCTCCAGGGGCGGTCCGAGCCGGGTGACGGCGAGATCGGCGTCGATCCACACCCCGGTCTCCTCGGCGAGCCTGCGGTACGTCGCACGGATCCCGGCCCGTGAGTCGATCAGCGTCATATCGAGATCGAATCCGACGGTGAAGGCGGGCTGAGGGGCCACCGGGTCGTTCCCGGGCTCGGCTGCGGGCGCGTTCATGGCCCCATTCTGCCCATGATTGCCCCGTACACGCTTCTCTGTGCGCACAGGTGGCCCCCCTCACACCTGCCGCGCCCGCCAGATCAGATACAGCGCGGACGCCACCGCCGCGCCCCGCAGCACCCAGGGGCCCGTCTCCAGGAAGGCGTCGCGCATCGCCTCGTCCGGGAGGGGGGTGCCCCAGCGGCCCGTGGAGCGGCCCCACAGCCAGGTGCAGCCCGCCGCCACCGCCGCGCCGGGGAGGACGAAGACCGCGACCTTGGTATGGGACGGGCCGAGTTTGCGGGAGGCGTAGGCGATCAGCCAGCCCGCCGCGAACGCGATCCAGGTGCCGAAGACGGCGCCGCCGATCAGCAGCAGGGCGGCCAGCAGCAGGAGCGGGCTGCCGAGACCGGCCGCGACGGCCGTGGCGGCCGCCTTCTCCGGGTCCTTCGCGCGGCGGGCGAGCAGCCGCGGCAGCAGACCGGGCGGCGGGGCGGACTCCTCCCCCGGCTCCTCGTCGGCGTCCTTTCCGGCCCCGGGTTCGTCCTCGTCGTCGCGCGGCGGATGCAGTATTTCGGGGACCTCGACGCCGCCGGTGAATCCGCCGACCCGCTCCCCCGCCCCGTACGGCCGCGGCTGCACGGTCCACCAGTCGCCGTCGCCGCCGATACCGTCGAGGTCGGGGCCCGAACCCCGGGACGAGCCCAGTTCGTCGAGGCCCGCGAGGTGCGGCGGCAGGCCCGGCGGGGACGCGGGCGGCGGGGGGACCGCCGGGGCCGCGCGGTCCTTGCGGGGGCGCGGGATCAGCTTCCTGACCCGTGGCGCGGGGAGCGGCAGCCGGTCCGGAGCCGCGGATTCCAGCGGTACGGGGCGGGGGGCGGCGGGCTCCGGCGACCCGCCCGCCTTCTCGACGAGTTCATCGGGTGTGCCCAGCCGGCCCAGGATCCGCCGAACGGACGCGGGGCTGTCCGACGGCGCCTTGGCCCGCTCCCGTTCGATCCGCCCGCGCACCGAAGCCACCAGCTCCATCCGCTCCCCGGAGGAGAGTTGGCGCTGCTGGGCGAGGTCGCCGACCCGGCTCAGATAGTCGTAGACGAGCTGTTCGCTCTCGATCCCCACGGACGGATTCCCCTCGCACGCTCCCCGGACCCGGACCGCTCCGGACGGCCCCGGTTCCGATCCCGGCAACGACGGTAGCGCGGCGGGGGGACGTCAGCGACTACCGTGGGGCGGATGGGGACGAAGCCCGAGGAACCGCGCGGCGCGCACCAGGACGGACCGAGCGGCACCGAGCCTCAGGGCGCGGGCCGGGAGGAACGGGCGCGCGGCGTGCCGCGCACGCTCGCCGAGGCGTTGCGCGCCGGGGGTGACGAGGAGCTGGCCGCCCTGCTCCGGGCCCGCCCCGATCTGCTGAATCCGGTACCGGGTGATCTCACCCAGCTCGCCACCCGTGCGGGCACCCGGGCCTCCGTCGTCAGGGCCCTGGAGCGGCTGGACCGGTTCGCCCTCCAGACCGCCGAGGCCCTGGCGGTGGCGCCCGATCCGGCGCCGTACGACACCCTGCTCACCCTGCTGACCGGCGACAACGGTGGTGACGACAGCGGTGGGAACGTCGTCGCCGCCGCGCTGCCGGGCGCGGTCGCCGCACTGCGGACCCGGGCCCTGGTGTGGGGCGGGGACGACCGGCTGCGGCTGGTGCGTACCGCGCGCGAACTGCTGGCGCCCTCCCCCGCCCGGCCCTCCCCGACCGGTCTGGGCCCGACCGTCGCGGAGGCCACGGCCGGTATGTCCCCGGGCCGGATCCAGGAGATCGTCGCGGCGGTGGGCCTGCCGTCGACGCACGATCCGGTGTCCGCCGTGGCATCGCTGACCGCCCTGTTCACCGATCGCGACCGGATGGCCGCCCTGCTGGACACGGCACCGCCGGAGGCCTCGGCGGTGCTGGACCGGCTGGTGTGGGGGCCGCCGTACGGGGAGGTCACCGCCGACCCGGCACCACCGGTCCGCTGGCTGCGGGACCGCGGGCTGCTGCTCCCCGCCTCACCGCGCACGGTCGTCCTGCCGCGCGAGGCGGCCCTGCATCTGCGGGCGGGCCGGACCCATCGCGTACCCGAGCCGCAGCCGCCGCGGCTGGAGGCCGCCGCTTCGGTGCTCGCCGCCCGTCCACAGGTTGTGGACGGCGCCGCGGCGGCGCAGGCGCTGACCGCGCTGTCGACCGTCGAGGACCTGCTCCTGGACTGGCACGAGGGCGGCCCGCCGGTGCTGCGCGCGGGCGGTCTGGCCGTACGCGATCTGAAGCGCGCTGCGGTCGCGCTGGACACGGACGAGCCGACGGCCGCGTTCTGGCTGGAGCTGGCGTACGCGGCGGGCCTGCTGGCCGCGGACGGCGAGGCGGACGAGGCGTACGCCCCGACACCCGCGTACGACTCCTGGCTGGAGCTGCCCGCCGCCGAACGCTGGGCCCGGCTCGCGGACGCCTGGCTGACCGCGACCCGGACCGCCGGGCTCGTCGGTTCCCTCGATGCCAAGGGCCGGGCGCTCTCCGCCCTGGGCCCCGGACTCGACCGGTCCGCGGCGCCGGAGGTACGCCGCCGGGTCCTCGCGCTCATGGGCGAACTGCCGCCCGCGACCGCACCCACCCCGGAGAGCCTGCTGGCCCGCCTGCACTGGGAACGCCCGCTGCGGGGGCCCGATGGCGCTTCGTACGGCGCCACCCCGGCGACGGGGTCGTACGGTGCCGCCGCGGCGGGCGGTACGTCCGGGACCCTGGCGACCGATCTGCGGAGCCGGCTCGCCGTCTGGGCCCTCACCGAGGCCGAATCCCTGGGCATCACCGGCCGCGGGGCGCTCTCCGCCCACGGCCGCGTCCTCCTCGGCACGGATACCGCCGCCGCGACGGACCGGACCGGCCGGCTGCGGGCCGCCGCCGACGCCCTCGCGCCGATGCTGCCCGTACCACTCGACCACGTACTCCTCCAGGCCGATCTGACCGCCGTCGCCCCCGGCCCCCTCCAGCGGGAACTCGCCGAAACCCTCGCCGTCCTCGCCGACGTCGAATCGAAGGGCGGGGCGACCGTGTACCGCTTCACCCCCGGATCGGTCCGGCGGGCCCTGGACGCCGGACGGACCGCGGCCGAACTCCACTCCTTCCTCGCCCTGCACTCCCGCACCCCGGTGCCGCAGCCGCTGAGCTATCTCGTCGACGACGTCGCCCGCCGCCACGGGCATCTGCGGGTCGGCGGAGCCTCCTCGTACCTCCGCTGCGACGACGAGGCACTCCTCGACGAGATCACGGCCGACCGCCGGTCGGAAGGGCTCAGGCTCCGCCGGATCGCCCCGACCGTGGTGTCGTCCCTCGCCGATCCGTCGACGCTGCTCGCCGGGCTGCGGTCGATGGGCTACGCCCCGGCCGCCGAATCCGCCGAGGGCGATGTGCTGATCGCCCGCGCCCACGCCCGCCGGACCCCGCCCCGCACTCCCCCGGCCCCGCAGCCCGAAGGCCCGCCGTCGCCGGACGCGACCCTGCTGGGCGCGGCGGTACGGGCGATCCGGGCGGGCGATCTGGCCGCGACGGTCGCCACGAAGCCCGTCCCGGCCGCGGAAGGCACCCGCACTCCGGCCGCCCCCGGCGCCCTCCCGCGCACCACGGCCGCCGAAACCCTGGCCACGGTCCAGGCCGCCGTGATGACCGGCTCCGCCGTGTGGATCGGCTATGTCAACGCGGAGGGCACGGCCAGCCAGCGGGTGATCGCCCCGGTCCGGGTCGAGGGCGGCTTCGTCACCGCCTACGACCACACCGCCGACGAGGTCCGCACCTACCCCCTGCACCGGATCACGGGCGTCGCGGAACTGGCGGACGACTGAGCGGCCGGGCCCGTCCCCGCTCGGGGACGGGCCCGGCCCGCCCGCTGAGCCCCCTCGCCGCCCGCCGATACGGCAGACTGGAAGTTTGGCTGCCCGGATCCGGGGAGCAGCCGTCTGCCGGAAGGGATGCACGCCAGGTGAACGGGCCGCTGATCGTACAAAGCGATAAAACTCTCCTGCTGGAGGTCGACCACGAGCGGGCCGACGCCTGCCGTCGTGCCATCGCGCCCTTCGCCGAGCTGGAGCGGGCGCCCGAGCACATCCACACGTACCGGATCACCCCGCTCGGGCTGTGGAACGCCCGCGCCGCCGGGCACGATGCCGAGCAGGTGGTGGACGCCCTC
This sequence comes from Streptomyces sp. NPDC094448, assembly GCF_044763775.1. NCBI lineage: Bacteria > Bacillati > Actinomycetota > Actinomycetes > Kitasatosporales > Streptomycetaceae > Streptomyces > Streptomyces sp. NPDC094448. Next base: position 213,474 of record NZ_JBIWGU010000005.1, on the reverse strand, counting down.
GTCGAGTACAGCCGGTATCCGGTGCCGCACGCGCTGCTGGTGGACGTGGCCGAGACCATGGCCCGCTACGGGCGGCTGACCCTCAGCAAGCACCCCGTGCACGGGCTGGTGCTCACCAGCACCGACCGGCCGGTGCTGGAGGAGATCCTGCGGTCGAAGAAGGTGCAGCCGCTGGTGGGCGCGCGGATCGACGCGGACACGGTGGCCGTGCACCCCTCCGAGCGGGGCCAGATCAAACAGACCCTGCTGAAGCTGGGCTGGCCGGCCGAGGACCTCGCCGGGTACGTGGACGGCGAGGCGCACCCGATCGACCTCGACGAGTCGGGCTGGGCGCTGCGGCCGTACCAGAAGCAGGCGGTCGAAGGCTTCTGGCACGGCGGGTCGGGCGTCGTGGTGCTGCCGTGCGGTGCGGGCAAGACGCTCGTCGGCGCCGGGGCGATGGCCCGCGCCAAGGCGACCACGCTGATCCTGGTCACCAACACGGTCTCCGCCCGGCAGTGGAAGCACGAGCTGGTGAAGCGGACGTCCCTGACCGAGGACGAGATCGGCGAGTACAGCGGGACGAAGAAGGAGATCCGTCCGGTCACCATCGCCACCTACCAGGTGCTGACGACCAAGCGGAAGGGCATCTACCCGCATCTGGAGCTGTTCGACTCCCGGGACTGGGGGCTGATCCTCTACGACGAGGTGCATCTGCTGCCCGCCCCCGTCTTCAAGTTCACCGCCGATCTCCAGGCCCGGCGGCGGCTCGGGCTGACCGCGACGCTGGTCCGGGAGGACGGCCGGGAGTCGGACGTCTTCTCGCTGATCGGGCCGAAGCGGTTCGACGCCCCCTGGAAGGAGATCGAAGCGCAGGGCTATATCGCCCCGGCGGACTGTGTGGAGGTACGGGTCAATCTGACCGACTCGGAACGGCTCGCCTACGCCACCGCCGAGACCGAGGAGAAGTACCGCTTCTGCGCCACCACCGCGACCAAGCGGAAGGTGACGGAGGCGCTGGTGGCCAAGCACCGCGGGGAACAGACCCTGGTCATCGGGCAGTACATCGACCAGCTCGACGAGCTGGGCGAGCATCTGGACGCGCCCGTCATCAAGGGCGAGACGTCGAACGCCCAGCGCGAGAAGCTCTTCGAGGCCTTCCGGCAGGGCGAGATCTCGGTACTGGTGGTGTCGAAGGTGGCGAACTTCTCCATCGACCTGCCGGAGGCGACCGTCGCCATCCAGGTATCGGGCACCTTCGGCTCCCGTCAGGAGGAGGCCCAGCGGCTGGGGCGGGTGCTGCGGCCCAAGGCGGACGGCCACGAGGCCCGCTTCTACTCGGTCGTCGCCCGCGACACGATCGACCAGGACTTCGCCGCGCACCGGCAGCGGTTCCTGGCCGAGCAGGGGTACGCGTACCGGATCGTGGACGCGGACGAGTTGCTGAGCGGCGAGCGGTAGGCCGTACGGCGCGGTGCGATACGTACCAGGGGCGGTGCGGAACCGCCGCGGTGCGGGCCCGGTTCCGGTGCAGGGCCGTGCGAGAGGTGCGAGAGGCGCCGGTGCGATGGGCGCCGGGTGCCGGGTGCCGGGTGTGGGAGGCGCCGGTGCGAGAGGTGCGGGACGGGTTCCGTGCGGCGTGTGCTGCGGTACGGCTCCGGGGGCTGCGGCTGCGGCTGCGGACGGGCGTCAGCGGCGGCGGACCCCGGCCGCCTCCGCGTCGTAGTCGCCCGTGACCGCGACGCTGAACAGCGCGGAGGCGAACACCTTCACCGCGTGGAACGCGCCGCCGGTGCGGTGCGCGGCATGCGCACCGGCCGTGGCGGACGCCTTGCCGCGGGGGCCGGGGAGCTGGACCGAGGGGGTGAGAGTCGTTGTCGTCATGTGTTCCATGATGTGGTTCCACCCCAGGTCAGCGCATCGGCCGCACGTTGGAACCCGGCCGGCTCCCGCCTACGACTCCAGGCATAAGGGGCCCCTCGGAAGGACAGCACCTGCGGAGGAGAACCAGCTCCCCCGCGTCATACTTCAGTCGATCCCCCTCCTCCTCCAGGAGGGCACCCGGCCCTGAGCCGCCCCTCGGGCCGCGGGCCCGGAGAAAGGGTTCGCCGTCCGCGGGGCCGCGCACTAGACTGCCGCGTCTGCCCGCCTCCGCCCCAGGAGCGCCGCCGCCCGGACGGAAACCGGCCGGTGTCCCGCGTACCCGGCCCGACCAGGCGTCCTCCGCCCGTGACCCGGTGCCCGTACGCCCGTCTGCCCGTCCGTCCGCGGCCTTCCGCCGCGTCCGCCGCAGCCCTGTGGAGGCCTGTCGTGCCCGCGCCCGTCCCCCCTTCCGTACCGGACTCCGCACCCCTGACCGGGCCGGGTGCCGGATCGGGGTCCCCCGCTCCGGCCGGTGACGACGCCCTCGTCCGCGAGAAGGCCCATCTCGCCGCCTCGCGCTCGGCCCTGAGGACGATGCGCGCGGAGGTGGAGGCGCTCGACATCGCGGACGTGACGGCGAACTGGGTCAACAAGCAGGCGCTGGAGGCCCGTACCGAACAGCGGATCAGGGAGCTGGCGGATCTCGCGCACACCCCGCTCTTCTTCGGGCGGCTCGACTACGGCGGCGGTGCCCACGAGGGCCACCACTTCTACATCGGCCGCCGCCATGTGCACGATGCGGTGGGCGAGCCCATGGTCCTGGACTGGCGGGCGCCCGTGTCGCAGCCCTTCTACCAGGCGTCCCGCACCGCCCCGCTCGGCGTCGACCTGCGGCGGCGCTTCGGTTACACGGGCGGTGAGCTGACCGCGTACGAGGACGAGCGGCTGACCGGCCCCACCGGTCCGGACGCGGCGCCGCGCACCAGCCGGCTGCTCCAGGAGGAGATCGAACGGCCGCGCGTGGGCCCGATGCGGGACATCGTCGCCACCATCCAGCCCGAGCAGGACGAGATCGTCCGCTCCGGTCTGGGCGGTACGGTCTGCGTCCAGGGCGGCCCCGGCACCGGGAAAACGGCGGTCGGTCTGCACCGGGTGGCGTATCTGCTGTACGCGCACCGCGAGCGGCTGGCCCGTACCGGCACCCTCGTCATCGGCCCCAACCGCTCCTTCCTCCACTACATCGAGCAGGTACTGCCCGCCCTCGGCGAACTGGAGGTGGCCCAGGCGACGGTGGCCGATCTGGTCGCCCACGTCGAGGTGCGTTCGGTGGACTCGCCGGCCGCGGCGCTGGTGAAGGGCGACGCCAGGATGGCCGAGGTGCTGCGGCGGGCGCTGCGCTCGTACGTCACCCCGCCCACCGGACCCGTGGTCGTCGAGCGCGGCTCGCGGCGCTGGCGGATCCCGGCGTACGAACTGGCCGGGATCGTCACCGAACTACAGGAGCGCGAGATCCGTTACGGGGCCGCGGGCGAGGCCCTGCCGCAGCGCATCGCGCATGCCGTCCTGGTCCGGATGGAGGAGGCGGGCGAGGCCCCCGACGACCGGGTGCAGGACGCGGTGGCCCGGCATCACGCGGTGAAGGCGGCGGTGAAGGCGGTCTGGCCGCGGGTCGATCCGGCGCGGCTGGTGCTGCGGCTGCTGTCCGAACCGGAGTTCCTCGCCACCCATGCCGAGGGGCTGCTCGGGGCGGAGGAGCAGCGGGCGATCGTCTGGGCGAAGCCCGCGCGGGGCGTGAAGTCCGCGAAATGGTCGGCCGCGGACGCCGTGCTCATCGACGAGGCGCAGGACCTGGTGCAGCGTACGCCCTCCCTCGGGCATGTCGTCCTGGACGAGGCGCAGGATCTGTCGCCGATGCAGTACCGGGCGGTGGGGCGGCGCTGTTCGACGGGGTCCGCGACGGTGCTGGGCGATCTGGCGCAGGGGACGACGCCCTGGGCGACGGCGGGCTGGCGGGAGGCGCTGGAGCATCTGGGGAAGCCCGATGCAGTGGTGGAGGAGCTGACGGCCGGTTTCCGGGTGCCGCGCGAGGTGATCTCGTACGCCTCCCGGCTGCTGCCCCATATGTCACCCGGGCTGAGGGAGGTGTCGTCGGTCCGTGAGGCGCCGGGGTCGCTGGAGGTGCACCGGGTTCCGGGCGGGGCGGAGGACGAGACGGGGGGCAGCGCGCAGGGTGCTGCGGAGGGCCCGTTGGACGCGGCGGTGGTCGGCGCCTGCCGTACCGCCCTGTTGTGGGAGGGGTCCATCGGCCTGATCGCCGCGGATGTACGGATCCCGGCGCTGGCCGCGGCGCTGACGGCGGGCGGACTGCCGTTCCTCGACCCCGGCCGCGAGACGACGGCCGAGTCCCGGCTCACGCTGGTGCCCGCGTCGCTGGCGAAGGGTCTGGAGTACGACTACGTGGTCCTCGACGAACCGGCGGCCGTCGTCGACGGCGAGCCGGACGAGCGGACCGGTCTGCGTCGGCTGTACGTGGTGCTGACCCGGGCGGTCTCCGGGCTGACCGTGGTGCACCGGCGGCCGCTGCCCCACCAGTTGACGGCGCCACTGCCCCGGCAAAGCACCCTCTGAGCTGCGCGGAAGCCCTGGCCGCCAACCCTCGGCAGAGCAGTGAAGCCAGCCCGTCGGCCATTGCCGTGTAAAACCTGTTCACAGAGCCCGAGTTGAATGCAACCATTTACATCACTCGGGGGTCCCTACTCTCGGAACACAGACTCGGGCTCCGTGGGGGAGCCGTGTGCGCCGACGCGCGCCCTCGGCCACCACGCCCTGGAATTGAAACTGGGGAACACATGCGCACACGTGCAACCATCGCCGCCGTCACCAGCGCACTGGCACTGGCCGGGCTCGTCACCCCGGCCGCCGTCGCCGACGACGCCCCGCGCCGGGACTCGTCCCGTCCGGTCCTGGAGAAGTTCCAGCAGTCCGAGAAGCCCGCCGCCCGCTCCTCGAAGGCGGTCGCCCCGGTCATCAGCAACGTGGTGGTCAACGGCGGCAAGCCGTTCGTCGTCGGCATCGCGGACAAGCCGATCCGCGCGGTCTTCAACGTGAAGTCCCCCGGCGGCATCGGTGACGCGTCCAGCGAGATCTGGCACGGCACCACCTACAACGAGAACACGCCCTACATCCCGATGGACGGCGTCAAGGGCTGCGTGGGCACCTGGGTCAACTGCACCGCCGACTTCCTGGTCATGCCCTCCATCGACCTGAGCAACGCCCGTGCGGGCAAGTGGAACATCGGCGTCACCGTGATCGACGCCGCAGGCGTGAGCTACGCGGTCAACGAGAAGGCCGGCAGCGTCACCATCCTGAGGGAGTCCCGTCTGACCACCGACGCCACGCCCGAGGGTGTGAAGAAGGGCAAGCCCCTGACGGTCAACGGCAGCCTGCGGATCGTCAACTGGAACGCCCAGAACTTCGGCGCCTACGCCAACCACACCGTGCACCTGGAGTTCATGAAGAAGGGCGCGAAGGCCTACAGCCGCGTCAAGACGCTGAAGACCGACAAGTCGGGCAACGTCAAGACGACGGTCACCGCCTCGGCCGACGGCTACTGGCGCTACGTCTACCCGGGTGTCGCCTCGGTGATCGCCCCGAAGACGTCCGTCGCGGACTTCATCGACGTCCGCTGACGCCAGTCGGCGCTCCGCCGCGTCGCGGCCGCTTTCCGGTGGTACGCCACCGGGAGGCGGCCGTTCGCACGCCCGCCGCCCGCCGCCCGCCGCCCGCCGCCACAACCTAAGGGCTGTCATCACCGGCCGGCCGGTCCCGCCGGTCCCACTGATCCCCCTGCGCGGGCGCCACACGACGACCGGCCCCACCGATCCCCCTGCGGGGCGACACTCGACGACCGGTCCGCCGGAGCCCCCTGCGCGGGCCGGCCGCGCAGGGGGCCGACCCGCAGCGGGCCGAGCCTGCCGGGGTCGGGGGCCGGTCAGGAGTCGACGGCCGTGCGCCACTCCCGTACCGCATCCGCACTGACCGGTCCCGTCCAGCCGTGCGGACGGGCCGCGCCGCCGATATGGAAGGCGTCGAGCCCCGCGGCGCGCAGCGCGGGCACATGGTCGAGGCGGAGACCGCCGCCGACCAGGAGGTGCTGTTCGTACCCCGGCTCGGTCCGGCGACCGGCCTCGGCGATCAGGGTGTCCAGCCCCGCGTCGACGCCCGCGGCGGAACCCGCGGTCAGATAGGTGTCAAGGCCGGGCAGGTCCGCGAGCTGCTTCCGCAGCGCGTCCCGGTCCGCCGCCCGGTCGATCGCCCGGTGGAAGGTCCACGAGCAGCCGGAGATCACGGCCAGCAGCCGCTCCACGGTCACCAGGTCCGGCCGGCCCTCGGCGTCGAGGAAACCGAGGACGAACTCGTCGGCCCCTTCTTCGCGCAGCCCGGCCGCGGCCGCGACCAGCGCCTCCACATCCGCCGGGGTACCGGCCGAGAATCCGTCGGCGTGCCGCAGCATCACCCGTAGCGGAATATCGACCGCGGCCCTGATGGCGGCGAACGTCTCCCGGGGCGGAGTCAGTCCGTCCGCCGCCATATCGGTGACCAGTTCGAGCCGGTCAGCTCCGCCGGACTGGGCTGCGACCGCGTCCGCGGCATCCAGAGCGATCACCTCCAGAAGCGCACGGTTGCTCATGTGACCCCAATCCTCCTGGTAATGGCGGTGACGGCTGGACCCCGAACAGGTCTAGTCCAATAGCTCAGCCTAGTCCGCGGCCCGGCGGGGCGCATCAGCGGGCGGATGAGAGAACGATGTGGGACGTACGGATCAGGACAGTCGGGCGCCAGGGTGCTGTCAGCGGGCGGTGAGGGCGCGGGCGGAGCCGCGATTCCGGGCCGCACCCCTTGCGTTTGATACCCAGGGGGGGTATACATAGAGCCAGAAGGGATACCCTGTAGGGGTATCAAGGTGTCGGACAGGGAGGAAGTCATGGCGCACACGGCCACCCACCCCCAAGAGGTGGAACTCGCGATCGGCGGCATGACCTGCGCCTCCTGCGCGGCGCGCATCGAGAAGAAGCTCAACCGCATGGACGGAGTCGAGGCGACCGTCAACTACGCCACCGAGAAGGCGAAGGTCACCTTCAGCGACGACATCTCGGTCCAGGACCTGATCGGCACGGTCGAGGCGACCGGCTACACCGCCGCCCCGCCCAAGCCGAAGCAGCAGTCCGCCCCCGCGTCCGACGGCGGCACGGGCGGCGGCGCGGGCGCCGAGGAGGAGGACGACCCGGAGCTGAAGACGCTGCGCGAGCGGCTGGTCACAGCCGTCGTCCTGGCCGTGCCGGTGATCGCGATGGCGATGATCCCGGCGCTCCAGTTCCAGTACTGGCAGTGGCTCTCGCTCACGCTCGCCGCCCCGGTCGTCGTCTACGCGGGCTGGCCCTTCCACCGGGCCGCCTGGAAGAACGCCCGCCACGGCGCCGCCACCATGGACACCCTGATCTCGGTCGGCACCATCGCCGCGTTCCTCTGGTCCCTCTACGCGCTCTTCTGGGGCCACGCCGGAATGCCGGGCATGACCCACCCCTTCGAGCTGACCATCGAACGCGGCGACGGCTCCTCCAATATCTATCTGGAGGCCGCGGCCGGAGTCACCGCGTTCATCCTCGCCGGGCGCTACTTCGAGGCCCGTTCCAAGCGCAAGGCAGGCGCCGCGCTGCGGGCCCTGATGGAGCTGGGCGCCAAGGAGGTCACCGTCCTGCGGGACGGCGAGGAGGTCCGCGTACCCACCGCGGAGCTGAAGGTCGGCGACCGCTTCCTGGTCCGCCCCGGCGAGAAGATCGCCACCGACGGAATCGTGGTCGAGGGTTCGTCCGCCGTGGACGCGTCCATGCTGACCGGCGAGTCCGTGCCCGTCGAGGTCGCTCCCGGCGACGGTGTCACCGGGGCCACTCTCAACGCCGGCGGCCGGCTGGTCGTCGAGGCGACCCGGATCGGCTCCGACACCCAGCTCGCCCGGATGGCCAAGCTCGTCGAGGACGCGCAGACCGGCAAGGCGGCGGCCCAGCGGCTCGCCGACCGGATCTCCGGGGTGTTCGTGCCGATCGTGATCCTGCTGGCCATCGGCACCCTGATCACCTGGCTGGCGCTGGGCGAGGGCTGGACGGCGGCGTTCACCGCGGCCGTAGCCGTACTGATCATCGCCTGCCCCTGCGCCCTGGGCCTGGCCACACCGACCGCCCTGATGGTCGGTACGGGCCGCGGCGCCCAGCTCGGCATCCTGATCAAGGGGCCCGAGGTCCTGGAGACCACCCGCAAGGTCGACACCGTCGTCCTGGACAAGACCGGAACCGTCACCACCGGCAAGATGACGCTGCTCGCCGTGCACACCGCGGACTCGACGGACGAGGACGAGGTGCTGAGGCTGGCCGGTGCGCTGGAGAACGCCTCCGAGCACCCGATCGCCCAGGCCGTCGCCACCGGCGCGGTCCAGCAGGTCGGCGCCCTCCCGGCGCTGGAGGACTTCGCCAATATCCCCGGGCTCGGCGTCCAGGGCATCGTCGAGGGACACGCGGTGCTCGTGGGCCGCGAGAAGCTGCTGGCCGAATGGGAGATCCGGCTCCCCGACGAGCTGAAGCGGGCGAAGGACACCGCGGAGGCGTCCGGCCGGACGGCCATCGCGGTCGCCTGGGACGGCGAGGCGAGGGCGGTGCTGGAGGTCGCCGACGCGGTGAAGGAGACCAGCGCCGAGGCCATCACCAAGCTGCGGGCCCTGGGGCTCACCCCGATCCTGCTGACCGGTGACAACGAGGCCGTCGCGAAGGCGGTGGCGGCGGAGGTCGGCATCGACGAGGTCATCGCGGAGGTCATGCCCGAGGACAAGGTCGACGTGGTCAAGCGGCTCCAGGCCGAGGGCCGGAGCGTGGCCATGGTCGGCGACGGGGTCAACGACGCCGCCGCGCTGGCCCAGGCCGATCTGGGCCTGGCGATGGGCACGGGCACGGACGCGGCCATCGAGGCCAGTGACCTGACCCTGGTCCGCGGCGATCTGCGGGCGGCGGCCGACGCGATCCGGCTGGCCCGCCGGACGCTGGGCACGATCCGGTCCAACCTCTTCTGGGCCTTCGCCTACAACGTGGCGGCGCTGCCGCTGGCCGCGCTGGGGCTGCTGAGCCCGATGATCGCGGGCGCGGCGATGGCGTTCTCGTCGGTCTTCGTGGTCGGCAACAGCCTGCGGCTGAGGCGTTTCAAGGCCGCGGCCTGACGGGGCCGCCGAGAGGGAAGGTGGTACGGGAGGGGCCCCGGGCGCATGAAGCGTCCGGGGCCCCTCCCGTACCGGCGCCGGCTGTCCGGGGCGGGGCTCAGCCGCCGAGACCGCCGCTGCCGAAGGATCCGCTGTGGGTGTTCCGCCCGTGCTGGGGCCGGTCCTCCCGCCCCTTGCCCGTGCTGTGGCTGCTGTGGGTCCGCAGGTTGTACGGGAGCAGCCGGCCGCCGTCGTGGGGGAAGGAGTCGGGCCCGTCCTCCTCGCGGATTTCTTCCACGTGCTCTCGGTGCTCGGGCTGCTTCGGCTGCTCGTCGGGGCGCGGTGGAACGAGTGCCGCCCGGCGCCGCCCGTCCCACCACATCGCGGCGCAGAGCATGCCGACGAGTACGAGTCCGAGGATGATCAAACCGGCCATGGGGGCCTCCGTAGGACGTGACGCCCGGTCCGGGTCCGGGGTGTCTGTCTCGCCTTCCAGTGTCACCCCACCGGGGAATTCCGCGCTTCGGGAACTGTATCGGCACAGGTCAGAGGGGTTGCGGCGCAGAATCGGGACGGCCGGAACAACGGAATCGCGGGATCGCGGGATCGCGGGATCGCGGGACGGCAGAGTGTCGCGGAGTCGCGGAGTCGCGGAGTCGCGGAGTCACAAGGTCACGGGATCAGGTGAAGAACGCCAGGTCCGCTTCCTCGGCGCCGGTCAGCTCGTACCGCTCCCCAGCCGTCGAACGCCCGGTGACCAGCCTGATCAGCGTCGCCGCCGGACCGGTGTAGACGCTGATCGGACCGGTCACGGGGCTGTCCGCGCCGAGAACCAGCGGTCCGTCGTGCCCGTCCAGCTCCGCCAGCAGCGGCTCCGTCCGCCGAACCCTGCTGTACGCGGCGAGCAGCGCGAGCGCGTGGGGCAGCCCGTCGCCCTCGTACGCCCCGGGCTCGCCGAGGGCCTCCCGCAGGTCCCCGGCGTGCACCCACTCGCCGAAGGCGATCGCGTCGAGCCGGCCGTGCCCGGCGGCCGCGATCACGGGCCCGGCATCGGTGAGCCCGCGCTCCAGGTCGTCCACGAGTTCCTGGGGGGAGCGGTCGGCGAGGGCGGCGATATCGCGTTCGTTGCACTCGGGCGAGAAGACGTCCTTCTCGTAACGGCTCTCCACGACGCGGTTCAGCACGGCGGCGCAGTGCGCGACGATATGGCGCACGGTCCAGCCGGGACAGCAGGTGGACAGCGCGAAATCGGCCTCGGGCCGGGCCCGGAGGAGCGGGACCAGCGTGTCCCGTTCGGTACGGAGGAGAAGGCCGGGCAGCTCGGGATCGCGTACGGAATCGGTGTCGTTGACCATGCTCCCAGCCAAGCGCACGGGGCGGGTGAGGGCCAGGGGGCGGTCAGGGGCCGGTTTACAGTCGGCGCATGAGCGTTGCGGACGACTCCGACTCCCTTTACGGCCCTGATGCGCCGGGCGGACTGCGGGCCCGGTGGGTGCGGGCGCTGACGGGGGCGGGCCGCAGCACGGCCGCCCCGCCCGGCGCCCCCACGGCCCCGGACCCGCTCCCGTACGCCGAGAATCTGCTCGCCCGCTGGTCGGAGCCGCAGCGGCGGTACCACACCACCGACCATCTGACCGCCGTACTCGACCGGGTCGACCTGCTCGCGGACCGGGCCGACGACCCCGATCTGGTCCGGCTCGCGGCCTGGTTCCACGATGCGGTCTACCGTCCGGACCGCTCCGAGAACGAGGAGCGTTCGGCCGCTCTGGCGGAGCGGGCCCTGCCGGAAGCCGGTCTGAGCGCGGCGGCCACCGCCGAGGTCGCCCGGCTGGTGCGGCTGACCGTCACCCACGCGCCCGAACCCGGCGACGCCAACGGTGCGGTGCTGTGCGACGCGGATCTGGCGATCCTGGCGTCGCCCCCGGAGGCGTACCGCCGCTACGCGCGGGCGGTGCGCGAGGAGTACGCCTTCGTCCCCGACGACGCCTTCCGGCAGGGCCGGGCCGCGGTGCTGCGCCAGTTGCTGGCGCTGCCGAGGCTGTTCCACACCCCGTACGGCGCACGGGAATGGGAGGGTCCGGCCCGGGTGAACATGGCGGCGGAGCTGGCGGAGCTGGGCTGAGGGCGTTCCCCGGCAGGAACCTCTCGGGGCCCACCGCCCATGCGGCCACCGGCGGGCCGGAGCGCCGGTGGCGCGGGGGCTCTGACATGAGCCGAGGTTGCAGCTGTGTGTCGGATCGCCGTGATGGCCGGGTACCGGGAATGCGCTCCGCCGGCGGACGGGTTGCCCCTGTCATGCCCGACTCCGCTCCCATAACGAACCCTGCCCCCGCACCTGCCCCCACCCCCGCACCTGCCTCGTCCCGCCCCCGGATGCCGCTCGCGGTCTATATCCTCGGGCTCTCGGTCTTCGCCCTCGGCACCAGCGAGTTCATGCTCTCCGGTCTGCTGCCGCCCATCGCCGACGATATGGGTGTGTCGATCCCCCAGGCCGGCCTGCTGATTTCCGCCTTCGCGGTCGGCATGGTGGTGGGCGCGCCACTGCTCGCGGTCGCCACCCTCAAGCTCCCCCGCAAGGCCACCCTGACCGCCCTGATCTCCGTCTTCGGCCTGGGCCAGGTGGCGGGCGCGCTCGCCCCGACGTACGAGATCCTCTTCGCCTCCCGGGTGGTCAGCGCCCTCGCCTGCGCCGGTTTCTGGGCGCTCGGCGCGGCCGTGGCGGTCGCGATGGTTCCGGTGAACTCCCGGGCCCGCGCGATGGCCGTGATGATCGGCGGGCTGTCGATCGCCAATGTGCTGGGGGTTCCGGCGGGTGCCTTCCTCGGTGAGCACTTCGGCTGGCGTGCGGCCTTCTGGGCGGTGGCCGCGGCCTCGGCGGTGGCCCTGGCCGGGGTACTGACCCGGATCCCGAGCATTCCGCTGCCTGCCGAGAAGCCGCAGCTCAAGCGGGAGCTGACGATCTACCGCGACCGTCAGGTGTGGCTTGCGGTGGTCTCCACGGCGCTCGCGGGCGGCGGTGTCTTCTGCGCGTTCTCGTATCTCGCCCCGCTGCTGACGGATGTCGCCGGTATCGGCGAGGGCTGGGTGTCGACGGTCCTCGCGCTCTTCGGCATCGGCGCACTGATCGGTACGACGCTGGGCGGCCGGATCGCGGACGCGCACATGTTCGGCGTACTGCTCAGCGGTATCGCGGCCTCCACGGTGTTCCTGGCGGCCCTCGCGGTCTTCGCGACCGTGCCCGCGATGGTGATCACGCTGGCGTTCCTGCTGGGCGTCTCCGCCTTCTACACCGCCCCGGCGCTGAACGCCCGGATCTTCAACGTCGCCGGAGCGGCCCCGACCCTGGCGGCGGCCACCGTGACCGCCGCGTTCAACCTGGGCAACACCGCGGGCCCCTGGCTGGGCGGAAAGGTCATCGACGCGGACTTCGGCTACCAGTCCACCGCCTGGGCGGGTGCGGCGATGCTGGTCGTGGCGCTGGCCGTGGTCGCGGTCTCGATGCGGGCGCAGGGGCGGTCGAAGGTGGTGACGGGTTCGGCGGCGACCATGCATACGGACGAGGACCCGCGGGTACCGTCCCGGGCGGGTGCGGAACGGGCCTGACGCCCGGCGCGGTTCCGGCGGGTGCGTTATGGCCCGGACGACGCGCCCGCCGCCGGCCTTGCCCTGGTCCGTTCACCCGATCGTGGGATGCTGGCACAAGTGGACGACGACCGCCGCGCCACCTACCTACGCTCGCCGCGTTAGGCCATGGGGAAGGGAGTCGCGATGACAGCCGCGATGGCCGAGAGGGTCCAGATGTCGCATGACGAGCCGTGGGACGCGCTTCTGGAGACATGGCGAGGGCTGGACGTGCCCGAGGGGTGGCACGCGGAAATCAGCGAAGGACAGATCCACGTGGTTCCACCACCTCATGCACAGCACAACCGGATCACGGCCAAGCTGCAGCGGGCCCTGCTGACCGTCCTCCCCGACGAGTGGGAGGTCTTCCAGACCCTCGGTATCCAGATCGTGGCCTCCGAGAAGCTCTACATTCCGGATTTGGTCGTCATCCCCGACGACGTAGTCGCTGCCGTCCCGGCGAACGTGAGCACGCCGATCGACGCGGGCGAGGCCCTGCTCGTCGTCGAGGTCACCTCTCCGTTCAACGCGGCCGACGACCGGGGGAAGAAGCGGGGAGCGTATGCCCAGGCCGGGATCCCCGTTTACCTGCTGGTCGACCGCTTCGACCCGCACGGCCCCACCTCGACGCTGTACACCGACCCGCTGAACGGCGCCTACCGGCTGGCCCGCCGGGTTCCCTTTGGGGAGCAGCTCCAGTTGCCCGAGCCCTTCGACCTCAAGATCGACACCTCAGCGTTCCCGATCTGAGTCACCCTTCCGCCCGCCGCCGTTCTTCCTGCGGCGCAGGCCCGCCGCCAGCAGTAGGCGGACGATCTCCCGGCTCCCGACCTCGACCGCGCCCGCAGCGACCGCGTCGGCGTAGCGGTGGGACGGGACGTCGTAGTGGTCCCGGTCGAAGGCGCGCGGCGGGCAGCCGATCCCCGCCGCGAACGCGTGCAGTTCCGCGTAGGAGACGTCGCTGATCAGATGCGACCACTTCCGGCCGTGGCCCGGCCAGTTCGGCGGGTCGATATAGACGGTCATCAGGCGCCCGGCGCCCCGGTCCCGCCCCAGAGTCCACCGCTCGCGCCACCACCCGTACCCTCGTCGGATTCGGGGTCAGCGGTGGGGGCTCCGCCGCCCAGCGCGCCCACCCGGGCCACCACCACCCCCGCTTTGCCGCAGACCCAGTGCGGATCCGTGCCCAGTTCGGGTTCGACGTCGAGGGAGTGCGGATCACCGGCGTCGCAGACGGGGCAGAGCGGCCAGCGGCCGTGCCGTTCCAGCAGGGCGTCCTGGACGTCCTGGGCGACGAGCCCGGTGACGTACGCGACGCCTTCCGGCCACTGCTCCACCCACCAGCGGCGGTGCGTGACGGACTCCTCGACGAGGGAGACCACCCCCGCGTCGGCCACGTCGCGGGCCGCGAGATCGGCGAGGATCAGGGCGCGGGCGGTGTGGAGGGCCTGCTCCAGCGGGTCGGCGTCGTCCATGACAACCATTGTCCCGCATCGCCCATGGGCCCCTGGAGGCCGGCGGAACCTCCGGGGTCCCTCGCGTACCTGTGCACCTACCGGTCGAACATCGGTTCACTCTTCGTCCATACGCCCGCGAGCTGCTGTTTCCTTGCCCGCGCTATACCAACGGGATACCGACGGGATACCGGCCTGGGTCTTGACCGGCCCCATGATGTGAAAATAGCTTTCATACCATGGGTAACCAAGTGAAGGAAATTTTCAACAAGGGGGCTGCCGCCAGCGACACACCGCCCGCCCCCGCTGCCCTCGCCGCGAAGGTGCGCACGCTCGCCCCGTCCATGACCCGTTCGATGCAGCGGGTCGCCGAAGCCGTCGCCGACGACCCGGCGGGCTGTGCCGCGCTCACGGTCACCGGCCTCGCCAACCGCACCGGCACGAGTGAGGCGACCGTCGTCCGCACTGCCCGGCTCCTCGGCTACCCCGGATACCGCGATCTGCGGCTCGCCCTCGCGGGCCTCGCGGCCCACCAGCAGTCCGGCCGCGCGCCCAGCGTCACCGCCGATATCGCCGTCGACGACCCGATCGCGGACGTCGTCTCCAAACTGGCCCACGACGAACAGCAGACCCTCGCGGACACCGCCGCCGGGCTCGATATCTCGCAGCTCTCCGCGGCCGTCGCCGCCGCCGCGACCGCCCGCCGGATCGACATCTACGGGGTCGGGGCCTCGTCCCTGGTCGGTATGGACCTGGCGCAGAAGCTGCTGCGGATCGGGCTCATCGCCCACGCCCATGCCGATCCCCATCTCGCCGTGACCAACGCGGTACAGCTCCGGCCGGGCGATATGGCCGTCGCCATCACGCACTCGGGCTCCACCGGCGACGTCATCGAACCGCTCCGTACCGCCTTCGAACGCGGTGCGACCACCGCTGCCATCACCGGCCGCGCCGACGGGCCGGTTACGCAGTACGCCGACCACGTCCTCACGACGTCGACCGTGCGGGAGAGCGAGCTGCGGCCCGCCGCGATGTCGTCCCGTACCGGGCAGCTCCTCGTCGTGGACTGCCTGTTCATCGGCGTGGCGCAGCGGACGTACGAGACCGCGGCGCCCGCGCTCGCCGCCTCCTACGAGGCCCTCGCCCACCGGCACACCCCCCGGACCCCCCACAGATGAGGACCCCCATGACGCCCGGCTCCCCCGCGTACCGCGAACTCCGCGAGCAGTTGGCGACCCTGACGACCGAGGCGTTCCGGCCGGATCTCGCGGAAATCGACCGGCTGCCGACGGTCGAGATCGCCCGGCTGATGAACGCCGAGGACCGGACCGTGCCGGAAGCCGTCGCCGGGCAGCTCTCCGCGATCGCGTCCGCCGTCGACGCGGCGGCGGAGCGGATGGCCCGCGGCGGCCGGCTGATCTACGCGGGAGCGGGCACGGCGGGCCGGATGGGCACCATGGACGCCAGCGAGTGCCCGCCGACGTTCAACACCGATCCGTCGCGGGTCGTGGGCCTGATCGCGGGCGGTCCCGCCGCCTTCGTCACCGCCGTGGAGGGCGCGGAGGACCGCAAAGATCTGGCGGCGAAGGACCTGGAGGACATCGCGCTGGGCCCCGAGGACACGGTGGTCGGGATCTCCGCCTCCGGCCGTACGCCCTACGCGGTCGGCGCGGTGGAGTACGCCCGCGGCCTCGGCGCCCTGACGATCGGCCTGTCCTGCAACGCGGACAGCCCCCTCGCGGCGGCGGCCGACCACGGCATCGAGGTGGTCGTCGGCCCCGAGCTGCTGAGCGGCTCGACCCGGCTGAAGGCGGGCACCGCGCAGAAGCTGGTCCTGAACATGATCTCGACGATCACGATGATCCGTCTGGGCAAGACGTACGGGAACCTGATGGTCGACCTGCGGGCGTCCAACGACAAGCTGCGGGCGCGCTCACGGCGGATCGTCTCGTACGCGACGGGAGCGCCCGACGAGGCGGTCGAGGCCGCCTTGGAGGCGACGGGCGGCGAGGTGAAGCCCGCGATCCTGACCCTGCTCGCAGACGTGGACGCGAAGACGGCGGCGCGGCTGCTGGAGGAGTCGGGGGGGCATTTGCGGGAGGCGCTGGGGGCGGCGGGCGGCGCCTGAGCACGGGCCCGCCGACGGTACGGGGGCGGTGGCGGGCCGCCCCGGCGGCGACTCGCACCGGCCGCCCGCGCGGCAGGCCGGGGCCGGCGGTCGGTACGGACATCCGGCACCCCGCCCGGACATCGTCCCCGCCGACGAGTCGAACGCCTCAGTCTCCGGAACGGCCGGACCGCTGGTCGGACAGCCGCGTCGGCGGGCAGGATGCCGCCATGCACCACGCCCACGACGAATCCGAGCTGCTCAAGCTGATCCGCCGCTACGTCGCGCCCGGCCAGCGGTACCTCAAACTCGGTGGCAGCCTGCTCGGCATGAGCGACCGCGACCGCGCCACGTTCACGCGGAAGCTGGGCCGGGCCGCCGGCGAGATCAGCTCCCGTGAACTGGACGTCCTGCTCGGCGGAGGATGGCGCGAACGCAAGACGGCGGCCTGGTTCATAGCCGTCAGCGGCAGGACCGAGTTCCGCGAGCGCCTCGGCGAACTTCTGCTCGCCAGCGAGGGCCCCTACGCGGGGCAGGCCTACTGTGTCGCTCTCGCCACCTTCGGCACTTCCGCCGACTCCGCCCTCTTGGCCGCTTATCTCGACCGCTACCTGCGCCGCCCCGATCTCTTCTACGACCAGCAAGCCGCTCTCGGCGCACTCCTGTTGCTCGACAGCCGGCTCGGTGCAGGCCACGCGGACCGGTTCCTCACCCCGGACGGCCTCTGGCAGCAGTGGGTCGACGGACCGCCCGGCAAGGACCGCGACTCCCCCGACGTCTACGCCGGGTTCATCGCCCGGCTCTGCGCGGTCGCCGATGAGAGCGCCGGACACGTCAGGGCGCGGAGGTGGCGACGCCCCACTCTTGGATCAGGCTGACACCTGATCGAAGGCAGCCGCCGGAGGCGGCCAGGGCAGTTCGGTCACCTCGGGTCTGAGTACCGGCTCCGGCAGCCCCCGGCCGTCCGGCGGCGTGGCGGGAGGGGGCCGCGGCGCCAAGGGCAGCGACGGCGGCACGGGCGGTGAGCAGGGCGAGGACCCGGTCCAGCAGCCCAGCCAGGCCGGGGACTCGGGCGGCACCGCGGAGACCGGCCGGAGCGGGACGGGCGGCATAGTCGTCATCGCCTGGTAGCCGCCGCCTGCCGGTGACAATGTCCGGACCCTCGCCGCCCCGGCTCTCCCCTATTGCCTGCGGCGTGGCCTCGGGCCCAAGAAGCACCCGTCTACTTCAGAACCGGTATGTCGCGGGACGCATCGCCACCTGATCGACCGCCATTCCGGAGACGGTAAGGTCGCCGGTCCACAAGCCGTACCTATTGCAGTACGCATCGGCAAACCTGACCCGGTGCCCACCTTGTTCGAGCCGCCAGCCCTGGTCCTCGCAGTGCGCGATCCGGCCGCTGCCGCAGACGAACGCCCGCGTTGCCTGAACCAGGATCCAGCGGCCCAGTTTGTCGCGTGAAGCGTCGACAGCGTTCATGTCCTCCGCCATCTGCCAGAGGAGACGCCATCCGACTCCAGGTGTCAGCGGCCCCACCACTCCGATGTCCCCGAGCCGTCGGTCATCCAGATGGTGAGTGGCGTAGCCGAACACCACCCCGAACATATGGAAGACCGTGACCCGACCGCTTCCGACCAGTCCACCACTATCCATGGTCGTCACAGGACTCCGTGTCGTGGAGTCCCTTGCCCCGGAGGCGGTCCGGGCTCAGCAGCAAGGTCCGTCGCCGCAGCAGGCAGGAGGATTGCACTCCGCTGCAGTACCCCAGAGTGGTTCGTCCACCGCGAATCCAGCGGCCCGGATCCGCTCGGTGACAGTGGCCATCAGATACTGCGTCCGCACCTTCGAGTTCGGAGCGTGGTGAACAAAGAAACCGAACCGCGAGACGCACCACTCCGCGTACTCCTGGGTGTGAAGCATGAAGGTGTGCCAGCCGGGATCCACGAGTCGGCTCGGTGCCAAGTCGTACGCCCGCTCGTTGCCGACGACGTACACAAACGAAAGGGCTTGGTCCATCACTCTGTCGGCCACCAGACGTTCCATGCTGTACTCGTCGGAGCAGAACTCGGCCAGCTGGTGAAACAGTTCCGGACTGATCAGATCTCGGCCATGCCGTAAGACGGCGGTGCTCTCGACCACGGTCGTCACGATCGCCTCCCATCGGGGTTCCTGATGAGATTCACGCTAGGGATGCCGGTGTCCGAGGCTCCAGCGGCTTGCACCTGATTGCGCGGCAATTACCCGAGCGTGTTCCGCGCCGCTGAGATCAGACGGCGGGCTGCTGCACCGTAGACAGCCGCAGACGCCAGTTCCGAAAATCTGGCCGCGTACACGGCGACCTCACCGGACCGGGTGAGCGTGAGATAGCCGGACACCAGCTCCACGTTGACCTGCGCAGCGTCGTAGATCCAGAACCCCTCGACCGGCATACAAGGACGGTCCGCCCTCATGGGCACGACGCCCAAGCTGACCTGTGGCAGGTTCCCGACCTCCAGCAGCCGGTCCAGTTGTGCGGCCATGACACCAGGACCACCCATCCCGTTCCGCAGCACCGACTCCTCCACGAGGAAAGCGAAAGTGCGGCCCCGCTCGTGCAGGATCCGCTGACGGTCCATGCGAACCTGCACGGCACCGTCCACATCGTCGATCGGGACCCTCCGCCGTTGCACGGCACGTAGTACTTCGGTCGTGTAGGCCCGAGTCTGAATCACTCCGGGTACGAGCCACGAGGAGTACGAGCGGAAGCGCCGGGTGCGCTCGAAGAGCGGGAGCACGGACTCCTGGGCCCGGCGCAGCCCCGTGCGCTCCATCCGGCGCCACTCGATGAACATGCCCTCCACGGCATGCAGGGACTCCACGAGATCACTCGCCTGGTCCTCCGCACCCGTGGCGGCACACCACGCCCGGATGTCATCGACCGACGGTAAGGTACGGGCGTTCTCGATGCGTGACGCCTTCGAGGGATGCCAGCCGCAGGCACGGGCGAGCTGCTGCCCTGTGAGCCGCGCATCCCTCCGCAGCTCCCCGAGCCGATCCCCGAGAACTTTCCGGGCAGCCTGAACGCTGGATGATCCCGAACCGGACATCGCCTAAACGATCACTCCGGCTTGTACTCCCCGTGCGGAGTGGCGTGCTCCCAGACGGTGGCGAATGCCGATCTGCACAGACTCACGACCGACGGGTCAGTGGTGATCTCCTTGTCGGTGGGCTCGCCCCGCCCGTTGAAGTGGTTGAAGATCACCGTGGAGTCGTCGAACAACCAGAAGTCGTTGCCAGGAAGGGCCATGGCGGAAGCCGCACGCCGCGGCAACCAGCGCACCTGTTCACCGGCTGACACATTGGCGAAGGTCAAATCATGCTCATAGCGGATGTAATCGGAGACCGGCTCCGAGACGACCCGCACACGGCGCAGAACCACACCCCGCCCCACGACTTCCGTCACAATCTCATGCCACGGCCACCACCACTCCGGGAGTGTCTCCGGTGTGTAGCGCGTCCCGTCGAGCCACTTCAGGAACTCCGCGTCGTCGGGAGTGTAGGAGTCCCGCATCTCCAGATGCACGGCCGAGTGCTGAGCCCGGGCAAGCAACTCACGTACCGGGTACTTCACGGCTGTCGCCTTCCGGACGGGGAATGTACTTGAGCATCACCTGCGGCAGTCTGACGATCGCCTCGTGATCCGGTACATGAGTGGAATGGCCGGGCACCGAACCGACCGACTGGCAGGCTTCGACCTCGCTGTCCGTGGCCTTGTAGGACTGGATGAGCAGGTCCCCTGTCTCCTCATCCACCCAGATCGTGGGCGAGTCGTCCGTAGGGGTGTTGGGGATGATTCCGAGAAAACGAAGCTTCATGTCCTCTCCCCGCGAGTCAGGGCGGTGCTCTACCTGTCACAGGGTGGCGGTTGCCTCCGTTCACGTCCACCGCGCACGGTGGGGCGCTCGGTGCGCAGCCCGGCTCGTGGTGACCGTTCCGTGGCCTAGCCGAAGGGGACGGCGTCCTTCGGGGAAGTGTGCCAGTTGGTGACGATCGGCTTGTCGACCCGGATCGGGCCGGTCTCCAGCTCGGCCGGGTCGGAGTCGCCCTGCTCCGGGGCGACGATGATGGAGTTCAGTTCCTTGTAGTAGTCCGTGTTGGTGGTCTTCGGGTTCACCCCGGCGTACGCGGTCTTGTTCCCGCTGAGCGTGATCGGCTTGCCGACCGCGTGCTCCGCGGGGCTCGCCTCGGTGCCGTCGGAGCCGAACGCCACGACCGGGTACTTCTCCGGCAGGACGCAGGTGATGCCCGGCTTCGCCTTCGCCATGATCAGGATGTAGCCGCCGGCCTGGGTCTCGGCGCGGGTGCTCCAGGAGATGTCGTTGGCGCCGCAGCTCTGCTGGACCGGCACCCGTACCCCGTCGCCCCGGTCGGCGCCGGAGCCGTCCGGGCCCTTGCCCTGGCCCGAGGCGCCGCCCTTGTCGCCCCCGCTGCCGGTGCCCTTGTCGGCGACCTGGCCCCCGGAGGAGCCCTTGCCCGAACCCTCCTCGGAACCCTTGGCGGGGTTCTCGGCCGTCGAGCCGTTCGGGGTTGCCCCGGCCGCGTTGCCCGCCGGAGCGGTAGCCGCCGCATCCTCCGCGGCACCGGTGCCCGCCGCCTTGTCCGAGTCCCCGCATGCCGTCATCAGCAGCGCGCCGCCGACGAGGGCCGCGGAGACGAGAAGAGCCTTACGACGGGTGCCGGACATGAAATCCCCCTGTTGGATGGGTGGCCGGGCCGGAGTTTTCCCGGCCGCTCGGTGCCTGCTCACTCACTATGAGGGGGCCTGAAGACGGGGGGATAGCGACGTCGCCGGGACCGGACGACGTTGTCATGGACCGGTGACATGGTCACGAAGTGTTGTGATGCGGCAACGGATGGAACGCCCGCATGCAGCCGAACGGGCCCGGCGGGAGATCCGCCGGGCCCGGACAGGCGTGCTGTGGGTCAGGAGGGGAGGTTGCCCCTCTTGACCGCCGTGACGAAGGCGGACCAGTCGCCGGCCGGGAAGACCAGGACCGGGCCGTCGGGGGTCTTGCTGTCACGGACCGGGACGACGGCGGGGAGGTTCGCGGCGATCTCGACGCAGGCGCCGCCGTCCTGGTTGCTGTAGCTGCTCTTGAACCAGTCGGGAGAGTTCAGGAAGGAGTCGGAGACCTCCAGGCACTGGCCGCCGTCCGGGTTGCTGTAGCTGCTCTTGCGCCAGGTGACGGCACTCAGGTCGATGACGGGACGTCGCATGGCACTTCCTCCAACATTCGCAGGATGAATGTCCGCGACTGGGCCGGGGACAGCGCCAAGTCGCGTACGGCATCGTATGCGACCTGAAGGCGGTCAACGGCTGTGCATTCTTCGATGAGTTCGCCCCGGTGAGCGTTCTCCGTGTAGGCCACGGACTGGCCGCCGGGAAGCCGCAGGAACATGACGTCGGTGCTGACGAGGCCGTGTCCGCCCGCGCTCTGGAGCAGCACTTGGAGGGTGACCCTCGGGTGGTCCGCCATGGCGAGGAGGTGTTCCAGCTGCGCCCGCCACTCGCGGGGATCGGCCAGGGGAGTACGGAGCACCGTCTCCGACAGGACCGTGCGGAAGTGCGGTATTCCGTCGCCCACCAGCAGCGCCCGTCGACCGGCTCGCGCCTCGACCTGCTGGGCTAATTCCACACCGCTCGCGCCGCCCGTCGACAGTACGGCGGTGGCATAGCCGTCGGTCTGGAGCAGGCCCGGCGGGACGCTCACCGCGAAGTGGCTGAGGCCCGTCGCCTCCGCCTCCAGCTTCATATACCTGCGGTACTGCTCCTTGAACTGCGTCGAGTCCCCCAGCGCCAGCTCCCACAGCGCCAGTAACCCACCCCGCATCCCGTAGTGCTGGTCCAGCGCCAGCGCGACCTCCGGGCCGCCGATCGTCTCGCCCCGCTCCATCTTGCCGAACAGGGACCAGTCCCAGCCCATCCGCTCGGCCAGCTTGCGCAGGCTCTCGCCCGACTCGACCCGTAGTGCGTGCAGTTCCTCGGCGAACCGCTGCCGTGGCGATTGGCTCCGGCCGGTTGTCGCTTTCCTCGGTGGCATGACGCCCCCTTCCAACCCTGTGGAAGTTGCCCCGGACGGTGTGGAAGGAGCATCCGTCTACGTTGTTCGCGCGCAAGGTCCGGGCCCAAGCTCGGTGACGCTCGGGATACGCACCGTAGCCCAACTCCCCTATGACATACAGGTAAACGGGGGAAATATCAGGATTGGAGCGACCACGGATGGCGAAGGACAAGGACCAGCAGCGCATCGCCGCGGCGGAGAAGGTCAGGCTGGCGGAGGAGGCGTGCGACACCCTCGGGGAGGCACTCGCGCGGGCCGGGGTGCGGCTGCCCTCGCTCGGGGTGGACCCCTGCGCCTACGCCGCCATCGACCCCATCCCGCTCGTCGAGCTGGGGCGCTGTATGCCCGATGTCGCGTTCGCCCTCGCGGCCGTCGTCGACCGGGGTGTCGAGCAGCGGCGCGCGGGCCAGGGATGAAGCAGGCGTCCGCCGCGCGCTTCCCCTGGCGGGAGGCGTGGCCCGGCCCCGCCCGTACCGACGACGGCAATGAATGGGTGACCGGCGCCTGTTGGCTCTACTGCCGCCGCGAGGGCGTCCGCGTCCTCTGGGTCGGCTCGGTTCACACGCCCGCCGCCACCGGCGATCTGTACGCCTGCGGGGACTGTGTCGCGGAGATCGCGAGTCTCGTCCGCAATCAGGTTGCCGCACGCGACGCACTCGTCTGAGCAGCAAAAAAGGGCAGACCCCCGCGACGCGCCAACGTCCGGGGGCATGGCCCGCCAACCGTCTCTCACCAAGGAGCCGACGAACGTGATGGACCCTACCCCGGGCGTCTTCGGGCGTTTGTGCGTTTCCCGGATGACGGCCGGATACCGCCGGGAGGTCCGCCCATGACACGGGAGGGACTGACCGAACTCCCGCCGCCCGCGCGGAACGCCATCTGCTGCGACTGCGGGCGGCCGACGTACGCCCCCGTGCCCGTCCGCCATATCGAGCGGGGCAGCGGCCCGGGGTACACGGTGTACGCGTGCCCCCGCTGCGCCCCGGACGTGGCGCCCGGACCGCTCCCCGGCGAAGTCTCCTCCTGACGCTCAGCCCAGGATCACGCTCCGCGTCAGGTTCCGCGGCCGGTCCGGGTCGTACCCCTTCGCCTCCGCCAGGGCTACCGCCAGGCGCTGCGCGCGGATCAGGTCGGCGAGCGGGTCGCAGGGGGCGTTGGCGACCACCGTGCCGCCGACGGCCGAGACGTCCGCCGCAAGGCCCTCGGGGAGCGGGCCGAAGGTCCAGGTGACGCGGCCGGGGGCGGTGATGGAGATGGGGCCGTGGCGGTACTCCATCGCCGGGTACGCCTCGGTCCACGCGCCCGCCGCCTCCCGCATCTTCAGCGCCGCCTCCAGGGCCAGCCCGTAGGTCCAGCCCCGGCCGAGGAACGTCCACTGCTCGGCGGCCACGACCGCCTCCGGCAGCGGTTCGGTCAGGGCCAGTTCGGCGTCGACCGCCGCGTCCGCGACGGGCTTCACGCCGAGTGCGGCGGGGAGTTCGCCGAGTCCGGCCCGGAGGAACGCCAGCGCGGTGGTCGCGAACCGGGTCTGGACCACGGACTCCTCGTCCGCCCAGTCGAGTACGGCGACGGTGTCGGCCGCCTCCATGACGGGCGTCTCCGGGTCGGCGGTGATCGCCAGGGTCGGGATCCGGCCCTTCAGCGCGGTCAGCAGCTCCAGCACCTCCGTCGTCGTACCGGAGCGGGTGATCGCGACGACACGGTCGTACGTCCGGCCCGCCGGGAACTCCGAGGAGGGGAAGGCGTCGGTCTCACCGAGGCCCGCGGCCTCGCGCAGGGCCGCGTAGGCGATGGCCATGAACCAGGACGTACCGCAGCCGGTGACCGCGACCCGCTCACCCGCCCGCGGCAGCCCGTCGAAGCCTTCGGCGGCCCCGGCGGCGCGGCGCCAGGATCCGGGCTGGGTCGCTATTTCGGCGGCGGTGCGGGAGGGGGCGGCGGGCGGCGGGGTCGTACGGGACATGCGTCGGGCTCCTTGCGCATAGATGACCACTCGGCACTCCGTGCATAGCAGCAGGTCGGGCCGGGCGGCAACGGTGTCGCGGGGTGTCCCCGCAGGTCGCCGAATTGGTCTGGACCGGTGGCCCGGACCGGTGACCCACCCGTAGCCGAAAGGAGACCCCGTGGCATAGACCTCTGCATGCTCTTGGTGAACAATCGCACGTCATTCCGGGCGAGTTCGAAGGGGGCCGTGAGGCTCCCGGGAACCGCGTGCCCCCCGGAACAGGAGACCGCGCGAAGCAGCGCGAGCGGCACCTCACCTCGGCCCGCGGCCGTACCCGCGCGGGCTCCGGCAACCAGATGGGGAACCCCCTGTGCGACAGCACCTCTTCCGAAACGGACGGCGGCCAGGATTCCGGTACGGCCGGACGGCTGCCGCGGCCGTGGCCCTGGGGCTGACCGCCGGCCTCACGGGCTGCGGATCCGACGGCCCCTCCCACACCACGCTCACCCTGGTCGCCGCCGACTACGACGTGGACGGCGGCCAGAGCAGCAGGGAGTACTGGGCGAAGCTCACGGCCCGGTTCGAGGAGAAGAACCCGAAGATCGACGTCGATGTGCACATCGAGCCCTGGACGAACGTCGACCGCAAGGTTCAGGACATGGTCAAGGCCGGAGAGGCGCCCGATATCGCACAGATCGGCGCCTATGCGGACTACGCCGCCGCGGGAAAGCTCTACAACGTCGAGCGGATGCTCTCGCTCCAGACCGCGGCGAACTTCCTGCCGCCCCTCGCCAAGGCGGGAGAGCACCGCCGTACGCCGTACGGAATGCCCTTCGTCGCCTCCACCCGGCTGCTCTTCTACAACAAGAAGCTGTTCAGCGAGGCCGGTATCGAGAAGGCACCCGCCACCTGGGACGAACTCCGCGACGCAGCGGAGAAGTTGAAGGAGGAGACGGAGGTCGAATACCCCTTCGCGCTGCCCCTCGGACCGGAGGAGGCCCAGGCCGAGACCATGAACTGGCTGCTCAGCGCGGGTGAGTCGTACACGGTCGGCGGTGGCAGCTACGACATCAACTCCGCGCGGAACGTCGAAACCGTCTCCTGGGTGAAGACGAACCTCGTCGACCGGAAGCTGACCGGGCCCGTCGCCCCGGCCCAACTCAATCGCAAGATGGCCTTCGCGGCGTTCGCGCGCGGTGAGGTGGGGATGCTGAACGGTCATCCGTCGCTGCTGCGGATCGCCCGGAAGGCAGGTGTCGACCTGGGTACGGTGCCGATACCGGGGCCCAAGGGCACTCCGTACAGCGCCATGGGTGTCGCCGACTGGATCATGGCGTTCAAGGAGAACGGCAACCGCGCCGAGGCCGGGAAGTTCCTCGACTTCGTCTTCAGCGACGAGAACGTGCTCGCCTTCGCCGGACAGAACAATCTGCTGCCGGTGACGGTGTCCGCGTCCCAGGCCATGGAAGAGGATCCGAAGTACGCGGATCTGAAGAACTTCCTGGAGCCGCTGCCGAACTCCGTCCTGCCGCCGGTCGGCAAGATGTCGTGGGCGGCCGTCAGCGCCGAGATCAAGCAGTCCATCGGGAAGGCGGTCGCCCCGGGCGGCAGTCCGAAGGCGGTACTGGACGCGATCGACCGGGTGGCGGAGCAGGCTGACATCAAGAGCGGCGAATAGGAGGGGCGGGGAGGGGCGCGTCCCCGCGGGCCGGGGACGCCGCTGACGGGGCGTGTCCGCTCGGGCCGGGAGAAAGTGGGGGCCGGGAGAAAGTGGGGGCCAGGGATGCCCGGATGCCGCGTGTCGGGCCCGGGGCCTATGTTGGATCGTATGAACGACCCCGCCGCCCCTCCCCCGCCGGACTCCGAGGGCCCCCCGGCCCCCGGCCTCCCGGACCGCGACCGGGCCGTCCTCGCCATGGAGCGGCGCTCCTGGAGCGGGCCCGGTGCCAAGGAGCGGGCCGTGCGGGAGCAGCTCGGGATGTCGCCCGTGCGCTACTACCAGTTGCTGAACGCCCTGCTCGACGACCCCCGGGCGCTGGCCCACGACCCGGTGACCGTCAACCGGCTCCGACGTGTCAGAGACGAGAAACGCACACGCCGATAGGGTCTGTCGCATGGGTAGCTCTCCGCACTTCCCGGATGCTTCACCGTCACCCGGCCCCGGCCTGCCGCGGCCGTCGACCCCGGCCGGCCGGGACGGGCTCGCCGCGCTGCTGGCCCGGCCCGAGAAGGCCGTGATCGCCCTCGACTTCGACGGCACCCTCGCCGAGATCGTCCCCGATCCGGAGCAGGCCCGCGCCCATCCGGGCGCCGCGCCCGCGCTGGCCCGGCTGGCGCCCCTGGTCGGCCATGTCGCCGTGGTGACCGGCCGTCCGGCCGGTGTCGCGGTGCGGTACGGCGGCTTCGCCGGAGTCGACGGCCTCGCGCATCTCGTCGTCCTCGGGCACTACGGCTCCGAACGCTGGGACGCCGTCAGCGGCACGGTCAACACCCCGGCCCCGCATCCCGGCGTGGCGGCGGTCCGCGCCGAACTCCCGGGCTTTCTCGACCGGTTCGGCGCCTGGCACGGCACCTGGATCGAGGAGAAGGGGCAGGCGGTCGCGGTCCACACCCGGCGGGCCGAGGACCCCACCGCCGCGTTCGAGGCCCTGCGGGAGCCCCTCGCGACCCTCGCGGCCCGGCACGGACTGGTCCTGGAGCCGGGCCGGATGGTCCTGGAGCTGCGGCCGCCCGGGATGGACAAGGGCGTCGCCCTCGCCGAGTACGTCCACGAGGTCGGCGCGGAGTCCGTGCTGTACGCGGGGGACGACCTCGGCGATCTGCCCGCCTACGCGGCGGTGGAGAAGCTCCGCTCGGACGGGCTCGCCGGTGTGCTGGTGTGCAGCGGGAGTACGGAGGTCACCGAGCTGGCGGACCGCGCCGACCTGCTGCTGGCGGGGCCGGCGGCGGTCGTCTCCTTCCTGGCGTCCCTGGCGGACGCGCTGGGCCCCCGGGACTGAGCCCGGGGGCCGGGCGGCCCCGGAGCTACGCCTCCGGGGCCAGCGCCTCCAGCTGGTCCAGGAACCACCGCTGCGGCGGGAGGGCCGTCGCGGCGGCGGCCAGCCGGGCGGTGCGGTCCGCCCGTACCTGCGGGGGAAGGGTCAGCGCCTCGTGGAGCGCCGACGCCGTCGCGATCACGTCGTACGGGTTCACCACCAGCGCATCCGCGCCCAGTTCCTCGTACGCCCCGGCCTCCCGCGACAGCACCAGCGCGCAGCCCGCGTCCGAGACGACGGGGATCTCCTTCGCGACCAGGTTCATACCGTCGCGGATCGGGTTGACCAGGGCCACGTCCGCGAGCCGGTAGGCGGCCAGCGACCGGGCGAAGTCGTCCTTCACATGGAGCACGACCGGGGTCCAGCCGGCCGTCCCGTACTCGTCGTTGATCGCGTCGGCGAGTCGCTGCACCTCCGCCGTGTAGTCGCGGTAGACGGCGAGGTCCTGGCGGGAGGGGTAGGCGAAGGCGACGTGGACGACCTGTTCGCGCCATTCGGGGCGGGTCGCCAGCAGATGCCGGTAGGCCAGCAGGCCCCGGACGATGTTCTTCGACAGCTCCGTACGGTCCACCCGGACGATCGTCTTCCGGTCGGCGCCGCCGATCTGCTCGCGCAGGGCCGTCATCCGTTCCCCGACGTCGGGCCGGTGGGCCCGCTCGCGCAGGAATCCGGCGTCGGCGCCGAGGCCGTGGACCCCGATCCGGGTGCCCTTGAGCGCGTCGGGGCCCAGCACCTCCGTACAGCAGGCGGTGAAGGCGTCGGCCCAGCGGCGGGTCAGGAAGCAGGTGCGGTCGGCGCCGAGGAGTCCGCGCAGCAACTGCTCCGCGATGTCGTCGGGGAGCAGCCGGAAGTAGTCCGGCGGTGCCCACGGGGTGTGGGAGAAGTGGCCGATGCGCAGATCGGGGCGGAGTTCCCGGAGCATTCCGGGGACCAGTGCGAGGTGGTAGTCCTGGACGAGGACGGCCGCGCCGTCGGCGGCCCGGTCCGCGAGTGCCCGGGCGAAGGCGCGGTTGTACGTCTCGTACGACCGCCACTGGCGTCGGAACGCATCGTCGAAGACGGGTTCCAGCGGGGTCTGGTACAGCAGATGGTGGACGAACCACAGCACCGAGTTGGCGATTCCGTTGTACGCGTCGGAGTGGACGTCCGGGTCGATATCGAGCATCAGGACGCCGTCTTCGCCCCGGCCGATACCCCGCCGGACGGCTTCGCGGTCGCCGTCGCCGAGGGCGCAGCAGACCCAGAGGGCGTCGTCGCGGGCCCCGATGGCGGAGAGCCCGGAGACGACGCCCCCGCCGCCGCGTTTCGCGTCCAGCGTGCCGTCGTCGCGCAGGGTGTACGAGACGGGGCCGCGGTTGGACGCCACGAGCACCCGGGCGGAACCGGGGGCGGGTGAGCGGTCACGGGCAGCGTCGGCCGGGGCGGCGGGGGGCTCGGGGACCATGTCGCAACACCTAGCCTTCCGGGCGGCGGCTCAAACGTCCGTTCGCCCGTCGTGGCGCGGTTCACGCCGTCCGCGCGCCGCGACGACGGCGATCGCCCCGGCCGCGGCGAGGACGGTGGCGAGGCCGCCGAGCAGCCAGATCCGCTCGCCGTCCCGGCTGCGGCCGGTGGGTGCGAGGACCGGCGCCCCGGGGGCGCCGACGGCCGGAACCGGTCCCGCGACGGTGATCCGGGGGACCGGGGTGCCGGCGCGGGGCGCCCGGTGGACCGGGGCGGGTCGTGCGCCAGGGGCGGTCCCGGCGCCGGGGCGGGGCTCGGCGGCGCGGAGCGGCTCCGGGTCCTCCCGGCCGGGCACCCGGTCCGGGAGGACCCGTACCGCTTCGGGACCGGCGGCCGGGCGGGCCGTATCCGCGCGGGCGATCGGGGCCGCCGGAACCACCAGGACCACCAGCGCCAGCAGTCCCGCCAGCTTCACCGCGCGGCCCCTGGTCCGTCCGGGGCCGCGCCGGCCCGGACGCCGTGCGGGCGGTCTGCGGTACGGGGCACGGCCGCGTGGGATATGCGGACGTACGGAGACGGGTGCGGGCGCGGCAGCCGCGGTGGCCGAGGGACGCCGGGGCTGCGCAATACGGGTATAAGTCATACATAAGATATTCAGCCCCTTGGCTGGGAAACCGGTGCTTATGCCGCGCGACGCGCCGCATACTCACCGATCTCGCGCATCGGCGGCCGCTCCTCCGTGTCCACCGCATGGGTCCGCGGTACGAACCCGTCCGCCCCCCGCTCGAACTGCGTCAGCACCGGCCGCACCAACTGACCCCGGGAAAGCCGCAGTTGCGCCGTCCGGTAGATCGCCGCCGCCATCCGGCCCAGCGCCCTGCCGTCCTGGTGCCGGTGCTTGCGGGAACCCACGTCGACCTGGGCCAGCGCGTCCAGGCCCACCGTGTGCAGCGCGTCGACGAGCAGCGCCAGCTCCACTCCGTAACCGACGGGGAAGGGCAGCCGCTCCAGCAGGGAGCGGCGGGCCGCGTACTCGCCGCCGAGCGGCTGGACCACCCCCGCCAGCTGCGGCCAGTGCAGATTGAGCAGCGGACGCGCCACCAGCTCCGTGACCCGACCGCCCTGACCTGCGGCTTCACCGAGCGGCCTGTCATACATCGCCTTGACGAACTGCACCTCGGGGTCGGTCAGCAGCGGGCCGACGATACCGGAGACGAAATCCGCCGAGAAGTCCCGCAGATCGGCGTCGACAAAGCAGACGATGTCACCGCGAGTGACCATCAGGGAGCGCCACAGCACCTCCCCCTTGCCCGGCAGCGCGGGTATCCGCGGCAGGATCGCGTCCCGGTGGACCACCCGCGCCCCGGCCGCCGCCGCGACCTCCGCGGTCCGGTCGGTGGAGCCGGAGTCGATCACCACCAGCTCGTCGACCAGCGGAACCCGCTCCATCAGCTCCCGGCGGATCACGGTGACGATGTCACCGACCGTCGCCTCCTCGTCGAGCGCGGGCAGGACGACACTCACCGTCGGTGAGGGCACGGCCGCCCGTTTGGCCGCGAGCAGCGCCGGAAGCGGGCGGTCCGCCGCCGACCAGGAACGCGTCGCCAGCCAGCGCTCTACCTCTTCGAGCACGTGCTCTACTCCTCAACCGTGGGGATGCCTCCCCTGCCCTGCCGGGAGCGCGGGAAGGGGGGTCCGGATACCTTCCGTGCGCGTCCGGACGCGCCTGTGTGACCCATCTCGCGGTACGGACGACTATCTCAACCGTCCGGACCTTCAGTTACAGTCTTGAACAACGCGGATGACCGTCGCATGTCGGGGTCCGGCGTTCAACTTGCTCAACAATCAAATACCGCTCATCCAGAGGGGCAGAGGGAAACGGCCCGTTGAAGCCCCGGCAACCCTCCAGCCGGTCTCCGTCGTGACAGTGCGATCCGCAGCAGCGGACAGCGCCCGTCCACGCCGCGAGGCTCCCGGCTAGGGAAGGTGCCAAATCCGTCTCATGGCGAGATGCGCCATGAGGAAGATGAGGAGAAAGGGCCTCGCCTCCATGGCTGCGCAGACCGCCGCAAGCACCACCGACACCACCACCGCCCCCGCCGCCCCCTCAGTGGATCTCGGTCCCGCCGTCGCGCTCTCCTGTCGCGAGTGCGGAGAGCGCACCCCGCTCAGCCCGAGCTTCGCCTGTGCCTCCTGTTTCGGTCCCCTGGAAGCCGCCTACGAGCTGCCCACCGGGGACCCGGAGGCGCTGCGCAAGGCCATCGAGGCCGGCCCGGAGAGCATCTGGCGTTACGCGCCCCTGCTGCCCGTCCCCGCCGACGTGGCCGCCAAGCCCAATCTCAACCCCGGTTTCACCCGGCTCGTGAAGGCCGACCGGCTCGCCGCCGAGCTGGGCGTCACCGGTGAGCTGTATGTGAAGGACGATTCCGGCAACCCGACCCACTCCTTCAAGGACCGGGTCGTCGCCATCGCCGTCGAGGCCGCCCGCGCCTTCGGCTTCACCACCCTCTCCTGCTCCTCCACCGGCAACCTCGCGGGCGCCGTCGGTGCCGCCGCCGCCCGCGCCGGGCTGCGGTCCTGTGTCTTCATCCCGCACGACCTGGAGCAGGGCAAGGTCGTCATGGCCGCCGTCTACGGCGGTGACGTCGTGGCCATCGAGGGCACCTATGACGACGTGAACCGTTTCTGCTCCGAGCTGATCGGCGACCCGATCGGCGAGGGCTGGGGCTTCACCAATGTCAATCTCCGGCCGTACTACGCGGAGGGCTCCAAGACCCTGGCGTACGAGATCTGCGAGCAGCTCGGCTGGCGGATCCCGGACCAGATCGTCGTCCCGGTGGCCTCCGGCTCCCAGCTCACCAAGATCGACAAGGGGCTCCAGGAGCTGATCAAGGTCGGTCTGGTCGAGGAGAAGCCGTACCGGATCATCGCCGCGCAGGCCGAAGGCTGCTCCCCCGTCTCCGCCGCCTACAAGGCGGGCCACGACGTGGTCCGCCCGGTGAAGCCGGACACCATCGTCAAGTCGCTCGCCATCGGCAACCCGGCGGACGGGCCCTATGTCCTGGACATCGCCCGGCGCACCGGCGGCGCGGTGGAGGACGTCACGGACGAGCAGGTCGTCGAGGGCATCAAGCTGCTCGCCAGGACCGAGGGGATCTTCGCGGAGACCGCGGGCGGCGTGACGGTCGGAGTGGCGAAGAAGCTGCTGGAGTCGGGGGTGCTGGACCCCGCCGCGACCACCGTCGTCATCAACACGGGCGACGGGCTCAAGACGCTGGACGCGGTCGCCGCGACCAGCGGCCCCACCGCCACCATCCGGCCGAGCCTGGACGCGTTCCGCGCGGCGGGCCTCGCCACCCACTGACCGGCCGCTGTCCCGGCCGCTGCCCCGGCAGCAGTCCCGCCGGGGCCGTCCGGGGCCGTCCGGGACCTCCCGTCACCGCTTCCGACCGCCGAGCCGTCCACCGAGCCCAGGGCCACCGCCCGAGGAAGGCACCACCCATGAGCGTCAACGTCCGCATCCCGACCATCCTGCGCACCTACACCGGCGGACAGGCCGAGGTGGCCGCCGAGGGCGCGACCCTCGCCGAGGTCATCGCCGATCTGGAGAAGAACCACGCGGGGATCTCCGCCCGGGTCCTGGACGACCAGGGCAAGCTGCGCCGCTTCGTCAATGTGTACGTCAACGACGACGACGTCCGGTTCGAGCAGGGGCTGGAGACCGCGACCCCCGACGGCGCCGGAATCTCGATCATCCCGGCGGTCGCCGGCGGCTGACCGTCCGGCCCCGCACACGGGCGTACGCCCCGTCGGCGCGCCCGGGTCCCGCGGTCCGCGGCACTGACCCTCGGTCATCGAAATGGCCCCCTCCGTAAGAGAAACGGAGGGGGCCATTCTGCATGGTTGAACACGCTAGAGTTGGGGAACGCCCGGTGATCACCGGCCAGTGGCCAGGTATGAGAATGCGCCCGGACTCGATAAGAAGCAGCCAATGTGCAGGCACACTCTGCCTCATACATTCCTTTTGTCCGGTCGGACTTGCCCCGGAATTTCCTGAATTCAGGACAATTACCCGATAGTAGCCTTCCGGATTTCCCGCCCGATTGCCCTGTTGCAGAGGGCAGTTGTGCAGATACATTCAGCCGCGGTCGACGCGTTCCGGCGCACACCTGTGAGGTCGGGTGAGCTCAGACCCGGGTCCGCGAGGTGCGGTCCTGTGCAAGGGCCAGTAATAGGGGAGTTAGGCATGGCTCAGGGCACCGTCAAGTGGTTCAACGCGGAGAAGGGGTACGGCTTCATCGCGGTCGACGGTGGTGCGGATGTTTTCGTCCACTACAGCGCGATTCAGATGGACGGCTACCGCACCCTCGAAGAGGGGCAGCGGGTCGAGTTCGAGATCTCACAGGGCCAGAAGGGCCCGCAGGCCGACATGGTCAAGCTCTCGGCCTGACCGACTCTTCCTTCCGCGCGCTTGCGCGTCGACGCACACCAACGCTCGCACGCAGACGCATTCACCAGGGTCCGCACCCCGCTCACCGGGGCGCGGACCCTGCGCGTTTCCCGCCGCCGGAGCCCCGTGCCGCCCGCCGCCGGAGCCGGCCCCCGCCCGAGCGGCCTTGCACTCTCGGGTGCCGAGTGCTAATCATTGGCGTTAGCACTCTCCCAGTGAGAGTGATAACGAAGGGCCGAGTCGGTGAGGCTCGCCGGGTGCGCGGCGCATGGAGCTGCGTGGTCCGGCAGGCCGTCCGTCGCGGGCGCAGGCGCGGTCCGAAGAGCTTCCTACTCCAGTCCGTGGAGGACCCTTCACATGGCAAAGATCATCGCGTTCGACGAGGAGGCACGGCGCGGTCTCGAGCGCGGGATGAACCAGCTCGCCGACGCCGTCAAGGTCACCCTTGGCCCCAAGGGCCGCAACGTCGTCCTCGAGAAGAAGTGGGGCGCCCCCACGATCACCAACGATGGTGTGTCCATCGCCAAGGAGATCGAGCTGGAGGACCCGTACGAGAAGATCGGCGCCGAGCTGGTCAAGGAAGTCGCCAAGAAGACGGACGACGTCGCCGGTGACGGTACGACCACGGCGACCGTGCTGGCCCAGGCGCTGGTCCGCGAGGGCCTGCGCAACGTGGCCGCCGGTGCCAACCCGATGAGCCTGAAGCGCGGTATCGAGAAGGCCGTCGAGGCCGTCTCCGGTGCCCTCCTCGAGCAGGCGAAGGACGTGGAGACCAAGGAGCAGATCGCCTCCACCGCCTCCATCTCCGCCGGCGACACCCAGATCGGCGAGCTGATCGCCGAGGCCATGGACAAGGTCGGCAAGGAAGGCGTCATCACCGTCGAGGAGTCCCAGACCTTCGGTCTGGAGCTGGAGCTCACCGAGGGTATGCGCTTCGACAAGGGCTACATCTCGGCGTACTTCGCCACCGACATGGAGCGTATGGAGGCCGTCCTCGACGACCCGTACATCCTCGTCGTCAACTCCAAGATCTCCTCGGTCAAGGACCTCCTGCCGCTGCTGGAGAAGGTCATGCAGTCCGGCAAGGCGCTGCTGATCATCGCCGAAGACGTCGAGGCCGAGGCCCTGTCGACGCTGATCGTCAACAAGATCCGCGGCACCTTCAAGTCCGTCGCCGTCAAGGCCCCGGGCTTCGGCGACCGCCGCAAGGCGATGCTGAACGACATCGCCATCCTCACCGGCGGCACGGTCATCTCCGAGGAGGTCGGCCTCAAGCTGGAGAACGCGGGCCTCGACCTGCTGGGCCGCGCCCGCAAGGTGGTCATCACCAAGGACGAGACGACCATCGTCGACGGTGCCGGTGACAGCGACCAGGTCGCCGGGCGGGTCAACCAGATCCGCGCCGAGATCGAGAACTCCGACTCGGACTACGACCGCGAGAAGCTCCAGGAGCGCCTGGCGAAGCTGGCCGGCGGCGTGGCCGTCATCAAGGCCGGTGCCGCGACCGAGGTCGAGCTGAAGGAGCGCAAGCACCGCATCGAGGACGCCGTTCGCAACGCGAAGGCGGCCGTCGAGGAGGGCATCGTCGCCGGTGGTGGCGTGGCCCTGCTCCAGGCCTCCTCGGTCTTCGACAAGCTGGAGCTGGACGGCGACGAGGCGACCGGTGCCAACGCCGTGAAGCTCGCGCTGGAGGCCCCGCTGAAGCAGATCGCCGTCAACGCCGGCCTGGAGGGCGGTGTCGTCGTGGAGAAGGTGCGCAACCTGACCCCCGGCCACGGTCTGAACGCCGCGTCCGGCGAGTACGTCGACATGATCGCCGAGGGCATTCTCGACCCGGCGAAGGTCACGCGCTCCGCGCTCCAGAACGCCGCGTCGATCGCCGCGCTGTTCCTGACCACCGAGGCCGTCATCGCCGACAAGCCGGAGAAGGCCGCCGCGGCCGCTCCGGGCGGCATGCCGGGCGGTGACATGGACTTCTGATCCCGGGATCTCCCAGGATCGGCAAGCCCAGCCGTACCTACCGAAGGGCGGTACCCCCACTCCCAGTGGGGGTACCGCCCTTCGGCGTCGGCCCATGACCCGCAGGCCGGTCCGGGCGGTTGCCCGGACCGGCCTGCGGGTTCAGCGGACGTCGACGTAGTCCGAGGCGCCCGCGGCGTCGTAGTGCCGGGAGCTGCCGGTGTAGGTGAAGCGCCAGTAGCCGTCGGCACCTGCGCGGACCTTCATCACGGCCTTGCCCTTGGCGTCCGCCCGGACGTGCCCGGCGATGGACCACCTGGTGCTGCCCTTCGGGAGGAAGGACAGCGTCGCCCAGTGCTGGGCCAGGGGCCGCCAGGTGCTGCCGCTGCGCTCGGTGAGCGTGGCGGCGACGGTGAGGGTCGCGCCCTTCTTCACCGGCTCGGGGGTGGCGTTGGCGGTGGTCAGCCGGGTCGAGATCCGGGACAGCGGCGCCGGGGACGTCGATGTGCCGAGGAACTTCTGGGTGGTCGACGTGGTCAGCCGGTAGTAGCCGTTGCCGCCGCGGGCGGTGAGGCTGAACGCGTTCCAGTTCACCGAGTCGACATAGATCTGGGTGGAGACGAGGGTCTTCCAGGTCCGCTTGTCCCCGGAGTACTCCAGCCGCATCGGCTGCCAGTCGGACGGATGCGCATCGGTGGCGTAGGTGACACGGGCCGTGCCCTTGACCGTCACCGTGCCGTTGCTCGCGAGCGTGATGCTCGGCCGTACGGTGGTCTCCTGCGGCACCTCCAGAGCGCCGGCGGCGTAACCGTCCTCGTACGGGCCTTCCGGCCGGACCGACCAGGACGGGTAGCCGCTGGCTCCCGCCGCCGGGGTGAGTACGGCGGTGAAGCGGCCGTCGGCGTCCGTGGTGACGGTGGTCTTCCTGGCGGCGGCGTCCGCCACCACCGCGAGCCCGGCCACCGGCGCGCCCTGGTGGGTCACCCGGCCGGTGACGGTGAGCTTCTCGCCGGGCAGGATCCGCTTCTTGTCGGCGGTGGCGGCGATGTCGACCCGGCGTGCCGCGGGACTGCCGACATAGTTCTCGGCGTAGAGGGTGTCGTCGACACCGCTCTCCCGCATGGTGTGCCGGAGCTGCACATGGTGCTTGTAACGGCCCACCGCGACAACGGTGCTGAAGGCGCCGTCGGTGCCGGTGGTGACGGTGCCCGCGGCGTCCGGGGCGGGGTCGTTCCAGAACTGCCCCAGGCCCAGGTCGATCGTCCGGCCGGAGAGCGGGACCTGGTCGCCGGAGCCGGGCTGGATGCCGACGAGGGTGCCCTTGACCGTGCTGCCCCGGTTCTCCCAGGTGGGCTGGGCGATCCTCAGCCCCGCGGCCTGGAGCCGCATGGTGAAGTCGAGGGTGCCCGCGTTGGCCCGCGTCACCTGGGTGCCGTTGCTCTCGTCGACGGTGACATCGATGGTGTACCGGCCCAGTTCGGGAATGCTGCCGCCGTCCTCGGTGAGCTTCAGCTTTCCGTCGGCGGGAACCTGGTAGCGGCCGGAGCCCGGGACGGTCTCCGTCAGCTCGGGGACCTCCGCGACGACGGTGCTGCCGCTGCGGACGACCGCCGACACCTTGCTGATGGTGGCCCCGGGGGTGTCCGTCCAGGCGCCGACGGTGAACGAACCGCGCTGCTGCCGGTCGGTGACGGCGATTCCGATACCGGGGCCCCCGGCCGCCTGGGCGGCCAGGGCCGGGGCCGCGCCCGCGGCCAGCGCGAGCGCGGCGGCGGAGGCGACGAGGGAGAGCGCCATGGGCCGGCGCGTGATCGGATCAGCGCGCATCAATGTAGGTGTCCTTGGTCTCGGAGTAGAAGTAGCCGTTCATGGGCTCGGTGACGGCGGCCCAGGTCCCGTCGCTGTAGACCGGCGCCTTCAGGCTGTAGACGCCCTTGCTGTTGGTCTTGCCCTTGACGGACCAGTACCACTGGTCCTGGCCCTTGGGCTTGACGAGGATCATCACCTTGGCGCCGGGGTGCGCGATCCACTTGCCGTTGACCTGGCGCTGGACCGTACCCGAAACCGTCATGCTGCCGTTGATCTTGGGGCGGGAGGTGGAGTACCTGTGCCCCACGAACCGGGTGAGGTAGCGGCTGACGAACTTGGGCGCGGCGGCGGCCGCGACGAACCGGTCGGACTCCGCGTGGTAGAAGCGGTAGTAGCCGCGGATGTAGCCCTCCCTCTGGAGGCTCACCCGGCACTCGTTGGCGCTGTAGGAACCGGCCCTGACACCCGTCATGTTGTACCAGGTCCGCCCGTCGGGCGAGTACTGGAAGGCCACGAGCTCGCCGTCGCAGTCGACGCCGTAGACGCGGGCGCTCGCCGTCACCATGCCGAATGCGTCGATGCTGTACGCGGGCGAGCCCAGGGTGAGCCTCTCGGGTACGGCGATCGGGCTGGAGTCCGCGGTTTCGGGCAGATACACCGACGGCTTGGCGTGGGTGTAGACGGTGCCGGAGACGGTGGCCTTCGCGGTGTACGAGAAGGTGCCGTCGGCGGCGGACTTCCCGCTGCCGAGCGGGGTCTTGAGGTGCGCGTCGTAATAGATGGGCGGAGTCATCGACGACAGCACCGGGGCGTCGGCGTAGGGCTTCCAGCCCTCGTCGGTGAGCTTCTCGATCCGGCCCTTGACCGTGAAGGGCTGGCCCTTGTGGACCCGCCGCTTGTCGTTGACGGCCTGGATCCGGACCTGGGCCTTCTCCGCGGAGACCCAGGGCAGGTTGATGCCCGGAAGGACGGCGGTGTCGGCGGCGCCGGGCTTGAGGAACGCCAGACCGCCGGTGATCCGTCCCTCGGGTGTGACCGGAACGGAGAACTTGCCCTGGGCGTCGACGGTGGCGGCGGCGGTCAGAGTGCGGTACGCCACCGGCCACTCCCGTTCCACCTTGACCTGCACCTGCACCTCGGCGCCCTCCGGGGAGGGGCCGGTGATGCCGGTCGACGGGTCGAAGGTGGTGGCCGTGCCGGACAGCACGGTCGTCAGGTTGTCGATGTCCGTGCTGGTGCGGTCGAAGGCGACCGTGGCGACCTTGGCGCGCTTCAGATAGGCGAAGGTGCCGATGGTCTGCTGCTGGAGCGTTCCGCCGGGCAGGCGGTAGTCCACCCGGACCGGGTAGCTGCCGAAGGCCGTGCCTTCGGGGAGCCGGAGCGCCCGGTCGGTGGTCCAGGTGCCCTGGCCGTCTCCGGTGAGCTGCTCGTCCTCCAGCAGGACGGCCGCGTCGGGCTGGGTGGACGCCAGGACGGACGCCTTCACCCAGATCGCGTTGGACGGCAGTCCGACGGCGAGCTTTCCGTCGACCGTGGTGGTGACGGAGGACACCGCCGCATACGCGGCAGGTGCGGTGACGACGACGGGCACGGCGACGCCCGTCGACAGTGCGATAACGGCTGCCGTGCGCACGAAGGCGCGCGGCAGCTTGCGCGTTGAACGCGACAAGGGACCCCCCACAGGTCAGCAAGAGGCGGCGGGCCGCCGGGGGCCGGCCGCGGGGCGACCGCGCGAGAGTGCTGCGGATCGCTAGGAAGCACGATAGCGGTGTGCTGAAAGTGTTTTACCGGCAAAGGCGCCCCGTTGACCAGCCCTTAAGGCCGGTAATAGGCCCCTGAGACCGGCCGGTTTCCGCTGCGTCCGGAGAATGACGGCCGGTGCGGGGCCGTACGACCGAAGACAGACGCAGCGTCGGCTCTCCGGATGATTCGCTGTCATCACCGCTTCGGGCAGGGTCGTTCGTGTCCCGGAACCCCGGCGGAAGGAACGTTTCCGTGAAGGCAAGACGCCTGGCCCCCGCCGTGGCGGCGGCGACTGCGCTGGTGGCTCTGGCCCCGGCGCCGGCCGTCGCCGCGCCGGGCGGCGCCCGCCCTTCCCCGGCGGCCGCGCCCCGGTCCGTACCGCTGTCGTGGCAGCGCTGCGGCCCCGGCACCGCCGCCGACTTCGAGTGCACCACCGTGCGGGTGCCGCTGGACTACCGGGACCCGGCCGGGAAGCGAATCGGCATCGCGGTCTCCCGGATCCGGGCCGCCGACCCCGAGAAGCGGCGCGGGGTGCTCCTCATCAACCCCGGCGGCCCCGGCGGCGAGGGGTTGCAGATGCCCGTGCAGTTCCGGCGCGCGCTGCCGCGGTCCGTCCTCGACTCCTACGACCTCGTCGGCTTCGACCCGCGGGGTATCGGGCGGAGCGCGCCCGTCGCCTGCGGTCTGACCGAGGAGGAGACCCGGTGGCCCCGCCCGTACGGTGCGAAGACCTTCGCCGCGGACACGGCGCGCTCGCGCGGCACCGCCGGCAAGTGCCGGGCGGGATACGGCGCGGACCTGAAGCACTTCACCACCCGGAACACCGCCCGCGACATGGACGCCGTCCGGTCCGCACTCGGCGAGCGGAAGATCTCGTACCTCGGCTACTCGTACGGCACCTATCTGGGCTCCGTCTACACCCAGCTGTTCCCGCGGCGCGCGGACCGGTTCGTGCTGGACAGCGCGGTCGACCCGAAGCTCGCCTGGCGGGAGAACTTCCGCGGCTGGGGCGCCGAGGCCGGTCCCGCGTTCGAGCGGTGGACCCGGTGGACGGCCGCCCGGGACGGCCGTTACGGGCTCGGCGCCACCCCGAAGGCGGTCTCCCGCACCTTCTGGGACCTCGTCCGCGAGGCCGAGCGGAAGCCGATCAGGATCGGTGACGACCTCTTCGGCGGCGACGCGATACGCGACGAGATGCGTGCCCTGTTCTTCGGTGCCGAGGACGCGGCCGAGACGGTCGTGATGCTGAAGGACGCGGCGGCCGGAGAGCCGGTGCCGCCCCTGCCGCAGGAGCCGCCGCCCTCCGACAACGAGGCGTCCGGCCAGTTCGCGATCCTGTGCGGGGACGCGGCCTGGCCGCGGAGCCCGGGGACGTACGCCCGGGATTCCGTACGCGACGGGAAGCGGTATCCGCTCTACGGGGACTTCGCCTCCAACATCACCCCCTGCGCCTTCTGGGACCGGCCCGTCGAGCCGCCGACGACGGTGGACAACCGGGTCCCGGCGCTGATCCTGCAGAACGAGTGGGATTCCCAGACCCCGCTGAGCGGCGCGCGGGGCCTGCACCGGGCCCTGAAGGGCTCCCGGCTGGTCACCGTCGACGAGGGGGAGGGCCACGGGGTCTATCTCTTCGGCGGGGCGTGCGCGAACGATCTGGCCACGGAGTATCTGACGAGCGGTCGGCTGCCGGCCGCCGATACGACCTGCCGGGCCGACCCGGCACCGCGGCAGCGGTCCGGTACGGACGCGCCACCGGCGCCGGAGGGGCCGTTCGGAGCGACCGCGCCCGGGGGCTTCGGCACCCGTCCCTACCACAGGAGCCTGTGAACCCGCCCATCACCGGGTGATCACCCCGGTCGCCCCTCCGGGACGCCGGGCATCACGCCCGCCGGGCTCACGCAGAGCCGCCGGGCGCGGGCGGAGGGGGTACGGCCCAGGCGTTGCTCCAGTAGCTTCCGTACACCCGTCGTTCGCACAACTGCCTCAACTCCCGTTCAGAGAAACGTTTTTACGCTTCGAGAAAGGACTCCCGTGCAGTCAGCACGACGCTTCGCACCCGTTGCCGCGGTCAGCGCACTGGCGACTCTGGCACCCCTGGTCGCCGTCGCCGCACCCGCCGCTGCCGCCCCCGCCGCACAGCAGTCGCAGTCGCAGTCGGTGCAGCCGACGTGGCAGCGGTGCAGCCCGGACCAGCCCGCCGCGTACGAATGCACCACGCTGAAGGTGCCGCTCGACTACCGCGCCCCCGGCGGCAAGAAGATCGACGTCGCCGTCTCCCGGATCAAGGCGGCCGACCCGCAGCAGCGGCGCGGGGTGCTCCTCTTCAACCCCGGCGGCCCCGGCGGCTCCGGACTCGGCGATCCGCTGGACTGGGGCGGCCGGCTGCCGCAGTCGGTGCTCGACCGCTACGACCTGATCGGCTTCGACCCGCGCGGGGTGGCCAGGAGTACGCCCGTCGAATGCGGCACCGTCCCGGCGGAGCGTACGGTGCTGCGCCCGTACAAGAAGCAGACCTTCGCCTCCGACGTGGCCTGGGCGAAGGGCGTCGCGGACAAGTGCCGGGCCAAGTACGGCGCCGATCTCCAGCACTTCACCACCCGCAACACCGCCCGCGATATGGACGCCATCCGCGCCGCACTCGGCGAGCGGAAGATCAACTACATCGGGGTGTCGTACGGCACCTACCTCGGCGCGGTCTACACCCAGATGTTCCCGCACCGCTCCGACCGGATGATCCTGGACAGCGCCGTCGACCCGAAACTCGCCTGGCGCGGCATGCTCCAGGCCTGGGCGAAGGGCGTCGAGCCGGCGTTCACGCGCTTCACGGACTGGGCGGCGGCGCGGAACGACCAGTACGGGCACGGCGCCACCCCGCAGGCGGTCGCCAAGGGCTTCCGGGACCTCGTCGCCCAGGCCGACCGCAAGCCGGTCAAGGTCGGGGAGACGTACTACGACGGCGCCGCGATCCGCTCGGTGATGCGCCCGCTGTTCTTCTACCGCGCGGAGGGCGCCTACATCCTGGGCGTCTTCAAGGACGCGGCGGCGGGCAAGCCGGTGCCGGACTTCCCGGTCTGGGGTCCTGGCGACAACGACATATCCATGTTCAACGCGGTCGCCTGCGGTGACGGCGGCAACTGGCCGCGGAACCCGCAGCGGTACGCCGTCGAGGCGGCTGTCGACTCCGTACGGCTGCCGCTGTTCGGGGACCACGCGTCGAACATCACCCCGTGCGCCTTCTGGGACCGGCCCGCCGAGCCCGCGACGAACGTCGACAACCGGGTCCCGTCGCTGATCCTCCAGGCGGAGTGGGATTCCCAGACCCCGCTGTTCACCGCGCAGGGCATGCACCGGGCGCTGAAGGGCTCCCGGCTGGTGACCGTGGACGAGGCCGAGACCCACGGCGTCTACCGGTACGGGATCAGCTCCTGCGCCGACGATGTGGCGACCGGCTATCTGGTGACCGGGAAGCTGCCCGCGAAGGACGTGACCTGTGCGGCGGACCGGCCGTCGGGCGAGGCGGCGACGGAGCGGGGCGAGCGGAAGCTGCCGGTGCTCCCGAACCGGTTCTGACCTCGGTAGCAGCCCGAGCTGAGTGCCCTCCCGCCGCTGTCGGCGGGAGGGCACTCCCGGATCCGCGCGCTTGTCCCGGCACACGACTTCCCGGCGAAAACGGAGTGCGTAATTCCCGTCGGAATCGCAGACTCGTTCCCATGACGGACAAGCACGAGACCACGAC
Organism: Streptomyces sp. NPDC094448; assembly: GCF_044763775.1. Taxonomy (NCBI): domain Bacteria; kingdom Bacillati; phylum Actinomycetota; class Actinomycetes; order Kitasatosporales; family Streptomycetaceae; genus Streptomyces; species Streptomyces sp. NPDC094448. The sequence goes on along the minus strand of NZ_JBIWGU010000005.1, from coordinate 170,989 downwards.
CGAGACCGAGACCGCAGGCATCGACCGCATCAACCCCGAAGGGCTGCACGCCACCCCCGGCTACCACCACATCACCGTCGTCGAGGCGGGCCGTACGGCCTATCTCTCCGGACAGTGCCCCCTCGACCTCTCCGGCGAGGTCGTCGGCAAGGGCGATCTCGACGCCCAGATCGACCAGGTCGCGGCCAATGCCCTGACCGCTCTGAACGCGGTGGGCGCGGGCCCCGAACACGTCGTCCGCTCCGTGATCTACGTGGTCAGCCCGGACGAGAAGGTACTGGCCCGGGCGTGGGACCGGCTGAACGAATCCGTCATCGTGTCCGCGTTCTCCACCGCCAGCACCCTGATCGGCGTGGCCCGGCTCGGCTACCCCGGACAGCTCGTCGAGGTCGACCTGACGGCCGCGCTCCCGCGCTGACGCCACCGGCCGCCGTCCGGCGGGCGGGTCACGGCCTCCGCCGTCACAGCCTCCGCCCGGTCACGACCTCCGCCGTCACAGCCTCCGCCCGGTCACGACCTTCGTCGTCGCGACCGGCGACGAACGGTGGACGCGCCGCCCGCCCGGCACCGGGAAATCTGTACCCGGAGACGACAGGACACCGGACGACGGGAGACTCCGATGGCACAGGCACAGGTCGACATCGGCTGGAAGGTGATCGGGATCCTGGGCGCCGCCTGGGGAGCCACCGACACGAACGCCATCGGCACCGAACACCTGCTGGCCGCGATCACCGACACCAAGTGCCCGGCCCGGGAGGCGCTCGCCGCCGAGGGCGTCACCCGGACCGCGGCGATGGCGGTCCTGCGGGACCGGCAGATCCGGCCCGACGCGGTGCCGTGGGCCGGTGACGACGGGGTCGCGCACAGCGTCTCGTCGCGGTCCGTCCTCGGCGACGACGGGGACGAGCGGCGGCTGCTGACGGGCAGCGCCCGGCGAGCCTGCGAAGCGGCCCTCCAGCTGGCCGAAGCCGACGCCGGCGGCGAGAAGACGGGCACCGCCCGGCTCCTCCCGGAGCATCTGCTGAGGGGGCTGCTCCGCGAGGAGGGGAACCGCTGCGCCGAACTGCTGGCGATCTGCGGGACGACCGCCGCTGCGGTAGCGGCCCGGCTCGACGGCGAACAGCCGCGGACCGGCGGGGACGGGCCGGACTCACCGGGTACGGGGGTCCCGGAGAGCGTGCTCGACCCGCTGCTGCACCGGACCAGGGACCTGCTGCTGGGCAACCGCCACTACCCGATGGCGTTCTGGAAGCGGTGGCTGGTCAGCGGGGTGAACTGGGCGACACAGCCCGGGTTCTGGGTGTTCCGGGAGACGCCCGAGCAGGCCCGTGAACTCGGCCACCGGCAGCTCCGCACCGAACACATCCTGCTGGCGGTGCTCGCCACGCACGAGGTCGCCATGGCCCACCCCCATCTGGCGCGGGAAGGGCTGTCCGGTGCCGGTGAACGCTTCCGGGGCGGGGAGCGGCTGGCGGCCATGGGTTTGGACTACGCCGGTGTACGGCGGGCCCTGGCGGCCGCCCCGGATCTCGGCACCGATCCCAGTCCCGTTGAGGAGATCTTGACGGCCGCCCGGGGCGACGACGGAACCGGCCCCCTGGTGGAGACCCTCCTGCAGGACGGAACGCGCGCCGGGCGGCTGATCCGGCAGATCCGGGGCGCGGACCCGCGGCAGCCGACCACTGCCGAGTAGACGTCACCTCCCGAGGGGAAGCTCCTTGTCCAGCCACGGCACCGCCCGCCCGCACCCCCGTAACGCCCGGCTCGCACTGACCGCCGCCGTCACCGCCGGGATGCTGGCCGCCGGGGTCGCCCCGGCGACCGCCCACGGCACCTCCGCGCCCCCGGCCGGTGCCCCTTCCTCGTACTCCCAGCTCCTCCCGCTCACCACGCTCTCCGCCGAACGGCTCGCCACGGCCGATCTCGTCGCGGCGGCGAAGTGGGGCACGGACAGCCCGATCGACGATCCCGCGCGGGAGCAGGTCGTCCTCGAATCCGTCCGCCGGCTGGCACTGGAGGCGGGCACCGACCCGAAGACGACCGTCGCGATCTTCCGCGACCAGATCGAAGCGAACAAGCTCGTCCAGCGGGGGCTGCACGCGCTGTGGACCGAGGACCCGTCGAAGGCACCGGCCGAACGCCCGGATCTGACGGAGGTCCGCAAGGAGATCAACCGCATCAACACCGAACTGGTGCGGGCCGTCGCGGGTTCGGAGCGGGCGCGGGCTGCCTGGTCGTGCCGCGGGGTGCTGGCCGTGACCGCCGTGCACGTACGCCACGAGAAGCAGCTCGACCAGCTGCACACGAGGGCGCTGGTGCGGGCGGTCCCGTCGGTGTGCCCGGTCCGCTGACCGGACCAGGGGACGGCACACCGGCTCGGGGGACGGCCGCCGGAGTCCGCGCACGGGGGGCGCGGACTCCGGCGGCCGGTTCCGGTGCCGTCCGGGCCCGCGGCCGGCTCCGGTGCCGTCCGGGCCCGCGGCCGGTTTCGGTGCCGTCCGGGCCCGCGGCCGGTCTCGGTGCCGCCCGGGCCCGCGGCCGGTTTCGTCGGCTGCCGTCCGGGCTCTCGACGGGGGCGGCGCGCCGCTGGATCATCGGAACGATCACCGGGGACGGCCGGGACCTTCTGCGCCCGGCCTCCCCGCCATCACACCGCCGGACCGGACCGAGGAGCGCACCCTCATGACCACCGCACAGCAGCAGTTGTTCATCGCCGGTACGTACACGGACGGCAGCGGGACGGAACGGGCGGAGGTCGTCTCCCCCGCCACCGGCGAACCGGTCGGCTCCTTCCCCCTCCCGGCCGCCGCCGACCTCAACACCGCCGTGACCGCGGCCCATGCCGCCCAGCGCGCGTGGGCGCGGGTCAATGTGTGGGAGCGGGCCGCGCTCTGCCACCGCATCGCCGCCGAACTCGACGCCCGCCGCGCCGAACTGGCCCGCCTCCAGACCCTGGAGCAGGGCAAACCGCTGGCCGAGTCGGTGGCCGACGTCACCGAGGCGGCGCAGCTCTTCCGGCTCCACGCGGAGGACGCGGTACGGCTCAACGGGGAGACGCTGCTGTCCCGCGACAACAGCAAGCGGATGTTCACCTTCCATCGCCCGGTGGGCACCTGGGGGGTCATCACGCCCTGGAACTTCCCGCTGCTGATGTTCGCGGAGTTCGCCGCACCCGGTCTGGCCACCGGAAACGCCCTGGTCGTCAAACCCCCGGCGAACACTCCGCTCACGGTCCTGCGGGCGATGGAGGCGCTGGTGGCGGCCGGACTGCCGGAGGGGCTGGTCAGTGTGCTGCCCGGGGACGGCGGGTTCGGGGATGCGCTGGTACGGCATCCGGGGATCCACGCCATCGGTTTCATCGGCTCCTCCGCGACCGGCGCGAAGATCACCGCGGCGGCCGGGCTGAAGCGCTCCCTGATGGAGTGCTCCGGGAACGGCCCGCTGGTCGTCCTCGCTGACGCGGATGTCGAGGCGGCGGCGCGGGCGGCCGTGGACGGGGCGTACCCCTGTGCGGGCCAGGTGTGCTGCGCCACCGAGCGGGTGGTGGTGCACGCGGAGGTCCACGACGCCTTTGTCGAGGCGGTGCTGCGCGAGTCGGAGCGGGTGGTGCTGGGCGACCCCTTCGACGAGAAGACCCTGCTGGGTCCGCTGAACAACGAGGGCGTGGCGGCCAAGATGGACCGGCATCTGGCGGACGCCCGGGAGCGGGGCGCGCGGGTGCTGCGGGGCGGGCGGCGGCGGCCGGGGATGCCGACGGACCTGTACTACGAGTTCACGGTGGTGGACGGGGTGCCGGAGGACAGTCTGCTGGCGAAGGAGGAGTCCTTCGGCCCGGTGGTGCCGGTCATCACGGGGCGGGACGAGGACGAACTGCTGCGGATCGCGAACGACGACGCGCTGGGCCTCCAGGGCGCGGTGTTCACCCGCAGCATGACGTCGGCATTCCGGTTCATGGAGGAGATGGCGGTCGGTCAGGTGATGGTGAACGAGTCCAACAACTGGTGGGACATCAATATGCCGTTCGGGGGCGCGGGCGGGCGGGGTACGGGCTGGGGCCGGATCGGCGGCAAGTGGACGCTGATGGATATGACGGACACGCGGACGGGCGTCATCAGCCTCTGACACCTCTGCCGTAGGGGCCTGTTGTCAGTGCCCCCGGCTACGGTGGCAACCGCCGAACCGGCCGGACGGAGATCGTGAGGGACTCGCGGCCACGGGGGGTGGGTGTGTCCCCGGCTGCCTGCCCGGGACCGATGGATTCCGTGCCCCGCCCCCCGCTCTCCGTCCTCGGGCGGACGGCCTCTTGCCCCCTCCCCCTGTCTCCCCTCAGGCGACGGCTTCCTGTTCCCTCCCCTCACCGGTCTCCCGGTCCTCCCCCCGGTCGTATTCGGTGAGCATGCTCCGGGTGAAGCCGAACCAGTAGGTGGCGGCGAACCCGGCCGCGTACCCGGTGAGCAGCCCGCCCCCGTAGACGGCGGCCGCGGCGGCGGGCCCCTGGTTGCCGTGGAGCAGGGGGAAGAGGGCCCAGCCGGAGGGTCCGATGGCGGTGGCCCCGACCCGGTCGCCGAGCATCGAGAACAGCCCGACGAAGCCGCCGCCGAAGGCCCCGCCGACGCATGCGGTCACGAACGGCCGCCCCAGCGGCAGCGAGACACCGTAGATGAGCGGCTCGCCGACGCCCAGCAGGCCCGCCGGGAGCGCCGAACGCACCGTCGTGCGGATCGCCGGATTGCGGGGCAGCCGGGCGTAGACGGCCATCGCCGCGCCGACCTGCCCCGCGCCCGCCATCGCGAGCATCGGCAGCAGCACAGTCGCGCCCTGCTGTTCGATGAGGGTGGCGTGGATGGGGATCAGCGCCTGGTGCAGCCCGAGCATCACGAGTGGCAGGAACAGCCCGCCGAGCAGGAAGCCCGCGCCCGCGCCGCCGCTCTCCAGCAGCCGGTCGGCGGCGGTGCCGATGGCGGCGGCGACCTTCCCGGCGGCGTACATCAGCCCGTACAGGGTGACCAGCCCGGCGACGAGGACGGTGACGGCGGGGGTGACGAGGACGTCGAGCGCGGCGGGTACGCGTCCCCGTACCCACCGCTCGGTGTACGTCGCGACGAGCGCGGCGGCGAGTGCCCCGAGGACGCCGCCCTGCCCCGGGTGGAGCGGCTGCCCGAGGACTTCGACGCGCTCGACCCCCGGAAAGACGATCACGGCTGCGACGGCGCCGCCGAGGACGGGCGTACCGCCGAACTCCTTGGCGGTGTTCCAGCCGACGAAGACGGCGATGAGCGCCATGAAGCCGCCCGCGACGGCGGCGAGCGCGGGCGTGACGCCGGGCGCGATCTTCAGATTGGTGAGCACCCCGGCGAGCCCGGCGACGACACCGCAGCCGACGAGGGCGGGAATGAGCGGCACGAACACATTGGCGACGCGCCGCAGGACCCCCTTCACCCCGCCGCCCTCGGGCTGTTCCCGGATCAGCGTCTCGAACTCGGCGGCCACGAGGCTGACCGTGCCGGGCCCGAGGACGATCTGGTACGAGTCCCCTTCCTCGACCACCCCGAGCACGGCGGGATCCGCGCGCAGCTCCTCGTCCCGCACGGCCCCCCGGTCGGCGAGCCGGAGCCGCAGCCGGGTCATGCAGTGCGCGACGTCCCGCACATTCCCGGCACCGCCGACCTGGTCGAGAAGGGCACGGGCGATGGCCCCGGCATCGGTCTTCTGTCCCGTCATGCCCGGATCTGTACCCCCTTCGCGAGCCGACTCCCTTGGACGTCGTTCATCCGGGGGACGGCCTCGTCCTCGTGGGCGACCGGCCCGGGAACGACCGCGGTGGCATGCTCGGGACAGGCGTACAGCGTCGTATCGGGCGGGACGTGCCGGACTTCGACGGGTGCGGTGGTCGGCCGGCCGCAGAGGCAGCAGGCGGCAGTGAGGCAGCCCGGGGGCCGTTCGGCGAGCAGGCTCTCCGGGGTCATGAGGGGATCCGGGGCGGAAGGTGCATCCCATGGCTGATGACATACAGCCGCCTGCCCCGCCTCCGCAGGATGGCCTGCGCCTCTTCCTTGGAGGGACTGGTCCAGGGCCGCGCCCAGGGGTCGACGTCCGCCACCGGACACCGCACGGCAGCGGCCGGAGCCCTGCGGGGAAGCAGCGCGAGAAGGAGTCGTACGAGGTGCTGCATGCGCACTCCAGGGGGCCGGTGCCCCGACCCGCCGCGGGGGTCCGGCGGGCCGGGGCGGTCTCGTGGGGTCAGCTCCGGACGGCGGACCGGCAGCCGGGGTGCGCGTAGAGCGCGGGGCGGGCGCCGGAGGCGGAGAAGCCGTCGAAGACCTCGGTCTCGGGGGTGGCTTCGACGGGGCGGCCGCAGCGGACGCATTCTTCGGTGCGGGACTCATCGTTCATGTCGGGCCTCTGGAGACTCGCAAGCAAGCTCGCCCCACACCTGCTTGCCCCAGCGGTGAATCTCCATCCCCCAGGAACGAGTCAGGGCGTCGATGAGAAGGAGGCCTCTGCCATCGAGACAATCGCCTCCCGAATCAACCCGTACGACCGGAACTACTCGGGACCGGTCCAAAACACCAAGGCGGACCGCTCCTTCCGAGGGGCGGGACACCACGACCCGAATCGAAGGCCGTCTGGCATGACGAGCAGCATTGGACACCAACTCCGTCACGACCAGGGTGGCATCGTCGATCAGGGAGTGGAGCCCCCAGGCACCAAGTGCCGTGCGGACGAGCCGCCGCGCGATGACGGCACTCTCCGGTGCACGGGGAAGGGTTTGCGCATAACCGGGATGCCCGACAGAGGGTGGTTTCGTGGTCACGGTCAGGACCTCAAAGTGTTGGGCGGCAGGGCCTGGTACGGCTCCTGGGCCACGCCTGGAAGCGATTGCGCGGCCACGTAGCTCTCACCACCTCCCGCAAGCAGGCGGCGGCTCGCGCACCATGGGAGTGCGCGAGGACACACCCAACACTGGACCGGTGGACCGGTCCAGTCAAGCCCTCGTCAGACCCCTTGCCCCATCTCATAGTTGTCGACGAGAACCCAGTGGGCCGAAGCTGTGACACCTTCTTCGCAGACCAGCGGCCTGCCATCCCGGTCATAGGCGGTATGCAGCACCACGGCAACGGCAGTCGGACGCTTCACCCTCAAGTGGTCGGCTTCAAGTACGGTCGCCAACCTGACCGTAGTGATGTCCGTTCCACGAACCGGCTCCCGACCCGTCTCTCTCCGGACATAGTGGGTTGTACCTTCGGCGATCGGGCCCGTGGCCGACAGACGCGGGCACAGTTCTGCGATATCGGGCGGAAACCAAGCAACCACGTACGTCAGCGGATTGCCGTCCTCCGCCAGGACCAGACGGCTCCGGTGCAGCGCAGCCGCACCCACTGGAAGGGCCAACTTCTCTGCCACATGCGAGGGCGGCACCAGCATCTCCGGTGTTCCGAGGCGCCGGAACGGGCGTCCGCCCGATGTACGACTCGTACCACTGCGCCTGCCGCCGGCAGGCCGGGCGACCGCGATTTCGACCACGGTGAACCCCCGCCCCTGATGCGGAGTCACCAGCCCGTCGGCGCGCAGCGTCTCCATGGCCTTGATAGCAGTAGCCCGCGAGACACTCCACTGCTCGCACAAGTCCCTGCTCGACGGCAGTATCTCGCCGGGCCCGAACTCGCCATCGGCAATCCTGCGGCGCAAGTCCTCGGCGATGAGTTCATACTTCAGCGGTGGCATGGAGATCCCTTCGAAGGTGACCGGTTGACCGGCCACGCTACGGTCTGGCGATTCACAGGGCCACCCGCCAGACTTCTCTCATGAACGCACCGACTGGCCCCACACCGGTCATCGCGCCGGAGATCCTCGCCTTCTACAGCGAAACCATCGACGAGTCCGTCCGTCTCACCTCGGCGGCAGACGGCGTCCTGGAAATGGTCCGCACACAGGAGCTTCTCCGCCGTCACCTCCCCGAGCCTCCGGCCAGAGTGTTGGACGTGGGCGGCGGGCCCGGCGCCCACGCGGCGTGGCTCGTGAAAGACGGTTACACCGTTCACGTTGTCGATCCCGTGCCACGCCATATCGAGCAGGCCCGCAGGACCGGCGCCACGGCCGAACTCGGCGATGCCCGCGCCCTGACAGCCGATGATGGCAGCTATGACGCCGTTCTCGTCCTAGGGCCGCTCTACCACCTATTGCGTAAGGATGAGCGGCTGCGAGCGCTCACGGAGGCGCGGAGAGTCGTTCGAGCTGGTGGACTGGTTGTTGCCGCCGCCATCGGTCGGTACGCATCGCTGTACGAGCACACCGCCACCACGTGGCTGGGGACCAAGGAACGCGTGCGAGAAGCGGTCGCGGACATCCTCACCACCGGGGTCCACGAGCCCGGCAGAAAGGGTTTCACCGCCGCCTACTTCCACACCGCGGCCGAACTCGTAGAGGAAATGTCCAACGTCGGGCTCGGCGATGTGCGCGTGTACGGGGTCGAAGGACCGGCGTGGGGAGCACTGAAGGCTGCCGAACAGCACTCAGGTGCCCCGCTGCCCCTCGACAGCCCCCTGTTCCTGGCCGCACTGGAGGCAGCCCGACTGGCCGAACCCCACCCCGCACTGCTAGCCGCAGCGTCGCACCTGCTCGCCGTAGCCCAGTCCTGACCGATCTGGAGGCCCTCAATGACCCAAAATCGTCAAAGCCCTGTGACAGCGCCGGAGGGTGTTTCCGAGTTCGTGGACGGGGACGGCTTCCGCCGTCTCTTCGAAACCTTCAAGCACACCGCCTGGCGGCTGGAAACACGGCGCGGCTACGCGTCCGACCGTGAGGACCCCGACTTCCAGGCGTTCCTGGCCACCGGGTCCTCGCCCTGCGATCCCGACGAGCCCTGGTTCATCAATATCAAGGCCCAGACCGAGGCGGGCAAGACGGTCGGCCGGGTGCGCGTCGCGGACAGCCCGCCCACCATTGAGCAACGGTTCCTGCTCGACTACGCCCGGCACAACGCAGCCGTCGGGGAGGACATCCGCTATCTGCGGCGTGAGGACGCCGACCACGCGGCGCTGCCCGCCGAAGACTTTTGGCTCTTCGACTCGCGCTTGGTGGCGCTGCTGCACTTCGACGATGCCGACAACCTCGTCAACATCGAACTGATCACCGAACCGGCCAAGGTCGTCCGCTACTGCATGGTGCGTGACGCTGCGATGCACAATGCATTCTCGTGGGACGAATTCGCCGCGCAGGTAGCCGGGGCGGACCGTGTGCGGGACGGGTGAGCAGCGACTACCAGTAAGCCCGGGCTCCGGGCCCGCACGATCGTGGCCGACGAGATCCGCAGGCCCGCCGCCTTCACCATCACCTGCCTCGGCGGGCTGCTGATCTGCCGCTGTTAGGCGTCAGCCCACCGCCCGATCCTCCCGGTCCAGCCACACCCGCTCGCCGGCCGCCGAGACCGTGAGGCCGAAGCGGGCGCGTTCCGGGGCGCCCCGGCCTTCCCACTGCCGGAAAGCCTCTTCGGCCGTATCCCAGAGCCGCTCGGGGCCGTACTGCTCGACCGGATAGTCCCGTTGGCCGGGCAGGTAGTCGACGGACGCCCAGGACGCGCGGTCGTCGGCGAGCAGCCACAGGGTCGCCTCGCCGCTGCCGTCCTCCGCCCGGACCCAGTGGTACCAGGCGCGGGGCAGCGCCAGGCCCACGGCGAACAGTGCGTCCGGATTCCGCAGGAGGCGGCGGGGGTCGAGGGTCGTCGCCGTCGCCGCGGCCTCGGTGGTGTGGTGGAGGAAGTCCCGGAGCCATCCGCGGTACGGGCGGTCGTTGCGGGTCCGCATGAACGACGGATGGCCGTGGAACCTGCCCCGGCCCACTCCGTCCGCGACGTCCAGCACGGCGAAGCTCGCGTGGAAGAAGCTGCCGCCCCAGGGGGCGACGATCCGGCCGTGCGGGGTCTGTTCGATCCACGCGTACGGGATGCGGGGCACGGTGTAGGTGGCGATCAGCCGGTCGTACGGGGCGTCCTCCGGCCGGCCCCGGTCCGCGTCGCCGCAGACGATCCGGGGGCTCGTTCCGGCCGCGGCGGCATTCCTCGCGGCCTGCTCCACCAGCAGCGGGTCGATATCGACGGAGACGACGTTCCCGCCCCCGAGCCGGTGCGCCAGCCAGGCCGCGTTGTAGCCGGTGCCCGCCCCGGCCTCCAGCACCCGGTGGCCCTCTTCGGCCCGCAGCAGCGACAGCATCTCCAGCATCACCGACGGCATCGAGCTGGAGGAGGTGGGGAGCCGGTAGCCGCCCTCGGGGCCGGGGCGGCCGTCGTCGAGCTGGGTGGTGAGCGCGAGGTCCCCGTAGACGCAGTCCAGCCAGCGGTCCGGCTCGCGGTCCCGGGAGACCGTCCGGCCCCCCGTCTCGAAGCTGTCCGGCAGGAACAGGTCCCGCCGGACAGCGGCGACGGTCTCCTCCCAGCCCGGGGGGATCGCCCCCTTCCGGGTCAGGATCTCGACCAGGCCTTCCGGTGTGCCCACCTCAGTCCTCGTCGGGATCCGCCGGAGGGATCGGCCGGTCCCACTGGCCGTCGGCCTCCCTCGGCGGCTGCTGCTGATCGCCCTCGGCGCCGCCCTTGCCGTCCCCGTGCTTCCCCATGGCCTCCGCCCCTTCCTTCCGGTACGCATGCCGATGCACATGCGGTACGTATGCGGTACGTATGCGCAGTGTGGCGGTCCGGGGACGGGCCTGTGAGGACGTTTTCCGGCCCCCGCCGACCGGTCGATGCACGGCGCCGAAGGCGCGCCCGGGGCGCGCGTTCGTCAGCGGTGACGGGCTCGGGCGCACGGCGACGGTACCCGGCCCGCGCCGACGGGCGGGCGGGGCCTCATACCCGGCCCAGCACCATCCACTTCCCCGGCTCCTCCAGCGGTCCGAAGCCCGCCCTCGCATAGACCTCGTGCGCGTCCGCCGTGGCCAGCATGATCCGGTACACGCCCAAGGCGGCGACCTCGTCGCGGACCGCCGCCACCAGCGCGTTGCCGAGACCGCGGCCGCGCAGCTCCGGAGCCACGTACACATCGCACAGCCACGCGAAGGTGGCCCGGTCCGTCACCACCCGGGCAAAGCCGACCTGGGTGCCGGTCTCCGTCTCGTACACCCCGAAGTTCAGCGAGCCCTCGATGGCCGCCTCCTGCAGCTCCCGGGAGCGGCCCACGGCCCAGTACGCGTCCGTGGACAGCCACCGGTGGATCAGCGCGCGGTCGAGGCGGTCCGGAGAGGTCGAGATCTCGTAGCCCAGCGGGAGCGAAGGTTTCATGCGCGCATCGAACCAGCCGGGGGCGGGGCCGGCCACCGAGTTCCCGGGGAGGAACAGACGGGAGGTGCCGGACCGCGGCCGCGCCCCGGCGCCCCCGCCTACCCGCCTCGCGGGGAAAGCGCTTGCTGGAATCGCACCACCAGTGGCCGGGGCGCGGCCCTCCCGTGATGCTCTCAGGAAGAAACAGGGAGGCGAATCGCCCCGGCGAAGCCGCATATATCCCGGCCAACCACCCCTCCCTAATTTGTATGACTCCGCAACAATTAGATGTAGTGGACTAGACCTATCCCCCGGTCGCCCGCCAAACTGTCGGGGTGAGACACGTCATCGCCCTCGATGTGGGCGGCACCGGCATGAAAGCCGCCCTCGTCGGGGTGGACGGCACGCTCCTTTACGAGGACCGGCGGGCGACGGGGCGCGAGCGCGGAGCCGATGCCGTCGTGCAGTCGATCCTCGACTTCGCGGAGGAGCTTCTGGACTACGGGGTGGCCCAGTTCGGCCGGAGCGCCCTCGCCGCCGGGGTGGCGATCCCCGGGATCGTCGACTCCGAGCAGGGGATCGCGGTCTACGCCGCCAACCTGGGCTGGCGCGACGTCCCCATGCGCGATCTGCTCAGCCGCAGACTGCGCGGGATCCCCGTCGCCCTCGGGCACGACGTCCGCACCGGCGGGCTCGCCGAGGGGCGGATCGGCGCCGGGCGCGGCATCGACCGGTTCCTGTTCGTCCCGCTCGGCACCGGCATCGCGGGCGCCATCGGGATCGGCGGCACCATCGAGGCCGGGGCGCACGGCTACGCGGGCGAGATCGGGCACGTCGTGGTCCGCCCCGACGGACCCGACTGCGGATGCGGTCAGCGCGGGTGTCTGGAGACCCTCGCCTCCGCCTCCGCGGTGACACGTGCCTGGGCGGAGGCCAGCGGCAATCCGTACGCCGACGCCGCCGACTGCGCCAAGGCCGTCGTGTCCGGCGACCCGAAGGCGACCGCCGTCTGGCAGGACGCGGTGGACGCCCTCGCCGCCGGTCTCGTCACGGCGCTCACCCTGCTGGACCCCCGCACGCTGATCATCGGTGGCGGGCTCGCCGAGGCGGGGGAAACGTTGTTCACACCGCTGCGGGCGGCCGTCGAGGAGCGCGTCACGTTCCAGAAACTGCCCGCCATCGTCCCGGCCGCCCTCGGGGACACCGCAGCGTGCCTGGGTGCCGGGCTGCTCGCCTGGGATCTGATCGCCACCGACTCGGAGGTAACCGCCTAATGGCCGCACGCGCCGTACTCGCCCACAGCGCAGCGGGCGCCGCTCGCGCCGACAGCACGATCCTCACCGGAGCCCGGGTCGTCCTGCCGAACGGGGCCGTCGAGAACGGGACGGTCACCGTCGAGGGCACGAAGATCACCGCGGCGGAGGCGGGCCCGGCGCCCGCCGGCGCGCCCGTCCGCGATCTGACCGGGCACTGGATCGTTCCGGGCTTCGTCGATCTCCACAACCACGGCGGCGGCGGCGCCTCCTTCACCAGCGGCACCGCCGACGAGGTGCTCCAGGGCGTCCGTACCCACCGCGCACACGGCACCACGACGCTCGTCGCCTCCCTGGTCACCGCCGACACGGACTTCCTGGCCAGACGGGCCGCCGAACTCGCCGAGATCGTGCAGCAGGGCGACCTCGCGGGCGTCCACTTCGAGGGCCCCTTCATCTCCCCCTGCCGCAAGGGCGCGCACAGCGAGGAGCTGCTGCGCGACCCCGACCCGGCCGAGGTGCGCAAGCTGATCGACGCCGCCCGCGGTACGGCGAAGATGGTCACCCTCGCCACCGAGCTGCCCGGCGGGCTGGACTCCGTACGCCTCCTCGCCGACCACGGCGTGATCGCCGCGATCGGCCATACCGACGCCACGTACGAGCAGACCGCCGAGGCCATCGACGCGGGCGCCACCGTCGCCACCCACCTCTTCAACGCCATGCCGCCGCTGGGCCACCGCGCCCCCGGCCCGATCGTGGCGCTGCTGGAGGACGAGCGGGTCACCGTCGAGCTGATCAACGACGGTACGCACCTCCACCCCGCGGCCCTGGAACTGGCCTTCCACCGGGCGGGTGCGGGCCGGGTCGCCTTCATCACCGACGCGATGGACGCGGCCGGCTTCCGGGACGGCATCTACCAGCTCGGCCCGCTGGCGGTCGATGTCACCGACGGCGTCGCCCGGCTGGTCGAAGGCGGCTCCATCGCCGGTTCGACGCTGACCCTGGACACCGCCTTCCGGCGGGCCGCGACCGTGGACCTGCTCCCCGTCGAGGACATCGTCCAGGCCATCTCGGTGAACCCGGCGAAGCTGCTGGGCCTGTACGACCGGATCGGGTCGCTGGAACCGGGCAAGGACGCGGACCTGGTGATCCTCGACGCCGAGTTCGCGCTCAAGGGCGTGATGCGGCGCGGCGAGTGGGTCGTCGAGCCGAAGTAGCCGTACGAGGTCGTCGTACCGGCGACCGGACCGGGTCCGAACAGGGCGTTTTCCGGCTCGAACAGCGCAGGCGGTTGGCCCGGGGGGTGGGCCAACCGCCCACCTTTTGGCATGATCAGGACCGTACCCGGACGACGACCGAGCCGAAGGGGTGGTGCCCGCCATGGTGATACTGACCGTCACCCTCAACGCCGCCCTCGATATCACCTACCGGGTCCCCGCCCTCGCCCCGCACACCACGCACCGCGTCTCCGACGTCCGCGAGCGCCCCGGCGGCAAGGGCGTCAACGTCGCCCGGGTGCTCGCCGCCCTCGGCCACGAGACCGTGGTCACCGGATTCGCCGGGGGCCCGGCGGGAACGGTTCTGCGCGAGCTGCTCGCACCCCTCGCCCCGCACGACGCGCTGGTGCCCGTCGAAGGTGCCACCCGGCGGACGGTCGCCGTCGTCGACACCGCGAGCGGCAGCACCACCCAGTTCAACGAGCCCGGACCGGCCGTCTCACCCGCCGAGTGGGCCCGTTTCCTCGATGCGTACGACGCCCTGCTCCGGGACGCCCGCGCGGTCGCCCTCTGCGGCAGCCTGCCGCCCGGTATCCATGTCGGCGCCTACGCCGAACTGGTCCGCCGGGCGCGCGCCGCCGGTGTGCCGGTCCTGCTCGACAGCGACGGCGAACCCCTGCGGCGCGGTATCGCCGCCCGCCCCGACCTGGTCAAGCCCAACGCCGACGAGCTGGCCCGGCTGACCGGCGCCCGCGAACCGGTGCGCGCCGTGCTGGGCGCCCGGCGCCGCGGCGCCCGTGCGGTGGCCGCGTCCTTCGGCCCCGACGGGCTGCTCGCCGCCACGCCGGACGGCGTCTGGCAGGCCACCCCGCCCGCGCCGGTCCGGGGCAACCCGACCGGTGCCGGTGACTCCGCGGTCGCCGCGCTGCTGGCGGGGCTCGTCGAAGGGCTGACCTGGCCCGAGCAGCTGGCGCGGGCCGTCGCCCTGTCGGCGGCGACCGTGCTGGCTCCGGCCGCGGGCGAGTTCGACGCGGCCGCTTACGAGCGGCTCCTCCCCGACGTCTCCGTCACCGAACGCACGGAGCACCGCTAGTACAGAAAGCGCACAGAAGCTCAGGGGGACTCATGCCGATCGTCCATACGCGGGAACTCGTCGAGGCGGCCGCCGCGGCCGGGACCGGCGTCGTCGCGTTCAATGTGATCACGCTGGAGCATGCCGAGGCCGTCGCCGCGGGGGCGGAGCGCGCGGGGCGCCCCGCGATCCTCCAGATCTCCGAGAACGCCGTACGGTTCCACGGCGGCCGGCTCTCCCCCATCGCCGCGGCCACCGCCGCCGTCGCCCGCGCGTCCACGGCACCGCTGGGGCTCCATCTGGACCATGTCGTCACCCCCGGGCTGCTGGAGGCGGCGCCCGGCGAGGGCTTCGGCTCCGTGATGTTCGACGCGTCGGTGCTGCCGTACGACGAGAACGTCGCCCTGACCGCCAAGATGACCGCCTACGGGCACCGGCACGGTATCTGGGTGGAGGCGGAGCTGGGCCGGGTCGGCGGGAAGGAGGGCGAGCCGGCGCTGGACGCCCATACCCCCGGGGTACGGACCGATCCGGACGAGGCGACCGGCTATGTCGCGCGGACCGGGGTGGACGCGCTGGCCGTCGCGGTCGGCTCCTCGCACGCGATGACGGAGCGGACGGCGGCCCTGGACCACGGGCTGATCCGGCGGCTGCGGGAAGCGGTCCCGGTGCCGCTGGTGCTGCACGGCTCCTCGGGTGTCCCGGACACCGAGATCCGGGCCGCGATCGCCGCCGGAATGGTGAAGATCAACGTGGGGACGGCGCTGAACACCGCGTTCACGGCGGCGGTACGGGAGTCCCTGGCGGCCCGCCCGGACACGGTCGACCCCAGGAAACACCTCGTCCCGGCTCGCGAGGCGATGGCCGGGACGGTGGCGGACTTCCTGGGGCTGCTGCCGGTGGTGTGAGGCGGGGCTCAGCCGCGGCGGACCTCAAGCCAGTCGAGGGTCACATCGCACTGGTTTCCGGTCTCGCAGGAGATCTTGATTTCGTTCTGGCCCTTCTGGAGCTTCATCTGGGTCCAGGTGGTCTGCCAGTTGTTCTCCAGCGCCGGGTCCGTCGAGCCGCGGAAGTTGTGCAGCCGGATCGCGTTGGAGTTCGGCTTGCCGTTGATCGAGAGGGTGGCGTTGGCATCCTTCATGGGGATCGTGTAGCGGATGTACAGCTTGTACGTGCCCGCTTCCTTGATGCCCGCCTTCCAGGTCACCGAGGCGCCGACCTGGTTGAAGTTGGTGACATAGGCCCCGCCGGTGCCTTCCGCGCCCTTGATTCCGGTGCCGGACTCCGCCGCGCCGCCCAGTTTCAGGGTGACGGCGTCCTGCTTGGGGAGTTTCCCGGAGTCGTCGCCCTCGCCCTCCTTGGGCTCGGTCGGCTTGTCGTCCGGCTCGTCCGCGGAGGGGCTGGGCCCGGTGTTGCCGGAGTTCTGGCTGTTGGTCGTGTTGTCCTTCTTGTCGTTCTCGTTGGAGAGAACGGCGACGGTGATCCCGGCCACCACGACCGCGACCACGGCCAGGGCGCCGATCAGCAGACCCTTGTTGTTGGGGCCGCGGCCCCGGCCCCGGCCGCCGCCCGAGGCGACGGTGTCGGGACCGCTGCCGGGGTGGCCGGGCGCCCCGCCGCCGGGGTAGGTCTCCGGCGCCGCGTACTGCGGGTTCGGCTGGGCGTAGGGCTGCTGCTGGTGCTGGGCGTACTGCTGCTGTCCGTAGCCGGCGTGCGGGGCGCCCTGGTGGTGACCGTACTGGCGCTCTCCGACCGCGCGGACCTGGTTGTACGACGTCCTCGGGACGCCCGGCTGGGCCGGTCCCGGGTAGCCGTAGCCTCCGCGCCCCTGGCCGCCGCCGGGCCGGGTCGCACCCGCGGCCTGCCCGTCCTCGTACAGGTAGCCGAACGGGTCGTCGTCCTCGGGCGTGCTGCCGTTCGGCGCGCTACCGCCGTTGTTCGCGGCCGTCATCCCTGTCACTCCTCACCATGTCGCCGGCGGTACGCCGACGCGGCGAGCCTACCCGGTTCGAATGAACCGATCCGTCGGTGTTGACCGTGATCGTACGGACGGGCGGGCGCCCGGCCGGGGTCCGCTTACCCGCTTCTCCCTCAGAGCGTACGGCTGTTGGATACCGGGTCAATGAGGGGTTGGGCACAGGAGTGATACAGACGCGGCGCAAGTGGCATACGGAGCGCGCCGGATGGTAGGGGCGGGTCCCGGGGCCGGTCCCCGGGGCGGGGCCGTCCGCCCGCCCGGCCCGGTGGGAGCGGCGGCCCGCCGGGCCCGCCCGGTGCGGCTCTCCCCGCCGGTCGCGGCGGCCCGCCGGGTCAGCCCGCACGCCGGTGCACCTTCGAGCGGGACCGCTTCTCCACGTACATCCGCTCGTCCGCCGAGGTCAGCACCGCGTCCACGCTCATTCCGCAGCTCGCCCAGCCGATGCCGAAGCTGGCGCCGACCCGGACCGCGCGGCCGCCCGCCCGGATCGGCAGGATGATCGCGTTCCGCAGGCGCGCGGCGAGGTCGGCCGCGTCCGCGACGCCGAGCCCGTCCGCGAGGACCACGAACTCGTCACCGCCGAGCCGGGCGACGGTGTCGCCCTCGCGGACGCCGGTCGTCAGCCGCCGGGCGACTTCGATCAGCACCTCGTCGCCCGCCTGGTGACCGAACCGGTCGTTGATCGACTTGAAACCGTCGAGGTCGCAGAAGAGGACCGCGAGGCCCTTGGTGCCGTCGTCGTCGCTCTCGGGCGCCACGACATGGACATGGTGGTCGTAGGGGTTGCCGGAGTGGCCGAAGGAGTAGCCCTCGGTGTTGAAGATCGCCTCGGTGTCGGCCTCGTAGTCGTACTCGTAGGAGCCGTCGAATTCGTAGTCGTACGGGCCGGGGCCGGCGCCCGGCGGGGGCCCGGCCGACGGGACCCGGACCGTCCCGGGCCGCTCGCAGAGCTTGGCGCTCAGCCGGGACCGCAGCTCGGCGCTGTTCGGCAGGCCGGTGAGGGCGTCGTGGGAGGCGCGGTGGGCGAGGGCCAGCTCATGGCGCTTGCGGTCCTCGATGTCCTCGACATGGGTGAGGAGGAAGCGCGGGCCGTCGGCGGTGTCGGCGACGACCGAGTTGCGGAGGGAGACCCAGACATAGGTGCTGTCGCGGCGGCCGAGGCGTATCTCGGCCCGGCCGCCCTCGGCCGAGGTGCGCAGCAGGGTTCCGACGTCCTCGGGGTGGACGAGGTCGGCGAAGGAGTAGCGGCGCAGTACGGAGGCGGGGCGGCCGAGGAGGCGGCAGAGGGCGTCGTTGGTGCGGAGCAGCCTGCCGTGCTGGTCGCCGCCCATCTCGGCGATGGCCATACCGCTGGGCGCGTACTCGAAGGCCTGGCGGAAGGACTCCTCGCTGGAGCGGAGCGCCTGCTGTTCGCGTTCCAGCCGGACCAGCGCCCTTTGCATATTTGCTCGGAGCCGGGCGTTGCTGATCGCGATGGCCGCCTGGGAGGCGTACGTCTGGAGGGCTTCCTGGCCCCAGGGGCCGGGGCGGCGGCCGTTGCGGGGACGGTCGACGGAGATCACGCCGAGGAGTTCACGGCCGCCGCCGGAACCGTACATGGGCGCGTAGAGGCGGTCGCGGGGGTGCCATTCGTCCTCGAACCGGGGCTCGGGGCCCTCGGTGTGCCACTGGGGGACGTCGTCCTCGATGAGGACCCAGCCCTCGGTGTGCGGGATGAACCGCAGTTCGCCCCAGGCCTCCCCCATGGAGAGCCGGCGGTCCCAGGAGGCACGGGGGCCGACCCGGCCGGTGATGAGGGCCTCGGCGGCGGCGCTGCCCGCGAAGGCGGCGACGACGAGATCGCCGTCGGAGCGGACGAGGTTGACACAGGCGAGTTCGTAGCCGAGGCCGGTCACCACGCCGTCGGCCACGTTCTGGAGCGTGTCGGCGAGGCTGCCGGCTCCGTTCAGCTCGGCCACCACCTTGTGCAACTGCCGCAAGGTCGCAAGGCGGACGTAGGGCTCCGACTCGGTCTCCATGCTCGCTCTCCCCGAGACCTCGACAGCAGACTCCAGGTATCTCTTCGGCCTTCGTGCATCGGTGTGCGTACGGTCGTCCGCGCCCGGTCCTTGGCACGGTTTCCCGGCCACTGAATCACAGCGAGCTGTCCACCCGGTACACAGGGTCAACAAATACCGCCCTCTGTGACTCAAGTCACATTGTCGGTTGAGAGTATCCGGCTTGTGCGGGGATGTGCTTTTGGCTCTTACCAGCGTTTTCAGAACGCAAATCAGCCAACTGTGCGGAGGGTGAGAAGGGGGTGCGGGAGCGCGCCCGAGGGCGCGGCGGGGGCGCGCGGAACACCCCGTATCGGCGGTGTACCAGCGGTCCTGAGGGGTGCGGGGGCGGTCGGAGGGGCGGTCTCGCGGACCGGCCGGGAGCGGTCGGGCGGCGTACGGTTCCGGACGCCGGGGCGGTGGTCCGGGCGGCCCGGCGGAGGGCCGGGCGCGTGGATCCGATCGGTCCCGGGGGCGGTCCGGGGGCGGCCCGGCGGAGGGCGGCGGAGCGCGGAGACGGTCCGGAGACCCGTCATGGCGGTGTACCGGATGGGGCTGGAGGGCCGGGCGGGTCGGCCGTGACCCCTGGTTCGGGCCGTTGAGCTGCGGCGGGACCTTGGTCCTAGGACCAAGGCAGCCCCCGGGGGCCGATGCGGGGCGCCCGGGTGGCCGGTTAGCGTTCCGTGTGTGCTGCAGACAACCCCCGCGACTGCCGCGGCCTCCGCTTCCGGGCCCGTTCCCGCCCCCGGCATCCCGCATGCTGAGGGGGTGAGCAACGACGACTTCCGCGCCGCCATGGCCAAGCTGGCCGCGGGCGTGGTCCTGGTGACCGCGTTCGACGAGGACGCCGGGCCGCACGGCGAGGACGCCGGGATGACGGCCACCGCGTTCGTCTCGGTGTCGCTGGACCCGCCGCTGGTGATGGTGAGCCTGCGCAACGGCTCCCGGATGGACGATCTGCTGGCCGAACAGCCGCTCTGGGCCGTCTCGGTCCTCGCCGAGAGCCAGCGGCATATCGCGGGCCGGTTCGCCATGAAGGGCCGGCTCAGCGACCGGCTGCTCTTCGAGGACATCCCGTACCGGCGGGGCACCGTCAGCGGCGCCCCGCTGGTCGGCGGCGCCCTGGCGACCCTGGAGTGCCGCACGGAGCAGCGCGTGCCCGCCGGGGACCACACACTGGTGATCGGCCGGGTCCTGGAGGTCGGCGTGCCGAGCGCGGAGGGCGGCCCGCTGATGTACTTCCGGGGCCGCTACCGGCATCTGGGCTGACGCCGCCGGGCCCGGCGGCGTCGCGGGAGCCGTACCACCCGGTCCCGCAGTGGCCGGAGCCCGTACCGTCAGGACCAGTCCCGGCCCGTACGCCCGCGTTTGGTCTCGGCGCGCTGCTTCTTCTCCCGCAGCCGCCGCTCGTTGATACCGCGCGGAATGCGCGAAGCCCGGCGCGGCTTCGGCGGCGGGGCCGTCGCCTCCGCCAGCAGCGACGCCAGCCGCACGGCCGCCGTCTCCCGGTTGCGCCACTGGGACCGGTGCTCCGACGCCCGCACGGAGACCACCCCGCCGACGAGCCGCCCCGCGAGCCGCTCCAGCGCGCGGTCCTTCCAGACCTGCGGCAGCGCGTCCGTGGCCGCCAGATCGAAGCGCAGCTCCACCTGGGAGTCGCTGGTGTTGACGTGCTGGCCGCCGGGCCCCGACGATCTGGAGAAACGCCACATCAGCTCGGCCTCCGGCAGGGAGACCGAACCGCGGATGACATAGGGCCCGGACATGACTCCATGGTCCCCCGCGCACCCGGTCCCCGTCACCCCGGTTTCCGGTACGCGCCCGGTCGCGTACCCCTGCTCCCCTGCTCCCCTGCTCCCCTGCTCCCCTGCTCCCCACGGTCGGTGTCCCGTGTGCCACCGGTTCCGCCTGCGGTCCCGGAAAGCCGGGCGGGCATGGAACCCGGCACCGGTCTCCCGGCGTTATGGGGGTTGGGGATAGCTTCGGCCACGAGGCTCAGCCCGAGCGGCCCGGACCCGGCGGTCCGGGACCCGAGACTCGGCAACGACGCGAAACAAAGGGGATGTCCCAATGGCAGTAAGCCTGACCAAGGGCGGCAACGTCTCGCTCACCAAGGAGGCGCCGGGCCTGACCGCCGTCACCGTCGGCCTCGGCTGGGACGTCCGCACCACCACCGGCACGGACTTCGACCTCGACGCCTCCGCGATCGGGGTCAACGGCGCGGGCAAGGTCGCGTCCGACGCCCACTTCGTCTTCTTCAACAACCGCTCGACGCCGGACCAAACCATCGTCCACACCGGCGACAACCGCACGGGTGAGGGCGGCGGGGACGACGAGCAGATCAGCGTCAACCTCGCGGGCCTGCCCGCCGATGTCGACAAGATCGTCTTCCCGGTCTCCATCTACGACGCCGTCACCCGCGCCCAGAACTTCGGCCAGGTGCGGAACGCCTACATCCGGATCATCAACCAGGCGGGCGGCGCCGAGATCGCCCGGTACGACCTCAGCGAGGACGCCGCCGTGGAGACCGCCATGGTCTTCGGCGAGCTGTACCGCAACGGCGCGGAGTGGAAGTTCCGCGCGGTGGGCCAGGGGTATGCCGCGGGTCTGGAGGGCATCGCCCGCGACTTCGGCGTCAACCTCTGATCCGAGCGGTGCCCGCCGGGGCCGGTCCGGGCTCCGGCTCCGGCTCCGGCTCCGGCTCCGGCTCCGGCTCCGGCTCCGGCTCCGGCTCCGGCTCCGGCTCCGGCTCCGGCTCCGGCTCCGGCTCCGGCGAAACGTTTGGCCCCGGCGGTGGTTCCGGTCCGGTCCCCGGACGGGGGCGGCTGCCGGGGCCGTCCGCTGCCCGGGGCCCGGGGCGGAAAGGGGCAGGGCGGGCGTCTCACGGCCGGGCCGGGCGCTTCTTCCCGTACAGCCAGACGTCCCAGACCGCGTCCAGGTCCTTCCCCGTCACCGCCTCCGCATAGGCGGTGAAGTCGGCGGTCGAGGCGTTGCCGTGCCGGTACTTCTCCGGCCAGCCCCGCAGCAGCGCGAAGAACGCCCGGTCGCCCACCGTCTGCCGCACCTTGTGGAGCACCATCGCACCCCGCCCGTACACCGGGGCGTCCGAGATCCGCGCCGGGCCGGGCGGATCGGCGGGCGGGAAGGCCCAGTTGTCGTCGGAGGCGAAGGCCTCGTCGAAGGCCCGCCCGGCGGGGACCTTCTCCCGGTCCTCCGCCCACAGCCACTCCGCGTAGGTGGCGAAGCCCTCGTTGAGCCATATGTCCCGCCAGGCGGCCGGGGAGACGGAGTTGCCGTACCACTGGTGCGCGAGTTCATGGACGACGGTGGGGACGTCGTACATCCCGGCCGGAACGACCGGGCGGCCCTGCGTCTCCAGGGCGTAGCCCGCGTCCCCGTCCCGTACCGCGATCGTCCCGGCGGACGAGAAGGGGTACGGGCCGAAGCGGCCCACCGCCCAGGCGAGGAACTCCGGGATCCGGTCGGTGACCGCGCGGGTCGGCCCCGCCACGGCCGGATCGGCCGCGGAGACGACGGGCAGTCCGTCAGGGGTGCGGGTGCGGATCAGCTCGTACGGTCCGATCGCGACGGTCGCCAGATAGGACGCCATCGGTTCGGCGGACCGCCAGACGAAGGTGGTCGCGCCGCGGGCGTTCGTGGTCTCCCGGACGAGTTCGCCGTTGGAGACGGCCTTCAGCCCCCGGGGGACGGTGATGGCGAGTTCGTAGCCGGCCTTGTCGGAGGGGTGGTGGTTGCCGGGGAACCAGGCGGCCGAGCCCGCGGGCTCCCCCAGCGCGAGCGCCCCGCCGCGGTTGGGCAGCCAGCCCTCTTCGGAGCCGTCGGCGTCGGTGACGGTGCGCGGGGTGCCGGAGTAGCGGACGGCGGTACGGAAGAGGGCACCCCGGCGGATGCCGTCGCGCGGCCGGATCGTGAGTTCGTCCCCGCTCCGGTTCACGGCGGCGGCCGCCCTGCCGTCGACGGTCACCCCGTCGACCTTGAGGCCGTGCAGGTCGAGGTTGAAGGCGCTCAGCTCCTGCCCGGCGCGGGCGAGGATCTCGGCGGTTCCGGAGAGCCGCCGGGCGGCGGGGTCGTAGTCGAGGGCGAGGGTGTAGTGCCGTACGTCGTATCCGCCGTTGCCGAGCCGCGGAAAAAGGTCGTCCCCCAGCCCGGCGGCCCCGGGCCGACCGGTCCCCTGCGGGGTGCCGGTGCAGGCGGTGAGGGCGAGCGCGCCCGCCACGGCACAGACCAGGGCGGACCGGCAGACGGCGGACACGGGCCGAGGCAACCGGGACATGGGCCGATCCTAGGCCGTGTCTGACAAATAACGTCGTCCGCCCGTAGGGCGGGGCCTGCGGCGTCCGGTGCGTGCAATCGCAAGGCGGAGGGTTTCCCTCGTACTGGACGTACTCGGGAAATCCCGACAACGCAGCGAGTGTGCGTGCCGGGCGTCGCGGGCCAGACGGGATTTGTCAGACACGGCCTAGGCCGTCGCGGCCCAAGCGGGACTCTCCGGTCGCAGCACCGGGGTCCGCGCACCTCACGGCCGAGCCACCGGCCGGGAGCCCGCCGTGTCAGGGCGCTGCACTCGGCCGCGGGGCCGCGGGATCATCTGTTCCGCTTGTCCAACTCGTGCCGACGTTCCGCGTGCTCGACCGCGCCCCGTGTTCGCGCGCGCTCGAAGGGGCAGCGGCTGCCCTTCGCGACTTCCTGTCGGCCGACCTGGTTGATGTAGGCGACCAGGGCGAGATGAACTGCTTCGCTCTCCGTCCTGGCCTTGGACAGGGCCAGGACACGTGCAAGAAGCTCGGTGTCGATCTCGATGCGGGTCACTGTCATGACGCTCACCCTAGGCCGCGTCCGACCGGCGGCAGCAGCATCCGGGCCCGCCCCCGGGGAAGGGCGGGACCGGATGGCGGGCGGCTCGGGGCGCGTCAGCGGCCCAGGGCCGCGATGCCCGCCTTCGCGAACTCCTCGTCCTGGGCGCCGGACGGGGCGCCCGCGACGCCGATGCCCGCGATGGGGGCGCCCTTGGCCTGGACCGGCGCGCCGCCGCCCAGGAAGAGGGTGCCGGGGATGTCCTTCAGGTTCGGGGTGCTCTCCAGCCGCTTGACCAGCTCGGAGGTCGGGGCGTTCCACGAGACGGCGGTGAACGCCTTCTTCTCGGCGGACTCGTAGGACTGCGGGCCCGCGCCGTCGCCGCGGAGGGTGACGACGGTGTTGCCGTTGCGGTCCACGACGGCGACGGTGACCCGCTGCCCGGCGCGCTCGGCCGCGTCCAGCGAGGCCTGCGCGGCCTTGGTCGCGGCGTCGATCGTCAGGTGCGTGGTCTGCTGAAGGTTGCGGTTGTGGGTGTCGGCCTTGACCGCGGCGCGGGATTCGGCGGCGGGGGCCGAGGCGCTCGCGGACACCGCGCCGAACGTCCCGGCGCTGATCGCGACGGCGGCGACGGTACCGGCGACGACACGGGCGCGGATCGACATCTTCTTCATGGTCGTGGCTCCTGGCTGCGGGTGGGGTTCCTGCGGTTCCCGGGTCGGCTCGACCCGTCTGCCTTCGATCCTGGTGCCGGTCACGGGCCGCGACCGTCGGCGTACCGGCTCGTCACCGCGTGCATGATGGATGACGGGAGGGTCGGCCGATCGGCTGATGCGGGACCGGCGCGCGCGGGTCACGATGCGGGGACAGGGACCGGTTCACCTCCGGCACGTACGTAAGGACGACCGAACAGCATGAAGCGCGACGCCGCCGCGGGCCCGGCCCCGCCGACAGCGCCCGGGAGCCGGGACGGCGCGGAGCGCGGGGCGCGCCGGGACGACCGGTGGCTCGACGCCCTGATGAACGTCGCCTTCCTCACCCTCCTCTGCGGCGCCCTCCTCCGCTTCCTGCTCAACCACCCCGACAGCCCGCGGCTGCCCTGGGTGATCGGGCTGAGTGCCGCGCTCGCCGTGCTCCAGCTCGCCGGACCGCGGCTCACCCCCCGGGCGGGCCGTGCCGGGGCGCGCCGGGCCGAGCTGCTGCGGTTCGGGCTGAGCGTCGGCTGCTGGGTGGTCGTGGTCCTGCTGGCGCCCAGTTTCGCCTGGTGCGCCGTACCGCTGATCTACACCGGGCTGCGGGCCCTGCCCGAACGCGGCGCGCTCGCGCTCGTCGCCGTACTGAGCACCCTGGTCGTCTACGCGGAGTGGCAGCTCCGCACCGGCATCGACCCCAATCTGTTTCTGCTGCCGCCGACGGTGGCGGCGCTGGCGACCGGGGTGTTCCTCTATATGCGCCGCCAGGCCGACCGGCTGCGGGCCTTGGTCGACGATCTGATCAGGACCCGGCGCGAGCTGGCCGCGACCGAGCGGCGGGAGGGCACCCTCGCGGAGCGCCAGCGGCTGTCGATGGAGATCCACGACACCCTCGCGCAGGGCCTGTCCAGCCAGCAGATGCTGCTCCAGGCGGCGGAGCGGACCTGGGACAGCGATCCGGCGACCGCGCGCGGCCATGTCCGTACCGCCGAGTCCATCGCGGAGCGCAGCCTCGCCGAGGCCCGCCGCTTCGTCCACGACCTGGCCCCGGCGGATCTGGCGGAGGGCGGCGGTCTCGCGCAGGCCCTGCGGGCGCTCGCGGGGCGCGAGTCCGACGGGGCGCTGCGGGTGCGGGTCCTGGTCGACGGGGCTCCGGCGGCGCCGCTGCCGGCCCGGGTCCAGTCGGAGCTGCTGCGGATCGCGCAGGGCGCGCTGGCGAATGTACGGGAGCATGCGGCGGCGTCCCTGGCCACGATCACCCTGACTCATCTGGGGGATCAGGTGCTTCTGGACGTCGCGGACGACGGCCGCGGCTTTCCGGCGGCGGAACTGCCCACCGCCGCGCCCGGTCCCGCGCCGGGTCCTGCACCCGGTCCCGCGCCCGCCGCCACGGTGCCCGGTGCCGGGCCCCGGCACCGCGGCCACGGCATCGCCGCGATGCGGGCCCGGGCCGGCCGGCTCGGCGGTGTCCTGACCGTCGAATCCACCCCCGGCGAAGGCACCGTCGTGTCCGCCGCGATCCCCCTGGAGCGGACGTGACCCCTGTACGGATCCTGCTGTGCGACGACCACGCCGTGGTCCGCGCCGGACTGCTCGCCCTGCTCGGCAGCGCCCCGGACATCGAGGTCGTCGGGGAGGCGGGCAGCGGCGACGAGGCCGTCGCGATGGCGGCGAAGCTGCTCCCGGACGTCGTCCTGATGGACCTCCAGCTCGGCCCGGGGATCGACGGGGTCGAGGCGACCCGGCGGATCGCGTCCGCGCCGTCGATGCCCGGGGTGCATGTGCTCGTGCTGACGACGTACGACACGGACGCGGACATCACCCGTGCCATCGAGGCGGGCGCGACGGGCTATCTGCTGAAGGCGGAGCGCCCGGAGGAGCTGTTCACCGCGATCCACTCGGCGGCCCGGGGCCGTACGACGCTCTCCGCTCCGGTCGCCACCCGGGTCATGGACCACCTCCGCGGCACGGGCCGCCCCTCGCTGACGGACCGCGAGACGGACATCCTCGGCCAGCTGGCGCGGGGGCTCGGCAACCGGGACATCGCGCGGGCGCTGTTCATCAGCGAGGCGACGGTGAAGACCCATCTGGGCCGGATCTACGCGAAGCTGGGCGTCGACACCCGGGCGGGCGCGGTCGCGGTGGCGAAGGAACGCCGGCTGCTGCCGTAGCGCGCGGGGCGCGCGGGGCGCGCGGCGGCACGGGCCCGGAAGTCCGGCGCTCCGGAGGCGGAGGCGGGGGCGGGGTCGGACCGTCAGCCGAACTGGCCCACCACGTAGCCGCCCGCGGGCTGCCGCGTCATCACCTGTGTCCGGTTCGCCGCGTTGATCATGGCGATCAGCACCACCAGACCGCTGAGCTGCTCCTCGTCGTAGCACTTGGCGGCGTCCGCCCAGACCTCGTCCGGCACCCCGCCGGCCGCGTCGGCGATCCTGGTGCCCTGCTCGGCCAGTTCCAGGGCGGCGCGTTCGGCGTCGCTGTAGACCGTCGCCTCCCGCCAGACCGCGACCAGATGGAGGCGCTGGGCCGTCTCCCCCTCCGCGGTCGCGTCCTTGGTGTGCATGTCGACACAGAAGCCGCAGCCGTTGATCTGACTGGCGCGGATCATCACCAGCGCCTGCACCGCGCGCGGCAGGCCCGAGGCCGAGACCGCCTTCGTGATCGTGCCGAAGGCCTTCGACATCTGGCGGGCGACCGGGCTATCGGCCATGTTCACACGGGGATTCATGGGTGTGTCCTCCGTCTTGGATCCGGCGTTGTGCCCATAGGACGGCGCCCGCTCCTCCGGTGTGACAGCTCCGGTCTGTGACGGCCGTCTCTCCCCCCGTTACCGGGCCGTACGGGTTTCAACGCCACCTCGCACAGGGGATCTTGGAATGATGGGAACTCAGCGGCAGACAGTGCCTTCGGGCTCGCCCTTCGAAGCGGAGATCGGATTCTCGCGGGCGGTCCGCACGGGCGACTACGTCGTCGTGGCCGGTACGGCTCCGATCGCGGCCGACGGGACGACGGCGGCCCCGGGCGACGTGTACGCGCAGACCGTGCGCTGTCTCGACATCGCCCAGGCCGCGCTGGAGGCGGCGGGCGCCTCCGCCGCCGATGTCGTACGGACGCGGATCATGCTCACGGATGTGACGCGCTGGCGGGAGGCCGCGCGGGCGCACGGGGAGCGGTTCTCGGAGATCCGCCCGGCGTGCACCTTCGTGGAGGTGTCGCGGTTCATCGAACCGGACTGGCTGGTCGAGATCGAGGTCGACGCGGTTCTCGACGGAGCCGGGGGCTGACCCGCCCCGGACGCACCGCGCAGGACCCCGCACCCCGGCCGGCCCCGCGCCCCAACTCCCCACCACCACCCCGCCCGAGCTGCGAAAACAGCCGGATGCAGAATGCATCTATGGCAATCGAGCACATGCCGCAGTCGGCCACCGCCGACGACGCGGCGACGATCAGTGTTTCCCTGGCCCGCGCCTTCGGCACCGACCCGATGATGCGCTGGTTCTTCCCCGATGACGCCTCCCGCGAGGAGACCCTCGGCCGCTACTTCAGCACGATCTTCACCCGCCAGTACGCCATGAACGCCGTCTGCGAGCGGACCGCGGACGCCGCCGCCTTCTGGGTGCCGCCGGAGGCGCAGGACAAGGCGGTGCCGGACGGCGAGACCATCCGGCAGCTGACGGAACTGCTCGGCGATCGCGCCGGGCTGTTCAAGGAGGCCGTGGAAACGGCCGCGCGGCACACCCCGCAGGAGCCGCACTGGTATCTGGCGCTGATCGGCGCCGACCCGGCCGCCCAGGGCACCGGTCAGGGCGGCGCGCTGATGCGTTCGGGTCTGGCGAAGGCCGACGCGGCGGGTCTGCCCGCGTATCTGGAGTCGTCGAAGCCCGAGAACCTGCCCGTCTACGAGCACTTCGGCTTCTCCGTCCGCCATGAGCTGGAACTGCCGGGCGGCGGGCCGAAGCTGTGGGCGATGCGGCGCGAGCCGCGGGGCACGTCCGGCGTCTGACCGCCGCGCGGCGCTGCTGGAGGCGGAGTTCCGCCGCCGGTGACCCCGGCGCCGCGGGTCCGTGCCGGTGGGGCTTCCGGCTCCACCGGCACGGCCGTTTCACCGGGCGCGCCCGGTGTGCCGGGTCCGGCTCGCTTCAGTCCGAGCTGCCGCTCGGTCCATGCCGTGGTCTCCGCCTCCGCCTGCGCGACGACCGTCATATGGTCCGCCGCCGGGTACTCGCGGTAGGTCACCTCCGAACCGGCCTTCAGCAGTTGCTTCGCATAGGCCGAGACGACGTGCGCCTGCACGATCTCGTCCTCGGCGCCCTGGCCGATGAAGAGCGGTCGGTCCAGTTCGACGACCGGGATGTCGACATGGTCGCGGAGGGCGTTCATCAGAGCGGGTTCGGTGTCGGGGTGCTTCTTCCACATCGTGCGGTCGTTCAGGCCCGACTGCCGCACCTGGCCGAAGAGGTCCTCAAGGCATCCCGTACGGGCCGTCGGAACGAGCTGCCGGGCCCGGTCCGCGTAGAGATGTGTGAAGTCGAGTTCCGGGTCGAACGCCGACACCCCGTCCATGACGAGGGGGTACAGGGCCGTCCGCATGGACCGCTCCTCCGACGGGGAGTCCGAGCGGTCGGACACCAGTCGCGACATCGTCGTCGGCGGCGCGGTGGCCACGGCGCCCCGGAAGTCCAGTCCGGGCGCATAGCGGGTGGCGTACACCGCCGTGCTGATCGCGGCATGCCCGCCCTGGGAATGCCCCATCACGACCCAGGTCCGTGACAGCCCCGGCTGGGCCTGCCGGGCGGCGTGCACGATGTCGGCGACCCCGTAGGCGGCGCTGCGGGCATGCAGATAGGGGTGCGGACCGGGGCTGCCGAGGCCCTCGTAGTCGGTGGCGACGACCGCGACTCCGCGGTCGAGCCACCCCCGTATCCCCATATCGTCGATGTAGGTCGCCACGTCCACGCGGCTGGGGGCGCACCGGTCCGCGTTGCCCACGGTCCCGTGTGCGAGGGAGATCATCGGCCAGCCGCCCTTCGGGGGCTTCCCGGCCGGGGCGAAGACCAGGCCGCTGACGGTGACCTTGCGGCCGTTCGCACCGGTGGAGGTGTATTCGACGGCCTTGCCGGGGCCGCCGTGCGGACGGGCCGCCGCGGGCAGGTCGACGGCCTTGACGAGCCGTCCGCTGCCGGGCGCGGGGCGGACCCCGGTGTCGCGGCCTTCGGCCGTGGCGGAGATGCCGGTCCCGGTCCCCGCTGCGGCGGAGGTGCGGGCGCCGGTCGTGGCGGTGGTGTTCCGCGGCTGCTCGCGGTCGGCTCCGGCGTCCGTGCAGGCGGTGAGGGTCGCTGTCAGTGCGGTGACGGTCGCTGCGGTGACGGCGGCCGTTGCGGCCCGGCGCGCGGTTCGGCGCGTGCGGACCGGTCGTGCTGTGGTCACGGGGTTCCTTTCGCAAGGAGACGTACGGATTCCCCGGCCGAGGTGCCGCGGGCGGGCTGCGCCCCGGCGGGCGCGGGGAGGGGAGAGGTGGTCATCGCGCGATGTACTGAACGGTAACTGCCCTGTGGTGTACGGCTGAAGGCACCTGGAGGCCGATTCGGAGGGTCGTTCCCGACGATGACGCGGCCCGCTCTTCTCGTCCTTCGGGCGCACAACCGGAACCCCGGGTTTGCCCTCCCCGCGCGTGCCCGTGCGCCGCGCGCAGTAGCCTGCCGCGGGAGCGGGCCGGGACCGCACCGGCCCCGGAGGGAGGGTTGTCCGATGGCCGTACGGAACGTCCACGAACGCCGGATCGCGGCGCCGCCGGAGCGGATCGGCGCACTTCTGGACGGCCTTGCTTCGGAGGACGACCCGCTGTGGCCCGTGGCGGACTGGCCGAGGATGCGGCTGGAGCCCGGGCTCGCGGTCGGTGCCGCGGGTGGGCACGGACCGGTCCGGTACACCGTCATCGCCCATGAGCCGGGCCGTGCGGTGCGGTTCCGGTTCACCGGTCCCTCGGGCTTCGACGGCCACCACGAATTCACCGTCCGTCCGGCGGACGACGGGACGACGCTGCTCCGCCACACCCTGCTGCTGGTCCCGCACGGACCGGCCCGTCTGACCTGGCCGCTGTTCTTCCGCCCGCTCCACGACGCCGTGCTGGAGGACGCCCTCGACCGGGCCGAGCGGGCGGGTACGGGAACGGTCGGGCGGCCCGCCCGGTGGAGCCCGTACGTCCGGCTGCTGCGGACGGCGGTCCGCAAGTCCCGGCGGCGCCCGGCCGGGCACGGCTCCTGACCGGCGGCGGAGGACGTGCGGGAGGTGGTCGGGCCTACGGCGCGGCGAAGGCGGGGTTCAGGGACGGGGACGGGGGACGGGGAGGGGGGCGGGGAGCCCGACGGCTCGGGTCCGCAGGTGCGTACCGTCCATGACACCATCGGCTGGTGCTCGACATCGGCTACTCCCTCTCCCGCCGCTTCCCCGACCCCCCGCAGACGGACTACCGCCGCGCGGAGGTGACGGCCCTGCGCCACGATCTCTTCTGCGGTGACGTCTACCTCGCCGACACCGAGGCCGACCGGGAACTGTCCACAGCCTGGGGATGGGTGCCGGTCCTCGACTTCGCCTGGGCGCTCTGCGATATCGCCGAGCGGCTCGACCGGGACCCGCTGGGCAGCCGGGCCTCCCGGCCCCAGTACGCGGAGCTGGACTTCACCGAGTCGGCGGACCGGATGCTCTTCGAGCGGCGGTTCGGCTGGGTGGACGTGGAGGCGGACTGGATGCCCGGGGACGAGGCACCGCTCACCTTCGCCCACGGCGAGCTGCGGCGCGAGGCCCGGGACTTTCTGCACGATCTGATCGCGGACCTGTGCGAACTGCACGAGCCGCTCGCCGACAACCCGGTGATCTGGGACCTTCAGGCACGTTTCCCCCGCGTCCCCTCCTGACAACCGCGGCCGCCCCGCCTGGAGGGCCGTGTCCCTGTCACAATCCCGGGGGCTGCGCCGTCCTCCTTCCGACGACGCCCCGACCGGGCGCCGCCGGAACCGGGAAGGGACGGAACCATGACGGACAGGGCAGTCGGGCGTACGCAGCAGGGTGACCGCATCACCGTCGTCGGAGGCGGGCTCGCCGGACTCACCGCCGCGATCTCCGCGGCCGAGGCCGGGGCGGAGGTCACGCTCCTCGAAGCCCACAGCACCCTCGGCGGCCGGGGCCGGACGGCCGACGGCCCGTACCGGACCAGCGAGGACCCGTCGCAGGTCCGCTATCCGCTGGGGGGGCTGGGGGCAGGTGCTGGACCTGATGGCGGACCGGGCCCGGGAGCTGGGCGTACGGATCGAGACCTCGGCGCGGGTGGACGAGCTGCCGGCCGGGCGGGGGCCGGTGATCGTCGCCGTCTCCCTCGCGGCGGCGCGGAAGCTGCTCGGGGACGATGTGGCGCGACCGGCCGGCGGTCGACCGGGGCGACGGAGTGTTCCTGGCAGGCGACCAGGTGGCGGCGCCGGGGCTGCTGGGCGAGGTGTCGTTCGCGAGCGCGCTGACGGCGTCGATGCTGGCACTGCGGGCGCTGCGACAGGCTCGAACGGCACGGACGGGAGGCTGAGCCCACCGCGGAGGACGCCCAACGGGGCGGACGCCCGGGGGCTTGCGGCGGGCACAGGCCGCACGGCCCTGCTGTCGTACGGGGCCGGGCCGCCCCTACTCTCCGTACGCCGCGAGCTTCTCCAGCTCCGTGTCCGTCAGCCGGAACACCTTGCTGTCCTCCAGCGGACGGGCGCCCAGGGAGCGGTAGAACGCGATCGTCGGCACCAGTTTGTCCAGGACCGACCACTCCAGGCGCTGGTAGCCGCGTTCGGTGCAGGTCCTGGCGAGTGCGGCGATCAGTGCCTTGCCGTGGCCGCCGCCGCGCCGCGCGGGGTCGACGTACAGGTCCTCCAGATAGATGCCGTGGACCCCGCGCCAGGTCGAGTAGGTGAGGAACCAGAGCGCGAAGCCGGCGAGTGCCCCGTCCTCGTCGACGGCGACGAAGGCGTGGACGGCCGGGGTGTCACCGAACAGGGCCTCGCGCAAATGCTCTTCGGTGGCGCGGACCTCGTGGCGGTAGCCCTGGTGTTCGGCGAGGGCGAGGATCATCCGGTGGACCTCGGGCACGTCGGCGGGCTGTGCGGTACGGATCATGCCGTCAGCATGCGGTCCGCCCGCCCGCCCCCGCCACTCCGTTTCACCTTCCGAGCAGGGCGTTCGCAATCGTCACCGGAACCCCGTCCAGCACCTCCGCACCGTCCTCGACGTCCCAGAGGCAGAACTGGAGCACCCGCCCCAGGGTCCAGGCCCGCGCCCGTTCGCGGTCCCCGTCCCGGCCGATCGCCTCGGTCAGCAGGTCGAAGCGGAGGCGGATCGCGGCCGGGTCCGGGTCGAAGCGGTTGGTGAGCGCGGGCAGCAGCTCGAATCCCGGGTCCCCGGCGAGCGGTTTGGGGTCGATCGCCAGCCACGGTTCCCGCGCGGAGCCGAGGACGTTGCCGTAGTGCAGGTCCCAGTGGAGGAGCCGGTCCCCGGGCTCGTCCGCCACTTCCCGTACCGCGGCCGCGCAGTCGAGCAGGAGCCGCCGCTCACCGTCGCGGGCAAGGCCCGCCGCGGCCCGCGGCGCCCGCTCCAGCAGGCCCGCCGCGAGGTCCCCGAGGCGCCGCAGCCCGGCGGGCGCGGGCCGGGCACCCAGCCGGGCGAGGAGGGTGCCCAGGATCCGTACCGCCTCCGCGGTGTCGGGGACGGCGGAGAGCGGGCGGGCCGCGTCGAGCCGCTCCAGCAGCAGGGTCCCGGTCGCCGGATTGTGGTCGAGGAGGCGGACCGCCCCGTCACCGTCCCAGACCCGCAGCGCATCCGGTTCGCCCGCCGTCTCGTCGTCCACAGGCTGGAGTTTGAGTACGGATTCCGTACCGTCCGGGCCGATCACGGGCAGCACGAGGGCGACGAAGCCGTGCATCGGATCCCCGGCGGGGGTCAGCTCCCAGCGCTCCAGAAACTCCTCGGCACGGGCCGCGACCCCGTCGATGAAGGCCCGGGAGGCCTCCGTCCCGTAGTCGCGGTGGGCGGCGGCCAGCGGCTCCGGAACCGTGATCATGCGGCCGATGGTACGTCCCGGCAGCTCAACGGATTCCCCCATTTCCAGGGCCCCGTCCCCCTGCATACAGTCGTACCGATCGCACCATCCCCGCGGAACGGCACCAGGGACGATATGAGCACGACGAGCAGCACCGGCACGGTCAACGGCGGTATCTCGTTCTGGTACGCGCAGGACGGGCTCGCCGCGCCCCGCGAACCACTGCCGGGCGATGCCACGGCGGACGTCTGCATCGTCGGCGGCGGCTATACCGGGCTGTGGACGGCGTACTACCTGAAGAAGGCGGTCCCGTTCCTCAACATCACCGTCCTGGAGGCCGCGTTCTGCGGTTACGGCGCCTCCGGCCGCAACGGCGGCTGGCTGTACAACGGCATCGCGGGCCGCGACCGCTACGCCCGCCGCCACGGCCACGAGTCCGCCGCCCGCCTCCAGCGGGCCATGAACGAATCCGTCACCGAGGTCATCGACGTCTGCGCCGCCGAGGGTATCGACGCGGACGTCCACCGGGGCGGTGTCCTCGAAGTCGCCCGCTCCCCCGCCCAGGCGGCGCGGCTGCGGGCCTACCACGCGGTGGAGGTCGCGTTCGGCGAGACGGAGCGGGTGCTGCTGGGCGCCCGGGACACCGCGGACCGGATCCGGGTCGCCGGGGCGGTCGGCTCCACCTGGACCCCGCACGGCGCCCGGGTGCACCCGGTGAAGCTGGTGAAGGGCCTGGCGGCGGCCGTGGAGGCGCTCGGTGTGACCGTCCACGAGTCGACGCCGGTCACCGAGATCCGGCCCAAGCACGCGGTCACCCCGTACGGAACGGTCCGCGCGCCCTATGTCCTGCGCTGCACGGAGGGGTTCACCGCGGGCATCAAGGGCCAGCGGCGCACCTGGCTGCCGATGAACTCGTCGATGATCGCGACCGAACCGCTGCCGGAGCGGGTGTGGGAGTCGATCGGCTGGTCGGGCCGGGAGACGCTCGGCGATATGGCGCACGCGTATGTGTACGCGCAGCGGACGGCCGACGACCGGATCGCGATCGGGGGGCGCGGGGTGCCGTACCGCTACGGCTCGCGCACCGACAACGACGGCCGTACGCAGCCCGCGACGATCGCGGCGCTCCACGAGATCCTGCTCCAGTTCTTCCCGCAGGCGGCCCGTGCGCGGATCGACCACGCCTGGTCGGGGGTGCTGGGCGTACCGCGCGACTGGTGCGCGACGGTCACCCTGGACCGGGCCACCGGCCTCGGCTGGGCGGGCGGTTACGTCGGCTCGGGCGTCACGACGGCCAATCTCGCCGCGCGTACGCTGCGGGACCTCGTCCAGCAGGATTCGGGGCAGGGCGGGGCGACGGAGCTGACGTCGCTGCCGTGGGTCGGCCACCGGGTGCGGACCTGGGAGCCGGAGCCGCTGCGGTGGCTGGGGGTGCAGGCGCTGTACGCGGCCTACCGGGGTGCGGACCGGCGCGAGGCGGCGGCGCGGTCGGCGGAGACGGACCGGGTGGCGAAGCTGGCGGACCGGATCTCGGGCCGCCACTGAGAACCGGGTTCGCGGGGGCGCCGCGGCCCTCGGGCCCGGGAGCCGTGCCGGTCCGCTCCGGCATCCGGCGGGGGCGCGCCGGCCTCCCCTTCCGGCGCGCCCCCGTACCGGGTCGTCTCTTCCGGATCCTTCCAGGCTCGGCCCGATCCGGAGAAAGCTCCCTGCCTCGGAAAGCTCCCTACCCCCCTTGCGAGGAGGCGAGTTCCTTCGCGGCCTCCGTCAGGTCCTTCGCGGTGTCGATGGCACGCCAGTACGCGCCCTGCGGCAGCGGGAATCCGGCGAGGCGCCGTTCGCGCGCGAGCCCGGGGAAGGTGGTGCGCTCGTGGTCGCCGATGTCCGGCAGCAGATCGCGGAAGGCGGCGGAGAACACGTACACACCGGCGTTGATGAGGAACGGCGACGGCGGCGACTCGATGAAGTCCGTGATGTGCCCGAAGGCATCGGTCTCGACGGCTCCCCAGGGGATCCGCGGCCGGGCCAGCGCGAGGGTCGCGGTGGCGTCGCGCTCGGTGTGGAACTCCGCCATGTCGCGGAGGGAGAACCGGGTCCAGATATCGCCGTTGGTGGCGTACCAGGGCTGGTCCGGGTGGGGCAGGTGGGCGGCCGCGTACTTCAGTCCGCCGCCGCGGCCCAGCGGTTCGGTCTCCACGACGGTGGTGACGGAGAGCGGCAGATCGGTGCTCTCCAGCCACTTCTGGAGCACCTCGGCGAGATGACCGCAGGAGACGACGACGTCGGTCACGCCCTCGGCGGCCAGCCAGGCCAGCTGATGGCCGATGATCGGGGTCCCGGTACCCGGGATCTCGACCATCGGCTTGGGACGGTCGTCGGTGTACGGGCGCAGCCGCGAGCCCTGGCCACCGGCCAGGATGACGGCCTGCGTCGGATACGTGGGCATATGCATGCCACGCACCCTATGCGGACCGGCGTGCGGCGTACCCCGTGGGGAGCGGTCGGGAGTCGGCTGACCGGATTCAGCTCCCCTGGGAGCGCTGGGCTACGCCGGCGGCGAAGGACGTGTCGCAGACGGGCTTGGAGTACTGCTGGGCGCGCGTGGGGCCGAAGCGGTCGACGGCGGCCCGGCCGAGGGCGCGGGCGATCGACATGCAGTGCTTGCCGAGGGACGGGCGGGCCTCGACCTCGCGCTGGAGCTGGGTGAGGACGGTACCGGGGTTCTTCGCCTTGAGGTCGGCGAGGAGCCGGTCCCGCAGGACGTCCTGCGGGGTACGGGTGACGGCGGGCACCGACACGTTCTGGGAGGAGGCGGTGAGCATGCGCGAGTCGCCGGCCCCGCCCGCCCAGGGGACGCTGGTGACCGCGAGGGTTCCGGAGAGCACCAGGACGACGGGCAGGACGAAGGCGAGGGAGCGGCCGATGCGGCGTACTGAGTGGGTCACGGACGCGAGCGTAGCGGTCAGTGATGATTTGGAGACATTTCGTCACCCCCCCGGGGGAAGCCCGGGAGAAGGTTCTAGGAAGTCTTTCGAATCCGGGGCGGTTCAAACCCCCTTCAGGGTACGGAAAACGGCCCCGGGAATCCCGGGGCCGTCGCCGTCAAAGCGGTGGTGCCGCGGCGTCAGTCGGTGAGGCGCTCGCCCGTCGAGGTGGCGAAGACGTGGATCTCGCCCGGCCGGGGCACGACGTGCAGTTCGGCGCCCTTCTCCGGGGCGGACCGGCCGCCGACGCGGACAACCAGTTCCTTGGCCTCGCCGTCGAGGCGGGCGGAGCCGTAGACGAAGCTGTCGGAGCCCAGCTCCTCGACCACGTTGACGGAGATCGCGAGCCCGGCGGGGGCGTCGGCGCTCTCCTTGGAGAGCGACGTGGCGGCGGTGCCGCCCAGCTCGACGACGTCGAAGTGCTCGGGACGGATGCCCACGGTCACGGTGGTGTCACCGCGGTCGGCGGCGGCGCTCAGGGCCTCGCGGGAGACGGGCACCACGCTGTTGCCGAACTTCACACCGCCGTCGGTGATCGGCACCTGGACGAGGTTCATCGCCGGGGAGCCGATGAAGCCGGCCACGAAGAGGTTCGCCGGACGGTCGTACATATTGCGCGGGGAGTCGACCTGCTGGAGCAGCCCGTCCTTGAGGACGGCGACCCGGTCGCCCATGGTGAGGGCCTCGGTCTGGTCGTGGGTGACGTAGACCGTGGTGATCCCGAGACGGCGCTGGAGGCCCGCGATCTGGGTACGGGTGGAGACCCGGAGCTTGGCGTCGAGGTTCGACAGCGGCTCGTCCATGAGGAACACCTGCGGCTCACGCACGATGGCCCGGCCCATCGCCACACGCTGACGCTGACCACCGGAGAGCGCCTTCGGCTTGCGCTCCAGGTACTCGGTGAGGTCGAGGATCTTCGCGGCTTCCTCGACCTTCGCCCGGATCTCCGCCTTGTTGACCCCGGCGATCTTGAGCGCGAAGCCCATGTTGTCGGCGACGGTCATATGCGGGTAGAGCGCG
The DNA here is from genome assembly GCF_044763775.1 of Streptomyces sp. NPDC094448. Lineage (NCBI taxonomy): Bacteria > Bacillati > Actinomycetota > Actinomycetes > Kitasatosporales > Streptomycetaceae > Streptomyces > Streptomyces sp. NPDC094448. The sequence continues at coordinate 133,610 of NZ_JBIWGU010000005.1, read as the reverse complement.
TAGTTCTGGAACACCATGGCGATGTCCCGGTCCTTCGGCGGCAGATGCGTGACATCGCGGTCACCGATGCGGATCGCGCCGCCGTTGACGTCCTCCAGACCGGCGAGCATCCGCAGCGAGGTGGACTTGCCGCAGCCGGAGGGACCGACGAGAACGAGGAACTCCCCGTCCGCGATCTCGATCTCCAGCTGGTCGACGGCGGGCTTGGTGGACCCCGGGTAGAGCCGGGTGGCCTTGTCGAACGTGACGGACGCCATGGTGCGTCTCCCTCCACCGGCAGGAACGTGCCGGACGATCCGAGTAAAAGGATTGGTGTAGTCCACTCGCGCGAACTGCTGCGACGCTACCTCGCGGCGTCCCCGTCTGTCAGCAGTGGTACCGAACTGATATCCACACCGACAGCCGCATCCCCCCTCCGTGATCTCCGGACCCCGAACCCCGCCCCCGCGCCGGACCCGCTGTGTAGAGTGGAACCTCCGCACGGGGCCCGCCGCCCCGCTGCCGTTGCCTCCTTAGCTCAGATGGCCAGAGCACCGCACTTGTAATGCGTAGGTCGTCGGTTCGAATCCGACAGGGGGCTCTTTTCATGCCCAGGCCAGAAGCTTCCGGCCTGGGCTTTTCCGTGCCTGGGGCGGTGGTTAGGTGAAACAACCCCGCGTGCGCGAGGACCACTAGACGTTCCATCCCTTCTCTGCCTCCGGCCCGGGACCACCCCCGCGTGCGCGGGGACCACATCCACGGCAGATCCGCGTCCAGCGTCATGAGGGGACCACTCCCGCGTGCGCGGGGACCACTCCCAAGGTTCTGCATCCTTCAGCGTCGCCGCGGGACCACTCCCGCGTGCGCGGGGACCACCCCTACCGGGAGGGCAAGCCGCTCCCGGGCGGGGGACCACTCCCGCGTGCGCGGGGACCACAGGCGCCGACCTGGTGTCCTATCGGAGCAGCGGCAGGATTTTACCCACTTTGCCAAACTCCGACCTTGCAGACCTTTCCATACATCTCACCTACCGTTCGAGGTCGCGCGATCAGATTGCCACAACTGACCTAAATCAAATGAGAGTTGACGGTGATCGTGCCCCATGGGCACGGGTGAAGGCCGCCGCGTAGATCTCCTTACTCACCCCGGCGTTGTCGATGAGCGTGTGGTCGATGTCCCACAGAACGATGAGCTGCATATCGCCAGGGTAGGAATCCCTCTCCACCCCCTCGTTCCCAAGAACGTCCCAGAACGTCCTGGTCCGCTCTTGGCCGTCTCGGCTTTGATGAATACCGTGAACGAGCGATTGCACTCCGTACTCGCCCAGCGTGGCGTCTCACCCGAGTCGCTCGCGGAACTCTGCGAGGTGGATCCCAAAACCGTCGGCCGCTGGCTCGGCGGGCGCCTGCCCCACCCTCGGCACCGATTCAGCGTCGCGCAGCACCTGCGAGTGGAGGAGACCTTCCTCTGGCCCGCCCCTCACCCACGCGCCGGCCGACCCGGCACCGGACTCGGTGCCGAGCTCGTCGGCACCTACCAGAACCGGGCCAGCGTTCCCCGGGACACCTGGCTCTCGCTGCTCCGGGAGTCCCGGCAGCAGATCGGGGTCCTTGTCTTCTCCGGCACCTTCTTCGCCCAGTCCAACCCACACGTGGCGAAGATGCTCGCCGAGCGAGCGGCCGGCGGGGTCCGGGTACGGCTGTGCTTCGGCGATCCGACCGGCACGGCGGTCGCCATCCGGGGCCGTGAGGAAGGCATCGGCGACACCCTGGCCGCCAAGATCCGCGCCTCCCTCACCTACTACCGCGCGCTGCTCTCCGAGGCAGGGTGCGAGGTGCGACTGCACAATACGACGCTCTACACCTCCCTGTTCCGCTACGACGACGACATGCTGATCAACCCGCACGTCTGGGGCCGGCCGGCCAGCGCCAACCCGCTTCTCCATCTCAGAAGGGCCGACGCCACTGGGTGGTTCGACAACTACGCTCAGAGTTTCGACGCCGTCTGGGCCGCCGCGCGGCCCTGGACATCCGATCAGGAGGGGACCGGCACACATGGGCAGAACTGAGTACTACAACGAGCCCACCGCCCCGAAGGCAAACACCCTCATCCCCGCCAGCAACCTCCTGGTCGTCGACGACCAGGGCGCCATCCTGCTCCAGCGCCGACGCGACACCGGCCAGTGGGCCCTGCCCGGTGGAGCCCAGGACATCGGTGAAACAGCGGCACAGTGCGCGGTACGGGAATGCCTGGAGGAGACCGGCATCGTCGCCGAGGTCACCGGCTTCCTCGGCGTCTACACCAACCCGCACCACATCGTCGCCTACACCGACGGGGAGATCCGCCAGCAGTACGAGAACACCTACATCGGCCGCCCGGTCGGCGGCGAGCCCACGGTCAACGACGAGGCCGACGGCGTCCGCTTCATCCAGCCGGAGGATCTCGACGCGTATGACATCCACCCGAGCATGCGCCAGCAGATCGGCGACTACCTGGCCGGCACGTACCCCTACCTGGGCTGACTCACCAGGGCCGCTTCCACCCGCGCCACGGCAGCGAAGATCCCAGGGGCCGCCCGACGAATGAACCGCCCGACGAGACTGTCCGGTCCGTAGCGGCTCAGGATCTCCGCTACCCGCTCCTGGGCGGTCGTCTGCTCCCCGTCGGGTGTGGTGGTCATGTCGCAGTGGACCAGTGCGTCCACCAGCAGGGGCTCCTCCAGCAACGGAAACTCCGCCTCCAACGTCTTCCGCAGTCCGCGTTCCTCGGCCTCCAGCAGCGCGAAGGAGTGGTTCGCCACCAACCGGACCAGCCGCTCGTCGGCACCGTGCTCGTCACGGAGGAACCGGGCGCCGTCGAGCGGGTGGAAGCCGGTCACCGCAAGCCTGGGTGCGTACCCGACGTCATGAAGCACGGCAGCTGCCGCCAGCAGATCGGCATCCTTGCCCACGATCCGGCCGACTCTGCCCGCTCGGGCTGCGACTCCCCGGCTATGCGCCCACCGTCGGGAGCGCACCTCACCAAGCTCGGCTTCTGCGATCTGCCCGGCCCAGTCGGCCATCGCCTCTTCCATAACCTTCTATCTGTCCGGAATGGCCGGCCGTCAGTCGCACCGGGTCTTGCCCTTGGCGGGCTCTTCCTCGGCCATCGGCTTCCCCACCCCCACCGTCCGTCCCGGCGGCGCGCGCCACGGCATACGGAGACGGTCTCCCGGCCGCCGGGCCGGGTGTCCGGGCGCATCCGGCCGTCCAGGTGTCGGCCGGTGAGGTGAAGCGGCGGGGTGGAGGCATGGCATCGCCCGCCCGGGGGCCGAAATCTTCTTCCATGGGGCAAAGAGCGCTTATGCCGTGAACGGTCCTGGGGTTGGCCGGGATATCGCCCGACCTCCTGCTGTGGGCCGTTCGCCTGCGTACGAGACCGGGAGACTGTCATCGAAATGCCCAGAAAGCTCTGGTCGAGGGTGGTCGGCGCGACCGTCGCCCTCACCGTCTGTGCCCTCGCCCCACCCGCCCAGGCCCTGTCCACGGCCCCCGCCGAGAAGAGCGGGTCCGCGCCCCGGGCCGTGGCGCCCGCCTCCGGCCAGTCCGCGGCCGGCGCCCGCGCCAGGGCCCCCTTCTCCTGTGCCGGGGACATCCTGCTGGCGGCGGGGGACACCACCACCCAGTTGTACGAGGGGGTGACCGGGCCGGGCGAGATCTCCTTCATGCCGGTGGGCTCCGCCACCGTGCAGTACAACGCGATGGGGGTGAACCCCGACGACGAGTACGTCTACGCAATCCAGCGGGGCGGGACCCCGAACCTGCTGCGGATCGACGACGCCGGGGCGGTGACCACCCTCGGCAGCGTCGGACTGCCCGCCGTCGCGTCCAACTACGCCTCGGGCGCGTTCGACGACGCCGGGAACTACTACGTGGCCTCCGGGTACGACAACCGCCTGTACCGGGTCGACATCACGGCCATGACGTCCACGCTGATCACCCTCGGCCAGACCCTCAACGGGGTCATCGACTTCGCGTACAGCAACGGCTATCTGTGGGGCGCCGATCTCGACGGCGCCGTCGTCCGTATCGACCCCGCGACCGGGACGGTCACCTCCTACCCCGGTGTGCTGCCCAACCCCGACCCGGGCGACGGCTACGGCGGGGCGTTCACCTACGGCAACGGCGACCTGGGCTTCTTCCGGAACAGCGGCACCATCTACCGGGTGCAGTTGTCGGACCCGGCCACACCGGTCTTCAGCATCCTGTCCAGCCAGGCGGCCCCGGCCATGTCGATCGCCGTGGACGCCACCTCCTGCTTCCAGGCGCCCGTCGATCTGGCGGTGGCCAAGACCGGCCCGGCGACGGTGTCCGCGGGCGGCCAGGTGTCGTACACCATCACCGTCACCAACAACGGGCCCAACCCGTCCTCCGGCTGGACCCTGACCGACACCGTCCCCGCCGGTCTCACCGGCGCGGCCACCACCACGAACGGCTGCTCCGTCGCCAACGGCACGCTCTCCTGCACGGGCGGCGCGCTCGCGGTGGGCGCGAGCACCGAGATCACCCTGACCGGAACGGCCGCCGTCGGCACCACTTCCATCGAGAACACCGCCACGGTCTTCGGCAACGACCCCGATCCGGACCCCGGCAACAACGAGGACACCACCACCACGACGGTCAGCCCCTCGGTGGACCTGGCGGTGGCCAAGACCGGCCCCGCCGAGGCGACCGCAGGCGGCGAGGTGGCGTACACCATCACCGTGACGAACAACGGCCCCAGCCCCTCCACGGGCTGGACGGTGACCGACACCATCCCGGCGGATCTCCTGGCAGCGGCCACCACCACCCCGGGCTGCGCCATCGCCGGAAACATCCTCACCTGCACCGGTGGCGCCCTCGCCGTGGGCGACAGCGCGACGATCAGCCTCACCGGTACGGCCGCGACCGGCGCCGACCGGATCGTCAACACCGCCGTCGTCGACGGCAACGAACCGGACCCGGACCCCGGCAACAACAAGGACACCACCACGACCGGACTGGGGCGCCGCGTCGATCTGGCGGTGGCCAAGACCGGTCCGGCCACGGTGACCGAGGGCGATCCGGTCGCGTACACCATCACGGTCACCAACAACGGCCCGTCGGACTCGACCGGCTGGGGTCTCGACGACCCGATCCCGGCCGGGCTGGCCGACGCGGCCACCACGACACCGGGCTGTTCGATCGACGGTGGGGACCTGATCTGCATCGGCGGCCCGCTGGCCGTGGGCGACAGCACGGAGATCAGCCTCACGGGTACGGCCGCGACCGGCGCCGACCGGATCGTCAACACCGCCGTCGTCGAGGGCAACGACCCCGACCCCGACCCCGGCAACAACGAGGACACCACCACGACCACGGTCACTCCCCGGCCCGAACCCGAAGTGGACCTGGCCGTGGGCAAGACCGGCCCGGCGAGCGTGGACCCGGGCGGCCGGATCTCGTACACCATCACCGTCACCAACAACGGGCCCGACGCCTCGTCCGGATGGACCCTGAGCGACCCGATCCCCGCGCAGATCCTGGACCCGGCCACCGACAGCCCCGGCTGCGGTATCACGGCCGGACGCCTGACCTGCGACGGTGGGGCGCTCGCCGTCGGCGACAGCGTCACCGTGACGGTCTCCGGTACGGTCGCGGCCGATGCCACCGGCGATATCGTCAACACCGCGACGGTCGACGGCGAGGAGCCGGACCCGGACCCCGGCAACAACGAGGACACCACCACGACGACCGTGAACGCCACCCCCGGGCTGACCCTCACCAAGAAGCAGAACGGCCCCGCGACCGTGGCGGCCGGACAGGGCGTGGAGTACACGATCACCGTCACCAACACCGGGACCACGACCTACACGGAAGCCGCACCGGCCTCGTTCACCGACGATCTGAGCGAACTGCTGGACGACGCCCGCTACAACGGCGATGCCGAAGCCAACCGGGGCACCGTCGTCTACGACGAGCCCGTCCTCTCCTGGAGCGGAGCCCTCGCACCCGGCGAGAGCGCGACGATCACCTTCTCCATCACCACCAACGCCCGGCCGTTCGGTGACCTCAAGCTCCTCAACACGGTGGTCTCCGACACCCCCGGCAGCAACTGTCCGGCCGGTGGCGACGACACCCGGTGCACCACCAAGGGCAAGGTCGACGCCCGCGACAAGGACAAGGGGGCGGCCCCCGCCGCCTGACCGCGGCCGCTGACCACCACTGGCGGCGCATGGACTGTGCCCGGTGCCCCGAGAGGGTGCCGGGCACAGCCGTTCCACGGCGGAAAGCGGGGAGCCGGGAAGCCGGAAGCCGGAAAGCGGGGAGCCGGGAAGCTGGAAGCAGGCCCCTGATGGGCCCTCAGTCACCGGTCCGCGTCCCCCATACGTACACCGCGTCGCCGATCCGGAGCCCGTTCCACAGGGCCTTGGCGTCCTCGTAGCGGAGATTGACGCAGCCGTGGGAGCCCGGGTCCTCGAAGATCGGCCGGTAACTGGCGTGCAGTGCCTGCCCGCCGCTGAAGAACTGGGCGAACGGCATGGGCCCGTCGTACAGGTCGGACCAGAACTCCTTCTCCCGCTGGTAGATCTCGAACCAGCCGTTACGGGTCGGGTGGCCCGGCATGCCCGTACGCGCCGGAACCGGCCGGAAGATCACCTTCCCCGCCTTCTCCACCCAGAGGATCTGCCGGTTCTTGTCGATGCACACGACGACACCGTCCGTATCGGGGCATCCCGCGATCCCGTCCCCTTCCGCGAGCGCCCGCTCCCACATCACCGCCCGGTAGGTGTACAGACCGGCGTACCCCGCGGCGGGTTCGATCTCGTGCTTCCGCTGGAAGGCGGCGATGGCCTCGCAGTCCGCCGCGGACTGTTCGCCGTCCACGGGCAGGCCCAGATGGGCCTCCACCTGCCGCTGGTACGGCCCCCTTCCGGCATCGCACCCGACCGCGACAGCGCCGCCGCCGGGCAGAACGGCCGCCTCCGCAGCGGGGACGGCACACCCCCAGAGCAGTACGGCCGAGGCCAAGGCGCTCACACCGCCCGCCACGCCCCCGCGGCGTCCTATTCGTACCCTTCTCACACCCGGCCTCCCGCAGACTCGCCCGTCCTCGCAGGTCCCTTCGCCGGGTTCCGCCGCCCGCCGTCACTCCCGGGACCGGACCATCGCATCCCTGACCGGGGACGGCGCGAGTCAAGCTGCCGCGCGGCGGGATTCACCTGCCCGGTGGCACAGAACCACCCCGACGGCGCCCATCGCCCCCTCCTCCGTACCCGGTCGGCGCTCCCGCACCGGCGGCTGCGGAACGCCTTTCGGACCGGAGAAGTCCAGGCCCCATTCCGGCCCCCGTGTTGATCTCCGCACCGGGCGCCGGACCCCGTCCGGCGGCCGGACCGGGGGCGGAAGCGGAACATCCGCTCTCGGTGTAGGTGACACGCGCCTCTGCACGTCGACACGGGGTCTCCCCGGACACCGCCCGGCGGAATGAGAGATACCGGTTATTTCGCGGAATCCCTTTCCGTCGACGCGCGAACCACCCCATGTCCCACATACCACCTTGGCCCATTTGATCGCTTACTTCTGCCAACTCTCCAGCCTAGATTCTCGTTTCATGACAGAAACAGAAAAGAAAAAGCCAATCGGGTTGCAAACCTCAGCAAATTCCTTGGCGAGCAGCCGTCGTGGTCTGCTAAGGGGACTGGCCGCCGGCGGTCTGGTGGCCGGAGCCGGGCTGTCCTTAGGTGCCGGACCCGCGACCGCCGCATCGCGGCGGACCGCCCGGCAGAACCCGTCCTGGACACCACCGAGCACCCCGGCCCAGGCGGAGCAGGAACTCTTCACCCACGGCAACGCGCGCTGGAAGGTGCAGGCCCAGCTCCATCCGCGGGAGTACGACGACACCCGGACCCCGCTGGTCGCCGCCCAGCATCCCTGGGCGATGATCGTGGGCTGTATCGACTCCCGGGTACCGCCGGAGCTGATATTCGACCAGGGTCTCGGCGACCTCTTCGTCAGCCGGACCGCCGGACAGGTCCTGGACGGTGCGGTCCTCGGCAGCACCGCCTACGCCGCCCTGGAGTCGAGCGTGAAGCTCGTCGTCGTCCTCGGGCACCAGAGCTGCGGCGCGGTGAAGGCGGCGATCGACAGGAAGGACAACCCCGGGACTCCCAACTTTCCCCCGCGCCTGGAGTTCCTCACCACTGCCATCAAGGACGCGATCCCTCCCGCCGGCACTCCGAACCGGGAGAACCTGGCGATCAACGAGAACATCCGGCGGATCCGGAACCAGCTTCTCCAGGAGCCCCAGATAGCCCCCCGGGTGGCGGCGGGAACCCTGAATGTCATCGGCGCCCGCTACGAACTGAACACCTGGATCGCCCACAAGATCGTCTGACCTCCCGCCGGGCCGAAGCGCCCGCGGTCCGCGGACCTCCCCGCACAACCGCCCGTCTCCCCACGCCCGGGAGGCGGGCGGTGCCCGTATCCGGCTCCCCGGCGGACCGGGCGAAGGACCGGGCGAAGGACCGGCCTGGGGACCGGGCGCGGGACCGCCGGCGGACCACAGCAGCCGAATCACCGGGCGTACGAAAATTTCCGGTGCCCGCAGGCAACCCAACCGGGCCCCCAACCCATTCCTCCTGTGTGGGACAGCACACGCAAGACGGCGGAGCGGTACGGGAAGGGCATGGTCAGCAGGATGGGGTTGCCCGGCGACGACGCGGGCTTCGAGGCGTTCGTCACCGCCCGGGGCCCCCGGCTGCTGCGCACGGCATGGCTGCTGACCGGAGACGCCCATCTGGCCGAGGACCTGTTGCAGACCACCCTCGCCCGGGTGTGGCCCAAATGGCCGCGGATCGCCGGGGAGCATCCGGAGGCGTACATCCGCAAGACCCTGGTGAACACCTACACCGAGTGGTGGCGCAGACGCTGGCGGGGCGAAGTGCCCCACGCCGTACTGCCGGACGCCCCGGCCGGGCCCGAGGAACGGCCGAACGACCCGTTCGCCCGGGTGGATCTGGAGCAGTCGCTGGCCGCAGCGGTACGGAAACTCCCCCGGCGCCAGCGGGCCGTCGTCGTCCTGCGGTTCTTCGAGGATCTGAGCGTGGCGGAGACGGCCGCCGCCCTGGGCTGCACCGAGGGCACCGTCAAAAGCCAGTCCGCCAAGGCGCTGAAGACCCTGCGGTCGGTGGTCCCGGTCTCCCTCGCGGCAGGGGGTGAGCCCTGTGGCCGAGCCGCCTGACGGACCGCACGCCGACACGGCGCAGGACCGGGAGGACGACACCGCGACGGAGCACGAGCTGCGGGTGCTGCTGGCCCGTACCGTGCCCAATCTGCCGACCCCGCTGGACCGGATGGGACAGGTGAAGGAGCGGGTACGGCGCCGCCGCCGCAGGCAGCGGGCCTGGGGCGGCGCGCTGGCCCTCGCCGTCCTCGCCGGTGGCGGACTGCTGCTGCCGAAGCCCCTGGGCGGGGAGGGCGGGGAGCCCCGGCCGCTCGTGGCCGAGACCGCGGAACGGGACAGCGGGCCGGTGACACCCGCCGCACCGCGCCGGGCCCAGCGGACGGTCTTCCATTCCGGCCTGGCCGGGATGGAACTGTCCGTTCCGGTGGAGTGGCAGGACCTGGCCATGCCCGATGTACCCGCCCACAAGGGGATCATCGGCAACAACACCCTCTATCTGTCCACCCAGCCCCTCACCCGGTTCCCCACCCCGTGCACCGACCCGTCCCGCTGCACCCCCGTGGAACGGCTCCGGTCGGACAGCGTGCTGGTGGAGTTCCAGATGGCTCCCGGCGCCCAGGTACCCGAGAAGACCCGACGGCTCGGACAGCCGCTCATGCGCAACGACGAGATGTACAGGTCCTGCAAGGACATCGGCGGCACTCACGAATACAACGGCGCCATCGGCGGGGTTCCGCACCGGGACAGCCCCGTCTTCGTCTCCGTCTGCGCGGGCCCCGATATGCCGGAGGCCCGGTTGAAGGAGGTCACCGACTTCATGGCGAGGGCGGTCTTCCGCGGCACCGGCAGAACCTCGGCCGCAGAGCGAGACTCCCCTCCCCCGGCCGGTACCGACCCCGACGACCCGGCGGCGCGGACACCCGGCCTGCCGGGGACGCATGCACCCGTCCCGCCGGGAGCACGGAGCACCGAGTGACCGGGGAAGCGGCACGGGCTCCTCTGACCATCCGGGGATTCGGTTACAAGATCGTCGATATTCCGTCACCGGGACCACTCCCGTGATCAGGGACAATTTCCTTCCGGACTCCGGACAGAATCACATTGGATCAACGCCATGCCATTGAAGCGCTCGGGCGGGGGCCGCTCGGCGACCCGCCAGGCCGCCACGTTCCTCGGTATCAGCATGCTCTCCGGAGCGGTCCTGGCGGGCATTGCCCTGCCGGCGGCCGGTGCGCTGGGGCTGGCCGCCAACGGGACGGTCAAGAAGTTCGACGAGATACCCGCCAATCTGAAGACCCCGCCGCTCAGCGAGCGCACGGTGATCCTCGACGCGAAGGGCGGCGCGATCGCGACGGTCTACTCACGTAACCGCACCGTCGTCCCGCTCACCGCGATATCGCCGTTCGTGCAGAAGGCGATCATCGCCATCGAGGACTCGCGCTTCTACGAACACGGCGCGATCGACCTCAAGGGCGTGCTGCGCGCCCTCAACAAGAACGCCCAGGAAGGCGGAGTCTCCCAGGGCGGTTCGACGCTGACCCAGCAGTATGTGAAGAACGTCTTCGTCGAGGAGGCGGGAGACGACGCCGACAAGGTCGCCGCCGCCATCCAGCAGACCCCCGGCCGCAAGATCCGCGAGATGAAGTACGCCATCCAGGTCGAGGAGGAGCTGGGCAAGAAGAAGATCCTGGAGAACTACCTCAACATCACCTTCTTCGGACAGCAGGCCTACGGTATCGAGGCCGCGTCCAAGCGGTACTTCTCCAAATCGGCCAAGGATCTCAAGCTGGAGGAGGCGGCGCTGCTCGCCGGGCTCGTCCAGTCGCCCAGCCGCTACGACCCGTTCAACAACCCCGACGGCGCCACCCAGCGCCGCAATGTGGTGCTGACCCGGATGGCGCAGGTCGGAGCCGTACCGAAGGCGGATGCCGACCGGGCGAAGGCCACCCCGCTCGCCCTGACGTTCAGCAAACCGCAGAACGGCTGCATCACCGCCGACAACGGCGCCGCCTTCTTCTGCGACTACGTCCGAAACGTCTTCCTCCAGGACGAGGCCTTCGGCAAGACCCGCGAGGAGCGGGCCAAGCTGTGGTACCGCGGCGGTCTGACGATCCGCACCACCCTCGACCCGAAGTCGCAGAAGGCGGCGCAGGACTCCATCAAGCGGTACGTCTACAAGGGCGACAAGGTCGCCACCGCGGTGACCATGGTCGAGCCCGGTACGGGCAAGATCCTGGCGATGGGCCAGTCCAAGCCGTACGGCTTCGAGAAGAACGAGACCCAGATCAACTACTCCGTCGACAAGAAGATGGACGGATCGAACTACGGCTTCCCGGTCGGCTCGACGTTCAAGCCGTTCGTGGCAGCGGCCGCGCTGGAGGAGGGCCGCTCTGCCGGTCAGGTGTACTCCTCGCCGTACGAGATGCTCTACCCGGAGCGGATCGCGACCTGCGACGACAAGCCGTGGGTCAATACGTCGAACCAGGATCTGGCCAATGAGATGGAGTCCGAGAAGGGCCCCTATCCCCTGAAGACGGCGATGGAGCTGTCGGTCAACACCTACTTCGTGCAGATGATCGCGGACATCGGGCTCTGCCCGGTGAAGAAGATGACCGACAAGCTCGGTCTGGTCGTCGGCAACGGCGAGAAGCTCCAGATGTCGCCTTCCGGTCTGACCCTGGGCTCCGAGGGCATGTCCCCGCTGACCATGGCGTCGGCCTACGCGACCTTCGCCAACCGGGGCACCTACTGCACCCCGGTCGCCATCGAGACCATCGAGACCACCGACGGCCGGAAGATCACCCCGCCCCGGTCGAAGTGTTCGCGCGCCATGACCGAGAAGACCGCCGACACGATCAACGGGCTGCTCAAGGGCGTCGTCTCCGACCAGGGCACCGGCAGCAACGCCGGTCTGCCGGGGCGGGACAACGCGGGCAAGACCGGTACCACCGACGGCCGGAAGAACGCCTGGTTCGTCGGCTACACCCCGAACCTCTCCGGCGCGGTCTGGGTGGGCAGCCCCTCCCAGCAGGTGGAGATGTTCAACATCCGGATCGGCGGCAAGTTCAAGGCGAAGGTCTTCGGCGGTGAGGTGCCGGGTTCCGTCTGGCGGGACGCGATGCGCGACGCGCTCAAGGGCAAGGACCGCCCGAATTTCGCGCCGGTCACCATCCCCAACCCGAACCTTAAGGCCGGGAACGACGGCGAGGGCGACAGCGGTGAGGAAGGCGAAGGCGGCGACCGCGGTCCCGGAAACGGCAACGGAAACGGCAACGGCGGTGGCCGGCCGGGCGGCGGCGGAAACGGCAACGGAGACGGAAACGGAAACCAGGGCGGTGAGCCGGGCAACGGCGGCGACGGCGGTGGCGGTCGCGAGGACTGACGGCTGACGGCTGACGCACCACCCGTTCCCGTAGCTCCGTATCTCGTACGGCAGGCAGCACGGCAGCACGGCCCGGCCCCCGGAAGGCACCGCCTCCGGGGGCCGGGCCGTTCCCGGTCCCTCACTCCCCCGCGTGCACCACCGTCCGGCCGTCCGCCGCGGTGATCTCGACCCCGGACAGGTCGAGCCGCCGGTCCGCCGCGCCCGCCAGCCGTACCGCGTCGGCACCCCGGCCCTCCGCCCTGATGCCGCCGCCCGCCGTCAGACGGTCGAGCGCGCCGTCCACGTCCACGGTCACCACCCCGTCCCCGCTGCCGGCGATCCGGCCGCCGACCGTCATCCTCCCGATCCGGCCGCCGGGTTTGACGCTGAGCGCGGTCGCCGCCAGGTCGAGCTGCACCCCGCGCACCAGACTGCTGCCGATCCCGCCGGCCGTGACCAGGTCGCCCCGGATGTCGAGATACGGCAGATCCTTGCTGACCTGTACCCCGACCGCGCCGTCCCCGGTGGTGGTGATGGAGTCGAACGCAGCGTGCCGCAGCGTCCCCTCGTACACATTGAAACCGCGCGCCCCGACCCCGTGGGTGGTCAGCGGCGCCCGCACGTCGAGCCGGTCGATATCGCCGAAGTTGACGAACCCGATCCCGCTCGGCCCCTTGGACGTGATGGGAGCCGTGGCCTCCCAGTCGACGACCTGCCCCCAGTTGTCGAGGACCATGTCGTTCTGGCCGTAGGTGGTGACGGAACCGGCGGTGTGCACCTTCTCGACCCGGGCCCCGGAGATCACGAACACCCCGCCGCTGATCAGGTCCGGGGTGCCTTCGGGGATTCCGCCGTCGGTGTGGATCTCGCCCGTGCGCAGCAGTCCGACGCGTACGGTGCCGCCGTCGCCGGTCCCCTCCCAGCTGCCGTGTCCGCCGACGAACACCCCGCTGCCGCGGACCGGTTCCGCGGCGCTGCCCGCCGCGATGTCGAGCAGTTCGGCGGTGATGACGGCGGCGGGGTCGGCATGGAGGTTCCAGAGGGTGAAGGCGCCCTGGAGGGCGTCGACGCCGAAGCCGTGCGGCCGGGCGGCCCGGCCGCGCAGATCCGCCGCCTCGACGGTGAGCCCCTCGACCGCGATATGCCCCGAGCGGACGTCGTCGGCGGCCAGCAGCAGTACCTGCCCGCGGGTGCGGACCCGGCGCAGCGTCAGCGTCCCGAGCCCGGCGGCACCGGCGCCGCCCGTGTTGCCGACGGCGATCTCGTGGTCGGGGCAGTGGACGGTCACGTCCTCCAGCGTGTTGTCGCGGGTGAGCCGCAGGCCCCGGGCGCCGAAGACGAGGGTGCCGCCGCGCAGCCGTACCCCCGGCGCCAGGGTCAGCATCGGCATGCCCCGGAGCGTGCCGTCGACGTGGATCGCCGGGGCCTCGTCCCGGACCGCTTCCATCAGCTCCACGGCCGTCGTCACCCGGGTCCACCGGGTCCCGCCGTCGCCGTCCGTCATCGCCGCCACCTCCCGCTGATCCGCCCCACCAGGCCCTTCCTCACCGTACGGCCGGGTCCGCGGCACCGCACGGTGCCCGGGGCGCGGGCGGGCCCCGGTCCTCGTACCCTCGAAACGGCAGACGTCCCCCGAGCGGGAGGTTCCGGATGCGTGCCGCCTGGTACGAGAAGCAGGGCCCGGCTGCCGATGTGCTGCGGGTGGGCGAGCTGCCCGCGCCGGTGCCGGGGCCCGGGGAGGTACGGGTCCGGATCGCGGTGTCGGGCGTCAATCCGGGCGACACCAAGAAGCGCGGCGGCTGGCTCGGCTCGCGCATGGTGTATCCGAGGGTGATCCCCCACAGCGACGCGGCGGGTGTCGTGGACGCCACGGGCGACGGCGTCGACGCGCGGCGGGTCGGGGAGCGGGTGTGGGTGTACGGGGCACAGTCGTACCGCCCCTTCGGTACGGCCGCCGAGTACACGGTCGTCCCCGCCGAACAGGCCGTACCGCTGCCCGCGCACGTCCCCGACGATCTCGGTGCCTGTCTCGGCATCCCCGGGATCACCGCGCACCGCGCCGTCTTCGCGGACGGCCCGGTCGACGGCCGGACCGTGCTGGTCCACGGTGTCCTGGGCGCGGTCGGCTCGCTGGCGGCGCAGCTCGCCCGCTGGGGCGGGGCGACGGTTCTGGGGACGGTGGTGCGGACCGGGGACCTCCCGGACGTCGATCCGTCCGTCGTGCACGGTGCCGTCGCACTCGACGGGGAGGATCCGGCGGCGGCGCTGCGGGCGTCTGCGCCGGGCGGGGCGGTGCACCGGATCGTGGAGGTGGCGCTCTCCGACAACGGTCCGCTGGACGCGGCGGTCGCGGACAACGACACGGTGATCGCCGCGTACGCGACCCGGGCCGATCCCACTCCCCTGCCGGTCTGGGAGCTGCTGTTCAAGAACGTCACGCTGCGGCTGCTCGGCAGCGACGACTTCCCGCCGGAGGCACGGCGGCAGGCCGCCCGGGACCTCACGTCCGCGGCGGCGTCGGGCGTGCTCGCCGCCCCGGTGCGGGAACGCTTCCCGCTGGATGCGATCGCCCGCGCGCACGACACGGTCGACGCGGGCGGCCGGGGCCGGGTGCTGGTGACGCTTCCGCAGGGCTGACGGGCCGGCGTACGCCCCGTGAACACGGAGCCCGGCCCGGGTGGCGGGTGCGGTGCCACCGCCCGGGCCGGGCGTTCTACCGGGGCCGGGCCGGGCCGGCCCCTGGCCGGGATCAGCCCAGCAGACCGCCGAGGACCCCCTTGGCGCCGCCCGAGTCGCCGCCGCTGCCGCCGCCCGGGTTGCCGGAGGAGCCGCCGGAGCCCGCCGGGGCGCCCGATGAGCCGCCGGAGCCCGAGCCGCCACCCGTCGACGAGGGGCCGGAGGAACCGGAGGGGGCCTTCGCCGGACCCGAGGTGTCCGGAGCCGACCGGCGGCCCGTGGTGCCCTGCGTCTGGCTGGGCCGGTCACCGACCCGGCCCGTCTCGCGGACCGTCTCGCTCGGCGGCGCGGACTTCTTCTCCTCCTCGGGCTTCTCCTGCGCCTTCCGGCTCGCGGACGGCGACGGCTTGCGGTCCTCGCCGCCGCCCGGACCCGCGGACGTCTTGTCGCCGGTGGGCCGGTCCTGCGGAAGCGACGAACCGGGCAGGTAGTTGGTCGGGTCCTGGCCGGGCCGGGGCACGTTGACCACGGTCTGGGAGCGGACCGCCCCGCCGAGCACCGAACCGATCAGCAGCGTCAGACCGATCACAACCGCCGTGATCACCGCACCGCGCCGCAGCACCCGGCGGCGCAGCTCCCACAGTTCCGACCGGGGCCCGAGCCGCCGCCAGGCCTCGCCCGCGAGATGGCCGTCGACCGAGTACACCGGGGCGCCCGCGATGATCAGCGGGGACCAGGCGGCCAGATAGACGATATCGGGGGCGTCGTACGCGGGAACCGTCTTCCAGCTCACGGTCAGGATCAGCGCCGCCGACAGCAGCGCCCCGACGACCGCCGCCACCCGCTGCCAGAGGCCCAGCACCGTCAGCACACCCACGACGACCTGGAGGAAGGCCACCGTGAGACCGGCGCCGACGGGGTGCGAGAGGGCGAAGTCCCGCAGCGGTTCGGCGAGCGCCCACGGGTGGAGGGAGTTGAGCCACTTCACCATGGACCCGCGCTCGCCGCCGTCGAAGTAGACGGGGTCGCAGAGCTTGCCCATGCCCGCGTAGATGGAGATGAAGCCGAGGAAGACCCGGAGCGGCAGCAGCACCACGCCCAGGTTCATCCGGCGGCCCGGGTAGTACGCGTGCCGGACCGCGTCGTTGCCGTGCCGCTGGGGGCGGCCGGTGGTGACGGTCTGGTCGAACTCGTCCTCGTCGTCCGCCCCGTCGTACGCGCCGTCCCGGCTGTCGTACGAAGGGGAGGAGGGGTACGAGTCGTAGGCCCCCACCGCCCGGCGCATGGGCGGCAGCAGCGGGGTGACCGGCACGGGCGCCGTATCGGCGGCGTCGGCGGTGTCGACCCCGACGCGCGGGATGACCTGGGTCGCTCCCGTACCTTCGTAGCCGTCGTAGCCGGGTGCGGGCGCTCCGCGCTCGACGGTGGCCGTCCCGGTGGAGTTCCGCACGGCCTGGAGCAGGCCCGAAGCGGCCGTGTCACCGGGCGCGGAGCGGCCGCTCCAGACGACCGGCGGACGCCGCCGCGCGGCGGCCGGGGGGCGGGCGGCGCCCGCCGTGGATCGTACGGGGCGCGGCCGCGCGCTCGGGGCGAGCTGCACCCGGAAGCTGGCGTGGTTGACGATGACCTGAGCGGGGTCGGAATGAACCTTCACCATGCTCAGCGCAGGCTGATCATCGAACCCGGACCGGGGCGTTCTGGTGTCCACACTCATCTAACCGAGTGACATCGCGTTAGGACACTGCCCCGATCCGCCTTTCCTGTCCGAGGCCCGTCAAGCGCAGGTGAGAGCCCCGGAAGGCGGCCGGAGCGGCGGGCGCAAGCCCGGCGCGCCGGGCGTGTCGCAGCATCACCCGTTCAGTGCGTCCGGGCCGCCGCTCCGGGGGCGTGCCCCGGAGCGGTCCGCCACGGCTCAGGCGCGGCGGCGCGCCGCCTCGTACAGCACCACACCCGCCGCGACACCCGCGTTCAGGGATTCGGCGCCGCCCGGCATCGGGATCCGGACGAGGAAGTCGCAGGTCTCGCCGACCAGCCGGGACAGGCCCTTGCCCTCGCTGCCGACGACGATGACGACCGGGCCGCCGAGCGCCTCCAGGTCGCCGACCTCGTGCTCACCGTCGGCGGCGAGGCCGACGACCGTGAGACCGGCCTTCTGGTACGACTCCAGGGCGCGGGTCAGATTGGTGGCGCGGGCGACGGGGGTACGGGCGGCGGTACCGGCCGAGGTCTTCCAGGCGCCGGCCGTCATGCCTGCGGCACGGCGCTCCGGCACGACCACGCCGTGCCCGCCGAAGGCCGCCACGGAGCGGACGACAGCGCCCAGGTTGCGCGGGTCGGTGACGCCGTCGAGGGCGACGATCAGGGGGTCCTCGCCGTCCTCGGAGGCGGCGGCCGCGAGGTCCTCGGGGTGGGCGTACTCGTACGGCGGGACCTGGAGGACCAGGCCCTGGTGGTTGAGCCCGTTCGTCATCCGGTCCAGCTCGGGCCGGGGGGCTTCCATGATGTTGATGTTGCCGCGGCCGGTGGCGAGCTGGAGGGCCTCGCGGACCCGCTCGTCGTTGTCGATGAACTGCTGGACGTAGAGCGTCGTCGCGGGCACGCCGTCGCGCAGCGCCTCGAAGACCGGGTTGCGGCCGACGACCATCTCGGAGGTGCCCTTGCCGCCGCGGCGGGCGACGGGGCGCCGCTGGGACTGCTTGGCCTTGGCGTTGGCGATGCGGTTCTTCACATGGCCCTTGCGGGCGGACGCGGGCGGGGTCGGGCCCTTGCCTTCGAGGCCGCGGCGTCGCTGGCCACCGCTGCCGACCTGCGCACCCTTCTTGTTGGATGTGCGGCGGTTCCTGCGCTGGCTGTTCCCGGCCATGACACTCTGCTTCCTGCTGTTACTGCTGCGTCTACGTCTCTATGTCAGTGTGCCGCCCGCCGGAGCGGGCGGCATATCACCGGCGGTGCCGGTCAGGGGCTCAGCGGGCGCCGAGCGTCCACCGCGGTCCGTCGGGGCTGTCCTCGATGACCAGCCCGGACTGCTGGAGCTGGTCGCGGATCGCGTCGGCCGTGGCCCAGTCCTTGCGGGCGCGGGCCGCCTCGCGCTGCTGGAGTACCAGCCGGACCAGGCTGTCGACGGCGCCGTGGAGATCGTCGCTGTCGTCGGCCTCGCCCGCCCAGTGCGGGGCGAAGGGGTCGAGCCCGAGGACGCCCAGCATGGCCCGCACCTCGGCGGCGCGGGCGATCGCGGTCTCCTTGTCGTCGGCGGCGAGCGCCGAGTTCCCCTGGCGGACGGTGGTGTGCACGACACCGAGGGCCTGCGGGACACCCAGATCGTCGTCCATGGCCTCGGCGAAGGCGGGCGGCACCTCGACCGCGGGCTCCACCGTCGTACCGGCCTTCTCGCAGACCCGGGTCAGGAAACCGGTGATCCGGGCGAACGCGGAAGCCGCGTCGTCCAGTGCCTCCGGGCTGTACTCGATCATGGAGCGGTAGTGCGGGGTGCCCAGGTAGTAGCGGAGGACGATCGGCTTCCAGCGCTGGACCATCTCCGAGACGAGGACCGAGTTCCCGAGGGACTTCGACATCTTCTCGCCGGACATGGTGACCCAGGCGTTGTGCACCCAGTACTTCGCGAAATCGTCGCCGTACGCCTTGGCCTGCGCGATCTCGTTCTCGTGGTGCGGGAAGATCAGGTCGATCCCGCCGCCGTGGATGTCGAAGGCCGGGCCCAGGTACTTGTGCGCCATGGCGGAGCATTCCAGATGCCAGCCGGGGCGGCCGCGGCCCCAGGGGGTCTCCCAGTCGGGCTCGCCGGGCTTGGTGGCCTTCCACAGGGCGAAGTCCCGCGGGTCGCGCTTGCCGGTCTCGCCCTCGCCCGCGGGCTGGCGCAGCTCGTCGAGGTCCTGGTTGGACAGCTCCAGATAGCCGGGGAACGACTTCACGTCGAAGTAGACGTTGCCGTCGGCGGCGTAGGCGTGGCCGCGCTCGATGAGACCGCGCATCATTTCGATCATCTCGGGCACATGGCCGGTGGCGCGGGGCTCGTAGGTCGGCGGAAGGCAGCCCAGGGCGTCGTAGCCCGCGTTGAACGCGCGCTCGTTCTCGTAGCCGATGGACCACCAGGGGCGGTTCTGCTCCGCCGACTTCCTGATGATCTTGTCGTCGATGTCGGTGACGTTGCGGATGAAGGTGACGTCGTAGCCGCGGTAGGCGAACCAGCGGCGCATGATGTCGAAGTTCAGGCCCGACCTGATGTGCCCGATATGCGGGGCGGCCTGCACGGTCGCGCCACAGAGGTAGATCGAGACACAGCCCGGTGTGAGCGGGACGAAGTCACGGATCTGCCGGGCGCTGGTGTCGTACAGGCGAATAGTCACCCCCCCAGGGTAGTGGGCGTGCGATAGTGCCCCGCTCCTTCCCGGCCACCCGGCCGGCCCACGGGTCCGCCCGCCCCCTTCCGCCCCTCCGGGGGCGCCCCCGGCCACCCGTGACGCGGGCGGCCGGAAGCGGCGGGGGCTCAGATCCGGCCGACGACCTTGCGCGGGGTGATCCGGACGACGACCCGCTGGGCGTCCTGCGCCGCGGTCGGGTTGAACTCGGCGTACGGCTTGCCGACGTACTTGACGGCCAGCTCGTCGATCAGCTCCGGGCCGCCCTCTTCGGTGATCTCCACGGTGCCGCGGATCTCGGCGTAGGTGTACGGGGCGTCGAAGGGCTGGACGACCACCGTGACGCGCGGATCGCGGCGGAGGTTCTTCTCCTTCTGCCGCCCGACCGTGGTCGAGATCAGCAGATCGTCGCCGTCGCGCTTCACCCAGACCGGGGACACCTGGGGGCTGCCGTCGGGCTGGATGGTGGCGATGTTGACGAAGACGGGGGAGTCGAGAAGGGCCTTCAGTTCGTCCGAGAGCTGGGCAGACATGGGTGTTGCCTTCCTGGTCCGGGGGGCCACTGTCGGTGCAGGGCGGGTGTCCGCGCGTCACGGACGCCCGCCCGGTGAACCATGCCACACGGAGAGGTATTTCCGGTCGTTCGTTACACCCGGATGAACGTTACGGCCGGACCCGCTTCCGCGCGGGTTCAGACGGGGGTACGGGCGTCCCCATCCGGATCCGTACCGGCGGATGCCCCCTCGGGCGCTCCCGCGGGCGTTCCCGTACGGAAGACGAGCGCGGTGGCGATCGCGGCCAGCCCCTCCGCCCGGCCGGTCAGCCCCAGTCCGTCGGTCGTCGTCCCGGAGACCGATACGGGCGCCCCGACGGCCGCGCCGAGCGCCTTCTGCGCCTCGTCCCGGCGCTTGCCGACCTTGGGCCGGACCCCGATGACCTGGACGGCGACATTGCCGATCTCGAAGCCCTCGGCGCGGACGATCCTGGCCGCCTCGGCCAGCAGCGTGACACCGGAGGCCCCGGACCACTCGGGCCGGCCGGTGCCGAAGTGCGCGCCGAGGTCGCCGATGCCCGCGGCGGAGAAGAGCGCGTCGCAGGCGGCGTGCGCGGCGACGTCCCCGTCGGAGTGGCCGGCCAGACCTGCGCTCTCGCCCTCCCAGAGCAGCCCGGCGCACCACAGCTCGCGCCCGGGTTCGAAGGCATGGACATCGGTGCCGATGCCGACCAGCGGCAGGGGCACCGCGGGGGTGGGGCGTGCGGCAGTGGGGTCAGAAACCATCGTTGGCCCTCCTGCGGGCGAGTACGGCCTCGGCGAGGACGAGGTCGAGCGGACGGGTCACCTTGAAGGCCTCCTCGTGCCCGGGGACCACGACGACCGGCTCCCCGAGCCGTTCCACCAGGCCCGCGCAGTCGGTCGCGCCTTCGCCGTCGGCGGGGACGGTGTCATGGGCGCGGACCAGGGTGGCCCGGTCGAAGCCCTGCGGGGTCTGGACGGCCCGCAGCCTGGCGCGCTCGGGCGTGGCGACCACCGGTTCCGGCTCGCCGTTCCCGCCGGGTGTCACCTCCTTGACGGTGTCCGCGAGCGGCAGCGCGGGGACGACCGCGGGTGCCCCGTCGCGTACCGCCTCGATGACGGAGTCGACCGTGTCGACCGGTACCAGCGGGCGGGCGGCGTCGTGGACGAGGACGACCGCCACATCGTCGGGGACGGCCGCGAGACCGAGCCGTACGGACTCCTGGCGGGTCTCGCCGCCGGGGACGACGACCACGTCGGTGCGGTCCGGCAGGACGAGGTCGGTGAGGAGGTTGCGGACGCCGGGGGTGTCCTCGGGGGGTGCGACGACCACGACGAGGACGACGGCGTTGGACGCGGCCATGGCGCGTACGGCGTGCACCAGCATGGGTGTCCCGTTGAGCGCCCGGAGCGCCTTGGGCGCGCCGGGGCCGAGCCGTACCCCCCGTCCGGCGGCCGGGATCACCGCTGCGGTGCGGGGTGTGAGCGATCGGTCTGACATCGGTTGCACTCCGGCAGGTTTGTTTCCTCGGCCCTTTTGGGTATGGCCTCAGCGTGCCGGGCGCGACGCCTTGACGGACCCTTCCGTGACGACGGTCTGCGCCAGTCGCCCGGGCCCGGCACACCAGGGCTTGGCCTCCCATCGGGGGCCGGGCCTCCTGGGTGAGGCTATGAGAAGTGTGACAGGAGAACGGCTGCGGCAGCGGGCGGCTGCCGCAGTGGACGTCTGCGACAGCGGATGTCCGTGACAGCGGACAAACGTGCCGCAGTGCCCGGCAACAGATCAGTGATCAAAGGGGATCACATCGTGTCGGCGGGCACCGCGGCAGTTGTGTCTACATTCGGCCGGGCGCCGGTTCCGCTCGGGGCGGGCCGGGCAGCGGCCGGGCGCGTCAGGACGCGAGGACCTCGTCGAGCAGGGCCTCGGCCTTGTCCTCGTTGGTGTTCTCAGCGAGGGCGAGTTCGCTCACCAGGATCTGGCGGGCCTTGGCGAGCATCCGCTTCTCACCGGCGGAGAGTCCGCGCTCCCGCTCACGGCGCCACAGGTCACGCACGACCTCGGCAACCTTGATGACATCACCGGAAGCGAGCTTCTCCAGATTTGCCTTGTAGCGGCGGGACCAGTTCGTCGGCTCCTCGGCATACGGCGCGCGCAGCACCTCGAAGACCCGGTCGAGCCCGTCCTGACCGACCACATCGCGTACGCCCACGAACTCCGCATTGTCCGCCGGCACGCGCACCGTCAGGTCGCCCTGGGCGACCTTGAGCACCAAGTAGGTCTTGTCCACGCCTTTGATCTGGCGAGTTTCGATGGCCTCGATCAGCGCGGCCCCGTGATGGGGATAGACCACGGTGTCGCCAACCTTGAACGTCATGTGACAGGTACCCCTTCCGTGGCTATCCAGGGTAACACGGATACAGCTTCTTCTGAATGGCGTTTTCGCAGGTCAGAGCATATCTCGGGGCTTGACAACAGTGACGGGAACGTGCTGCGGACGGCTTGCGGAACACGGTATTCGCAGGTCGGAGCGGCTCTGCGGACAGGTGGAAACCCGGCCGTCGCACCTGGCCGGAGGCCCGTCACGGCGTCCGAACGTCCCGATTTGCCGGGTTCGCATGGTGAACTTCCCCTACTCCGTTCGGACCTCGGTCACCCGTACGGACGGGCGCACGGAACAATCATGAATTGATCTTCGAATGCCCATCGGTATTCATTACCGTCCCATCCGCACCGGCCGTCCACGACTTCCTCACGACGGCGGCCCGGAATTGATCACACCGCCGATAGCCGATTTATGAACGGCCGGTGAATCCCGGGCCCCCGGAATCGCGGCAACGCAGCAACGCGGCGAGGCGGCAACGCGGCATCGCGGCGGTGAATCCGGACTCCCTCCCCGTGGCAGACCGCGGCCTCCCGCGGGGCCGGCCGGTTCCGGACTCGTCCGGAGCGGGTCCGGGCAGGTCCGGGGCAGATCTCTCCAGCGCGGCTTCCGGGGCAGGGTCCGTCCGGACCGGCCCGGGGCCGGGCGGGGCCCGAGGGGCGAAGGGCCCGTAAGGGGCGGGTCGGGTGCGGGCCCGAAGGGAGGGCTCTGTAATCTGTGGACGAACTGACGCGGGCACGGCCGCCATTGCGCCGGTTCAGCAGAAGCAGAGCAGAACCAGAACAGTCCCGATGCCAGATCCGTACGTGCAAGGAGATGCCGCGCCGTGAGCCTCCCCCTTACTCCGTCCGGGGGCGCTACTCGCCTTCGCCGCGGCGCCGTCGCCGTGACCGCAGTCGCGCTGTCGTTCGCCGCGCTCACCGCGTGTGGCGCGGGCAACAACGCGCAGTCGCTCGGCATCAAGCCGGACACCGCGACGGCCTCCGTGGACAACATCGCCATCCAGAACGCGAATGTGATCACCCAGCCGAAGACGGGCGAGGCCGGTCCCGCGGTCGTCTCGGCGACGATCTTCAACAAGGGCGAGACCGAGCAGACCCTGGACTCCATCACCCTGCCGGGCGGTGCGGGCACCGTGAAGCTCTCGGCCGCCTCCGGCTCCGGCGGTGTGACCGTTCCCGCCCAGGGTTCGATCGTCATCGGCGGCAAGGGCAACGCCTCGGCCGTCATCGAGGACGGCACCGCGCTGACGAAGAAGATCGGCGGCGTCCAGGACGTCGTCTTCAAGCTCAGCAAGACGGGCGACGTCAAGCTGGAGGCCTTCGTGGTCCCGTCGTCGGCCGACGGCTTCGCGGACTTCGGTCCGGGCAACGCGCCCGCCCCCGCGGCCTCCCCGTCCCCGGCCTCGTCGGGTCAGCCCGGCGCAGAGGGCACGGAGGGCACGGAGGGCACGGAAGGTGCCGAGGGCGCGGAGAAGCCCGAGGGTGCCGAGCAGCCCGAGGGCGCGGACGCGTCGAAGGGCACGGAGACGCCCGCGGGCTGAGCCCCGCGCCGTACCGTACGAACGCAGAGCGAAGGCGCCCCGCCGTGACCGGTGGGGCGCCTTCGTACATCCGCCGCTTCGTACGTCCCTCCTACATCCGTCGTACTCCCGTCATACAACCTGTCGTATGTCGTCGTACGTCTCGTAGGTCGTCGTACATCCGGCAGCGGTGGGGCCTGCTACGGCTCGAACTTGTAGCCGAGGCCGCGGACCGTGACGAGATAGCGCGGGGCGCCGGGGTCCGGTTCGATCTTGGCGCGCAGCCGCTTGACGTGGACGTCGAGGGTTTTGGTGTCGCCGACGTAGTCCGCGCCCCAGACCCGGTCGATGAGCTGCATCCGGGTGAGCACCCGGCCCGCGTTCCGCAGCAGCATCTCCAGCAGGTCGAACTCCTTCAGCGGCAGGTCGACCTTGCCGCCGGAGACGGTGACGACATGGCGGTCGACGTCCATCCGCACCGGGCCGGCCTCCAGCGCCGCCGGGGCGGCCTCCTCCGGCTCCCCGCGGCGGCGCAGCACCGCGCGGATCCGGGCGACCAGCTCGCGCGAGGAGAACGGCTTGGTGACGTAGTCGTCGGCGCCTATCTCCAGGCCGACGACCTTGTCGATCTCGCTGTCCTTGGCGGTCACCATGATGACCGGCACGTTCGAGCGGCCGCGGAGCTGGCGGCAGACCTCGGTCCCGGGGAGTCCGGGCAGCATCAGGTCGAGAAGGACGAGATCGGCGCCGTTGCGCTCGAACTCGTCGAGCCCCTCGGGTCCGGTGGTCGCCACGGCGACCTCGAAACCCTCTTTGCGGAGCATGTAGGAGAGAGCGTCGCTGAACGATTCCTCGTCCTCGACGACGAGCACTCGGGTCACGGAAGGACCTCCGGGGCAGGGATCTCGAAATGCGGATCAGTGGGGGGAGTGGGCCGGTCGGCGCTGTCGGCGCGATCCGGTTCGATGGTGCGGGAGCGGTGACGTACGGATCCCGCTTCCGGGAGTCGCAGGGTGAAGGTGGAACCCTGGCCCTCGGAGCTCCAGACCGTGACCTCCCCGCCGTGCGAGGCGGCCACATGTTTGACGATCGCCAGCCCGAGGCCGGTGCCTCCGGTGGCGCGGGAACGGGCGGGGTCGACGCGGTAGAAGCGTTCGAAGACCCGCTCGCGGTCCTTCTCGGAGATGCCCATGCCCTGGTCGGTGACGGCGATCTCGATCAGGCTTCCGCCCGGGGCGGGGACGCGGCGGGCGGAGATGCCGACGCGGGTGCGGGCCGGCGAGTAGTTGACGGCGTTCTCGACCAGGTTACCCAGAGCGGCGGCCAGCTGACCCCGGTGACCCCAGATATGCAGTCCGTCGGTGCCGCCGGAGACCATGGTGATGGCCTTGGTGGAGGCCGGGTGGCGGGAGCGGTCGATCGCCTCGGCGACCAGTTCGTCGACCCGGACCGGCTCGGCGCCGTCCAGCGGATCGTCGTTCTGGACCCGGGAGAGGTCGATCAGCTCCTGGACCAGGCTGGTCAGCCGGGCGGCTTCGATCTGCATCCGCCCGGCGAAGCGGGAGACCGCCTCCGGATCGTCCGATGCGTCCATCACGGCCTCCGCGAGCAGGGAGAGCGCGCCGACGGGGGTCTTCAGCTCATGGCTGACATTGGCCACGAAATCCCGGCGTACGGCTTCGATGCGGCGGGCCTCGGTGAGGTCCTCCACCAGGAGGAGGACCAGCCGGGAGCCCAGGGGCGCGACCCGGGCGGAGACGGCGAGCGCCTCGCCCCGGCCGGTGCCCCGGCGGGGCAGGTCCAGTTCGACCTGGCGGATCTCGCCGTCGCGGCGGGTGTCCCTGGCCATCTTCAGCATGGCGTCGACCGTCAGTTTTCCGCCGCGTACCAGCCCGAGTGCGTACGCCGCGGAGCTGGCCTTCACCACGGAGTCGCTCTCGTCGAGGACGACCGCGGAGGAGCGCAGTACGGAGAGGACCGTGTCGACGCCGGGCGGCAGCACGGCGTCCGTGTGCAGCGACGACCGGGTGGGCCGGCGCTGCTCGCGTTCGCTCCAGCGGAACGCCAGCACGGCGAAGACGCCGGTCAGCAGACCGCCGATCGCCGCCACTGCGGCGACCGCCGCGTTCACGTCCATGCCTCAAGGTTAGGCATGGTCATCGCGCGGGTGGCGGCCGAAGGGGTGACCTGGGGTACTCGTCGCCCAGAGTTCACCGGGGGGACCGGGCCGGTTCATTTGGGAAAGTGGGGGTCGACTCCTTGGCCGCCGACCGTGGGAGCGTGGGGGTCCACGGACCCCATCCGGGCCCCGGTCACCGCGACCGGACCACGGTCACCGAGAGAGGGAACTCCATGCGGGACGCGTACCACGAGGAACTGGACTCCATCAGTGAGAGTCTGGTCGAGATGGCCCGGCTGGTCGGGTCGGCCATAGGGCGCGCCACGACGGCGATGCTCGACGCGGATCTGAAACTGGCCGAAAGTGTGATCGCGGCCGATCAGAAGGTCGACGATCTCCAGCACGATCTGGAGGGGCGGGCGATCGCCCTGCTGGCGCGCCAGCAGCCGGTGGCCACGGATCTGCGGATCGTGGTGACATCGCTGCGGATGAGCGCGGATCTGGAGCGTTCGGGTGATCTGGCCCAGCACGTCGCGAAGCTGGCGCGGCTGCGTTTCCCGGAGTCGCCGGTGCCGCGGGACCTCCAGGCCACGATCCTGGAGATGGGCCAGCTGGCGCAGCGGCTGATGGCGAAGGCCGGCGAGGTGATCATCACCAAGGATGTCGATCTGGCGCTCCAGCTGGAGACCGACGACGACGAGATGGACCTGCTGCACCGGACGCTGTTCCAGCATCTGATGGACGACCGCTGGAAGCACGGCATCGAGACGGCGGTCGACGTGACGCTGCTGGGCCGCTACTACGAGCGGTTCGCGGACCACGCGGTGTCGGTGGCGAAGCGGGTGGTGTATCTGGTGACGGGCGAGCACGCGGACGATCTCCAGCCGGACACGGTGGACCAGGCGGATGCCGTGGAGGCCTGAGGGGACCGTGTGTCCGGAGTGACGGCCGCTCCGTACGGCTCCTTGCCCACGCTCCGTACCGATGTCTCCACGCGCTGTTGACGCGCCCGCCTCCGCGGGCATCGAATGGCGGGAGGCGGCATGTGGTGCACGCCGTGCGCGATCATGCCTCCGTATCCGATGAGGAGGAACCATGGCCGATTCCCCGACCCCGGACACCCAGCAGGAGTCCGCGGCCGACGCACAGCGCGATGTGATGCGCCTTCCGCTGCTGGGCACCTGCGGCTGCGGCTCGGGCTGCGGCTGCGGCTGCAAGTCGGGGTCGCCGTGCCAGTGCAGTGGCGGCTGCGGCTGACACGCGTTCGTACGGACACCGCAAGGGCCAGGGCCCGCCGGCCGTCCCGAGCCGGCGGGCCCTGCCGTGCAGTGGTGGGTCCTGGTGCGCGTCCGCCCCGTTTCAGACGGCGGTCTTGGCCACCGCGCCCTTCAGTCCTTCCTCTCCTCCCTTTGCCACTCCGCTTGCCACTCCGCCTTCCCGCCCCTCCGGCACTCCCGGCTTCGGCTCCGCCCCCAGCCTGCGCAGCAGCAGCCAGAATCCGGCCGCGGCTGCGGTGCCGAGGACGGCGCAGAGGGCCCAGAGCCAGTCGGCGCCGAAGCGGTCGATCATCTGCCCGGCCATCAGCGGGGCGACCAGGGTGGCGACGGACCAGGTCAGGGAGTGCACGCCCTGATAGCGGCCACGGCCGTGGAGCGGGGAGAGCCGGACGACCAGACCGGCCTGGGTGGGGGCGCTGAGGATCTCGCCGAGGGTCCAGACGGCGACCGTGAGGGCGTAGAGGGCGATGGAGTCGGCGAAGGCGGTGAGCCCGTATCCGTACCCCGCGAGCAGGGAGGCGACGACCAGCAGCAGACGCGGGTCACGGTGGGTGATCACATGGGTGAGCGGGATCTGGAGGATCACGATCAGCAGCCCGTTGAGGGCCATGACCATGCCGAAGCTGGACGGGGAGAGCCCGGAGTCGCCCATGGCGAGGGGGAGGCCGATATAGCCCTGGGTGAAGATCAGCGCGAGGAGGAAGGAGAGGGTGACCAGGCTCATGAAGCGCCCGTCGCGCAGGACGGTCCCCATGCCGATCCGCGGTTCGGGGCCGCTGTCCTGCCCGGTGCCCGCGGGGCGCTCCGGCCGGGACTCGGGGAGTTTGACGAAGATGACGACCGCGCAGGCCAGGGTCATCACGGCCTCGCCGAGGAAGCCGATGAGGAAGCTGTACTCGGCGATGAATCCGGCGGCGGTCGCGGAGACCGCGAAGCCGAGGTTGATGGCCCAGTAGTTGAGGGAGTACGCCCGGACCCGGTCCTCAGGGGGCACGATATCGGCCATCATCGCCTGCACGGCGGGGCGCGAGCCGGTGGTCGCGGCGCCGACGACCGCGGCGACGGCGGCGATGGCGGCCGGGTGCTGGACGAAGCCGAGGACCCCGACGGCGACGGCGGACAGGGCCTGGGTGATCAGCAGGGTGGGCCGCCGTCCGATCCGGTCGGCCAGGATCCCGCCGCCGATGGAGCCGGCGACGCCGCCGAGCCCGTAGAGGGAGACGACCAGTCCGGCGTACGAGGCGGAGTACCCCTGCTCGGCGGTGAGGTAGAGCACGAGGAAGGTGGAGACGAAGGCGCCGAGCCGGTTGACCAGGGTGCTGGTCCACAGCCACCAGAACTGGCGGGGCATCCCCGCCGTACTTCTCCGTACGGCTCCGTGCAACCGCCCCGCGCCCATGCTGGTTCCCCCACCTCATGTAAGTGTCGCTAACCTTTGCCGCACATTACATCTGGCTGGATGCAGAGACCACCCATTTGACGGGACCCGTCAACCGTCCCGCGCGTGGGCCGCGAGGCGGGTCCATTAGGCTCGTACGCATGGCCGACGCACCGTACAAGCTGATCCTCCTCCGCCACGGCGAGAGCGAGTGGAACGCAAAGAACCTGTTCACCGGCTGGGTGGACGTCAATCTCACCGAGAAGGGCGAGAAGGAGGCGGTCCGTGGCGGCGAGCTGCTGAAGGACGC
The DNA here is from genome assembly GCF_044763775.1 of Streptomyces sp. NPDC094448. Taxonomy (NCBI): domain Bacteria; kingdom Bacillati; phylum Actinomycetota; class Actinomycetes; order Kitasatosporales; family Streptomycetaceae; genus Streptomyces; species Streptomyces sp. NPDC094448. The sequence goes on along the minus strand of NZ_JBIWGU010000005.1, from coordinate 104,531 downwards.
CGGGCTGCTGCCCGACGTGCTGCACACCTCCCTCCAGAAGCGCGCCATCCGCACCGCGCAGCTCTCCCTGGAGGCCGCGGACCGCCACTGGATCCCGGTCCACCGCTCCTGGCGCCTGAACGAGCGCCACTACGGCGCCCTCCAGGGCAAGGACAAGGCCCAGACGCTCGCCGAGTTCGGCGAGGAGCAGTTCATGCTCTGGCGCCGCTCCTACGACACCCCGCCGCCCCCGCTGGCGGACGGGTCCGAGTTCTCCCAGGCCGGCGACCCCCGCTACGCCGACATCCCGCCGGAGCTGCGCCCGCGCACGGAGTGCCTGAAGGACGTCGTGGCCCGCATGCTGCCGTACTGGTACGACGGCATCGTCCCGGACCTCCTGGCCGGCCGCACCGTCCTGGTCGCCGCCCACGGCAACTCGCTGCGCGCCCTGGTCAAGCACCTGGACGGCATCTCGGACGAGGACATCGCGTCCCTCAACATCCCCACCGGCATCCCGCTCGCCTACGAGCTGGACGCCGATTTCAAGCCGATCGTCCCGGGCGGCACGTACCTCGACCCGGACGCGGCGGCGGCGGCCATCGAGGCCGTGAAGAACCAGGGCAAGAAGAAGTAATTCAACGCCCGAAAGCCCCCGACCTGCGTTTTCCGCGCAGGGCGGGGGCTTTTTGCTGGGGCTGGGCCGTCTCTGGGCCGTCGGCGGTATTTGGGCCGCTTCCGGAGTTGCACCGCCTCCCCCGGCAACTGCCGCTGCTAGCGGTATGCTTGGCCCGCCTTACCTGAACCTCCCTTGAACTCTGTGCGAATGCATGCGAGTTCCAAGGCTCCGGCCCGATAGGCGGGTCGGCTGGAGGGGAAGGGAGGTGGTAGAGAGGTGAGTCTTGAGAAGGGCAAGCCTCGTAGCTGGACCGATGCCGAGAAGTGGCAGGTCTGGCTAACGGGGATCGGCCTGTTGACAACCATCACTGCCAGCGTGATGCAGTTCGCTCGATGAGCGACTCACGCGCGAGGCCGGGAGGGATCGGGTGCTGCACATGCAGCGAGCCCGGTCTGCTGCTACGCGACCGGGCTCGCTGACTGCACGAGGGCCTGGGTCTGGTTGCCGCCGGATCCAGGTCCTCGTTTGTTCTAGAGTCTTCAGCAGTTCCGCTAGATACCTCTAGTTGCAACTAGAGGTATCTATAGGCGAGTCTCCCACGAGACTGCTAATTCAATCAACTTTCCGCAATGGCTTTCCGAGCTCATTCGGACTTGCAGTTCACCGCGATTCGCGCTGCTCATCCGCCGACTCGTTACGGCTGCGAGGTTCGCGTCCCATGTTGCCTGCGCACCCCCATGCCAGCAAACACCGAGGCCACAGCCTTGCGCGTGCGCTCTCTGCTGGACGGCAGCAGATGCGCGTACACCCTGAGTGTCAAGCCGGGGTCGGAGTGGCCCAGGTACTCGGCGAGCGCCTTGACGTTCTCCCCCGCGTCCAGGAGGACGGAGGCATAGAAGTGGCGGAGGGCGTGCATGCCGTTCTCGCGCGACTCCGAGTAGGGCTCGCCGGGTTCGGGGACCGGAATCACCCCGGCCGCGGCAAGCGCTGGCTTCCACGCGTCGTCGTTGAGCGACGTCCGCCAGACATGGCCTCCGCGCGGTGCCGTGAAGACGAGACGCTTGGTCATGGGCGGGCCGTCCGCAACCTTCCACGGCAGAGTGATCTCCACGGGCGGGAACCGCTTCAGGTGCGCCCGCAAGGTGTCGGCCACCGGGCCAGGGAGGGGCACGTCCCGGAGCTTGCCGCCTTTGGGCGGTGCGAACACAGGCTTGCTTCGGCTGAGCTTCAGTTGCTGGACCACCTGCAGGGTGTCCGTGGCGAAGTCGATCGCGTCAATTGCCACCCCGAGGATCTCCCCCTGCCTCAGGCCGCAGCCTCCGCCCAGATCCACCATCGCCTGGTATCGCTCCGGCATGGCGGCTCGGACGCCGAAGAGGCGTTCCGGCGTCCAGGGGACGACCCGTCTTTCCTCCACGGTCGGCGGCCGGACGGACCGGGCAGCGCACGGATTCCGGGGGAGGTGTCCGTCGTCTACGGCTGCGCTGAGAACGGCCCGCGCGTTGGAGTAAATGGTGCGGGCGTACGAGCCGCGGATGCCGTTCTCCTGAAGCTGCCGGACCCAGTCACGGATGTGTGCAGGCTGGAAGGAGCCGAGTGGACGCGTACCGAGGTACGGATAGGCGTGCAAGCGAAGCTGCGACTCCATCGAAGCCCGGGTGTTCGGGTCGGGCGCGTGGACCACCCAGCTCTCGGCGTACTGCTGAAACGTGGTCCGGGCCGCACGAGGGTCGATGTACTGACCGCGCGCCATGTCCGCTTCCGTCTCGTTCAACCACCTCTCGGCAAGCCGCTTCTGCCGATCCGGGAAGCTCTTCGACTTCTCCGTGCCGTCAGGACCGATGTAACGGGCGCGATAGCGCATGCCCGCGCCGTACCGCTCGGTCCTGACCCTGTGCATCTGCCCGTCCGGCCCGGTCTCGGACTTGTACCAGCGGTCTTGGATGTGTCCCGCCATCAGGCAGCCACCCCCTTGCGCTGGGCATCAACCCAGGCCCGAACGTCGACGGGGTCGAACCGCAGATGCCGGCCGACACGGAAAGCCCGAGGGCCGGTGCGCTTGCGGCGCCACTGATAGACCGTCTCGACGCTGGGCAGCCGGAACATGGCCACCAGGTCCACGGGCGTCAGATATCGGGAAGGCAGGCGCGACTCCACGGCCGTGTCTGCTGAGGCGAGGCGTCGATCAGCCACGGGTGGAATCTCCTTCCATGTGGTGGGCGGTGGCTGCGACGAGGGCGGCCTCCGGGGAGTAGCCGCGTCCGGCATAGCGCCAGTGGCCGATGGCTATCGTGGGGCGGTCATCGAGGCCCAGGGCGCGCTACTGCTGGTGGGCCCGGTGCTCGGTTCGTGCGGTGCGCAGGGCGGTCAGGGTGGTCGAGTAGCTGCGGGATTTGGTGGAGAAGTGGCCGCGGTGGCCGAGCATGTGGGCCCAGCGGCGCAGTTCGAGGGTGGTGAAGGGCGGGAGGGCTCCGAGCCACCAGCAGGTGGCGATCATGCGGAGGACATGGGCGCGGACGGGGAGGAGTACGAGGTGCCGGGCGGTGGTAATCCGTCCGTCGACCGCGCCAGCCGCTTCCGCTCCCTTGGTTGCGTACTTGGCGATGTACGCGGCGACGGCGCCGTGCTCGGCAATGGGTCGGACGTCGACCTGGGCGCCGAAGCGGAGTGTGCGGTGGCCGATGACACCGGCTCCGGGTGATGGGAGCCGTACGCGCCCTGCGGCTGTGTGTACGGCGTCGGTCAGCAGGTCCGCAGTCGCCCATGCGGGTGGTGGGGTGCTCGGGCCGTCCGGGCCGTCGAGGCGGATGACGGCATGGAAGTGGATCAGGCCGCGCCGTTGGTATTCGACGACCTTGGTGTACGAGAGCCGGGCAGCCAGGCGGAGTTCGGTCCGGGGCAGTCCGGCCCGCCGGGCAAGTTCTCGCCGCAGTTCGATGGTGAAGCGGTGCCACAGGTGCCCGGACCGGGCCTGCCAGAGGACGGCCCCGGCGTAGTCGTAGCAGCGGGGGCAGATCGGTTCACCGAGCCGGGGATCATCCGTGCTGTGCCGTGTGGCGCAGCCGACCGGCTGATCGTGCGGACAGCGTTCCTTCGGCGACCGGGGACGGCAGGGGCTAACCCGTCCGCTTCGCTCCCGGCGGGTGTGCACGGGGCCGAAGCCGGGCGCCGTGAGGGTGGCGAACACCCGGGGGTGGTCGATGACCGTTTCGGGAGTCCCTTTGCCGCCGACGAGCCCGGCCCTGATCAGGTGGTAGGTGTCGGCCCGGTAGACGCGGGCACACGGCGAGCAGACGGTGGAGCGCCGGTTTCCGCAGGGGACCAGGAGCCGGCCGCCGTATGCCGCCGAAGAGTGGCTGAACAGGGCTTGGCCGCTGTCGGAGGCGAAGACGGTGGACTCGCCCACGAGGTGGACGGGGTTGGCACAGCCTCCGAGGCCGACGATGTTCCGGCGCCAGGCGGCGAACTCGGGAGTGGCCGCCTGCTCGACGAGGGCCGCAACGGCGTGCGGAAGGTGCTGGGGCTCGGTCATCGCGTACCCCTTCCTCCGAACGCCTGCCCCATGACGGCGGCGATGGCGTGCGGACGAGTCTTCGCGCTGAAGCGGAAGGTCGGGTCGGTGAGCCAGAGCGCGGCGGCATGGGCCGGGCACAGACGCTTTTCCGTACCGTCGAGCGCAACGAGGACCACTCCCTCCTCGCCGTCGCACAACGGGCGGTCGTCGTCCCGCAACGCGCACACGGGCGGATGCGGACGCTTCCTGGTGGACAATGAGTGTCGACTCCTTTCACTACTCAGGTGGCGGATGGAGTGGGTTCCTGACGGGGTCGGGTTTGGCGACTTCGCGCCCCGTCGGGAGCCCGTGATCGTGATGTCAGGGGGCATGGCCCCTTGTCCCTTCTGGTGTCGGGATCTCTGGTGTCCGGATCAGAAGCGGAACTGGCTGATGAAGCCCGCCACTCCGTCGAGGGCCGACTGGACCGTCGGCGCGGCCGCGGTCGTGGCCAGCAGGAATCCGAAGGTGGCGGCAAGCAGCGTGTGGGGCCACCGCAGGTAATGGATGCGCAGCAGGAACCAGATCAGCAGGCCGAGCAGGAGCGCGGCGGACATGGTGATCAGCACGGTGTCCCCTTCTCGGCGGTCGGGGTGCCGGCCAGTTCCGAGATCCGCGGTGTGAGGTGCTCGTACTCGGCGGCGACGGATTCGGCCTCGGCTTCCGTGATGAGGAAGGAGCGGGCCCGTTCCCAGCCGTCCCCTGAGGCGAGGATCGCCGTCCCCGCTTGTTCCGGGGTGATGGCCTGTGCGGCCTTGAGCGCGTCGGGGTTGAGGTCGCCCAGGGTCATCTCCGCCGTACCCGGATCCGATACGCGGTGGCAGGCACGGCCCCCGAGCTGGGCGCGGAGCGCCGTCACTCCCGGGCCCATATCGGATCCGACGCGCTGTCCGGCGATGATCAGAAACACTCCGAGAGCGGCGCCGAGCTGGGCAAGGCGGATGAGGGCGGTAGAGGCTGCGTGTGCCTCGTCCTTCTCTCGCCGGTCGGCCACGAGGAAGAGTTCCGCCACCTCGTCGACGATCACGACGACGGGGACCGGGCGGGTGTTGTCGGGCAGTCCCCAGACGTTGCGGACGTGCGCTTCGCGGCAGATCACCATCCGGTCGAGAGTGAGGTCCACCAGTGCCGACAGGAGCTTCACGGCTTGGGCTCGGTTGGTAGCGAGTGCGGAGAGCCGCGGGCCGTACAGGGACAGTTCCATGCCCCCTTTGCAGTCGATGCCGACCAGGGCCACGGGTTGCGGGGCCAGTCCGGCGACGAGCGCGTTGAGCAGGGTGGACTTGCCGGAACGAGTGGCGCCGACGATCAGCCAGTGCGGCACTCGCCGCAGGTCGACCACCCAGGGGGCAGCAGTTTCCAGGACCCCGACGGTCACCCGCAGAAGCTGGTGGTTCGAAGAACGCTCGAATCTCCGGGGTGCGTGGAGCGGATCCGAGGGCAGGGCAGCGATGCGTGCGACGCCGGGTGTCCAGGGGCTCACCCGGACCGCGTGCACCTCCCAGGCGTGGGCCATCGCGGGCGCCGCCTTGATGAAGTCCTCCGGCGTCTGGCCGGGGAGAAGCCGGGCAAGCATCCAGAAGCCGCTACGGGTTGGCCGGATGAACCCGTATCGGGGAACCTGCGGTTGTGGGGGCGGGGCGCCCTTGCCGACGAGTCCGGAGACGACGATCAGCGCGGCTTTGCGGCTGATCGCGAGGCCGCACCCGGCCATAAGCGGCCGCCAGGTCCGCACGACCCTGAAGCAGGCGGCCGGGTACCCGAAGACCAGCCACCAGACGTGCGGGTAGCGGGTTCGGAGAGCCGGAGTGGCCGTAGCCGCCGTGGCACCCAGCAGCAGGACCAGGAACAGAGCCCAGAACGGCCACGCAGCGGGTGTGTGTTGCTCGGTGGATAAGGTCACTGCCCACCGCCCTTGGCCGCCGCCGGGGCGGCGAGGGGGCGGATCTCCTCGGCCCGGAACGCGATCCCGTGCCGTCCCTCGTTCTCCCAGGGCATGGCGATGAGGTCCCGCACGTGCACCGGCATGCCGAGCTGAACACCGGCCGGCTCACCGGGCACGCTCACATTGACCACGTCGGCGGACGCCCCGCTCATGAGACACAAGCCCACCTGGTACATCGTCTTGCCGGTCGTACGGTCGATCTTGAGCTGTCCGGTCTCACGGTTGGCGACACGCGGGGAGGGCGGGACGGCACAGATGATCCCCGTGAACTTGGCGGTGTCGATCGGAAGGGCTGCCACGTACTGAACTCCTCTGTGAGAGCACCCGAAGGCGAATCCTTCGGGTTGATTGACCACCCGTAGTACGGGTTGAGACTCCACAGTGCAGCCCGTAGTACGGGTTGTCAAGCAGCAGGGAATGAGCGAGGCTGTCCAAACGAGTGCAACAGATCGTCCAAGCAGACGGATGAACCCGATGACGACCCCGGCACGGAGGCCCCTCATGCCGCCGAAGAAGACGCAGCCAAAGTACCGCCAGATCGCGGACTACCTGCGCGAAGGCATCCTCGACGGCACCTTCCCGGCCGGCCAGCCCCTGCCGTCGGAAGAACTGCTGGCCAAGCAGTTCGGAGTGACCCGCCCCACCGTGCGCCAGGGCATCACCGAACTACGCGCCTCCGGCCTGGTCGAGGCCATCATGGGCCGCGGCACCTTCGTCCGCTCGCCCCACAACCGCCCGAGCTTCACGCGCCCCCGCGGAGTCCGCCGTACGACGGAGGGCCGCTACGTCGAGGCCGACGGCATCCGCTGGACCGACGCCGAGCCCGCCACGATCACCCGCACGGACGCCCCGCTCGCCCTGGCGGACCTCCTGCGTATCCCGCCGGGCGAGCCGATGTTCACATACGACACCCTCCAGACCGCTGACCACGGCAGACTCCGCCAGCTCCACCGGACGTACGTCCCGTTCTCGGTGCTAACCGACACCCCTTACGAAGAGCAGCAGTTGCCAGCGGCGCCGGAGCTGTATGAAGCCCTGGCCGGCCTGGGCCACACCCTGTCCTTCACGGAACACCTCCGCCCCCGCATGCCCCTCCCGGACCAGGCCCAAGCCCTCCGCCTCTCCGAAGGCGTCCCCCTGCTCCACATCTTCCGCCTGACCACCAACCAGGACGGCAAGCCCCTAGCACTGGAGGAGTTCTTCCTCCCGGGCGAGGACCTTGAGGTGTCGTACCCCCTGTAGCCAATCCCGGGGCCACGACTGTGCACGGCTCAAACTTTCTCTACTTCATCAAGGCGCTGCGCAAGCGCACCGCATGCGGCCCGGCCCCCTCGGGCTAGGCTTGTCGCTCCCGTCTCCGTCCCATTCCGGACCCTGCACCGCTGGCCACGCAAGGCGACAGTACGCATGAGCAGGGAGAACCCCTCTGTGGCCGGGCGGTCGGTTCCACGGCTTTAGCCACCTCCCTGGTCCGGGACCCGCGCCGAGCAAGACCAGGGGGCCACTCGATCAAATTCCGAGCAGGATCACAGCCTGCCCGAGTTGCCAGCCAGCGTACGGCCCCCTGATCATGCTCGACCCCAAACCAGGCAGGACACCGACCAAACCCGATCCACCGACCTTGGATTGAAGTCATCCCAAAATCTCACAGAGCATCAGGCATGGTCACCAATGTCCCGTCTATCAATTCTCTACCACTAGGCCACGTCAGAAGGCCAGCAGAAGCGCAAGTCATCCCCTCGAATCGAGGGGGATGCTCAAAGCGTGCATCCGAAAAGTCCACTTCCCCCCAAACAGGACTCTATCGAATTTCACAGAAGCATGCTCGAAGGATGCCGAGACGAATAGAGCGCTTGAATGGAATTTCGCATCGGTGAATGATACTTGCTCCTTGAATCTGGAGTGGCCGAACCAGACTCTATCGTGGAATACCGCCTCATCGAACCATGTACGCCACTCGAATTGAGCTACCCCAAAGATCGTATTCCCGTGGAACTGCGCCCGAATGAAGACCGCCTTCTGGAATACGGCTCGACCAAATGAAGCAGAGTCCAGCGATGCGCCACTTAGGTCCACATCAGCATTTTTCCAAAAATGAGGGTGATTTGGCCTTAGCCGTTCTTCCAGTAGCCGCTGGGCAGCTAGCCGAACATTACCCTCCGCTCGATCAACTGGACTGGACAGCGCCTCATAGGGCATCCGAAGGTACGCACAAATTACGTTCATGCACGTTTCCCGATCCCGCTCGGAATCGTCAGCAATTCGAGCCAGAGCATACATTCCCGCTAGACGCACCGCAGCGGCTTCGTGCCCGAGTTGCTCGGCAGCCATAGTAAATCGGTCGGTGAAAAGCCTGTCACGCTCGCGATTACTGTTGGCCTCCTCGTTCCGCTGCTTCCTGTAGGCAACGTACAGGGCCGCTACAGCACCGCACCCGGCGACGACAGTAAGAGCTGTTTTAGCTACTTCCAGACTATTTTTGCTAGCACCTGGAACCAATTCATTAAGGGCGAAGTATGCACCAACGGCGGCAGTCGCCCCAAAAATAAGCATTGCGAGATACGGCACCATGAATGGCTTGGGCTGATAAGGACGCGACTGCGCCTTGTGCCATTTGGCGATGAACTTACGAATATCAATCACCCCCATGGAGGGGAATGGTACCCAAAGCACCCATGCCGGATCTAGTGCCGTATCAGGCAACGTTTGCCCTGGCGACCACGGCACGTAGTCGCTGGTCGTCGGCGTGGTGGTTTCGCCAGATGATGTAGCGGCGGATCATGCTGCCCTGCTCCTTGTGGCTGGCGTGGTCGGTGCCGTCGAGGGTGAAGTAGCGCAGGGCTGTGAACTGGGCCTCGATGCGGTTCAGCCAAGAGGAGTTGGTCGGGGTGTAGGCGATCTCGACGTTATTGGCCTCTGCCCAGTCGGCGACGCGGCGGCACCGCTTGGTGGTCAGGTGCGGGGAGTAGTTGTCACATACGATCGCCAGGCGGACTGTCGGTGGGTAGAGGGTTCGCAGGTAGCGGCAGAATTCCAGGAACTTCGACCGGTTCTTGGTCTTCTTGATATGGCCGTAGAGCTTGTCCTTGGCCAGGTCATAGGCGGCGAACAGGTGCCGCACCCCGTGCGGGCGGGTGTAGGTCGCCCGCCGCCTGGGCCTGGGCTCGCGATCGGGGTCTTTGTGCCTGCCCCCGCGTTTGGCCCACTGCCGCCCCGGGTGCGGCTGCAGGTTCAGCGGGCCGAACTCGTCCAGGCAGAAGACCACTTCCGGCTCGCCTTCCTCGGGTATCACCTCGCCGTCGGCGATCGCGTACAGGTGCTCCACTCGGGCCTTCTTGGTGGTGTAGTCCGGATCGCGGGAGGTTTTCCAGGTCTTTATACGTTGAATGGAGACGCCTTCCTCGCGGAGCAGGATGCGCAGGCCCTCGTGGCTGATGTCGTCGACCACCCCCTCGGCGACCAGGAAGTCCGCCAGTTTGGTCAGGCTCCAGGTCGAAAACGGCAGGCCGTGCTCGGCCGGCTTGGACTTCGCGATCTTCTTGATCTCGCGGCGCTCGGGCAGTGTGAAGGTCTTCGGCCGCCCGCCCTTGTACTTCGGATACAGGGAGTCGAAGCCGTCGGAGTTGAAGTTGTGGATCACATCCCGGACCCGGTCAGCGCTGGTGAAAGTGACCTCGGCGATCTTCGCCACCGCCATGCTCTGCGCGGACAGCAGCACCATCTGGGCCCGCCGCCAGGTCACCACCGAGCCGGTGCCGCGGCGGATGATCCGCAGCAGCCGCCGACCTTCGTCGCCGTCGATCTCCCGTACTCGCACGCGTTCCGCCATACGAGCCCCCGTGTCCGTCAGCTGTGACTGGTGTTGATGACGCAGAAGCGGTTGCCCTCGGGATCGGCGAGCACGACGAAATCGGCGTCGACCGGATAGAAGTCCCAGTCGACGCGTTCAGCGCCCAGGGAAAGTAGTCGCGCCACTTCGGCCTCCTGATCGGCGGCGTCGGCGGCGTAGAGGTCGAGGTGGATTCTCGGGTGTTCCTGCACGGGCGTCGTACTGAGGTCGAGGGCCAGCGCTGCACCGGAGCCGTCGGCCGGCACCAGTACCGCCCAGTCGTCCTTCACCTCACCATCGCGAGGGACGTAGCCCAGTGCCCGACTCCAGAACTCCGCGGCCCGCCGCACATCAGCGGCCCCCATCACGATCGTTCCGATGCTCAGCATCCGCCGATTCTGGCAGACACCGACAGACCCACGGCGTGAACCACGTCCCCAACCACGAGGCGAACGTTGCCTGATACGGCACTAGGTTTCACGTGCGCAGGACGGCAGTCGGAGTGTTTAGACGGTGATCACTCTGTGATGAGGAGTGATTCCCAAGCTCGGAGCCTTGCATTCAGTGGCCCCTGGCGCCGTTCGGGCTGCGGCGCTGGGGCGCCGGTCCCGAGCGGCGGCGGGGCCGAGGCGCGACAAAGCCCCGGTCGCTGGTGTTGGGGCACGGCGACCGGGGCTGGGATAGGGAGGCCGGCCAGGCATCATCGACGAGCCTGTGGGCTGCTCCCAAGTGGCTTGGAGGGTGCTATGTGGTGCCGGGGTAGGTCAGGTCTTCGTCGAGAGTGGGGCCGTGGGGCACGGTCGGGGCGCAGTGGGGGCAGGCGTAGAGGGTGGTGCCGGGGCCGCTGGGGCTGGGGAGCCAGCGAATATGGACCGGGGCCGTTGTTTCCATGGCGCACTTGAAGCACCTGGCCGTGAAGAGCTGCGGCGGGGGTGAGGTCAGGGCGTCGGTGGTCATGAGGCGGCGCCAGGGTGGAGGCGGAGTTGGAGGGTGGTGTCCAGTGGGGCGTACGGGCGGACCAAGGGGATGTCCTCGCCACTGAAGGGGTGTTGGCGTTCGAGGACGTGTGCGGGGGTGGGGGTGGTCCACGGGGTCATCCAAAGCGCCAGTCGCATGCGGGCTGGGGCCGGGTTCTGGCGGTGGCGGCCGTGGGCCGGGAAGAGGGTTTTCAGGGCGCGGTGGATCAGTTGGACAATATGCTTGGGCATACGTTGGTCAGCTCCTTGGAAGCTGGGTGGCGAGCCTCGGCGGGCCGGTCCTACGCGGACCGCCGGGGCGTTTGGTCGGTGGTGAGGTGGTCGGCCAGTTCGAGGGCTAGGCCGGTGACGAGTGCCTGTGCGAGGAATTGGGCGGCCTCGGGGCGGATCTGGCCGAGGCAGACGAGTCCGTCGCCGTCGACGTTCACGTCGGCCTTGAGTCCGGGGAAGTCGTTGTCGAGGCCCAAGGCGCGGAGCCGGTCTGCGAGGGCAGCGGTGCCGCGGTGGGCATGGGACCAGCCCCGTACGTAGGAGATTCCGGGGGTCAGTTCTTCTGCCCGCCTTGCGATCACACCTCTGCGGTTCGTCATGTCGGCGTCTCCTCTCCCCGGTCGGTGTGGGTGTTCGATGAGGCTTGGCGTGCGCAGGTGGCGTCGCCGGGCCATTCGCAGGACAGTGCGCGGTCGAGGAGTGCGGCCAGCCGATCGGCAGTCTCCGGCGAGACTCGGCCGAGTTCGACGAGGCCGTGCCCGAACGCGTTCATCTGGGCCTGGAGGTAGGGGAAGTCCTTCTCCAGGCCGGCCGAGACGAGGACGTCGCGCAGGGCGGCGGTGGCGCCCCGGGCCGCGTACCAGGGTTCGCTGTCGGCGGGTGACCAGTGGGCGAAGTCATGCCCCATCGGTCGTCTCCTTCGGCCATTCCTCCGACTCAAGGTCGAGGAACTCCGAGCCGTAGCGGTCGAACCGGTTGAGCAGCCGCGTGGTCGCGACGATCACCACCGCCAGGGCGACCGCCCGCAACGGAGAGCCCTCCACAGGGCGGACCGGGGCGGCAATCCACTGGTAGCGGTCGCCGGACAGGGGCATGGGACCCGGGATCATCACGGATGCGCCCTTGGTCAGGTAGGAGTAGCCGGGCCGGTCGCTGTACTCCGATTCCGTGGCCACGGTCCGCTCGAAGCGCTTGCGTGACCCGGCGTTGAGGAGGAAGCCGACCTCGCTGCTCCCAAGGTCGGACAGAACGGGCCCGCACGGCATGCCCCGCTGCTGGAGCTGGTGGAAGACCTCCAGCCCCGTCCTCTGCTCCACAACGACGACGTCGAAGCGGTTCCCCGCCGGGAACAGGTGAGGGGCGCGAGGGTCGTCGGCCCATACGGAGCGGCATTTCTCCGGATCGTCGGCGGCGGCGGACAGCCATTGCCTGCCGCGCCTCGTCATCTTCTGCACGTCGGTTCACCTCAATCGGTCCACGGCGACCGCTGGGAGTCGTCGTGCTCCTAGATTTGTGGTGAAGGCCCTGGTCAGGGCAGATGACGAGGGGTGACATGGGGTGACGAGGGGTGTCACCCCAGGGTCCCGTCCCGGGCATCCGGGCATTCCTTCGCGCGAATTCCCCTGCTGCGAGGGCGCCTAGTAGTCGTGTGTTCCTTATATTCGCTTTGCGACGGCTACAGCCACGGGGGAGGTGGGCACCATGACCGGTACACAGCAGATCGGAACGCGGCTTCTCAGTGCGCGGCGGAGCCGGGGGTGGAGTCAGGCGCGGCTCATCCGGGAGTTACGGACCGCAGCGGGCCGCAAGGGGCAGACCTTGGCAGCCGACGCCAGCGTGAAGCGGCGGATCGCGAGCTGGGAGAACAACCACGGCGTTCCGGACGAGTTTTACGCGGAGTTGCTGTGCGGGGCACTCGGGCTGGCCCCGGGTGATCTCGGGATGCGTGATCACGAGGTTCACGGGCTCCCGGATCTGAGGTACCCGGAGAGCGTGGGCGCCGCGATCGGAGCGGTCGGCCCGTTATGGCTGGCCGACCTTGCCGGTGACGCATCGCTTCTCACGGCGGATGCCTCGGACGGCCCCTGGCACGAAGCCTCGTTGCAGTGGCTCGTAGCACCCGACACCCCCGCGTTCACCGCCCCGACGGACACAGGGCCCCGAGTGGGGCTCACCGATGTGGCAATGATCAAGTCGACCGCCGACATGTTCGCCCAGCTCGACGACCGCTTCGGCGGAGACCACGCACGGCACAGCCTCATCCAGTACCTCAGCCGCGATGTCGCCCCACTCCTGTCGGGGCAGTACACCGAAGCCGTCGGGCGTGCCCTGTTCGCCACGGTCGCCGAGGCTACGCTCCTGGCCGGCTGGATGTCGTACGACGCCTGCCACCACGGACTCGCCCAGCGGTACTTCGTCCACGGACTGCGACTGGCCCAGGACAGCGACGACCGGCGGCTTGCCGGGAGCATCCTCTCCGCCATGAGCCACCAGGCCACCTTCCTCGGCCGCTACACCCAGGCCGCCACCCTGGCCCGTGCCGCACGGATGGGTATCTCTCGCGTTGCGACACCGACCCTGCTGGCCCAGTTCCACGCGATGGAAGCCCGCGCCCTCGCCCGCACCGGAGATACCCGCGCCTGCGAACTCGCCCTCGCGGAAGCCACCGGCGCGCTGGACCGGCGGAACAACGACGACGAGCCGGAGTGGATCACCTACTTCGACAATGTCGAACTCGCCGCGGAAGCCGCACACTGCTTCCGCGATGTCAGCAGCGCCCGCCGTTCCGTCGCCCATGCCGAGAACGCAGTCAGCGGCACACACGTCCGCAGCGACTTCTTCGCCACCATGGTCCTCGCCGACGCCCAGATGCACGCGGGCAACCCGGAAGAGGCATGCCGCGTCGCAGCCGATGCGCTCGACCTCGGCGAGCAGCTCAGATCGGCGCGCTGCGTCAGCTACCTTGCCGAGTTCCGGCGGAATCTCGCACGAGCATCGACCACGAACGCCGTACGGGACTTCCACGAGCTGGCCGCCGAACACCGGCTCTGGCGCGAGGCAGCAGGCATGGAGTGAGCGCTCAGAACGCCTGCCAGTCCTTGCGGCTTCCGCCAGTACGCAGGGCATGCACCCGCCGGGCGAACTCTTCCGCCGCCTTTTCGCTCGTGGTGACCTGATGGCCGATCCACAGCGTCATCTTCAGCTCGCGCAGATCTGCGAGGACCGGGTAGCCGGGCCAGTTCATCAGGTCGAAGCCGTAGTGGTAGACGAACGACTCGTACTCGGTACGGGTGTGCCAGCCGAACCGCTCGTAGTAGAGCGAAGTCAGTACGAGGTCCCATTCGCGCTGCCCCAGCGAGAAGCCGTCCAGGTCGATCAGCAGCGGCCGGCCGTCCCGGTCCCGGATCGCGTTCCCGACGTTGGCATCCCCGTGGATCATGCCGAAGTCGAGAACCCAGTCCAGGCGGTCGTACTCCTTCTGTATCCGCTCCGCCCGCTCGTTCAGAAACGCCACATCGTCGCCGGGAACGTCACCCAGAGCACGGAGGGTGTCCCACACGTCCTGGAACGGATCGTAGTAGGGAAGGGCAAGCGAGCCCGGCTCCTCCAGCCAGTGCAACCGCCGCAGCAGGTCACCCAGCTCCCGCAGGTCGGCATAGACCTCCGTGTCCTGCGCACTGACCCAGAACGTCACCATCCGGCCATCGACCACGAGCGGCTGCTCCAGACCCGCAACCACCCGCGTCGCGGCGAACCCCTCATCCTCCAGCCACCGGGCCACCCGCACCGCACGCGTCATATCCGCCAGCGAGCCGGGATCCCGGGCGATACGGACGATCACCGGGGAGCCGGCCAGCCGGTACACGGCATTGGAACCGAGCCGCAGCAACTCCGCGCCAGCCGGATCGAACCCGGCCGTCCGGCACGCCGACACCAGGACCGCTCCCGCCGCTTCCTCCGTGAACACACCGCCAACGCCCGCGCCCGAAGTCATACTCCGACGCTACAGGCACCATCCACGCCGGTCTGCCGTACAGCAGAGAAGTACAGCAACGGCGCCGCGAGCGGAGGTTCCTACCCGTGAAACGGCCGCGCTCCGGGCCGTCTCTGGGCCGTCCGAGGCTGCCCAGCGGTCGCGGAAGGCGACCGACAACGACCACCAAGTGGACTCCGCCACCACACCTGAGCAGCGAAAACGCAGGTCATCAAGATCCCCGACAAGACCCAGGGCAAGAAGAAGTAACCCGATACCCACGTCCCGACCGAGCCCCTGCCCGCAGCGTCGCCGGCGGGGGCTCGTCGCTGTCCGGTCCACGCCACCCGGGCTCCCGCGGTCGGCCCGGCGCGTCGGACGCGGTTCCGCCATGGGCCAAGAGGCTCTTCGGCACATCCGCCGGCCCACCAACGCTCAACTCCACCGCACCCGACTTCATCAATCCCCGTTACAGAGAAAGCCTTTTGGCTACTCTCTGAAGCCATGACCAACGCGCAGCCCGCCGGGTTCTGGAGCTACACGCATCGCGATGATCAACTCGACTCGGGGCGGATCGCCCGTCTGTCGGAGCGCATAGCCAACGAGTTCGAGATCATCACCGGCGAACCTCTTGAGATCTTCCTGGACAATAGGTCGATTGAGTGGGGGGACGCATGGCGGATGCGCCTCGACACCGCACTGACCGGAACCACCTTTCTGATACCCGTCATCACGCCGAACTTCCTCAAGAGTCAGGAGTGCAGGCGCGAGGTCATCAAGTTCTCCGGCCACGCGGCCAGTCTGGGGCTGGACGAGCTACTGCTGCCGATCCACTACGTCAACGTTCCCCAGCTCGCACACGGATCCGACGATCACCCTTCGGATGAAGTCGTCCAGCTCATCGCGAGGCGACAGTGGGTGGACTGGCGCGAACTGCGGCTCGAAGACGAGGCGTCGCCCGTGTACCGGCAGGCCGTACACAGACTGGCGTTGAAGATCTCGGAGGTGCTGGAGTCGGCACCGCCCGCCAGGCCGGTGGAGATGGTCCAGCAGAGTCTGACTGCCGATGATGAGCCACTGGGTTTTCTGGAGCTCATGGCAGAAGCCGAGACAGTATTGCCCGCATGGGTGGGAATCGCACAGAGGTTCCCGGACGTCATCTCGGCCATCAACCAGGAGACCTCCTGGGCAGCCGAAGAGATGATCAAATCGGATGCCCGGGGTGGAGGGTTCGCCGGTCGGATGCGCGTGACCGAGCAGCTTTCCGAGCGGCTCGCCGAACCCGTGGCGCAGGTCGAAGTCTTGGGAGGGCAGTACTGGTCAGCCCTTGCTTCCATTGACCCGGGCATCCAGGGATTCATCAGACGAGCGGGTGAAGAGGATCTTTCCTCAGAGGACAAGCAGGCCGTTCGCGAATTCTTCCGGCAGATCCAGGCGCTGGCGTTGACATCCATAACTACGACCGCGCAACTCCAAGGATTCTCCGACAGCATGGAAGGAGTCACCCAACTCAGCAGCCACCTGAAGCCGCGACTGAGGACTATCCAAGCCGCCGTGCAGAAGATGATCGACGGTCACACGGTGATCGACGAGTGGCGTCGTCTGATCGGCGAGACCGACCTCGGGAGCGACGACCCTTCCTAGCAACCGGGTTCGTCAGTGTCGGCCGAGATCGCCCGAGGCCGCACGTTGTGTGAGGCCGACTCCGGACATCATTCCGGCCATGCCTTATGCAGGACGAAGGAGACGACGGTGCCGCCGTACGGGCTGGGGCCGACGGACCAGTCGTCGGCGAGCACGTCGATCAACTGAAGACCACGGCCATGGGTGTCTTCGTCGGACGGAGAGCACATATGGACACGGGTCGGCGTGCCCGGGTTGTGGACGTTGACGCAGAGCGCGTCACCGATGCGCCACCAGTCGACGCGCACCCGCCATTCCTCCTCCGACTCCCCGTAGGCCACTGCGCTGGTGACGAGTTCGGAGAGCATCACCAGGCAGTCGTCGACGCAGCACACAGGATCGTGGCGTTCGATGAACCTCCGGAACCACCGGCGGGCCCGTGGCACGGACTCCGGCGTCGGGTAGAGCGTCATGGCCCCGAGCTGTCGATCATCCGCATCGGGCCTGGATTTGCCGCCGTAACTCCGCATCACGCCTCCACTTCTCCCCCGGGCCCGTACTGTCGCCGCCCGGCCACACTCCCATGAAGTGGCATTAGCCACTTACTGGATAGTGGCATTGGCCACTTCGGTTGGCAAGACACCTCAGGGGTGATGCGGTGCAGTCAACTCACGTCAGCGGATAGCCCTGTTCGAACGCCCACCGGTCCGGCGGGTAGGTGGCCTCCGCGAACTCCAGTGCACGGTCCTGGAGGTCATAGACCACGTGATAAACGCTCAGCACCGGAGAGGACGGCGGAAGCTCCAGGTCAGCGGCTTCGTCAAGGGTCGCCGCGCGGGCGCACATGCGGTCTTCCGCGTAACTGCCCTGGCGGCCCGTCATGTTCTCGACGTACAGCAGGGTGCCTTCCTGAATCCGCTCCGGCTCCCGGAGCCTCGGCGCCCGGTCCCCGACCTCAGGACCGAACCATGAGGTCGAGACGGTGAGGGGCCCGGCTTGATTCTTGGTTACCCGGCGCCGGTGAACCACCCTGCGATCTCCGGCCAGCCCCAGAGCGTCGGCGACATGGCCGGGCGCATCCATCCAGCCGGCCGAGGTAATGACGGCGTACTCGCCCGGCGTGTAGATCTTCCCTGTCTGCCGGGCCCGCCCGTACAGCTCCCGCGCCCGCCGATTGACATGGAGTCCGCGGACGTACGTCCCCGACCCCTGACGCTTCTCGACGAACCCCTGCTGCTTCAACGCCTCCAGCGAGCGGGCCGCCGTCGGCCTGGACACATTCCAGTCGGAGGCCAACTGCCTCTCCGAGGGAACTTCGTCACCCGGCCGAAGGTCCCCACGAAGGATCTGGTCACGGATGTAGTGAGCGATCTGCAAGTACTTGGGCTGGGCTTCTTCGATCTGCGGCACAGGACCCTCCCCCACAAGTGGCTAAGACCTCTGGCCACTATAGGCGGGTGGCCAGACCACGCAGGCCGTACCCTGCCCGGGTGACCCGGTTGATCGTGGCAGCGGGCGGCGGGGGCGACGCGGTCGCCGCAGCGATGCTCGACGCGGCCCTGTACGGCCCGGAGAATCCGGGGGTCATCCTCACCTATGCCTGGGACCGCCTTCTGGTCGACCCGGTCCCAGGCCCCAGAACACCGGCGGACTTCACCGCACTCGCCCATACGGTGCCGGGTGTCCCCGCCATTACCGCCTACACCGAATGCGTCCCACCGGCGGGCTCCACACTCCCCCGCCTGGCACGCGAACTCCCCCAGACCTTGGCCCTGATCGACCCGCGCCACGGCGTGCAAGGCATCACCGGGCAACTGACCGAACTGGTGAAGCAGCTCCGCCCCGAGTCCATCGACCTGCTCGACGTCGGCGGCGACATCCTCGCCCGCGGCGATGAACCCACCCTGCGCAGTCCCTTGGCAGACGCCCTGACTCTGGCCGCCTGCCACCGGCTCGACGCCCCCGTACGACTGCTCGTCGCCGGCCCCGGCCTCGACGGCGAACTACCCGCCAAGACCCTCCGCCCCCTGCTCGGCCACCTCGTCACCACCTTCACTCCCGAGCACGCCGCCGCAGTCGGCCCGATCCTGGAGTGGCACCCCTCTGAGGCCACCGGCATGCTCGCGGCCACCGCCCGGGGGATCCGCGGACTGTGCGAAGCCCGCGACACCGGCGCCGCCGTCCCCCTCACCGACGAAAGCCCCACCGTCCACGAAGTCGGCACGGACGACGCCTTCAAGCGGAACAGCCTCGCCCACGCCATCACCACGACGACCACCCTCGCGGCCGCGGAAGCAGTCAGCCGGGAGATCTGCGGCTTCTCCGAGATCGACTACGAACGCGACAAGGCCACCCGCATGGCCTCCGCACCACCGAAGTCCCTCGAACCCGAATCGACCCTCGCGCGCGTGGCCGCGTACGAGCACCAAGCCCGCGCCCGGGGAGCCACGCACACAACGTTCCGCCACCTCACCGAGGCGCTCAATCTCCCCGGTGCCCACCGCGACGCCCTCAAAGCCCTGCTGCTCACGCACCGCCCCGAGCAGTACACCGCACCTCTCTGGCACCTCCCGCCGACGACCTGAGCTGCACCCCGCTCATGCCACGGGCGGCTCCCGGCGAGCCCGCGCGCGGTCGAAGGACCAGGCAGCGATGCCGACCAGGACCGCCACCGCCGCCGCGTACGCCGGGAGCCAGCGGGTCGTCGTCGACGAGAGGCAGTCGGCCACGGCATCGTGGGCTTGGGCGCGTTGGGCCGCGGCGAGGGCCGTCGGGCTGTGGCCCGGGGTGGCCGACAGGGCCGCCGCCGCCTGTTCGGAGGCGTACACACCGAGCTTCGGGCAGGCCGCGCGGGTGCCCGGCATCGGGAAGAGCCACGACCAGCGTTGCAGCGCGGGGGCCAGAGTGATCGCCACGCAGAGGCCGACCACCATCGAGTACGCCGTCAGATTGCGGAGATATGCGGCGCCCGAGCCCGGGGTCCGGCTCGGGAGGCGGTAGAAGCAGGCGATCAGGGCCAGCAGTGTCGCCCCGATGTAGGTGGAGAACCACTGCCAGGACCCCTGGGCCAGTACGGCCGCCAGTACGCCGCCGAGCGCGATGCCGATGACACCGGCCTGGGTGCCGGGCGTATCGGGGGCCGAGGGTGGGCGGGAGTGGGCCATGGTCCGGCTCCTGAGGGTGGGGGGTCCCAGGATCCGGGGCGGTGCCGTCCGGTTACGGCACCGGGCGCCAACCGGCGGGCCGGATCAGTCCTTCGGGGGCTGCCCGTCCGTCAGGTGGGCGAACGCGTCCAGGTTGCGGGTCGATTCGCCGCGGGATACCCGCCACGCGTACTCCTTGCGGATCGCGCTCGCATAGCCCAGCTCCAGCAGCGTGTTGAAGGCGCCGTCCGACGCCTCCAGGACCGAGCCCAGCAGCCGGTCCACCTCCTCCGGGGTGATCACGGAGAGCGGGAGGCGGCCGGTCAGATAGATGTCGCCGAGCTGGTCGATCGCGTACGCCACCCCGTACAGCTTGAGGTTCCGCTCCAGCAGCCAGCGGTGGACCGCGGCGTCGTTCTCGTCGGGGTGGCGGATGACGAAGGCGTTCACGGAGAGGGAGTGCGCGCCGACGCGGAGGGCGACGTTCGTCGCGAGTTTGCGGGTGCCGGGGAGGGTGACGACGTACGAACCGGGCTCCGGGTTCTCCCATTCCAGGCCGGCCTCGCGCAGGGTTGCTTCGAGGACCTCGGCCGGGGGCCGGCGTACGGCGTCGTCAGGCATGGTGGGAGCGTACCCGGCGGCGGTAGTCGTGCAGAGCCCCGCCGTAGACGTCCGCGGTGGCGGCGGCCGCCGCGTCCCAGCCGAAGGACCGCGCGTGCAGGGCCGCCGCCGCACCCATCCGGGCCTCCAGGACGGGGTCGTCGATCAGCCGGCGGAGCGCGGCGGCGTAGTCGGCGGGGTCGTGGCCCCGGACCAGGAAACCCGTACTCCCGTCGCGTACCGCCACCGGCAGGCCGCCGACCGCCGCCGCGACGACCGGGGTGCCCGTCGCCTGGGCCTCGATGGCGACCAGGCCGAAGGATTCGCTGTACGAGGGCATGACCAGCGCGTTCGCGGCGTGGAACCAGTCGGCGAGCCGGTCCTGGCCGACGGGCGGGTGGAAGTGGACGACATCGGCGGTACCGAGGCGGGCGGCGAGTTTCTGGAGGCCCTCGGGGCGGGCGAGGCCGCTGCCGCTGGGGCCGCCGACGACGGGGACGTAGAGCCGGGAACGGAGCGAGGGGTCGCGTTCCAGCAGCCGGGCGACCGCGTGGAGGAGGACATCGGGCGCCTTGAGGGGCTGTATCCGGCCGGCGAAGAGGGGGACGAAGGCGTTCCGGGGGATGCCGAGCCGGTCGCGGGCCCGGTCGCGGGCAGTGTCGGCACTGTGTTTGCCGGGGTCGGGGCGAAACCGGTCGAGATTCACCCCGGGGTGGACGACCGCGACCTTCGCGGGATCGGCGTCGTAGAAGCGGACGAGTTCGGCCGACTCCCCTGCGGTGTTCGCGATCAGCCGGTCCGCGGCGTTCACGATCTGTGTCTCGCCGATGACCCGGGACGGCGGTTCGGGGGTGTCGCCCTCGGCCAGCGCCGCGTTCTTGACCTTGGCCATCGTGTGCATGGCGTGGACCAGCGGGACGCCCCAGCGTTCGGCGGCGAGCCACCCGACATGGCCGGACAGCCAGTAGTGGGAGTGGACGAGGTCGTAATGGCCGGGTCGGTGGCGGGCCCAGGCACGCATCACACCGTGGGTAAAGGCACAGAGCTGGCCGGGCAGATCCTCTTTGGCCAGCCCTTCGTACGGGCCGGCGTCCACATGCCGTACGAGGACTCCGGGCGCGAGTTCCACTGTGTCGGGCAGGCCGCCGGCGGTCGAGCGGGTGAAGATCTCAACCTCGATATTGATGGCGGCGAGGCGTCGGGCCAGCTCGACGATGTAGACGTTCATTCCGCCCGCGTCGCCCGTGCCGGGCTGGTGGAGCGGGGAGGTGTGGACGCTGAGCATGGCGATACGGCGCGGTTTGCGGGGGCCCCCGGGGAATCTGAGGCGGGGTGCCAGACCGGTGGAGATGCGGGAGACGTACTGGCTCACGCGTAGACCCTCCTCGTTCCGGGCATGGCAAACGGCGGACGGCTCTCGGCCTTCCGCCACCGCACAACAGCGGACTGGCCACTTCCATTTCCCGCTGCCCACCACTTTGCCAAATCGTGATGAGGGGGATGGCGGGAGGGGCGGGACGGAGGCCCGGGAGCGGGCCGGGACGGAGGTCGGGAAGCAGGCCGGGACGGAGGTCGGGAAGCAGGCCGGGAAGTAGTTGCCGGAGTGCCGGGCCCGTCCTCCCGGGTGCCGGGCAGGCCGGGCAGGCCGGGGCGATGCCACTCCGGGCTCCCGGGTGCCGGAGCCGGCCGTACGGGACGGGCCATACCCTCGACGTATGAGCACCCGTCCCGTCGGTACCGCCACCCGCGGGACGACCAACCCGAACCGCCTGCGCCGCATGGACCGCTGGATTGCGGCTACGCACGGGCGCGTGCTGCGGGCGAGCGGGCGACCGCTGGCCGTGGACCTCGGGTACGGCGCGGCTCCCTGGACCACCCTCGAACTCGCGCGGCGGCTGCGCGCCGAGGCCGATCCGCGCTGCGAGGTGGTCGGCGTCGAGATCGACCCGGAGCGGGTGGCGGCGGCGAAACCGTACGAGGAGGCCGGGCTGAGCTTCCGGCACGGCGGTTTCGAGGTGCCCGTCGACGGTCCGCCGACGCTGATCCGGGCGGCGAATGTGCTGCGGCAGTACGAGGAGGGGGAGGTCGCCGCCGTCTGGGCGCGGCTGTGCGGGCGGCTCGCGCCCGACGGACTGCTCGTCGAGGGGACGTGCGACGAGATCGGGCGGCGTCATGTGTGGGTGGCGCTGGGGCCCGAGGGGCCGCGCACGGTCACCTTCGCGGCCCGGCTCGGCTCCCTGGGCCGCCCCTCCGAGCTGGCGGAACGGCTGCCGAAGGCGCTGATCCACCGGAATGTGCCGGGGGAGCCGGTGCATGCGTTCCTGCGGGACTTCGACCGGGCGTGGGCGGCGGCCGCGCCGTACGCCTCGCTGGGGGCGCGTCAGCGGTGGATCGCGGCGGTGGGGGCGCTGGGGGCGGACTGGCCGCTGCGGGACGGCCGGCGGCGGTGGCGGCAGGGCGAGGTCACGGTGGCCTGGGAGGCGCTGGCGCCCGGTGGAAGCGGCTGAGGCCACAGGGCAGCTGTGCCCGTTTTCGGTCACTGGTTCGAGTGAACGTATGGATGGGCGGGAACCTGGGGGCCGGGGCGGACGTATTGAGGGTGATACGCCGAGCGCGTGATGGCCGAGGGGGGCGTGATAGGCCGAGGGGCTCTGTCGATTTGGGCGGGGCCATGGCACCATCGCCGCAGCTCAAGAAAGTTACTGACGCTTCATCAGGTCATCGGATGGCTGCCCCTGTTGCACGGGGTGCGGAAGCTGGAGGAGGGGGAATCGTGAAGCGACGACATGGGGCCGCCGCCGCGATCGTTCTGGTCTGCGCGGTGACGCTGTCGGCGGTTCCCGCCACTGCGGCCTTTGCGGCGCCTGCCGAGCCTGCGCCTCCGGTGGCTCCGCCCCTAGGGACCGGGGGGACGGCGGGGACAGCGGGGACGGCTGGTGCCGGTGGCACGGCTGCTGGTTCGGCGGGGGCTGCCGGCTCGCCTGTTGCGGGTGGGAAGACCCTGGAGCAGGTCCGGCTGGAGATAGAGGACCTCTATCACCAGGCCGTGTCCGCCACGGACGCGTACAACCTCGCGGAGGAGCAGGCCGATCGGCAGTCTTCGGAGATCGTGCAGCTGGCCAAGGAGGCCGCCCGTGCCCAGCAGCGCATCGACGATCTGAAGGACGCCGCGGGCACGGCCGCCCGCGCCCAGTACCGCACCGGCGGCCTGCCGTACGAGGCGCGGTTCATGCTGACCGACGACCCCCAGCTCTTCCTCGACAACGCGAGCAGGCTGGCCCAGGGCCAGAAGGCGACGAAGGACCTGCTGGGCGATCTGAAGCAGGCCCGGTCCGAACTGGACGCCTACGCGCAGGACGCCGGTGCCCACTGGAAGTCCCTGGAGGCCCAGCGCCAGCGCATGGCGGACGCGAAGAAGCGCGTCGCCACGAAGATCGCCCAGGCGGAGAAGCTGGAAGCCCGGCTGGAGAAGGAGGAGAGGGCCCGGCTGCTGCTGCTGGAGAAGCAGGCCGCGGAGCGGGCCCAGACCGCCTGGCTGCAGTCGGGCGCCCTGAAGGAGGTCAAGGGCACCGTCAGCGCCGAGGGCGGCAAGGCGGTGGAGTTCGCGCTGGCCCAGGTCGGATTGCCGTACGCATGGGGCGCGGAGGGCCCGAAGTCGTACGACTGCTCGGGGCTGACGTCGAAGGCGTGGGCCGCGGCCGGAGTGACGATACCGCGCACCTCGCAGGAGCAGTGGCGGCAGCTGCGGCGGATCGACATCAAGGAGATGCGGGCGGGCGACCTGATCATCTACCACGCCGATGCGAGCCACGTCGGGATGTACATAGGCGACGGCAAGATAGTCCACTCCCCGCGCCCCGGGCGCACGGTCACCGTCACGGGTGCAGGGGCCAACAAGATCCTCGGAGTGGTCCGGCCCGGAGCCTGAGCCCGCGCCCCAAAGGGGGCGCGGGTGCCGCAGGGCCGGCGGGTGCCGGGGCAGGGGGGGGCGGCAGGGACCCGGGAGGCCGGGGGCCGACCCGCCGGTTGCCGCGGCGCGAGCCGGCGCCTGGTGTCCGGCGCCTTGTGCCTGGTGTCCGGCGTCTGGTGTCCGGCCCGGACGCGCGGTGCGCTCCCGAGGCCGCAGGAGCCGGGGCCGGAAGCCGCGGCAAGCCCCGGCGGCGCGAGCCCGCACCCGGCGTTCCGGCCCGGCCGTGCGGTGTGCGTTCGGTCACGCGGGCCGGGGGCGGCGGCGGAAGCTGTCCGGGTGCGGATGGCCCCGGGCGTGGCGGGTGGAAACCGGGTGGAGGGCCGCGGGAGGGTGGCCGAGTCGGTCACGGCGGGAGTGGAATCGCATTCCGTTGGACCGCACCGGAGCGCTATGGTCCCCGTCGGCGGGTCGTCGATCGGCGGCCCTCCGCGCCCTCGGGGGAGGGAAAGGAACCGGACCCATGGCCGTACCCGTACCGCGACAGAGGGACTCCTCCGTCACGGGAGCCGAAGCAGCCGCCTCGGCGCCCGCACCCACCAGCACCGCCACTGCCACTGCCACTGCCACCGAATCCACGGTCGGCGGGGCCGCCGAAGCGCCCGCCGCCGAGCCCGCACAGCTCACGCTCCTGGTCATCGAGGACGACCCCACCGGGACGTTCGCCGTCCCCGAGCTGACCGAGTCCGGTGGTGGCACGGCGACCCGGGTGCGGATCAGGACCGCCCGCAATCTGACCGAAGCGGAACGGCTCCTCACCGACGATGTGCACTGCGTCCTGCTCGACCTCGCCCTCCCCGCCGGCAGCGCCGGGGCCGCGGACGGGCTGGGCCCGCTCCGGCACGTCCTGCGGCTCGCGCCCCGCCATGCCGTCCTCGCGCTGACCACATCGGGCGACACCGAGCGCGCGGCCGAGGCGGTGAAGCTGGGCGCCCAGGACCATCTCTTCCGGGACGAGCTGGACGGGCGGCTCCTGAGCCGGACCGTGCGCTACGCGGTGGAGCGCAAACGCGCCGACACCGCGCAGCGAAAGCTCGCCGAGTCCAAGCTGCGGGCCCAGGAGAACGCCCGGCTGGAACGCGGGCTGCTGCCCACTCCCCTGCTGGAGGGGTCGGAGCTGCGGTTCGCCTCGCGTTATCGGCCCGGCCGCTCCCGGGCACTGCTCGGCGGTGACTTCTACGACACGGTCCGCACCCCGGACGGCACGGTCCACGCCATGATCGGCGATGTCTGCGGTCACGGCCCGGACGAGGCGGCGCTCGGGGTGGAGCTGCGGATAGCCTGGCGCGCCCTGACCTTCGCCGGGCTCTGCGGTGACGAGCTGCTCTCCACGCTCCAGCGGGTCCTGGAGCACGAGCGCGAGAGCGACGAGATCTTCGCAACGCTCTGCACGATCGACATCGCCCCGGACGGACGCCGGGCGGGCCTCTGCCTGGCCGGGCATCCGTCGCCGCTCTTCCTCCGCGGCGGCCAGGCGGCGCAGCTCCTGCCGCACGAGGGCGGCGGTCCCGCGCTCGGCCTGCTGCCGCGGGCCCGCTGGCCGCGCCACCAGATCGACCTGGGCGGCGCCTGGTCGCTGCTGCTCTACACGGACGGGCTGATCGAAGGCCGGACGGGACCGGGCGAGAAGCAGCGGCTGGGGCAGGAAGGCCTCCAGTCCATGATCACCCGTCTGCTGGCCTCCGGGCGGGAGGGCGAATCTCTGCTGGAGTCGGCGGTCGCGCAGGCGCGGGAGCTGAACGGCGGCGAGCTGACGGACGATGTCGCGGTCCTGCTGCTGAGCCGCGGCTGACCGGCCCGCCGCGACGGCGGCAGGCGCCGAGGGACCCGCCGGAGACAGCCGGCGCGGGGCCACGGAGGCCGGGCGCCGAGGGTCGTCGCGGGCAGTGGGCGCGGAGGGGCGTCGCGGGCAGTGGCCGCGGAGCCGGGTACGTGTCCGGACCCGCGGCCGCCCTGATAGGCGTGGGTCCGGGCATCCCGCGGACCGGCCCGGCCCGACCCCGGGAAGGGCGGCCGCCGGTGCTTACCGGCCGCCGTTGTACGGACCGTACGGACCGTCGCTGCTGGAGCCGCCGCGGCGCTTGCCGCCACCCGTGACCTGCTTGATCGCGGGGCGGACGTCCACAAAGAAGACGATCGTGGCGACCAGCCCGATCAGGGACAGGAAGAGCATCGGGATCAGCAGGTTCACCAGCACCGTGATGCCGAGGATGATCAGCCAGAAGGGCTTGGTCTTCTTGTCGGCGGCGCGGAAGGCATCCTCGCGGGTGAAGGCAGCCATCAGCAGCGCCGCCACGGAAGAGACCGTGAAGACGAGGAAGAGGAACAGCGACAGCGAGAGGTCGAAGTTCTCACGCAGCATGGTGGCACCGCCTAGGGGGTCGATGATGGAACGCCCTCACCGGAAACGGTACCCGGCGTGGACGGAGAACGGACCGGACGCCTGAAAGGTGCCCGGTCCGCGCTCTTGCAGTCCTCCGCGCAACCGCGCGATCACTCAGCGGGCGGGTTCGTCTTCTTCGCAGCCGTCCGGCGGGCTGCGGGCGCCCGCCGCGGGGCGGGGGTCTTCTTCGCGGCAGCCTTCGGCTCCGCCTTGGGCTCCGTACCGGTCGCGGCCTTGTTCCCCGCGGCTCCGGTGGCAGGCCTGGCGGACCGGGTCCGGGACTTCGCAGCGGTCTTCGCCGCCCGCTTCGGCGCGGACGCGGGCGTGGACCGCGGGGCGGGCGCGGGCTCCGGCTCGACGGCGACCGCGATCTCGGTGATCTCCTCGGCGGCCTCGCCGCGCCAGGTCCGGACGGTCTGCTCACCGTGCTCGGCAACCCGCTCGTACGTCTCCCGGGCCCTCACCGCGTACTCGGCGGCGACGCCGACCCCGCGCAGCGCCAGGTCCTGGGCGGTCTCGCCCAGCTTCTTCAGATCGTCGCCGTCGAGGCCGCCCAGCCCGGCGACCACCTCGTTGACCTTCGCGGAGACGGTGGCCTGGGCCTCCTTGGCCTGGCCCGTCACCCGCTCCTGGACGGCCTTGGGGTCGGTGTTCCGCAGTTCGCTCAGGTCGTTGCGGAGCCCCTCGATGCGCTCCGGCGCCTCGGCGGCCAGCTGCTCCAGCAGCGCGGGCACCTTCAGCGCCTGCTGCACCGCGAGATCGGCCGTACCGGCGGCAAAGTAGAGGGGGGTGGGGTCGCTGAGGTTCTTGCGCAGTTCGCGCAGGTCATCGGTGATGGCCATATCGGTGGTCCTCCCGTGGGACGCGGTTCAGTCCGAGCCCTGGGGCGTACCGGCGGCGCTGTCACCGCGCCGCCCGCCCTTCCGGCTCTCGTCTGCATCGGCTTCGGCGGGCTTCTCCTGGGCGCTCCGCGGCTCCCCCGGGCCTTCCGGCCCGGCGGGGTCCTGCGGGTGCCGCACGACGTCCGCGCCCGTCGAGGCGTCCGTCGCGGCGGGGTCAGCGGCAGCGGAGCCGTCCGAGACCTCGTATCCGTTCTCCTTGCGGAAGGACTCGTAGATCTGGAGCAGAACGGCCTTCTGCCGCTCGTTTATGGAGGGGTCGGCGATGATGACCGCCCTGGTCTCCAGCTCCTCCCGGTCCCGCTCGTCGAGGATCCCGGCCCGCACATAGAGCGTCTCGGCGGAGATCCGCAGCGCCTTGGCGACCTGCTGGAGCACCTCCGCACTCGGCTTGCGCAGCCCGCGCTCGATCTGGCTGAGATACGGATTGGACACCCCGGCGGCATCCGCGAGCTGCCGCAGCGAAAGCTGCGCACTGCGCCGCTGTTCGCGCAGGTACTCACCGAGATTGCCGACGTTGAGTGATGCCATGCCCCGATCGTGCACCAGCCCTGCTAACTATTGCAAGCAGATGCTTGCAATAGTGCGCTACACAACTGAGACTTTGCAGGCCAACTGGCCGGTTTCACGCCACTTGGCCTGTGTGTTCAGGGTTTCTGGCCGAGGTTTCAAGCTTCGTGGCCGGCGCGGCGGGCCGCGTGGGAGGTTTCAGCCGGCCGGAGGCCGCTCGGACCGGCTGTCGGGGCAACGGGGGCTGAGGAACATCGGAACGAAAACCGGCGCTAAACCCTCCGCGCTCTCCGGAGCCCGTTGACCTGCGGTTCCGTGGTGGTTGAACCTTCGACAGTCGTGTTGATCAACTGTCTGGAGGTCCGGGGTGCCGGTCGAGTTTCCGACGGCTCGGCCGACTGCGGGCCGCCCGCCCGGCGGCCCTCCGCTTTGCCGGGCCCCGCCCGCACCCTGGGCGGCAGCGGCGCGAGGTCCTGGGGCACCCTTCCGTCCCGGCTGTGATTCACGTCACTGCCGGCGGCTCGGTGCAGCACTCGGCCCCGTTCCGCCGTCATGGGGGCAGTGATCGGGACGGGACGAGGAGAGGAGGTCGGCGGGTGAGGTTTCGCAGGAGCGGTCCGGGCATCGGATTCACGGAGTTCGTCGCACAGCGGTCGGGAGCGTTGTTCCGCACCGCGTATGCGCTGACCGGTGACGTGCACGTGGCCGAGGATCTGGTGCAGGAGGCGCTGGAGCGGGCGTGCCGACAGTGGCGGAAGGTCGCGGTGGCGGACTCGCCGGAGGCGTACGTGCGCAAAGTGCTGGTCAACCTGGCCAACGACCGCTGGCGGCGGCTGTCGCGCCGGGGCGAGCGCCCCGGGCTGTCGGGGGTGCCCGAGACGGCCGACCCCCGGGACCGGTTCGGGCAGGTGGATCTGCGCGCGGAACTGATCGAGGCACTGCTCGGGCTGCCGATGGGCATGCGCAGCGTGGTGGTCCTGTACTACCTGCACGATCTGGACGCCCGGCAGGTCGCCGACGTCCTGGACATCTCTTCGAGTGCGGTGAGGTCCCAGCTCGCCCGCGGCCTGGCCAAGCTGCGCGATTCCGTATCGGGCGCCCAGGCGCCGCACACGCCGTCGGCCGCTTTCGGAGGTACGAAGTGAGGAACACGCCGTCCGGACCGGCCCCGTTCGAGCCGGGCCTCGAAGCCGAGCTGCGTGCCGCGGTGGCCTCCTTCGCCGACGGGCCGACGGCGCCGGTCGTCGACGCGGCCGCGATCGAGCGAGCCGTCAGCCGCAGCCGCACCCGCCGGGCGCTCCTCGGCACCGCTGCGGCGTGCTGCGTGCTGGCGTGCGCCACGGTGGGGTTCTTCGCGCTGAAGCCCGTGCCGCCCGCGCCCGGCGCCTCCCCGTCCCTGTCCCCACCGGCGAACGGGGCGTGCACCCCGCTCGCCACCGGCACCCCCAAGAGCGGAAGTGCCGATGCGACTCCGACACAGGAGCAGGAGCAGACCCCGGGAGCGGGCATCGCGCTGCCGGACCTGGCCGGCATGCCGGTCGAACAGGCCGGAAGCCTGCTGCGCGGACTCGGACTGAGCTGCACGATCATGCGGCACACGGACTGGAACGCTCCCGCCGGGCAGGTGATCAGCAGTCAGCCCCGGGGCGGCGCAGAACCGGTGGCACCGGGCTCGTCCGTCCTCCTGCTGGTCTCGACGGGCAAACCCGGCGGAACCTGAGCGACCGGGCCCTTCGGCCCGCGCACCGGCCGAGTGACCCAGGGGCCGGTGCCGGGCAGTCCGTCGACCGCGGCGCACCGGCTGGACGCCCGCCCCTCCGGGCCGCTGCTGGGCTTTTCCTGGACGCGCGGGCCTGGACGACCGGGGAGGGCCTGGTGGTCGAGGAACTCCCGCAGCACCGCATCGACACGGCGACGCACGTCCCGCAGGTCCAGGGGGTCAGGGGGCAACCGCACGACGTTCACGCTCCTCCGGCCGGCCCGTGGCCCGTCACCGGGTGGCCGGTGTCGGCGTGAAGGGCGGTGCACCGCGGGGCCTGGCCGTGAACCAGTTCACCAGCCCCGCCACCAGGACGAACAGCCCTGCCGGGCAGTGGCGGCCGCCCCACGGCCCGACGGCCCGAAGAGCGTCAGACGACAGGAACCGGATCACCTGTCACCGGTCGGCGTCCTGCTGCGCCAGCCATGCCGTTATCACCCGGTTCGTTTCCTCCGGCTTCTCCTGCTGGATCCAGTGACCGCAGTCCAGATCGACCACTTCCACACGGGGCACGAACTCCGCGAGTTTCTCGGACTTCCGGACCGTATCCCGGGCGCCGTAGATCATGAGCGCGGGCTGCCGGATGATCGGGTCCGCGGCCGCCAGCACATGCCAATTGCGGTCGAGGTTCCGGTACCAGTTCACACTGCCCGTGAACCCCGTCGATTCGAAGGCGGACACAAAAACGGCCAGTTCGCTGTCGCTCATCACGGGATCACCGAGTGGCGTTTCCGCCCTGGCGAGGTCGATCAGCGCCATACCCGGCCGAGGCTCCGCGGGGGGCACGTTCTTCCGGTACAGATTGCGGAGGAACCGGAAGGTGTTCTCTTCGAAAACGGCGTCCGCGACGCCCGGCTGCCGATTGAAATGGACGAAGTAGAAATCGCCGCCGAGCACGGCTTCCATGACCTCGACCCAGGGCTTCGCTCCGCGCTCCTGGTAGGGCAGGCTCAGGTTGATCACCTTGTTCACCCGGTCCGGATGCAGCAGGGTCAGTCCCCAGACGACCATGGCACCCCAGTCGTGACCGACGAAGGCGGCGTCCTCGTATCCGTAATGGTCGAGCAGTGCGACGAGATCGCCCGACAGGTGTTCGATGTCGTAGTCCGTCACTTCGGCCGGACGGGACGAGTTTCCGTAACCCCGCTGGTTCGGGACGATGACGTGGTAGCCCGCTGCGGCAAGGGCCGGAATCTGGTGACGCCAGGAATAGGCGTGCTCCGGCCAGCCGTGACAGAGCACCACGGGCTTTCCTCCCTGGCGCGGCCCCGCCTCGAAGACTTCGAGTTCCACACCGTTGACCGGGATCAGGGCGGGCTCGGGGAAATCGGCTGGATTGAACATGACTTTTCCTCTCGTCTCTTCGGGGCAATCAGGCGACGAAGGCTCCCGAAGACGGTATCGGCGCAGCCCTGACGGGCCGAGGGGCGATACGAGTAAGTACGGGCAGTGGAACAGGGGACCCCGGGGGAATGTCGGTGAGGTCGTATCGCCATCCTGCCGACCCAAACCGGTCACCCCATGACCGCTTTCGGTGAGAGCTTTGTGGGCGTGAGAACCGACCGGCTGGTGGCCGTCCTCCTTCTGCTGCAACGGCGCGAGCAGGTGACAGCGGCAGAGGTCGCCCGTGAGCTGGAAGTCTCCGAGCGCACGGCCCGCCGCGACCTCGACGCCCTGGCCATGGCCGGGGTGCCCGTGTACTCCGTGCAGGGCCGGGGCGGCGGCTGGCGGCTCGTGGGCGGTGCCCGTACCGATCTGTCCGGTCTGACCGCGAGTGAGGCCCGCGCCCTGTTCCTGGTCGCGGGCCCGGCCTCGGCCGCGACACCGGCCGTGAAGGCAGCCCTGCGCAAGCTCGTCCAGGCCCTGCCGGAGCCCTTCCGGGTGCAGGCCGAGGCGGCGGCTTCGTCGTTGGTCAGGGACCCGCAGCGATGGGGGGCGAGCCGGGTCGAACACCCGCCGCCCCGCTTCCTCGACGAACTCCAGGACGCGGTGATCCGCGGCGTCCGGGTGCGGCTCGGCTACGTCGACCGCGAAGGCGCCGGGACCGAGAGGACCGTCCATCCGCTGGGCATCGTCGCCAAAGGTCCGTCGTGGTACCTCGTCTCCGACACCGAGGCAGGCCGGCGGACCTTCCGTATCGACCGGGTGTCGTCCGTCGAGCCGACCGGCGATCCCGTGGTCCGGCCGGAGGGCTTCGACCTCGCCGAGAGCTGGCGCGCGATCGCCGACGAGGTCGACCGCAGACGAACGCCCCTCGAAATCCGGGCGGTCTGCGTGCCCCACGGGCTGGACGTGCTCCGGATGGCGTTCGGTGACCGGCTGGAGGTGGGAGGCGCCACGGCCGACGGCCGCATCGAGGTCGTGATCCGCGGCAACAACGAGTACGTCGGCGCCGGAGAGCTGGCCGGGCTGGTCGAATGGCTGGAGGTGACCGGCCCTCCCGGTGTGCGGGACCGCTTGGCGTCGATCGGCAGGGCGCTCGCCGCGCGGTACGGCTGAGACCGTCCCGCCGTGCCGTGGCGCGGATCCCGGAGACGCCCTCGCGGATGGTTTCCCGGACCGAAGGGGACGGTCACGGCCGGGACGGTCACGGCCGAATCGGGCACTCCAGGATCCGGCCGTCGGCGGTCCCGATGAGCAGGTGCCCCCGGGGCGCCACGGCAAGGGACAGGGCCGTGGTCGGTGCCCCGTCGACCTTCAGCTCGGTGTGCCAGCGCACCGAGCCGTCGCCGGCGTCCAGTGCCGTCAGGGCGCCGGAGTTGTAGGCCACGTAGACCGTGTCCCCGTCGGTGTCGAGGGCGGTGGCCCGGTGATCGGTGCGGTGCTGCCACTCGACCGAGCCGTCCGGGGATCGCCGTACGACATAGGCGCTACCGGGTGGGAACCCCTGATGACGGTAGACGGCGCCGGCATGGACCAGGGACCGGCCCATTTCGACCGCGGGCCCCCCGAAGTGGTGCTCCTCCGGTACCCAGGAGTGCGGGAAGAGCCGTCGCAGCGTCCCGTCGGCTTCCAGGGCGGCGACCCACTTGTCCTGGTGCGGCTGGTCCGGGACGGTGCCGACCAGCACGTACGGGCGGCTCGCGCGACGGACCGGGAACGGGTGGTTGAACAGGTCGAAGTGCCCGACCGCCGGACCGTTCACCGGACCGGCCTCCGGACCCTTCACCGGACCGTCGAGGTCGAACATCAGCAGCCGTTGCGAGAGCTTGCGGCGGCCGTCCAACCGTCTGAGGACCGCCCTGCGGCCGACTGCGACGAGAACCGTGAACGTACCGGGGTTCAGGGTCTCCAGCACCTGGCCCGTGTCGACGGAGATCCGGGCCGTCCGGGGTGCGGACACCTCCCAGCCGCCTTCCGCCTTGAGGCGACCGCGGCGTTCGGCGTTGGTCCAGACCGATGCGCCGTCGGGGGCCGGGATCAGCTGCCGGCCGCCCTCCTCGTCCCCGACCGCCCACTGCAGGTCTCCCGACGGCAGCCACGACTCCGCCAGAACCCCGTCCAGAGCGGCCAGCACACGGCCGTCCTCCGTGCCTTCGACGGCCCACACCCGCCGTCGTACGGACCACTCCCGGCCGGCCGAGGCCGCGAGGTCCGCGAGGAACCGGCGGGCGGCCGCGCTGTGGTCCTGCCGGACGGCCGGTTCCGCGGGCACGGCCAGCTCCCTGGGGCCGATCGCCCCCGGCCCGACGGCGCTTCAGTCCGGGCGGGTCACAACGACCGTATGGCCCTCCTCGGACGCCCGCGGGTTGTCCCAGTCGTCCCACGGCGCCAGGACCAGACGGAGTGCCGTCTCGCTGCGCCATTCCACATCGAGCACCTCCCGCGGGTGCTCCAGGGCGGACACCGGTTCACCGGAGTCGAGGTGTATCAGCAGCAGTTCGCCTGTGAAGAAGTAGCCACCGTCGTAGGACCCCGTACCAACGTCCAACAGGGGAAGGGACGGGTGGAAGGCGAGAGACCGGACGGGGTGCCGGGACCGCACCAGGGTCCGGCATCGGAGCCCGGCCTGCTCATAGACACCGATCCGATGCCCCGTCCATCCGGAGTCCGCGGTCCCGTTGCCACTCCACTGGATATGCCCGAGGTCCCCGCCCACGGCGACCGTCCCCGAACGCTCGTCGGCGACGGCCAGAGCAGGTTCTCCGATCTCGGCGAACGGGCCGTCGCCGAGGACGCGTCGGACTGTGGGCGCAGGGGTCATACAGGGTTCCTCCCGGGTCGGCGCATGAACGACCGCCGTCCCGGGCCCAGCACGGCGGCAGCGGCAGCGGCAGCGGCAGCGGCAGCGGCAGCGGCAGCGGCAGCGGCAGCGGCAGCGGCAGCGGCAGCGGCAGCGGCAGCGGCTCATGATCCCACCGGGCGGCGGGACAGACCAGTGGATTCCAACCCGGCAAACCCCCTGAACGCTCCCGGTGGGTGAGCGCGGCGATCCGTCGGCATCGCAGACACGCAGACACGCAGACACGCAGACACGAGGACGGATCCCGCGGTTGACCTTCCCCCCTGGGGGAGCCCACAGCATCGGTGGTGCCGGGCGAACCGCCCGGCGCGAGGAGGGACGGGCATGGAGTTGCTGACCATCGGGGCGTTCGCGAAGGCGTCCCGGCTGTCACCGAAGGCGCTGCGGCTGTACGACGAACTCGGCCTGCTGACTCCCGCTCGCGTGGACCAGGTGACCGGCTACCGCCGCTACGCACCGGAACAACTGGAGCAGGCCCGGCTGGTTGCCTGGCTCCGGCGGCTGGGGATGCCCCTCGCCCTCATCCGGCAGGTCTGCGCGCTGGAGGCAGGCCCGGCGGCCGAGGAGATCCGCGCGTTCTGGGCCCGCGTCGAAGCCGAGACCGCCGCCCGGCGGGATCTGGCCGCCTTCCTCGTCGACCACCTCTCCCGGAAGGAACCCCTCATGTCCCCGATCAGCGAGCCCCTGGGCATCCGCTACGCAGCCCTTTCCGACCCCGGCCTGGTCCGGACGAGCAACCAGGACACCGTCTACGCGGGGTCCCGGCTGCTCGCCGTCGCCGACGGCTACGGCAGCGGAGGTGCCCCCGCGAGCGCCGCCGCCGTCGAAGCGCTCAAGCCTCTCGAAGACGGCAGCGTCCCGGCGGCCGGTCTCCTCAACGTCCTGGAAGACGCCGTCGACCGGGCCCGGCAGGCCGTACAGGGCATCACCGGAGCCGACCCCGCTCCCGAAGACGCCGGGACCACGCTCACCGCGATGCTGTG
The DNA here is from genome assembly GCF_044763775.1 of Streptomyces sp. NPDC094448. NCBI lineage: Bacteria > Bacillati > Actinomycetota > Actinomycetes > Kitasatosporales > Streptomycetaceae > Streptomyces > Streptomyces sp. NPDC094448. Next base: position 69,558 of record NZ_JBIWGU010000005.1, on the reverse strand, counting down.
GACCGGATCGCAGCTGGCCCTCGTCCATATCGGGGACTCCCGCATCCACCTCCTGCGGGACGGGGAGCTGTTCCAGATCACCCACGACCACACCGTGGTGCAGTCGATGGTCGACGAGGGCCGTCTCAGCCCGGAGGAGGCCGCCTCCCACCCCCAGCGGTCCCTGCTGGTACGTGCCCTGGGCCGGGGGACGGACTCCACACCCGATATGCGGCTGTACGACGCCCGGCGGGGAGACCGCTACCTGCTCTGCTCCGACGGCCTGTCCACCGTCGTGCCGACCGAGGAGATCCGCCGGGTGCTCTCCGATATCGGCGAGCCCGAGCAGGCGGTACGGGAACTCGTCGCTCTCGCCAACGGCTCCGGCGGCCCCGACAACATCAGCTGCGTGGTCGCCGATGTCCTGGAGTCCCGGCAGTAGGCGGGAGCGGTGACCCGCTCGGCCCCGAGCCGGCCGGTTTCCGGGAGCGCCTGCATGCGGCGATCCTGACCGGCGCGACGGGGGCCGCGCCACCGTGCCTCACCGCGGTACGGTCGCCGGCCCCCGCCGACCGGGCCGGGTTGGGCTCACCGGGCGCGGGCGGCGGAGGGCGGAGGCGGAGGCGTGCTGATCGGGTACGGGCCCGGTGCCCTCGGCCGCTCACGGGCCCGCCCGATCACGCGTCGTACCGGCCACGCGCTGTCGGTACCGTGGAAGGCATGTCCCACGTGCCCCTGCCCGATCTCGTCCGGCTGCGCCGCGCCCGGGACACCATGGACCGCGACTACGCCCAGCCACTGGACGTCCCGGCGCTGGCACGGATCGCCGTGATGTCCGCCGGGCACTTCTCCCGTACGTTCCGCGCCGCCTACGGGGAGACCCCGTACAACTACCTCATGACCCGCCGGATCGAACGGGCCAAGGTGCTGCTGCGCCGGGGCGATCTGTCCGTGACCGAGGTCTGCATGGCGGTCGGCTGTACGTCGCTGGGGTCGTTCAGCTCCCGCTTCACCGAGCTGGTCGGGGAGGCCCCGAGCGCCTACCGGGCCCGGGACCACAGCGCCGGCGCCGCCGTCCCCGGCTGTGTCGCCATGGTCCACGGCAGACCGGTCAGGATTCGAGAAGCGGGACCCGGCTCCGGTCCGTAGCGTGAAGTGCATGGACATCGAGCTTGCACAGTGCTTCATCGCCGTCGACGACACCGACAAGGCGCTCACCTTCTACCGCGACGCGCTCGGACTGGAAGTCCGTAACGACGTCGGCTGGGAGGGGATGCGCTGGGTGACCCTCGGGGCGCCCTCGCAGAACGTGGAAGTCGTCCTCGAACCGCCGCTCGCCGACCCGAGTGCCTCCGAGGCCGACCGGAGGGCCGCCGCCGAGCTGCTCGCCAAGGGCATGCTGCGCGGGGTGAACTTCCGTACTGACGACGTCGACGCCACCTTCGAGAAGATCCGCTCCGCGGGCGGCGAGGTGCTCCAGGAGCCCATGGACCAGCCGTACGGCGTTCGGGACTGCGCCTTTCGCGACCCCGCGGGCAATATGATCCGTTTCAACTCCGCCGCCCGGAAGTAGCGGCCGGGACGGCACCCCGGACGGCTCCCGGCGCCTTGTGAAGGCCCCACCGGGGCTTCTCACAAGGCGCCGCTGCCCTTCAAACACGTATTTTCCGCCATCCGCGACGCACGCCGGGCGCACTCCGGGCGGCCCCGGATGCGCCTGGCGGAGTGATACGTCTGTTGTGCACCGCGCGTACGTAGCCGAGTGCGCCGTACGGCGCTCCAAGTGCCCATGTTTTCTACGCCATTCGCCGCGCCTGTCCACATGCCGTGGCGCAATTCTCACCCTGCGCAACCTCCATGCAACCCTTCGGCGGCTAGGGCGGCCCATCCCTGCTCCCCCGTCTGCCACCCGGCTCCCCCGACCGGTTCCACCAGCGGATTCATCCGCTCCGCCGGCCGGATCCGCCGGGCGCGCTCCGCACGCGACGGCTCCGATTCCGCGTGATCCCCGCCGCCGCACCTCGTACGCCGTCTGGCCGGATGGCAGAAAGCGGCCGTTGGATGCCTGTCGCACCGACAGTACTATCCAACATAGTTGATCTATACACATAACCCCCCGCACATCTTCGTGTACACCGTGGTCGCATTCCGCAAAGAGGTGATCAAGCGTGGGGCCTCAGTTGAGCGTTCCGCCGATCTACGCCCCGATTCCCCCGGCGATCCACCCCCGGCACGCCGTGATCGAGGCACGGACGGCGGCCTGGGCGGAGTCCTTCCGCATCGGCTCTCCGGAGCTGCGCGGCAGACTCGTCCGCCATGACATAGGCACCTTCTCCGCCCGCATCCTGCCCGAAGGGCGGCAGGAGGTGGTCGAACTGCTCGCCGACTTCGTGCTCTGGCTGTTCGGTGTGGACGACGGCTACTGCGAGGAGAGCGACCTCGGCCACCGCCCAGGCGATCTCGTCGGCGTGCTCCACCGGCTGCTGCGCGTCGCCCAGGACCCGGGCGGGCCGTTCCTCCGCTCGGACCCGCTCGCGGCGGGGCTGCGCGATCTGCGCGCCAGGATCGACCGCTTCGGCACGTACGCGCAGTGCACCCGCTGGGTGGACGCACTACGCGAGTACTTCTTCTCCGTCGTCTGGGAGGCCGATCACCGGCGCGCGGGCACCGTACCCGATCTGAACGACTACACCCTGATGCGTCTGTACGACGGCGCCGCGACGGTGGTGTTCCCGCTGCTGGAGATGGGCCGCGGCGACGAGCTGCGGCCCGAGGAGCGCGACCATCCGGCGACCCGCGCCCTCTGCGAGATGACCTCGTTCATCATCAGCTGGGACAACGACATCTTCTCGCACCACAAGGAGGCTTCGGGCGAGGGCTTCTACCTCAACGCGCTCCGCGTCCTCCAGCATCACGAGCAGCTGTCGCCAGCCGCCGCCCTGGCCACCGCGATCCGCCAGCGGGACCGGGTGATGTGCCTCTTCCTGCGGCTCGCGGAGGAGCATCGGCGCGGCGGGAGCCCCGAGCTGTGCCGCTATCTGGACAGCCTCCGGCACTTCGTCCGCGCCACCCAGGACTGGAGCGTCAGCTCCCTGCGGTATACGACGCCCGAGAACCCCGCTGCCTTCCCCACCTCGTTCCGGAGCACGCCCACGGACGACAGCACCGAGCCGCTGGACATTCCGGTGATCCGCTGGTGGTGGACGCTGGTACCGGAGGACCATGCGACCGGGGGACGGGGTCCGGAGCCCGGTGCGCCGGAGGAGGTACGCCGTCCCGAACGGGCGGCGGCCTGCTGACGGGAGCCGCCCCGGGGCGCGGGTGCGGTCCGGGGCGGGTCCGGTTCGGAGGCAGGTTCAGTCCGGAGGCAGGTTCAGTCCGGAGGCAGGTTCAGTCCGGAGGCAGGTTCAGTCCGGAGGCAGGTTCAGTCCGGGCCGAACCCGCCCCCGGACCAGACCGGCACCGGCACCGGCACCGGCACCGGCACCGAACCCTCGCACGGACGCTCAGAAAACGTCGGGGCACCAGGGCCGGCGGGCCGTGCGGAAGAGGCGTTCCGCCGTCGCCGCCGCGCCCGGACTCTCCTCGCGGACCGCACCCAGGGCGGCCAGCCGCAGCGGCGATGTGTCACCGAGATAGCAGGCGCCCAGCTCCCTGATGTCCAGCGACAGCCCGGCCGCGGCGTCCGTCGGGACACAGCGCGCGCCCCGCGGTCCGGCCTCCAGCAGGAACCGTCCACCGGCCAGACCGAGGCCGTCCGTGACATCGAGGACCAGCGCGCCCTCGCCCTCGTACCCCCGCGCCTCCAGCGCCCGGACGGTGTCGAGGATCCGCACCCACAGCATGTCCACATCCAGGTGGATCCGGGCGGCGCGCGGATCCGGGAACAGATCGGGCAGCAGGCTGTCGGGGGCACGTTCACCGCTGTCGACCCGGGACGTCCAGTCCAGCGCGCAGACGTACTCCCACAGGGCGCGCTCGGCCACCGGGGAGACGGTGAACAGGTGCCGGACCGTGACCGTGGCACCGGGCTGCTTGTTCTCGTCCCACTTGCGGTCGCTGACATAGGCGACCAGCCCTTCCAGCTCACCGGACGCCGTCCGGTAGGCGGCCCAGAAGGGCTCCTTCCACTCCCGGCTGGGAACGGTGATCCGGCCGGTCTCCAGATCCCACCAGCGGTCGTCGCGCGAGACCGCGCCCGGCTGCCCGGCGAAGAAGCGGGCGTGCAGCTCGGGGCCGATCCTGCGGATCTCGTCGAGCGGGACCAGATCCACCCGGCCGCCGTCGCGCGGCCCGGACCGGCGGCCGTCGAAACCCGCCCGGGTCAGATCGACGGACCAGGCGTGGGACCGGGTCGCGGGGCCGAAGCCGAACCGGCCGTAGATCGGGTATTCGGCGGATATCAGCGTCGACAGCGCATAGCCCCGCTCCTTCGCGGCCGCCAGGTCCGCGGTCATGAGCCGGCGGAGCAGGCCCCGGCGGCGGTGGGTGGCGGAGACGGTGACGTTGGTGACCGCGCTCGACGCCAGGGCACCGCCGCCCGGCAGCGAGAGCCGCTGGTCGAAGGTGCGGTACGTGGCCACGCAGCGGTCGCCGTCATAGGCACCCAGCGCACGGTCCGGGTCGATACCGCTGCGGCGGCCCGCCAGCTCCGCGTCGGACACGGACGGAGCCTGCAGGAAGCCGGCGCCCATCGCCCTCACCCACTCCGGGATCCCGGCCTCGGTGAGGGTCCGGATCTCGACGTCGGAACGGGCGGGAGCGGGCGGCGGCAGGGCGGATCCGGGACAGGACCCGAATTCGGCTCCGGCTCCGGCTCCGGCTCCGGCGGCAGCGGCGGGGGTGGCGGGGTGGGCGTGGTCGAGGGCCATGCCACCACGCTAGGCAGACCCGTCTCAGAAAGTCGCTTCAATTTCGCCGACCTCGGCGCCACCGCCCAGCAGCGGCGCCCGGCGGATCCGCGCCACCACCGGATCGTCCACCCCCATCAGCTCCAGCGCCCGCCCCAGCACCGGCCCCAGGGCCCGGGCCGCACCGTCGTCGATCTTGAAGGCGAGAGCCCGGCCGTCGGCGAGGGCGACCGCCTGCACCGCCTCGGCACCCATCTTCGACAGCGTCCCCGGCACCTCCCGCATCAGCCAGGTGTCGGCCCGGCGGGTGCCCGCCACATACTCGGGGTGCGCCCGCATCGCGTCCGCGACCCGCCGCCCGGCGGTGCCCGGGTCCGCGAGGACGAGGGAGCGGTAGGAGCGGGCCAGACCGGTCAGGCCGACCGCCATCAGCGGCGCCCCGCAGCCGTCGGTGCCGACCGCCGCGACCGGCTCGCCCGCGGCCTCCTCCACGGCCTCGCGCACCAGCCGCTGCACCGGGTGGCCGGGGTCGAGATAGCCCGCCCGGTCCCAGTTGTTGAGCGCGCAGGCCGCCAGCCAGGCCGTGTGCTTGCCGGAGCAGTTCATCGTGATCGGCTCGCGGAGCCGTCCGGCCGCGAGGTACGCCTCCGCCTCGACCGGGTCCAGCGGCAGGTCGGCGGGGGTGCGCAGCTCGTCGGGGGCGATGTCGTACTCGGTCAGCATCTTCCGTACGAGATCGAGGTGAAACCTTTCGCCGGAGTGGCTGGCGGCGGCCAGGGCCAGCCGCTCCCCGGCCAGGTCGAGCCCGGCCCTGAGGGTGGCCACGGCCTGCATGGGCTTGCCCGCGGAGCGGGGGAAGACCGGGGCGGTGACATCGCCGAGGGCCAGCTCCACACTGCCGTCGGGGGCCAGGACGACCAGCGAACCACGGTGGCGGCCCTCGGTGAACCCCGACCGGACGACCTCCGCGAGAACCGGTGACGCGGTGACGGGGGTCCGGGGGGTGGGGGTGCTGCTCATCGCGGGGGTGGCCTTCCGACGGGGTGGTACCGGCCCGCCGCCGGAAGGATCTCCTCAGGTCAGCAGGTCGTCTACTTGTGCTTCTCCTTCACGGTACCTGCGGGTGATCTCGGCGCTGCAATCGTCGGCTGTACGTTGCAACAGCTGCCGCCGCCGGGAGACCCGCTGCTCGTAGCGGACGAGCCGCGCCATCGCCGCGTACAGCTCGTCATCGGTACGTGCCTGGAGGTCGGAGAGTTCGACGTCGGCGAGCATATCGGCGGCGAGACGGCCGTACTTCTCGCTGTGCGGCGGGGCGACCGTCACATGGCGGACCGAGCTGCGGTGGGTGGAGGGGGCGTCGGCGAGGATCTCGGAGAGCCGGTCCACGACGGAGGCGGCCACCGGCACCACGGCGGGCGCGGTACGGGGCCCCTGCCCCGGAGCGGCGGCGGTACGGGAGCCGGGCGGGGCCGTGGGCGGCACGGAGGCCGAGCCGGTGGCCGCGGCGGTGGGGGCGGCCGGGCCGGTGACCACGGGGGCCTCCGCGGCTCCGGTGTCCCCGGCCGCTGCCCGCTCCCGCTCGCGTCCCCGCCCCCGCTCGCGCTCCCGGTCCTGCCCCTGCTCCACCGCTCCCGGCCCGGACCGCCGGGCCAGCTCCGCCCTGAGGATGTCGATCCGCCCCTGGAGCAGCCGCCGCAGATAGCTCAGATCGGCCTCGTCCTGCTGCGAGCTGCGCCGCAGGGTCCGCAGCTCCGGCAGGAGCAGCGCGGGCAGCTCGTACCGCGGCGGATCGGGGAAGTGGTCGGCCGCCCGGCACTCGCGGCCGCCCTCGCGCTGCTGGGGTGGGCGGGCGGTGGTGGGGCCGGCGGGGTCGGCCGTCGTGTGCCCGGTGCCCGAAGTACTCATGTCCTACCGTCCGTCCCCTCGACCGGCGCGGAGATCTTCCCCGGGCCCCGAATCCGGGTACGGGCCGGGACCGCGCCGCCTTCGTGCATCGTGCCATTGGGGAAGCGGTCCACGCAGGTGCTCTGCACCCGTTCAGCCCCGATAGGTTGGGCTGTATGCGTGCAGTGGTACAGCGGGTCGACGGCGCGAGTGTCGACGTGACGGACGAGTCGGGCACCCGTACGGTCGGGGAGATCACCGGGGAGGGGCTCTGCGTTCTGGTGGGGGTCACCCACGAGGACACCCCTGAGCAGGCGGAGCGGCTGGCCCGCAAGCTCTGGTCGCTGCGGATCCTGGAGGACGAGAAGTCGTGCTCCGACGTGAACGCCCCGCTGCTGGTGATCTCCCAGTTCACCCTCTACGGCGACGCCCGCAAGGGGCGCCGCCCCACCTGGAACGCGGCGGCCCCCGGCCCGGTCGCCGAACCCCTCGTGGACGAGGTGGTGGCGCGGCTGCGGGCGCTGGGGGCGCGGGTGGAGACGGGCAGGTTCGGCGCGAGCATGCGGGTGTCGCTGACGAACCAGGGCCCGTTCACGGTGCTGCTGGAGGTCTGAGCCGCCGCCGGGTCCGGCTACGGCTACGGCTACGGCTACACGACTACGGCTACGGCTCGACGACCGTCTCCTGGGCCGCTGCCGTGTTCCCCGCCAGCAGTTCCGCGTCCACCGGAACGTTCCGCTTCACCAGCGCCAGCGCGATCGGTCCCAGCTCGTAGTGCCGGGCGGATGTGGTGACGAAGCCGAGCTGCCGTCCGCCGTCGCCGTCCTTCGCCAGCGTGACCGGGGTGCCGGGGCCCGGCAGATGCACTTCGCTGCCGTCGAGGTGGAGGAAGACCAGCCGCCGGGGCGGCTTGCCCAGGTTCTGCACCCGGGCGACGGTCTCCTGGCCCCGGTAGCAGCCCTTCTGGAGATGGACGGCCGTGCCGATCAGGCCCAGCTCGTGGGGGATGGTCCGGTGGTCGGTCTCGAAACCGACGCGGGGCCGGTGGGCTTCGACGCGCAGTGCTTCGTACGCCAGCATTCCGGCGAGGGGCCCGTGTTCGGTCGCGTACGCCTCCAGACCGGCGCGGGGCAGGAACAGATCACGGCCGTACGGGGTCTCCCTGACGACCACGCCGTCCGGCGCGGGCGCGAGGGAGCCGGCGGGCAGGTGCACCAGCGCGATGTCACCGGTCCGGTCGGCCACCTCGACCCGGTAAAAGAAGATCATGGACTCCAGGTAGGCGATCAGCTCGCCCTGCGCGCCGGGTTCCGTGTGGATCCAGACGGTCTCCCCGTCGTCGACGAGGGACAGACCGTGTTCGATATGTCCGTTCGCGGAGAGGATCAGCGCCTCGGTGGCCTGCCCGGGCGGCAGGTCGGTGACGTGCTGGGTGATCAGGAGGTGCAGCCAGGCCAGCCGGTCGGAGCCGGTGACGGTGATCACCCCGCGGTGGGAGAGGTCGACCAGGCCGGTTCCGTCGGCGAGGGCGGCCTGCTCGCGGAAGATATCGCCGTAGTGGGCGGCCACGCCTTCGTCGACCCCTTCCGCGGGGACCGCACCGGGGCGGGACAGCAGGGGGCTGCGGGGAGCCTTCGGGGTCTTCACTTCGGTCGCATCGGCCATGGGAAAAGCCTACGACTCGGCCGGGGAACCCTGGCCGGCCGTGGCGTCCCCGGGTTCGGCCGCGCAGTTCCCGCAGCGGCCGAAGATCGCGAAGTGCTTCATATCGGTGTCGAAGCCGAAGGTCTGCCGGAGCGTCTCGGTGAATTCGGCGGCGATGCCGACCTCGGCCTCGATCACGCAGGAGCAGTCCCGGCAGACCAGGTGGAGATGGTGGTGCCGGTCGGCCAGATGGTAGGTCGGGGCGCCGTGGCCGAGGTGGGCATGGGAGACCAGCCCCAGCTCCTCCAGCAGCTCCAGCGTCCGGTAGACGGTGGAGATGTTCACCCCGGACGCCGTCTTGCGCACCTCGCACAGGATGTCGTCCGGAGTGGCGTGCTCCAGGGTGTCGACGGCCTCCAGCACGAGCTGCCGCTGCGGGGTCAGCCGGTAGCCGCGCTTGCGCAGGTCGCTCTGCCAGTCGGTGGTCACCACGCTCCCAGTGTAGGGAGTGCCGGACCGAATGACGGGGCCTGCCGGAAGGGGGCCTGCTCGAAGAGGGAAGCGGGGCCTACTTGAAGAAGGCGATGCCGTCGTCGGGGAGGTCGCCCAGGTTCTTCGCCCACTCGGCGACTTCCTCGGGCGAGACCGACTTCTTCAGATGCGCCGACATGTACGGCCGCAGCGGGACCTCGGGGGTGGCCTTCTCGCCCACCCACATCAGATCGCCCTTCACATAGCCGTAGAGCCGCTTTCCGCCGCTGTACGGGCCGGAGGCCGCGGTCCGGGCGACGGCGTCCGTCACCAGGTCGATCTGCGGCTTCTTGTCGGCCAGCTCGCCGTACCAGATCTCGACGATGCCCTGGTCACGGACCATGACGACCTCGACCTTGCGGTCCTTGTCGATCCGCCAGTAGCCGTGCTCGCTCTCCAGGGGGCGGACCTTGTTGCCCTCGGCGTCGAGGACCCAGGTGTGCGACGCGTACTCGACGACGTCACGGCCGTCGTGGGAGAAGGTGACGGACTGGCCGAAATTGCACTTCTCGGAACCCGGGAAGTCGGAGACGCCCGCGCCCTCCCAGGTGCCGAGGAGGAAGGCCAGGGGGACGAGGTCCGGGTGGAGGTCGGACGGGATCTCGATCATGAGCTGATTTCCGTGGTGGGAGCGGGGATTCCGGACGGGCGGGGGACGGTCAGCGCTGGCCCTGGTACAGCTTCTTCACGGCCAGTACGGCGAAGGCGGTGACGCCGATGCAGACCAGGACCAGAAGGGCCTCGAAGAATGCCTCAAGCACGGAGTGCTCCTTGTTCAGGTGCGAAGGAAACAAAGGAAACAGCGGACCTACCGGGCCCCAGCCTAATGGGTGGGGCCCGGACGGGCCGCCGGGGGCCGCCGGGGCGTGCCGGGGGCGGGGCCGCGCCGCGGCCCGCCCGGGTGGGCGGTTCCCGGTCAGCTCAGGAGCTGGTTCTGGAGCGCGGCGGTCTGATGGAAGGGGACGGCCGCCGTTCCGCCGTTCTTCCTCTTCTGGATGATCACCGCCAGGGTGTCGCCCGCGTGGATGTAACCCTGGCGGCTGCCGACGGGACCGTCCCCGTCCTGCTCCCGGTAGAGGTAGGAGTAGACGTAGGACTTGGACGCACCGTGCCAGTCGTGGTCCTCCTGGAAGCGTTCCGTGGCGTCGAGGTCCGCCTCGGGGGCATTTCCGCCGGCGGCGCCCAGCGTCTCGTCGTTGAAGTCGTTCGCAGCCTCCGCCGAACCGAAACGCAGCAGATAGACCCGGGACTCCGTACCGTCCGGCATGGTCCAGCCCCGGGCGGCGATATGACGGAGCCCGTAGTCGGCGAGGCCGATCTCGATATCGGCCCGCTCGTCCTTCACATACTCGGACGCGAATCGTTGCGGGGTGGTCCAGTCACCTGTCAGCTTCGGGTCCTGCCGGGCGCCCTTCGGCGCAGGCAGCAGCAGTTTCCGCAGGTCGGCGTGGTGGATCCCGTCGTCGTTCTGATTGCTGAAGGGGCGCGGGGTTCCCTTGGGGAGCGCCGGGAGCGAAAGCTCCGGATAGTCCCAGCGGCCGTCGCTCCCGGTCGCGAGGCCCGGGAGACGGTCGCGGTCCAGTGTCGTGATGCCGTACGCCGTTCCGGCACCCAGCCCCAGACAGACGGCGGCGACGGTGCACCAGCGCCCGGCGGACCTCAGCACCCGGCGGTCGCGCGGAGGCGCCGTCTCCCCCGGACCTGGCGGGACCGCCGGTACGGCGGGAAACTCCGCCTGCGGGCCCTGCGACTGCGGCTCGGTCATACGTACTCCCCCGGGGATGCGATGTGATCCAGCTGCTTCTTCACGAACCCCGCCACGACCGAGGGGTAGAGCTCCCGGGAGCCGTTGAACTCGACGGAGACGACGGTGTCCGAGCGGTATGCGTAACAGGCGTAGACGACCAGATCGTTCTCCGTCCCCGGTCCGCTGGTGGCGCCCTTGAAGCAGATGGCGCTCTTGTGGCCCCCGACCACCGGCCCCTTGGCCACCTTCAGCGCCCGCAGCACACCGGTCTGCAGCGCGAACAGGGCCTTGGCGTCCTTCGCGTTCCTCAGCCGGACGATCTGCACCTCGGTCACGTGGTCGGCGACCTCGTCCTGGGCATAGGTGCGCCAGACCATGCCCTGCAGGCCGAGCCGGTCGACCGCCGTCTCGAACCGCCGCCGTTCGGCGCCCGTCAGTCCTTGTTGCTGCTGCTTCATCAGGCGGGTGGTGGCCCGGCCGTCGAGTTCGCCGTCGTTGCTGCCGAACGGGATCGCTTCGGGGCCCAGCCGGTGGCTGTCGGGCACGGGAAGCAGCATCTTGCGCAGCGGGGTGTCGGTCCGCCCGCGGCCGAGATCCCCCGCCGGGTCGTCGACCAACTCGGCCGGCAGGTCGTCACCCCAGATATCGGTCTCCGCGGAGTGGTCGGCGCCCGCGGCGGACACCGCGCTGTAGGTCACCGCGCCACCGACCGTCAGCAACGCGACCGCCGTGGACAGCACGATTCTTACCGTCGGACGTTTCACAGTCGCTCCAACTGACGCTCGGCCAGGATCCGGATGTCGTTCTTTCCGATGGGTGAGGTGTCCCAGATGGTGAGGTCGGCAAGGACGTCGCCACGCTGGATGACCGCCTGTGCCTGGTACAGCGGCTTGTATCCGGGCTCGCGTTCGGGCTTGAGGATGTAGTAGCGGCCGTTGCCGCTGCCCGAGAGGGCGTCGCCGGGCGATCCCGTGCTCTCCTTCTCGGCCTCCGCCGGATACTCGTGCACGCTTTCGCCGTACTGCGACGCGCCGCGGGCGCTGCGGAACTGGAGAAGGTGAACCTCGTAGGTCCGGTTGCCCTTCTCCCAGCTGGCGCCCGCGATACGCCGCACCTCCTCCTGCAACAGGTCGAAGAGAACGGCGTCGGCTCCCTCGTACTGATAGGCGTAGAGCCCGAGATCCGCCCAGTTGTCGTCGAGCCATTCCACAGGGGCGTTCCTGGCGCCCGCGGGCCTGTCCACCAGCAGCTTGCGCAGATCGCCGTTGGTCCGGACCCCGCGGTCCTCGGCGGCGGAGAGCGGCGCGGGGCCCTGTCCGGCCGGAAGCGGCTTGGCCGGGTACGCCAGCCCCGGCTGGCTGAGCGCGGGCAGCGGCTCGGGCTCGCGACCGGCCTGGACGCCGTAGCCGACGGCGGTGCCCGCGCTGATGCCGACCACCGCGGCGACGGCGAGGAGCAGCGCGGTCGCACCACGGGGCCGTACCCGGGCGGGCGCATCGGGCACTACCGGCTCCGGTACATCCGGCGCCTCGGGCGGGGCGGGCGCGGACGACTCCGGAACATCCGGCGCATCGGGCACCACCCGCTCCGGTACATCCGGCACCTCGGGCGCGGCGGGTGCGGGCGGCTCCGGCGCGGCGGGTGCCGGCCGCCCGTCGTCCATGGGCTGTTTCTTCAAGGTGAGGGTCCCCCTGAGACCTGAATCGCGACGCGGTGTGCGTTGTCGCGTGTACGTCAGACAGATAGCGGGTAGGGGGAGTTGTCCGCATCCGGATTACAGTTCGGACATGGCCAAGAAGCTCGTGATCAAGGTGACCGCCGGTGCCGATGCGCCCGAGCGGTGTTCGCAGGCGTTCACCGTCGCCTCCGTAGCCGCCGCCAGCGGGGTCGAGGTGTCCCTCTGGCTGACCGGCGAATCCTCGTGGTTCGCGCTGCCCGGACGGGCCGCCGAGTTCGAGCTGCCGCACGCCGCGCCGCTGCCCGATCTGATCGACGCCGTACTGGCGACGGGCAGCATCACCCTGTGCACCCAGTGCGCGGCCCGGCGTGACATCACCTCGGAGGATGTGCTCGCGGGCGTACGGATCGCGGGGGCGCAGGTCTTCGTACAGGAGGCGATGGGGGACGGCGTACAGGCGCTCGTCTACTGACCGAGCCCGTACGGACTCATGTCACTGGTCGTCGGAGCGGTTCGGGCGGTCCGGGCGGTCGTCGGAGCGGTCGTCCGGGTGGGGCGGGCGGCGTTTGCCGTCCAGTTCGTCCCACCATGCGTCGGACTCCGGATCGCCGGTCGGATCGTCCCACCAGCGGTCGTCCGGGCCGCGCCGGTTGGCGACCATCGCGGCGATCGGCGGGATGACCATGGCGACCACGCACATCGCGACGGCGGCCGGAACGGACCAGAGGCGTACAAACGCCCAGGCGGATACGAAGAGGACGAGGCATCCGCTCATCATCAGGAAATAGGCACGTCGCCGCCGTGCATACATAAGTCCAGGGTACGGCGGGTACGGGCACGGCGCCCCGGGTGCGGACGACCGGAGGGCCGCACCCCGGACCAGTGGCGTCCAACCCCCGGGGTGCGGCCCTCCGGCCCGCTGTGTTCCGTATACGCCGGATCGTCCCGGCCGTACGGAGGGGGCGGTACGCGGCCCTACCGCGTACCGCCCGTCCGCTCGGCTCAGACCGCGATCGCGACCTCGGCGAGCCCGCCCTGCTGGGCGACGACCGTACGGTCCGCGGTGCCGCCGGGCACCAGCGCCCGCAGGGTCCAGGTGCCCTCGGCCGCGTAGAAGCGGAACTGGCCGGTGGCCGAGGTGGGCACCTCGGCGGTGAACTCGCCGGTCGAGTCCAGCAGCCGGACATAGCCGGTCACGGGCTCGCCGTCACGGGTCACCTGGCCCTGGATGGTGGTCTCGCCGGGCTTGATCGTCGAGGCGTCGGGCCCTCCGGCCTTCGCTCCACACATACTGCTCTCCTACTGCTGCTTGCCGGATCGGACCAGAAGTTGTTGCGGGGGGATTACTTGGCGGCGCCGAGTTCGATCGGCACGCCGACGAGGGAGCCGTACTCGGTCCACGAACCGTCGTAGTTCTTGACGTTCTCCACGCCGAGCAGCTCGTGCAGGACGAACCAGGTCAGGGCGGAACGCTCACCGATCCGGCAGTACGCGATGGTGTCCGTGGCCAGGTCGACCTGCTCGTCGGTGTAGAGCTTCGCCAGCTCCTCGTCCGACCTGAACGTGCCGTCGTCGTTGGCGTTCTTGGACCAGGGGATGTTGCGGGCGCTGGGCACGTGGCCGGGGCGCTGCGACTGCTCCTGCGGCAGGTGGGCCGGGGCGAGCAGCTTGCCGCTGAACTCGTCGGGGGAGCGGACGTCGACCAGGTTCTGGGTGCCGATCGCGGCGACGACGTCGTCGCGGAAGGCGCGGATCGCCAGGTTCTGCGCCTGGGCCCGGTACTCGGTGGCGGCGCGCTCGGGCACCTGCGAACCGTCGACCAGGTCCCGGGAGTCCAGCTCCCACTTCTTGCGGCCGCCGTCGAGGAGCTTGACGTCCTGGTGGCCGTAGAGCTTGAAGTACCAGTAGGCGTAGGACGCGAACCAGTTGTTGTTGCCGCCGTAGAGGACCACGGTGGTGTCGTTCGCGATGCCCTTCGCCGAGAGGAGCTTCTCGAAGCCCTCCTGGTCGATGAAGTCGCGGCGGACCGGGTCCTGGAGGTCCTTCGTCCAGTCGATCCGGATCGCGTTCTTGATGTGGTTCTTGTCGTACGCCGACGTGTCCTCGTCGACCTCCACGATCGCGACCTTCGGGTCGTCGATGCGGGCCTCGACCCAGTCGGCGTCTACGAGGACGTCGCTGCGGCTCATGTTCCTTCTCCTCCGGGGCAGTTACGGCGGCTTCGTGCCGGGGATGGTCCGGGGTTCGCGCCGGGATGCGGTGCGATACCGGGCCGGTGGTGCGGTTTGCTGGACTGTGCGGTGCGATGCGGTGCGGCGTACGGACGGCGAACGGCGGTGGCCTGCGGTGCCGGCCGGTGACGGACGGTGTGGCGACACGGAACGACGGGCGACGGACGCGGGCACGGGTGCCGCACAGTCTGCGGTGGCCCTGATCAGCGGTTCAGCGGTCGAAGGGCCAGGGGTGCCGGGAGCGAACTCCCGCTCAGACGGCGCGACAGAGCATGGCGGCGACGCGGCACAGGTCTACTGCCCGCCGCTTCGTGAGATCCGCCTGTCGCTGCTTCATGCGTCCGATCGTAGGGACGTACCGGGCATGCTGTCACCGGCGTGTCATATGGTGAGACCCAATCGTCCATGATACGGAATCATGACCATACGGAGCAGGTCCCGGGGCCGTCCCGGCGATCTCCCGCGCCCTCCCCCTTCTGACCGGTGGACAGCGGCGTCTCAGCATGCGGCCCGCCGTGGGCCTCGCCGAGGGGCTGCGGGACTCCGACCGGGCCGACGGCTGCCCGGTGACGGCGACCGCCCTCGGGACGGCCGGGCGGCTTCCCGACATCCAGCGGGCGGCGGGCGCGGCCTTCGACCACCGGCAGGGGCTGGTACGGGAGGAGCTGACGGCCTCCGGAGTGCCCGGGGACGAAGCCGCCGGCCTCGCCTGCACGATCATCAGCACTCTGGAGGGCGCGGAGCCGGCGGCCCAGGTGACCCCGGTGCAACCGCCGCTGCGGCTCGCGGGCACATATCCCGCCCGGCTCGTCGCCCTCTCCCTCCCCCGGTAGGTCCAGCCCGGACTCCCGGGGCCGGATTCTGTCCGGACTCCCGGAGCGGGGTCCTGCCCGGACTCCCGGAGCGGGCGGGCTCAGCCGACCAGGGAGACGCCCCGGCCCGCCCCGGAGAACTTCAGCCCCTCCTCCTCCGCGGTGACCCGGTCCAGGGTCACCGGCTTCGGCAGGCCCGTCAGCTTGAGGTCGTAGTCGAGGACGTCCCGGAGCATGCCGTCGAGCCCGGGTACGGAGAGACCGGGCAGGGTCTCGGTGCGCAGCCGTACCGTCCCGCCCTCGCGGAGTTCGACCGAGCTGTAGACGGTGACGTCCTGCTTCAGCAGGGACTCGAAGCGGCCGGGGTCCTTGCCCGCGCCCTTCAGTACGTCGAGCAGCGAACCGCTGACCTTCACCTGGCCCTTGGCGGCGCGCTCGGGGCCCGCGTAACCGATGGTGGCGCCCCGGGGCGCGGCCCGGGTGAGGTCCTCGTACGAGATCCGGCCCGAACCGTCCGCGGTGCCCGCGACGGCCGACGAGAAATCGCTGTTGATCTTCACATCGCCGAGTTCGGCCCGGACGTCGGTGATGTTCACCGGGCGGCCGTCGGCGGAGGCGGTGACGCTCTTCAGGGTGACGTCGACCCCGTCGAGCTTCTTGCCCGCGACCTGGGTCAGAAACGGAAAGCCGTTGATGGAGACGTCGGGTGTCCTGGCCAGGCCCTGGCTGGTCTTGACCCGTTCCGCCACCTCGGACTCGGCCATGTTCACGGCGACGCGGTCGGCGGCGACGAACAGGCCGCCGAGGACGACGGCGGTAATCAGGGATATTCGCAGCGCGCGCACGGTCCGGTGCCCCTCCTCGTACGGACTCGCCCGGCCGGCGGGGCGGCCGAAGGCGAACGGCCCCGGGAGCGGGGCCTGGGGAGTGTCCGCAAAGTCCCGCCCGGCCCGCGACGCCCTCCGGGCGGACGGCGCTACTTTGCGGACACTCCCCAGTCAACGACGTACGGCCGGGAACGATGGTTCCGGTGGGGAGGGCGGGGTGGTACGGCTCACCCCCGCACCCGGCGGGCCGGGGTACGGGGGTGAACAGGGGTGAGGGGCCCAGGGTCAGGCCAGGATGCGTCCGACGAGATAGACCGCGGGGGCGGCGAGGGTCAGGGGCAGGGCGACCCCGGCGGTGAAGTGGACGAACCGCGACGGATAGTCGTAGCTCGCCACCCGCAGGCCCACCAGCGCGAGCCCGCCCGCCGCCAGGCCGAGCAGCGCGCCCTCGGCACCGAGCCCGGTCAGCCCGCCCGCCGCGACACCCGCACCGGCCGCGGCCAGCAGGGCGAGCACGACGGAAGCGGCCGGCGGTACGGGCAGCGCGCGGGCGGCCACGGCCACGGCGACCGCGATCCCGCCGACGACGGCCGCATCGGCGGAGGCCGCGAGATGCCCGGCCGCGAGCACGGCGAACGCGGCGGACGCGACGGTCGCCAGCAGGCCCTGCATCCGCTCGTCCGGCGGGGCGTGGCTGCGGAGCTGGAGCACGACGGTGATCAGCACCCAGACACCGAGGGTGCCGAGGATGGCGGCCGGCCCGTGCTCCCGGCCGACGGCCAGCAGGACGGCGTCCGCGACGAGCCCCCCGGCGAAGGCGAGGGCGATGCCCTGGCGGGCGGGCCACATACCGTTCAGCCGGAACCAGCCCGCGGCGGTGACCGCCTGGAGCAGGACCAGCGGGACCAGGAGTCCGTACGGGCCGATGGCCGCACCGGCGGCGAGCAGCAGACCGAGCAGGGCGGTGAGCCCGGCGGGCTGGATACCGGGCGGGATGATCGGCGACCGGCCCTCGGCGCGGGCCCGCTGGGCGTCGGTGATCCGGGCGTTGCCGGTGGTCGTGGGCGTGCTGTAGCCGCCGGACGCGGCGGGGGCCGCGGGGGCGGCAGGTGCGGCGGGAGGGGTGGCGGGCGTGATGCCCACCCGCCGGGCCCGCCGCCCAGTCGGTGCCTCGGGCGGCAGGGGGCGGGCGCCGCTCTGCGCGTCGGCGGAAGCGGATGCGGCGGGGGCGCCGTACCCGGGGGCGGCGTGGGCGGGCGGGTAGCCGTAGCCGGGGGCGGACGGTGCGCCTGCGGCGGGGCCGCCGTAGGAGGGCGGGGGCGGATAGCCGTAGCCGGGGGCGGGCGGGTTGCCCGGCCCGGGGCCGGACGGCACCGGCGGCAGATAGGCGGTCTCGGCGGCGGCCGAAGCGGGCGCGGGCGGCGGCCCGGGCGGCGCGGCGGGGCCACGGCCCGAGGGTCCCGGCGGTACGGGCGGAAGGTACGCGGTCTCCGCGGCGGCTGAAACGGGCGGTACGGGGGGCAGATAGGCCGTCTCCTCCGCGGCGCTCGCCGGGGCGGCGGGCACGGGCGGCAGATAGGCGGTCTCCGCGGCGGCGGACGCGGGCGGGTAGCCGTAGGAACCCGCGCCGTTGCCGTCGCCGGGGTATCCGTGGGAATGGGAAGGGGCGGGCGGTACGGGCGGGAGGTAGGCGGTCTCGGCGGCGGGCCCGGCTCCGTAGCCCGGCCCCGCAGCCGGATGCGTACCGGCGCCCGGCCCGTAGCCCGGCCCCGCGCCCGTACCCGTAACCGGACCGAAGCCGTTGCCTGCCGGGGCTCCGGCACCCGTGCCGGGCCCGTAGCCGGAACCGGGTGCGTAGCCGGGTCCGTAGCCGGTCCCGGCGGGCGCTCCGAAGCCACCGGACGGACCGGGACCGAAGCCCGGACCCGTACCGCCACCGCCACCGGGGCCGTAGCCACCGGACGGCGCGGCGGGTGCTCCCGCCGGGGGCACCGGCGGGAGCAGTGCCGTTTCCTCAGCCGGGGCCGCACCGGCGGCGGGCGGTTCGTTCAGCGTCGGCAGGCCAGGCTGGTACTGGGTGTCCCAGGTCTCGCCCTCCCAGGTCTGCGCGGGCTGCTGCGGCTGCGGGGCCTGCGGGTACCCGTAGCCGCCGGAAGCAGGCTGCTGCGCCGGTCCGGGCTGCGGATAGCCGTAACCCGGCGCCGGGCCGTCCGGGTACGCGTCGTACGGCTCGCCGCCCGGTCCGGTCCGGCGCGGCGCGTACGGGTCGCTCGGATCGTACGGATACTGCTGGTCGCTGCTCATGCTGTCCGGATTCACCCTCCTGCGAACGGCGGCAGCACCTCGACCGTGCCGCCCTCCGCAAGCCGTACGGTCTGATGGTCACGCGCCCCGACGGGAGCGCCGTCGACGAGGAACGAGCAGCTCTTGAGCACCCGGGTCAACTCGCCGGGGTGGCGTTCGCGCACCGCGTGCAGCGCGTCGGCCAGTGTGCGTGCCGTGTACGGCTCCTCCGCGACCCCGGCCGCCGCCCTGGCCGCCGCCCAGTAGCGGATGGTCCCCGCCGGCATGCGCAGCTCCCCTCGTCACCGTCTGGTTGTCTGGTCCGTCCTTCGTGGGCCTCCATCATGGGCCATCGGCGGATGCGGCACGGTCCGTCAGCCAGACCCCGAGGCGTTCCAGCAGGTCGTCGCCGGCCGCGCTCTCCGCATGGCCCATGCCCGGTTCCAGCCAGAGTTCGGCCGGTCCGGCGGCGGCGAGCATGCGGGGGTGGTCGACGGGGAAGTACGCGTCGCGGTCGCCGTGGACGATCAGCAGCGGGGTGGGGGCGATCAGCGGAACGGCCTCCACCGGGGAGAGCGGGACGGGATCCCAGTCGCGTTCGTCGATACGGGTGCGGAGCCCGTAGCGGCCCACGGCCCGGCCGAGGGGGTGGGAGATCATCCACTGGACCCGGCGCATCGGGGGCGTACCCCGGTAGTACCAGCGCGCGGGAGCACTCACGGCGGCCACGGCGTCCGTACGTGCCTCAGTGCGCCCCCCGCGTCCGGCGGAGTAGAGGGCCGCATGGCGGAGCACCACCGAGCCGCCCAGGGAGAAGCCGACAGTGGCGATCCGCGGATGCCCCTGCGCGCGGGCCCAGCCGATGGCCGCGGCCAGGTCGAGCACCTCCCGGTCGCCGAGGGTGGAGCGGCCGCCGGAACCGCCGTGACCTCGGAAGGAGAAGGTCACCACGGCCGCGTGGGCGGCGAAGGCACCGGCCGCCCGGCGGATGGCGGGGCGGTCGAGGGAGCCGGTGAACCCGTGCGCGACGACGATGGCGGGGCCCGGTTCCGAGGGACTCCCGGCCGCCACCGGACGGCGATACGGTTGATAAAACGCCTCAATACGGACACCATCGGAGGTCCGGAGCTGCGCGCGCCGGACCCCGGACGTGACCGGATCGACGTCCACAGTGTGAAATCGGCCCTCTGGCTCGGAGCGCATGTGGGCTATTGTGCTGGGAATGAGGATCCGGGCGATGCAGCCCCCGGGTCCTTTTGCGTTTCCGGCCTGTTGTTACGAGCAGGTGAACCGGCAGGCCGGCCGGAGCCGCACGACCCGCGTCCTCGCAGGGACCGAGGAGGAAACCGACGTCATGGACGAGCAAACCGCGCACGACCGGAGTACGAGCGGGACCGACCGACCCGCCGGAGCACCCGCCGTGACGGGCGGCCCGCGCGGGGCCCGGGTGGGTGAGGCGCGATGAGTTCCCTGCTGCTTCTGACGAACGCCCTCCAGCCGTCGACGGAGGTGCTGCCCGCGCTCGGGCTGCTGCTGCACAACGTGCGGGTGGCCCCGGCCGAGGGCCCGGCGCTGGTGGACACCCCCGGCGCCGACGTGATCCTGGTCGACGGGCGGCGCGATCTGCCGCAGGTGCGGTCTCTCTGCCAGCTGCTGCGCTCGACCGGTCCCGGCTGTCCCCTGGTGCTGGTGGTGACCGAGGGCGGGCTCGCGGCGGTCACCGCGGACTGGGGCATCGACGACGTCCTGCTCGACACGGCAGGCCCGGCGGAGGTCGAGGCCCGGCTGCGGCTGGCGCTGGGCCGCGCGCAGGCAGGTGCCGACGACTCCCCGATGGAGATCCGCAACGGCGATCTCTCGGTCGACGAGGCGACGTACAGCGCGAAGCTGAAGGGCCGGGTGCTGGACCTGACCTTCAAGGAGTTCGAACTGATCAAATATCTGGCGCAGCACCCGGGGCGGGTCTTCACCCGGGCCCAGCTGCTCCAGGAGGTCTGGGGCTACGACTACTTCGGCGGTACGCGGACGGTCGACGTCCATGTGCGGCGGCTGCGGGCGAAGCTGGGGCCGGAGCACGAATCGCTGATCGGCACCGTCCGGAATGTGGGCTACCGCTTCGTGGTGCCGGAGAAGGTGGACCGGGAGGCGGCGGCCGCGGAGACCGGCCCGGCGGCCCGTAACAAGGCGAGGACCCAAGCAGCGGCCCCCGCGGGCGCCGGTACCGGAGAGTAGTCACCGGCCCGTGCGGGCCGGGTCCGTCCGGCCTGTGAGAAACCCCCGACGACCTGCCCAGAAGAGGGTCACCCCGCGTAGACTGCCGCGCGTGGCCAAGGTGACGCGGGACGACGTTGCGCGACTGGCGGGGACTTCGACCGCCGTCGTCAGCTACGTCATCAACAACGGACCCCGGCCGGTCGCCCCGGCCACGCGCGAGCGCGTCCTCGCCGCGATCAAAGAGCTGGGGTACCGCCCGGACCGGGTCGCCCAGGCGATGGCCTCGCGCCGTACCGATCTCATAGGGATGGTCGTTCCCGACGCCCGGCAGCCGTTCTTCGCGGAGATGGCGCACGCGGTCGAACAGGCCGCGGCGGAGCGCGGGAAGATGGTCCTGGTCGGCAATTCGGACTACCGCCGTGAGCGGGAGGTCCACTATCTGCGGGCGTTCCTCGGGATGCGGGTCTCCGGACTGATCCTGGTCAGCCAGGGCCTGACGGAGAGCGCGGCGGCCGAAATCGAGGCGTGGGAGGCGCGGGTCGTGCTGCTGCACGAGCGCCCCGAGGCCATCGACGACGTCGCGGTCGTCACGGACGATATCGGGGGCGCCCAGCTCGCGACGCGCCATCTGCTGGAGCACGGCCACCCGTACGTCGCCTGCCTCGGCGGCCCCGACGACACCCCGCCCGTCGGCGACCCGGTCACCGACCACGTCGAGGGCTGGCGGCGGGCGATGCTGGAGTCCGGCAAGCCGGTGGAGGGCCGCCTCTTCCAGGCGCCGTTCAACCGCTACGACGCCTACCAGGTCGCGCTGAAGCTGCTGTCGGGCCCCGACCGCCCGCCCGCGATCTTCTGCTCGACGGACGACCAGGCGATCGGCGTGCTGCGGGCGGCGCGGGAGCTGCGGATCGACGTGCCGGGCGAGCTGGCGGTGGCCGGCTTCGACGACGTCAAGGAAGCCCATCTGACGGACCCGCCGCTGACGACGGTCGCCTCGGACCGCCCGGCGATGGCCCGCGCGGCGGTCGACCTGGTCCTGGACGACAGCCTCCGCATCCCGGGCTCCCGCCGCGACCGGGTGCGGCAGTTCCCTTCGGGGCTGGTCATCCGGCGGTCCTGCGGGTGTACGTAGGGAGGCGGGGCCGGTTTCCTCCACGGACAGCGCGGGCCGGAGAGCCCGCCCCGGATCCGGTGCTGTCGGTCAGCGGTTGAGCGCGCGTGCCAGTTCGCGGACGCCGGGCGTGTGGGGGTGCCGGGTGGACAAAGAGCCGACGATCGTACGGATGGACGGGCGGTCGCGGACCTCGGCGGGGCTGACCCGAAGTGCGGCGAGGAGTTCACGGGCGGTCTGTTCCGGTTTGCCGTACTGCCACCAGGCGCGGGCGAGGTCGGTGTGCATCCGGCTGGTGCGTTCAGGGGTGGGGAACTGGCCGGGCCGCAGGTGTCGCCCGGCCTCCAGTGCAGCGCCGGCGTCGCCGAGGGCCCAGTGGACACCGACGGCGTAGAGATCGACCGCGGCGGGCGAGATGCGGAAGAGGCGGTCCTTCGGCGCGGTGGCGGGGAGCCGCCGGGCGGCCCGCCGGGCTTCAGTGATCATCGCCAGGGCCTGGGTGTCGTCGCCTCCCCGGGCGGCCGTGTAGGCGGTGGTGCACAGCATCTGCGCGTACGCCGCCGTCTGCGCGCCGGTGGTCAGGCCGGTGGCCTCGATCTCGGCGAGCGCGGCGAGGACCAGGCGCTGGGCGGCGGCTGGTTGGTCCTGGTGGCGCAGGACGATCGACAGCTCGCGGGCTGCTGCGGCGGAGGCGATGGGGGAGCCGGACAGATCGGCGTAGGTGGTGGCGCGGTCGGCGGTGAGCCGGGCCCGTTCGTAGCGGCCGATCTTCCCCAGCACCTGGGTGGCGAGGCTGTAACAGGCGGAGAGCCGGGCGTGGTCCACGGCGGTGTGGGTGCGGGCAGCCTGGTGGGCGTCGCCGATCAGGCCGGGCAGCTCGGCCAGGAGTGAGGTGTGCCGACCGGTGTCCCACAGATGCCGGGCACGGGCGAGTCGGAGGTCGACCGGCGTGGGTTCACCCGTGGGCGCGGGGGTGAGGGCGAGCGCGTCGTCGATCGCCAGAAGCAGGGAGGCGGGCACAGCCGTGCCTGCGGCGGTGAGCAGGGTACGGCGGCGCATGGGGTCCTCCTCGGTGGGCGGAACGTGCGGCGCCACTCTAGTGGGACGGGGATCGGCTCCGGTGGTAATGCCGGAGCTACCCGCGAGGCGCGCGAACACGTCGAACGCCGCGCCCCCGGCGGCCTCGTCCGGCTAGGACGACAGCGCTACATCGTGACTAGCTGCCGAGAGGAATGCGGGCGTACGGCTCCCATTCGTACATCCGGCTTAGTGGCCCGTCCCGACGGGCTGCCCGAGGGGTTGTTCGCCGTGTTCGAGATAGTGGGTGCGGCCGATTTCCCGGGCAGCGATCGCTTGTTTGACGCGGCGGGCAAGACGTGGGATCAGGAGTTGGTCGAGTGCGTTGGTGGACTGAAACTCGGCGGCCAGGAGTTCCTGCGGGGCGGGCCTGATCGACGTCGTATCGCCAGGGCCGAGTTCACCACCGTCGAAGATGTAAAGCGTCTTGTCGCCTTCGGCGGGGCTCGGCGCCCAGTCGACGACCAGGAGGTGGCCGATGTCCGGGGTGATGCCGAGTTCTTCCTCGACCTCCCGCCGACAGGCCGCCAGCGGTGACTCGCCCTGCTCGATATAGCCGCCGGGAATCTCCCACAGGGGTTTGTACGAGGGCTTCACCAGCAGAACCCGCCCGTAGGCGTCGAAGAAGAGCGCACCCGATGCTGTGCGTGGCCGCGCCATCCGCTGTTCCTGCTCGTTCTCGGGCATGGACGGAGCGTACTGCGGCCGGTCCCGAGGATTCCGAGTCCGACAGGGTGCGTGGGGGACAGCAGGACAGCGCTACGTCCGGTAGCTGCCGGGAAGAATCCGATCCCACGGCTCTCCTTCGTCCCCACCGGCCGGGCACCCGCTCACGGCCTTGTGACCGTACGCGGATGCCCGGCGATTGGAAGTCGTGGCGCTGTGCGTCGGTTCAGGTCAGCCCACCCGCGACCTGGTGACGTCCGGCGCCGGTTCTCCTACTGCTCGCCCAGATTGGTGATCCACCGCAGGATGGTGGAGCCACCGGAGACCTTGACGGCAACCTCGACCACACGGCCGTCCGCAAGGTAGACGGTCCGAACGACCTGGGTTACGACGACGTCTCTGGCGGTCAAGCCCCAGTGCCTCCTTCTCCACAACAGTCGGCAGGCGGGACGTCACCTCCTCCAGGACGTAGTCCTGTTCCACGCCGAGGCGTTCCGCGGCGAGTTCGCGCGATCCGCCGGTGGACACCGGCTCCGTCAGTTCCGGTGTGGCGGCAATGACGTAGGCGGGGTAGTAGGAGCTGCTGAGGTGCACTGGTGTGCCGTTACGGCTGACGATCCGCCGACGGACGTGGACCGGAGTGCCTGGAGCGACATCGAGCCGCGGGGCGACGAGTTCGTCGGCGCCAACCGTGCCTGTCTCCAGGACTCGGGAAGTCTCCCCGCCGCCGAGGGCCGTACCAGTGTGCTGATGCAGACGGACGCGTGCGGAGATGTTGTTGCTGATCAGTCCGGCGACAACGGTGCCGACGCCTGGCTTCGGCAGGGTCAGCCCTTCCATCTTGAGGACGCGATACGCACGGTTCGCGGTCGTGTTGGCGACGTTGAACTGTTCGCACACCTCGCGCAGCGACGGCATCACATCGCCTGGTGCCAGTGCTCCGTCCTGAATCTGTTGGCGGTAGTGCGCCGCGATGGCCGCGTATCCCACCTGGGCCATGCCCGGTCTCCCTTCCCTCTGAGTGTGCTGGACCCGTCCATACAGGGTGCAGCGCTACACGTTAGAGGGTAAGCGAAGTGCATATATAGCGCTACTAGTAGCGCTAGTGATAGCTACTGGTCTACCTTCACTGTGCAGAACCTGGCGAGGCCGTCACCAAAACGCCCGTCCCGACCGGAGCCCACTCCCGGTCGGGACGGGTCTTCCGCCGCAAAGGAGCCCCCGCAGCCTGGCAGGGCCCGGGGGCTTGGACGACTGAGATGGAGTCGACAAATGCAGCGTAGCGATCAACGTCACCGTGAGGAGAGCCGTGCGGTGTGCACGCCGATTGAACAGGTCGATGTCACAAACTCCTGGCCCCCTTGCACCTGTGGCGGTTCGATCTGCCCGGACAGGACTCCCAACAACGCCTCGGCAGTGGACTCCAGGGAGGTTGAAGGTGCCCAATAGCCCATCTCTCGACCTTGGTTCAGTACCGGAGTACTGCGTCTACTGCGACCAGCCCGTAGAGCGGGCCGAGGAGAACCTCGTCATGGTCGGGTTCTCCGCCTCCGGGGCACGGCCGTCGCTGTACGCGCATCCCGACTGCCCCGCCCCGCGCAAGATCCCCCAGCGCACCGGGCGCTGAAGGCTCCCGTACGCGCCGCAGCCCCCAATGCCCCGCGTACGGGACACAGGTCCCGGCCCCGCACACGACCCCCGGCACGGGGCCGGGACCACCCAAGCCACGTACACAGAAGCGCCCCGACAGACCGCAGCCACGGTCCATCGGGGCTCAACCAACCAGCTGTGCAAGGAGCTGATCCGTCGTATGCGGAACCTTATCCACCGGGTCCTCAACCGGTTACGGACTTTCCTCAACCCGCCGACCCACGTCGTCGTCCTCGTCCCGGCACCGCCACTGCGTACCGATCCCTGGACCCGGCCCTGGACCAGCCCCGACAAAGACCAGGCACAGGCTGTCCTCCGGGCCCGGGCACGTCGTCGCAGGGTCATCGTCGCGGCCCACGGGATCCGGCTCGAAGGCCTGCTGGCCAGGGCCCCGGAACCGGTCACCGCCGCCTGCTGCGTCTGCGGGCGGGCCACCACCGCGCCCGTCGAAGTGCGGCCCGGGCGCACCACCTGCCCCGAGCACATCACCGACGCCCTCACCACCGCACCCGGAGCCAGCCCGTGATCTGCGAAGCCTGCTGGAACACACCCGTCGCCACGGTTCGGGACACGGCGGAAGGGCGCGATCTCCTCTGCCTGCCCTGCGCCGACGGCAACTACCCGGCCAGGGTGGTGCTGTTCCCTCCCCTCGGGATCTACCGGCTCACCGAGCGGAAGTTGGAGATGGGCAAGCACGGGAAGCCGAAGCCGCAGCTCCCGCCCGACCCCGGGCCGCATCCGCCCAAGCCCACCCCCAAGTCCCCGCCGGGCAACCCGCCCGTCTGATCCCTACCCCCGGTCCATATAGCTCTGGCGCAGCTCCTCCAGGATCCGGACCGCCTGGTCCAGGTCCGCCTTGCGGCAGCGGGCTATCGCCGTCGTCAGGCGGGCGATCGCGTCGTCCCGGCGTTCCAGGCCGTTGCCCTCGATGAGGGCCGCGATCCGGACCGCCTCCGCGCGCGGGGCCTCGGCCGCCTCGCCGCCCTCCTCGTGGGCCGCGATCGCCGACTCCGCCTCGGTGAGGGCCTCCGGGAAGCGTTCCGCCCCGGCCAGGATGCGGGCCCGGCGGTAGTGGGTGCTGCCCCGTTCGTACCAGGCGCTGAGATCGCCGGAACCGGCGGCGGCCACGATGTCGTCGGCGCGGGCCAGATGGGCCAGCGCGTCCGTCACACCCTCGTCGCCGCGGGACTCCACGGTGAGGCGGGCGAACTCCCGCAGCATCTCCGTCATCAGCGGCGGGTTCGGCGCCTCCGCGTGGGCCGCGAGGGCCCGTTCGTACGCCGTGCCCGCCGCGTCCCAGCGGTCGGCCAGCGCCAGCGTGACGGCCGCCTCCCCCGCCACCAGGGTCTGGATCGGACGGTCGTCCTCCCAGCCGGCGACGGCGTCCGCCAGCAGCAGGAACTCCTCGGCCGCGGGCCGGAACTCGCCCAGCTCCCGCAGACCGCGGGCCAGGTTCAGCCGGGCCTGGGCGAGCACCCGTTGGTCGAGGGTGATGCCTTCGGCACCGGACAGTACGGACTCCATGACGGCGACCGCCTCGTCCGGCCGGCCGGACTCCGTCAGGACGTCCGCCAGCTGGAGCCGGACCGCCGCGGCCTCGTCGTGTTCGGCGTCCCGGTCGTGCCGCGCGGCCGCCTCCGCGAGATGGCGTACCGCGCCGCCGTGGTCACCGAGGTGGGACACCGCGTGCCCGAGCAGCGTGTACGCACCGGCGAAGGCGAACTCGTCGTCGCCGTAACGGCTCGCGTCGGTGATCGCCCGGTGCACCAGCTCGGCGGCCTCCTCGTACCGGCCGTCCCCCATCAGGCCCTGCGCGAGCTGGAGCCGCGGCCGTCCCGCGCGCCAGGGCCGTTCGGAGGCGGCCACGTCCTCCAGCGCCGCCCGCAACTCCTTCTCCGCGCGGGCCGTATCGCCGCTCCTGGCGGCCACATCGGCCAGGAACTGGCGGGCGTTGGCGACCTGGTGGGGCAGCGACAGCCGCTCCGCCTCGGCCCGGAGGGTCCCGGTGTGCTCCTCCAGCTTCGCCATGGCGGCCCCGCCGGGCTCCGGGAGCTGCCGCGCGGCCGCCCGGTACGCGGTGAAGGCCAGGCAGAACAGGACGCCGCCGTAGCAGAGGGTGCGTTCGACGGCCGTGTCGGCGCCGAGGAAACCCTCCGCCTCGGCCGGGTTCCCGCCCGTCAGCGGGACCCGGTCCAGCACGACCGAAGCCTCCTGGACAAGCTGCTCCATCGCGGCGACCCGGCCGGAGCCGTCGTCGGAGTCCCCGGCGGCGGTCGTGTCCTGCGGGCCCCAGGTGATCACCCGGGCCCGGGCGCTCAGCGCCTGCCAGTGCAGCCCCAGGTCCTCGTACAGCTCGGCCGCCCGCTCCAGTTCCACGACGGCCCCGGCGGCTTCGTCGTTCCCCAGCAGCCGGTTGGCGCTCTGCTCGGCAAGTTCGGCCTCCAGCAGTTCCGCCGGGCCGATGCCGTCGTCGTGCGGGGTGTTCCCGCCCGCGGCCAGACGTTCGGCGACCAGGGTCCACAGCCTGCCGGACGCGGGGTGGCCGAGGGCGTCCTGTCTGCGGGCCTCGCGCACCAGGCCCGCGAAGTCGGCCGGGGCGGCGGGAGCTTCCACGGGCACCGGGGGTGCGGTGGTCCGGGCGAGGGAGGTCCGCAGGCCGAGCGGCAGCGGCTCGTCCAGCAGGGGGGTCCGGTCGAGCCGGGCCCGCCGCCGGTCGCCGACGGCGGTGGTGCCGTTGCGGGCGTCGAAGGCGGCGGCGAGCCCCTCGGCCTCGGTACGGACCTCGGTGAGGAGCGCCGCCACGGTCCAGTTCCGGCCGGGCGGGCCCGCGACGGGGGTGTCGCCGTGCCCGTCGGCGGCCAGCCGGGCGAGCAGCAGCTCCGTACCGGTGAGGAAGCCGAGCCGGGACAGCGGGGCCCCGGCCGCCTCGAACAGCGGCCGGTTCTCCGCGAGGATCTCCAGCCCGCGCCCCTCGTTGCGGGAGAGCGCGCAGAACTCCAGGTGCAGTCCGACCTCCGCCGGCATCCCGGTGTTCCCGCGGACCTGCCGGTAGCCGGCGAGGTGGTGGGAACGAGCCTCGTCCGCACGGCCGGTGCGGAGCAGCGGCAGCAGGGCGAGTGCCCGGGTCATCGCGGGCTCCTCGGTGCACTCGGCGGAGCCGTCCAGGACGGGCCGCCAGCTTTCGAGGGCGGCGGTGTCGTCGCCGGTGAGCAGCCGGTGGGCGCCGATGCGGCGGAGTTCGCAGGGTCCGCAGTCGCTGTGTTCGGTACGGGGCCGGGTGGCCCAGAGGTCGTACGCGTCGTCCGTACCGGTGCCGGTGTGGGCGGCGATCTGGTAGCGGGCGGCGGCCACCGGCTGGAGGCCGTGCCCGGCGGCGGTGAAGCGTTCCCGCGTCTGCGCGACCCAGGCGTCGACGGTGGCCAGCGGCACTTCGGGGACCTGGAGCAGGGAGAGCGTGACCCAGAAGGAGCGGTGGTGGATCTGGGCGGCCTCCCATTCGCTGAACTCGTCCGGGTCGCTCTCCCGGAGCTTGAGCAGCCGGGCGAAGGCGACGGGCGATTTGCGGTGCTCGCCGGTCACGTCGTACGCCGTCATCAGCTCCATCAGGGCCGTGACGAGGACATCGGGCTTCTCGAACGCCCCGGCGGCCTCGACGAGTTCCTCGGCGGTGACGGTGCGCTGGAGTCCATGGGGTCGGCCGCTGTTCTCGCGCAGCGCCTCGACCACGGCCTCGGGGGTGTCCAGCATCTACAGTTCCTTCCGGGGCTCGGAGCCGGGTGCCGCCGTGCCCGGATGGTGCATGGCGTGGGTGAGCAGGCCGGTGAAGGCCCTGGTGAGCAGCGCGTTCTCACTCGCCCGCAGCGGGCGGCGGCTGAGCAGCAGGGCCTGGCCGTAGAGGGCTTCGGCGGTGGTGACCGCGAGACCGCGTTCGGTGATCGTCACGGCCTGCCGTACCAGCGGGTTGAGATGGTTGAGCACGAGCTGGGCGGGCGGGGTCTCCCGGCGCAGTGAACCGAGGATGTCGGCCCACAGCCCGTCGCTGTCGGCGGCCAGTCCGGACCGGGTCCGCTCGTGGCGGGCCTCCCGGTTGTCGATGAGCAGGACGGGCGCGGTGACGGGCTGGAAGGCGCGGAGCACGACATCGCAGTCGTGGGCGCCGACGGTCTCCCGGGCGACGGTGAGGAAGGCCGCGGCGCGCAGTTCGGCGGCCGGGTCGACGGCGTCGAGATGGGCGGTGACGGTCAGCGGGTCGAGGTCGGCGACGGCGGTGCCGGGGCGGATCTCGGGCAGCCGGTGCACCAGATCGCGGTCGTAGGTGTAGCCGCCGTTGACGACGCCCATGCCGACGGCGGACGCGATGGGCGCGACCTGCCGGAACTCCTCCACGCTGCGGGTGACCAGGACCGTGGCGTGGGTCCTGGTGAACACCTCCAGGGTGACCTGGCCGTCCGTGGTCTCGAACGGCAGCCACGGCAGCACGATGCGGAGCAGTTCGTCGTCGTAGCGGGCGAGCGCCTTGACCGCGAGGTGGTGGACGTCGATGAAGCGGTGCAGCAGGGCGGGGTCGCGGGCGGCGAGCCCGGTGAGCCAGTCGCGGATCCGCTCGCCGAGGGCGTCCCGTACGGCGGAGAGGGTGCCGTCCTCGTAGAGCGCTTCCCGGGACGCGGTGGGCCGCAGGCTGGTGGTGTCGATGACGCAGCGGACGAAGAACGCCCATTCGGGGAGCAGCTCCGGCGCCTGGTCGGTGAGGAGCATGCCTTTGAGGTGGACCCGGTGGCCCGAGTGGCGGCCGGGGACGACGGCGGTGGGCAGGACGTAGGCGACGCCGCGGAGTCCGGCGGCGGGGAGGTCCAGTTCGATCGTGTCGAGCGGGGTGAAGTCGAAGAGGTCGCGGCAGTGGGCGGTCAGGGCTTCGCGGCGGGCCAGCGGGGAGGCGTGGGGCCGGTCCCAGGGCGGGGTCTCGTCGATCCGGTGGGTTTCGCCGCGGGCGTCGGTGACGGTGACCCGGTACGGCAGCAGGGCGCCGTAGTGGCGGGCCAGGGACACCACGCGGCCGGGTTCGGTCCACTCGGCGTTGTCGGCGCGGGGCACGAGCCGGACGGTGGTGCCGGGCTCCGGGACGGCGGAGGCGGGCAGGGTACGGATGGTGTAGCGGCCGTCGGCGTGGCCGCGCCACTCCACGGCGGGTGCCGCCGGGTCGGCGGCGGAGCGGCTGAGGACGGTGATCTCGTCGGCGACGACGAAGCAGGCGAGGAGACCGATGCCGAACTGGCCGATGAAGTCGCCCCGGTCGGCGTCGATCCCGGCGCCGTCGACACCGCCGCCGGAGGTCCGCTTGGAGCTGCGTCCGATGGTGGCGAGGAAGCGGTGGACATCAGCCTCGGTGAGCCCGATGCCGGTGTCGGTGACGGTGAGGACGTCCCCGGTCCTGACGGTGATCGCGGCGGGTGCGCCGGGGGTCGCCCGCTGCCGGGCGGTGATCGCGTCGACGGCGTTCTGGAGCAGTTCGCGGAGGTAGACGCGGGGGCTGGAGTAGAGGTGGTGGGAGAGCAGGTCGACCAGACCGCGCAGGTCGACCTGGAAGGTGTGGGACGTCGGGGAGTCGGTCACCTGTGCCGTGTCTTTCCGTGAATCGGGGCGTCGAACGTCGTCGCAGGGCGTCGTGGGGCGTCGGTACGGGTACGGGTACGGGCCTTGACCCGGTCCGTACCGGCAACAGGGGAGCGTCCGCCGTCCGGTACGCGGCGGGCCCGCGCTCAGCGTCCGGCGGCCGAGCGCATCCTCTTGTACGAATCCACGGGATCGCTGCCGTTCAGGTAGTGCCAGGGGGATTCCGTGACACGGCCCTCGGTCGCCGCGAAGGCCTCCCGGGCCGCCTCCGGCTCCTCGTTCAGCGAGAAGGCCATGGCGAAGGAGTTGAGCACGTTGACACCGGGCCCCTCGGGGTCGAAGTCGGGGTGCCGGTAGGAGTGGTCGGCGGCCTCGTTCAAGGAGGCCGTCACCTCGGGGCGCACGATGTACGCGTCGTCCGCGCCGCCTTCGAGCCGGAGCCACTGCTCGATATGCGCGTCGGCGACCAGTCCGCCGAACCAGGTCCCGGCGGGGGCCTTGAAGGCCGATGTCCGCGCGAACTCGTGCATGGCCTCGTGGGAGCCGCCCCACTTCTCGCACACCTGCTGCATATGGGAGATGTGCACGCCGAAGTGGTGCGGATCGCGCCGGATCGCCGCCTGGAACCGGCGGTGGGCCACGGCCTGCCCCACCTGGAGTCCGCGGCCGGTGGTCAGCAGGCCGTGCCAGGGCGCGACCCAGTCCGGTGCGCGCTCCGCCGCCTCGAAGAGCCACTCCTCGCCGGTACGCAGCCGCTCGTGGAAGGTCTGGAACTGCTCGCGCGACACATGCTTGGCCCAGGCTCCGGTGCGGGCCTCCCAGCCCCAGCTGATCTGGCGGAAGCCGCCGATGAGCCGGGGCAGTGCCGCATCGGGCTCGGCCTCGATGACCTTCGGGATCCACCGCTCGACGCCCGGAGTTTCGGCGACGGCCCAGATCATCAGGGCCCGTCCGTCGTTTTTCTCGGCCCGGCCCAGGACCATCTGCTGTACGAGGTCCCAGTCGGCGGCGGCCGCGGCTTCGCGCACCACCGGCAGCTCGGGATCGTCGTAGTCCTCGACCAGCCGCGCGGGCGCCCGGCCCGTCAGTCTCCCCAGCGTCCGGCCCATGGCCCGGAGCACCGCCATGCTTCCCCACCCCTTGTCGTACGCGATCGACGGAGCGGTCGTCGATCACGCCCCCTCGTGGAGGTAGTGACTATCACGATTGTCCGACCATCACCCACTTCAATTGCCGGTGATCGCCGCCCGGCGGCACCACGAGCCCGGCACGGGCCGTCCTTATACCGGGCATACGGAACTCTGCGCCCCTTCTCACCGCGCCCTCAGATCCTTCTCAGACTCCGCGGGGACAGTCGGTGACATGAGCGACCAGTACCGTGACGACGCCCCGCACTCCGTACCTCCGCCGCCTCCGTACGCCCCCTGGCCCCCGCGACCGCAGCAGGAGCCGCTGTCCGAGCCCGGGTCGCGGGCGCGCGCCCGGAAGAAGGCGCGCGGGTCCATCGCCCTGCTGGTCGCCGTCGCCATCGGGGCGGCGACCGTCGGCGGGGCCGCCTCCACCGTGCTGGGGCAGCTCACGGACGACCGGGCGGGCCGGTCCTCCGCAGGTGTCCTGGGGACCAATGTCTCCGCGAACCGGTCGGCCGGGAGCGTCGCCGACGTCGTGGAGGCGGTCGCCCCCAGCACCGTGGAAATCCGCGCCGCCCAGGGCACCGGGCAGTCCACCGGATCCGGCGTGATCATCTCCTCGGACGGGGAGATCATCACCAACAACCATGTGCTCGCCGGGGCGAAGACCGTCCAGGTCCGGCTCAGCGGCGGCAAGACCGCGACCGCGGATGTCGTCGGGACCGCCCCCGACAAGGACCTCGCCCTGATCAAACTGCGCGGCGCGAGCGGGCTCAAGGCGGCGCAGCTCGGGGACTCCGGCACTCTGCGGGTCGGCGACCAGGTCGTCGCCATCGGCTCCCCCGAGGGGCTGACCGGGACGGTGACCAGCGGCATCGTGTCCGCGGTCGACCGGGACGTCACCGTTCCCCAGGGGTCCGACCAGCCCCGGCAGCCGGACCGGAACTGGCCCTTCGAATTCGGCGGGCAGCAGTTCAACGGGGGCGCGGGCGAGTCCACGACCACGTACAAGGCGATCCAGACCGACGCGCCCCTCAACCCCGGCAACTCCGGCGGGGCGCTGATCGACATGCAGGGCCGGATCATCGGCATCAACTCGGCCATGTACGCGCCGAGCAACGGCAACGGGGCGGCCGCCGGGAGCGTGGGCCTCGGCTTCGCGATCCCCGTCGACACCGTGAAGAGCACGCTGGACGACCTGCGCGCGGGCGCGGGCAGCGGCACCGGTGCCGGTGTCTAGAACGGCCGGGGACGGGGACGGCCCGCCCGGCACCTGGTCCGTGCCCGGCCCCCGCGACGCCGACGCCCTCTTCGGGGGCGGGCCGTGCGAGGCTGGCGGTATGACCGAGAGCCGCGACCAGAACCCGTACGCCGACCGTGTACTGATCGTCGACGACGAGCCCGCCGTACGCGACGCCCTCAAGCGCAGCCTCGCCTTCGAGGGGTACGACACCGAGGTCGCCGTGGACGGGCTCGACGCGCTCGGCAAGGCCGAGACGTACGCCCCCGATCTGATCGTGCTGGACATCCAGATGCCCCGGATGGACGGGCTGACCGCGGCCCGCCGGATCCGGGCCGGCGGCTCCACCGTCCCGATCCTGATGCTGACCGCCCGGGACACCGTCGGCGACCGCGTCACCGGACTCGACGCGGGCGCCGACGACTACCTGGTCAAGCCGTTCGAGCTGGACGAGCTGTTCGCCCGGATCCGGGCCCTGCTGCGCCGCAGCGCCTACACCGTTCCCGTACCGCTGGACTATGCGCTCGACGAGCCCGGGGACGTGCTGGAGTTCGGCGATCTGTCGATGAACCTCAGCACCCGCGAGGTGTACCGCGGCGACCGTCCCGTCGAGCTGACCCGTACCGAATTCACCCTGCTGGAACTGCTGCTGACCCATCCCCGGCAGGTCCTCACCCGCGAGCAGATCCTCAAGGCGGTCTGGGGCTTCGACTTCGAGCCCAGCTCCAATTCACTCGACGTGTACGTGATGTACCTGCGCCGCAAGACGGAGGCGGGCGGGGAGCCGCGGATCGTGCACACCGTACGCGGAGTGGGCTATGTGCTGCGGCCCGCCGGGGGCGAGGGGTGACCCACCGCCCCGGGACCGCACAGCACCCCGCCCCGCCCCCGATGCCCGCCCGGCCGCCCCGCGGACCCCGCGGGCTCCCCGGCCTGGTCCACCGCTACCGCAGGCTGCCGCTGCGCTCCCGGCTGGCCCTGCTGGTCGCCGTGGCCGTCGCCGCCGCCGTCGCCGCGGTCGCCGTGGTGTCGTGGGCGCTGACCCGCAGCCAGCTCAACGCCGAGATGGACCGGTCGCTGGAGAACACCCGGGCGCCCAAGCAGGTCGTCCTGGACGCACTGGAGAAGTGCGCGGGCGGCGGCAGCGGGATCGTCGTCGACGCGAAGGCGCCCGAGTCGTTCGCGTACACGCAGATGGTCACGGCGGAAGGCCGGCGGTGCGTCGCGCCGTACAGCCGGCCGGTGAAGGTCACCCCGCTGGACATCGCCGTCGCCGACGGCCGGTCCGAAAGCGCCCTGCACAACAGTGTCACGGACAGCGGGCAGCAGGTGCGGGTGCACACCACCCTCCTGCAGACGCCGAACGGGGACATCGCGGTCTCCGTGTCCCGGCCCCTCGACGAGATCAGCACCTCCCTCAACCGGCTGGCGCTGATGCTCAGCCTGCTCGCGGGCGTCGGGGTGCTGGGCGCGGGCGCGGCCGGGCTCTGGGTGGCGCGGGCCGGGCTCCAGCCCGTCGACCGGCTCACGGACGCGGTCGAACACGTCGCGCGTACGGAGGATCTGACCGTACGGATCCCCGCCGACGGCGACGACGAGATCGCCCGGCTCTCCCGCTCCTTCAACGCGATGACCGAGGCGCTGGCGTCGTCCCGGGACCGGCAGGCCCGGCTGATCGCCGACGCGGGCCATGAACTGCGCACCCCCCTGACCTCCCTGCGGACCAATATCGACCTGCTGGCGCGCAGCGAACGCACCGGCCGGGCGATCCCGCCCGCCGACCGGCAGGCGCTGCTGGCCAGTGTGCAGGCGCAGATGGCGGAGCTGGCGGCGCTGATCGGGGACCTCCAGGAGCTGTCGCGGCCGGACGGGCCGCAGGACGGCGACGGGCCGCTGAAGGTGGTCGCGCTCCACGAGATCGCGGGCACCGCACTGGGCCGGGCCCGGCTGCGCGGTCCGGAGCTGGTCTTCACCGACGACCTCGCGCCCTGGTACGTACGGGCGGATCCGGCCGCGCTGGAACGGGCGCTGGTCAACGTCATGGACAACGCGGTGAAGTTCTCCCCGCCGGGCGGGACGGTCGAGGTGCGGCTGCGCGGCGGCGAACTGACCGTGCGCGACCACGGGCCCGGGATCCCGGCGGAGGAACTCCCGCATGTGTTCGACCGCTTCTGGCGCTCCCCGTCGGCGCGGGCGCTGCCGGGTTCGGGGCTGGGCCTGTCGATCGTGGCCCGGACGGTACGGGCGGCGGGCGGGGACGTCCGGCTGGAACCGGCGCCGGGCGGCGGCACGATCGCGGTGCTGCGCCTGCCGGGCGCGACGGCCCCGCCGCCGGGGACACCGGGCGCGGGCTGAGACGGCGGGCGGACACCCGTCGAACCGGGGCTCGGACGACGGGCGGACACCCGTCGGGCGGGGGCTCGGACGGCGGGGACGGGTGTACGGGGCGCGGGTCCCGGCCCGGGACACCGGGACGGGACCGCCCCGGACCCGCCGTCGTAACAAGAGCCGTCCGGGTACGCGCGGAGGGGGCGGCGGGCCTCTCCGGCCCGCCGCCCCCTCACCTCATGCGCTGTCGCCTACTTCACGACCGTGATCCGGCCCGTCGCCGGCGGCACCAGCGGCGAAGCCGCGCTGGAGTTCGCGGCCAGGTGGCCGATGAACACATCCAGGTCCGACGCGCCGACCAGCTTGTTCTTGTGCTCCTTCAGCACGGCGAAGCCGTCGCCGCCGCCCGAGAGGAACTCGTTCATCGCGACCCGGTAGGTCTTCGCCGGGTCGATCGGCTCGCCGTTCAGCTTCACCGAGTCCGTGACGATCCGGTCCGCGCCGGTCTTCGTCAGGTCGAGGGTGTACGTGAAGCCCTTCGACACCTGGAGGATCTTCGGTGCCGCCTGGTTGGAGCCGCTGACCTGCTGGCGCAGGGCCGTCAGCAGCTGCGCGCCGGTCAGGTCGACCACGTTCATCATGTTGGTGAACGGCTGGACGGTGAACGCCTCGCCGTAGGTCACGACCCCGTCGCCCTCGGCGCCGGACGCCTGGTGGACCAGGGGGGCCCGGATCCCGCCCGGGTTCATCAGGGCCAGCTGCGCGCCGCCCTTGTCGGCCGGGGCGAGCGCGGCGAGCTGGGCGTCGGCGATCAGATTGCCCAGCGGGCGCTCCTCCGCCACCGGGTTGTCGATGTCCGCGGCGATATGGCCGACGGGACGGTTCGCTATCGGACCGGCCAGGGCGTTCCAGCGGTCGATGAGCGCGGTGATGTCCGGAGCCTTCGGCACATCACGGGTGACGACGTGGTTGGTGGCGCCGACCGCGGTACGGACGATGTCCTTGGTGCGCCGGTCGTAGGTGAGGGTGGTCTCGGTGAACAGCCGTCCCGCGGAGGACGCCGAGGTGACCGTGCGCGGCTTGCCCGCCGGGTCCGGGATGGTGCAGGCGTACGCCTGGTGGGTATGGCCGGTGACCAGCGCGTCGACCTGCGGGCTGACGTTCTTGGCGATATCGACGATCGGTCCGGAGATACCGTCGCCGGGGCCGGGGCTGTCGCAGTTGTAGTTGTACGAGGAGGAGGCCGGGAAACCGCCCTCGTGCAGCAGCGCGACGATCGACTTGACGCCCTTGCGCTCCAGGATCTTCGCGTACTTGTTGATCGACTCGATCTCGTCGTTGAACTTCAGGCCCTTGATGCCCTCGGCGTTGACGATGTCGGGGGTGCCTTCGAGGGTCACCCCGATGAAGCCGATCTTGACGCCGTTGCGCTCCCAGACGAAGTAGGGGTCCAGCAGCGGCCGGCCCGACTTCTCGTGGGTGACGTTGGCGGTCAGATAGGGGAAGTCGGCGCCCTGGAACTTCTTGCCCGGCTCGAAACAGCCCGCGGTGGGGTGGCAGCCGCCGTTCTGGATCCGGCCCAGCTCCTTGGCGCCCTCGTCGAACTCGTGGTTGCCGACGGAGGAGACGTCCAGACCGAGCTTGTTCAGCGCCTCGATGGACGGCTCGTCGTGGAAGAGCCCGGAGAGCATCGGGGTGGCGCCGATCAGATCGCCCGCGGCGGCGGTGACCGTGTACCGCTTGCCCTTGCGGGCCTCGCGCAGATGCGTGGCCAGATACTCGGCGCCGCCCGCGTCGATGGTGCGGGTGGTGCCGTCGGGGTTGGTGTGGGTGACCCGGCCGCCGGAGCCCGACGGGGGCTGGAGATTGCCGTGGAAATCGTTGAAGGAGAGCAACTGCACGTCGACCGTGCGGCCGTGGCCGTGGCCCTTGCCGCCCCGCTCCGCCCGGTCCTGCTCATGGGCGCCCGCCGTGCCCGGCAGAGCGGCCAGCAGGGCACCGACGGTGGTCAGTCCGGCGACGGCCCCGAGCAGCCGCCGGTTCCGGCGGGTGCGGTGCGCACGGTTCGGTCTGCTGAGGGCACCCCGGCCCTCCGGCCCCTCGGGGCTCGTTCCCTGCGGAATGGCTGACATCGTTCCCTGAATTCCCCTCGGTCGGCGCGACTGCGGCGAAGGCTGCCCCGGCAGCCTAGGGTCAACGCGCGTAGCGCGAACAGAGGGGCGAGGGTCACAACTCGGCCATCGTGATCCCGCTATCAACCCTCGGTACCCCTTCTGTGGTCATTTCCACCGATGACCAGTCGGCAGCACCAGCAAGGAGCGCGCGCATGACGGTGACCGGAGTGGCAAGGGGTACGGGCGGGCAGCGGGCAGGATCCCGGCGGAGGGCGGCCCGGACGGGCGCGGTCGCCCTGATCGCGGGCGCCGTGGCGGCCGGCGCGCTCACCGCCCCGGCCCGGGCAGGGGACCGGACCACGGCCGCGGACGGCCGCAAGGCCCGGCACGCGGCCACCCAGCAGGCGATCGAAGCCTTCGTGGCGACCGGGACTCCCGGTGCCACCGTCACCGCCACCGACGGGAACGGCGTCTGGCGGAGCGCGGCGGGCATCGGCGATCTGAAGACCGGCAAGAAGCGGGGGGCCAACGACCTCTTCCGGGTCGCGTCCATCACCAAAACCTTCGTGGCCACCGTCCTCCTCCAGCTGGAGGAGGAGGGGAAGCTGAGCCTCGACGACACGGTCGAGAAGTGGCTGCCCGGCCTGGTCCGCGGCAACGGCAACGACGGCCGCAAGATCACCGTACGCCAGCTCCTCAACCACACCAGCGGCATCTTCAACTACACCTCGGACCCCGACTACGCGAAGAAGTACCTCCACGAGGGCTACCTGGAGAACCGCTACGAGAACGTGCCGCCGGAGTACCACGTCAAGGTGGCCCTGGCGCACCGGCCGGACTTCGCGCCCGGAACCGGCTTCACGTACTCCAATACCGGATACGTCCTCGCGGGCATGATCATCGAGAAGGTGAGCGGGCGGACGTACGAACACGAGGTGCACAAGCGGATCATCAAACCGCTGAAGCTGCGCTCCACTTCCAACCCCGGCGACACCGTCGAACTGCCCCAGCCCAGCAGCCGCGCCTACTCCAAGCTGACCCAGACCCCGGAGGACCCGGCCGCGAAGATCCACGACGTCACCGAGATCCACGGCTCCCAGGGCTGGGCGGACGGCGACATCACCTCCAGCGCGGCCGACCTCAACCGCTTCTACAGCGCCCTGCTGCGCGGAAAGCTGCTCTCCCCGAAGCAGCTGACGGCGATGAAGACGACCACGACCGCGTCCAACGGGTGGTACGGGCTCGGGCTCTACAAGACCGCGCTGAGCTGCACCACCGTCTGGGGCCACGGTGGCGGCGCGGCCGGCAGCCTCTCCGAGGCGGCGACCAGCGAGGACGGCCGCCACCAGCTCGCCTTCAACATCAACGGCGACTGGGCGGCGAACTACGACCAGTTCATCGCCGTACTCGAAGCGGAGTACTGCGGGAAGAAGCCCGGGACCGCGAAGACGGCCAAGACGGCCAAAACGGTGAAGACCGCACCCGACGGGCCCGTCTCCGCCCGTACCACCATCGCGAACAGGGGCTGACCCGCATGCCGAAGACTCCGGGCATATCCGCGCAGGACACGCACCCCGCCCACCGCACCCACCGCAGCATCATCCCGCGCCGCCCGGCCCGCCCCACCGGGCGCGACCGGGACACGGCCCGGCGCCATCGTCTCCGTACCACCACGATCGCCCTGGTCAGCGGCGCCCTGGCGGCCACCGCCTTCGCCGCGCCCGCCCGTGCCCAGGACGGCCCGGCGGACCGCGGACACCACCGCGCCACCCAGCAGGCGCTGGACGCCGTCGTCGCGGGCGGACTGCCCGGGATCACCGCCGCCGCCACCGACCGGCACGGGCTGTGGCAGGGCGCCTCCGGGATCGGCGACCGGCGGACCAAGGCCCCCCGCGGGGTGAACGACCGCTTCCGGATCGCCAGCATCACCAAGACGTTCGTCGCCACCGTCCTGCTCCAGATGGAGACGGAGGGCAAGCTGAGCCTCGACGACACCGTCGAGAAATGGCTGCCCGGAGCCGTCCGCGGCAACGGCAACGACGGCAGCAAGATCACCGTACGCCAGCTCCTCAACCACACCAGCGGTATCTACGACTTCCTCGAAGACCCCGCCTACACCGCCAAGTACACCTCCGTCTCGGGCTTCCTCAAGCACCGCTACGAGTACCGCAGCCCCTGGGTCGCGGTCGTCGCCGCGATGCGCAACGCCCCCACGTCCCCGCCCGGCACCCGGCAGCAGTACTCCAACACCAACTACGTACTGGCGGGGCTGATCCTCCAGCAGGCGGGCGGCCGGTCCTACGAGACGGAGGTACGGAAGCGGATCATCGAACCGCTGAAGCTGCGCGCCACCACCGTCCCCGGCAACAGCAGCCGGATGCCGGGGCCCGGCAGCCGCGCCTACTCGAAATTCTCGATCGACCCGGCGGCGACGAAGGTCTACGACGTCACCTTCCAGAACGCCTCGCAGAGCTGGGCCGAGGGCGACATGATCTCCAGCGCGGCCGACCTCAACCGCTTCTACAGCGCCCTGCTGGGCGGGAAGCTGCTGCGGCCGGAGCAGTTGAAGGCGATGAAGACCGTGGTGCCGGACCCGGACGATCCGTCCGCGTCCACGGGGTACGGGCTCGGTCTGGAGGCCTTCAACACGAGCTGCGGGAAGCGGCTCTGGGGGCACACCGGAGGCTGGTTCGGGTCCCTGTCGGTGGCGGTGACCACGGAGGACGGCAGCCACCAGCTCGCGTACAACACCAACGGGGACTGGCGGGGCGACGAACTGGGTCTGGCCATGGAGGCGGAGTACTGCGGTACGGCACCGGCGGCCGCATCCGGCCGGGCCGGGGCCGGCGTCCTCGGCGCGGAGCGGAAGATCCGGACGGGCTTCTGACGGCGGGCGGCGCGGGAGCCGGGCACCGATCCGGACGAGCGCCGCCCGGCTGTCCGGGCCCGGGATCCGTACGGGCAGTGCGGCCGTACGGATCCCGGGCCCGGACCTGCACCCGCCCCCGGCCCGCCCGCCGTGCCCGGGGCCGACCGGCCGAGCAGCGGCGTCCGGGCGTCGTCGAGCCCGGCCCCGCCGTACCGCACCGGCCCCGCCGTAGGCTTCCCCCATGACGACAGACGCAGTCACCCCGGAGTCCGGACGGCGGATCGAGACCTTCGACGCCCTCACCCCCGACGGGGCCGAAGCCGTCCTCGCCCTGCTCGACGCGGCCGCGGCGGCCGACGGGACGCAGGCCGTCTCCGAGCAGGGACGGCTCCAACTGCGCGGCGGCAAGCGGGAGGGCGTCCGGCATCTGCTGCTCACCTTCGGCGGCGAGCTGGTCGGCTACGCCCAGCTCGAAGACACCGATCCGGTCGAGGCGCCCGCCGCCGAACTCGTCGTCCACCCCTCCCACCGGGGCCGCGGCCACGGCCGGGCGCTCGGCAGCGCACTGCTCGCCGCCTCCGGCAAGCGGCTGCGGGTCTGGGCGCACGGCGGCAAGTCCGCGGCCCGCCATCTGGCGCAGGTCCTCGGACTGACGCTCTTCCGCGAACTGCGGCAGATGCGCCGCCCGCTGGCCTCCCCCGGCACCGCGGGCGAGGTGCCCGCGGATCTGCCGGAGCCGGTCCTGCCGGCCGGGGTCACCGTCCGCACCTTCGTCCCGGGCCGGGACGACGCGGCCTGGCTGGCGGTGAACGCCGCCGCCTTCGCCCACCACCCCGAGCAGGGTGCGCTCACCCAGCGCGACCTGGACGACCGGAAGAACGAGCCCTGGTTCGACCCGCGTGGTTTCTTCCTCGCCGAACGCGGCGGCGAGGTGATCGGCTTCCACTGGACGAAGGTGCACGCCGCGGAGCAGCTCGGCGAGGTGTACGTGGTCGGGGTACGGCCCGATGCGCAGGGCGGCGGCCTCGGCCGCGTCCTCACCGCGATCGGGCTGCGGCATCTGGCCGCGGAGGGCCTCCCGACGGCGATGCTGTACGTCGACGCCGACAACACGGCGGCGGTACGGGTCTACGAGCGGCTCGGCTTCAGCACCCACGAGGTGGACCTGATGTACCGCACGGAGTCGTAGGACCGCCCTCCGGCCGGCCGGGGGGTCGCGGGCGCCCGCACCGTGCCGCGCGGCTCTCCGACCGGCCGGGGGCCGCGCCCGGACCGTGCCGCGCCCGCCGCGGGTCGGCCGGTATACGGGCGGCCGCGGACCGTAGGCACCCGCACCCCCTGCGTATCGCCCCGTCCCCGCCCCGTCCTCACCCGAACGGAGGAACACCCGGGAACACCCGGCCGGCGCCGGGTCCGCGCCGCGCCGTACCGTCCGGCCTGCGATTCCGGGACGTCATGTCCCCGTTACCGGCCATTCAGACGGCGCTGGGACCCTCACCCAATGCAGCCAGCCGTACCCGGCCCCGTACCCGAGCCCGAGCCGGATCGCGTACCGCACCGGGTACGGATCATCACACCCCCCTCCGACGCGCCCATCACCCGTCTGACGCGGAAGAATGGGTTCATGAGTCAGCAGCCTGCCGAGGCATCGGTCCAGCACCCGCAGCCGTCCGTCGGTTCCATAGCCGCCCACCGGCCCCACACCGTGGCCGCCACGGTGTCCGATCTGGAACCCGATCTCGACGCGGACCTCGACGCGTACGAGGAGGAGCACCCGGGCAACGGCACCGAGCTGCCCGCGGGCCGCTTCCTCGACCGGGAGCGCAGTTGGCTCGCCTTCAACGAACGGGTGCTGGAGCTGGCCGAGGACCCGGCGACCCCCCTGCTGGAGCGGGCGAACTTCCTCGCCATCTTCGCCTCCAACCTGGACGAGTTCTTCATGGTCCGGGTCGCCGGACTGAAGCGCCGCATCGCCACCGGGGTCGCGACCCGCTCCGCGTCCGGCCTCCAGCCGCGCGAGGTTCTGGACCTGATCTGGAACCGCTCGCGCGAGCTGATGGCCCGGCACGCCGCCTGCTTCCAGCAGGACGTGTCCCCGGCACTGGCCGAGGAGAGCATCCACCTCATCCGCTGGCCGGATCTGACCGAGAAGGAGCAGGCGGGACTCTTCACCCTGTTCCGGCAGCGGATCTTCCCCGTGCTGACCCCGCTGGCCGTGGACCCCGCGCACCCCTTCCCGTACATCTCCGGACTCTCCCTCAATCTCGCCGTCGTGGTGCGCAATCCGGTCAGCGGCCACCGCCACTTCGCCCGGGTCAAGGTCCCGCCGCTGCTCAACCGCTTCCTGGAGGCGTCCCCGCAGCGGTACGTGCCGCTGGAGGACGTGATAGCGGCCCATCTGGAGGAGCTGTTCCCCGGCATGGAGGTGCTCGCGCACCATATGTTCCGGGTCACCCGCAACGAGGACCTCGAAGTCGAGGAGGACGACGCCGAGAACCTGCTCCAGGCCCTGGAGAAGGAGCTGATGCGGCGGCGCTTCGGACCGCCGGTACGGCTGGAGGTCGAGGAGTCCATCGACCCGTACGTCCTCGATCTCCTGGTCCGCGAACTGAAGATCACCGACGCCGAGGTGTACCCGCTGCCCGGTCCGCTGGACCTGACCGGCCTGTTCGGGATCGCCGCGCTGGACCGGCCCGAGCTGAAGTACCCCAAGTTCATCGCGGGCACCCATCGCGATCTGGCCGAGGTCGAATCGGCGTCCGCGCCCGATATCTTCATGGCGCTGCGCGAACGGGACGTCCTGCTGCACCACCCGTACGACAGCTTCTCCACCTCCGTCCAGGCCTTCCTGGAGCAGGCCGCGGCCGACCCGGACGTCCTCGCCATCAAGCAGACGCTGTACCGCACCTCCGGCGACTCGCCGATAGTGGACGCGCTGATCGACGCCGCCGAATCCGGCAAGCAGGTCCTGGTCCTGGTCGAGATCAAAGCCCGCTTCGACGAGCAGGCCAACATCAAATGGGCGCGGAAGCTGGAGGAGTCGGGCTGCCATGTCGTCTACGGCCTCGTCGGGCTCAAGACGCACTGCAAGCTGTCGCTGGTGGTCCGCCAGGAGGGCGAGACCCTCCGCCGCTACTCGCACGTCGGCACCGGCAACTACCACCCCAAGACCGCCCGGCTCTACGAGGACCTCGGGCTGCTGACCGCCGACCCGCAGGTCGGCGCGGACCTCTCCGACCTCTTCAACCGGCTCTCCGGCTACTCCCGCCGGGAGACCTACCGCAGGCTGCTGGTCGCCCCCAAGTCGCTCCGCGACGGACTGGTCTCGCGGATCAACAAGGAGGCGGCGCACCATCGCGCCGGACGTCCGGCATATGTACGCATCAAGGTCAACTCGCTGGTCGACGAGGCCATCATCGACGCCTGCTACCGGGCGGCGATGGCGGGCGTACCGGTCGATATCTGGGTCCGCGGCATCTGCGCCGTCCGGCCGGGCGTCCCCGGGCTCTCGGAGAACATCCGGGTCCGGTCCGTCCTCGGCCGCTTCCTGGAACACTCCCGGGTCTTCGCCTTCGGCAACGGCGGCGAACCCGAAGTGTGGCTGGGCAGCGCCGATATGATGCACCGCAACCTCGACCGCCGTATCGAGGCGCTGGTCCGGGTCACGGACCCGGCCCACCGCGCCGCCCTCACCCGCCTCCTGGAGACGGGTATGTCCGACACCATCTCCTCCTGGCACCTGGGACCCGACGGCTCCTGGACCCGGCACGCGACGGACGCCGACGGCCAGCCGCTGCGGAACGTGCAGGAGATGCTCATCGACGCGCGGAGGCGCCGGCGTGCACAACCCTGACCCGACGGCGACGGCACCACCCCCGCCCCTGCCGGTCCCGGCCCTCGCCCGCCGCCGCCCGCCGGGGACCGCGGGGGCGGAGCCCGGCGCGGCACCACTGCGGGCCACGGCGACCGGCCCGGCCCGGGGACACACCCCCGACCGGCAGCCTCCGGCC
Organism: Streptomyces sp. NPDC094448; assembly: GCF_044763775.1. Taxonomy (NCBI): domain Bacteria; kingdom Bacillati; phylum Actinomycetota; class Actinomycetes; order Kitasatosporales; family Streptomycetaceae; genus Streptomyces; species Streptomyces sp. NPDC094448. The sequence continues at coordinate 25,070 of NZ_JBIWGU010000005.1, read as the reverse complement.
GGGACCCCGGAAACCGACACCGCGGTACGGCCCGGATCCCCGGCCGGCCTGCGATCACCCGCGCCCCCGCAGGGCAGGCCCGGCCCGCTGCCGACAGCGCCCGTGCCCGGATCCCCCGCCGGCCCGCAACCGCCCGCGCCCCCGCCGAACGCGGCCGCTGCACAACAACCCGCGCCCGGTCTCCCACCGGGCACGGGCGGCGGGGAATCGCCCCTGCCCGCGATCCAGCAGGGCGGGCCCGGCCCCGGCGACCGGCCGCACCCGGCCGCGGGCCCCGCGCAGGCCTGCCCGCAGCCGGCCCCGGCCGGACCCGCGGCGCTCGCGGGCGAGGCCGTCGCCGGCTATCTGCACGACCACGCCGCCGACTTCCTCCGGAGCCTGAAACTGCACGGCGAGAGCGGCGCCGACACCGCCGCCGCCGACCGGGCCGCGCGCGCCCTGCGACGGTCCGCCCGGCGGATCGGCGGCACGCTCCACACCTTCCGGCCGCTGCTGGACCCGGACTGGGCGGACGGGCTCCGCACCGAACTGGACTGGCTCTCCACCACCCTGGCGCAGGAACACGCCTGCACCTCCCGGCTCACCCTGCTGCTCGACGCCCTGGCCCGGCTCTCGGGCGCCGCCCCCGTACCGCACCAGACCACCGGTGCCACCGCGACCGCCACCGTCGCCGGGCCGCTCCCGGCGGGCGCCGCCCGGGCCGGAGCCCTGCTGGAGCGCCAGCTCACGCTCGCCCGGACCCGGGCGCACTCCGCCGCGCTCGGCGCCCTCGGCTCGGCCCGGTTCCACGCACTCGCCGACGCCGTCACCCTCCTCTCCTCCGATCTGCCGCTGCGCCCGCTCGCCGCCAGCCGCGCCGACGCCGTCCTGCCGCCCGTCGCCGCCGACGCCGAACGCCGGCTCCTGGAAGGCGCCGCGGCCCTCCCGCTGGGCCGCGCCGGGCATCCGTACAACGCGGACGCCCTGGTGCACGGGCTGGGCCCGGCGCCCGGCGAGGAGGCCCAGGACGCCCCCTGGCACCGGGTCCGCCGACTGCTGCGGCTCCACCGCTACGCCCTGGAAGTGCTGGAGCCCCTGCGCCCCGGCGGCACCCCGCCCGCCCTCACCCGCGCGGGCCTGCTGCTCGACCGCCACCGGGACGCCGCCGAAGCGGCCGAGGCCGCGGCCGCCGCCGCCCGTACCCCCCGGATCGCCCCGGCCACCGCCTACGCCCTGGGCATCCTCCACGCCGACCAGCGCCACGAGGTCGAAGCCGCGCGCTTCGCCTTCCAGGAGGTCTGGCCCGGCTCCCTCGCGGTCCGGACGCGCACCCCGTGACCGGCCCCGCCGCCCCCGGCCCCCCGAACCCGGGTCCCGCCCCGGGCCCCGTGCTGGCCGCGGGCTGTGTCCTGTGGCGCGCGGTGCCGGGCGCCACGGACCCCGACGGTGTGGAGATCTGTCTCGTACACCGTCCGAAGTACGACGACTGGTCCCATCCGAAGGGGAAGCTCAAACACGGCGAAGAGGCGTACGCGGGCGCACTGCGGGAGACGCTGGAGGAGACCGGTATGGAGTGCGCGCCGGGGGCGCCGCTGCCGACGGTCCGCTATCTCGCCGACGGGCGCCCCAAGGAGGTCCGCTACTGGGCCGCCGAGGCCACCGGAGGCGCCTTCGTGCCCAATGACGAGGTGGACCGGCTGGTCTGGCTGCCGCCCGCCGCCGCCCGGGTCCGGCTCAGCCAGGAGAGGGACCGGGAACTGGTCACGGCCCTGCTGGCCGCCCTGCGCCGCTGACCCGCCCCGCGGCGGTGCCGAACAGGCACGACACACCGGCCGAACCCGGCGCCGCCCGGCGCGGGTCCGGGGGCGAGAACGCGCCCCGGTGGCCCGAACGCGTACCACCCGTACGGGTAACGGCCCCCACGGCGCCCCCGTTCGCGCGCTAGGTTGCGCACCGTGGGGCGACCGGCGGTCACCGTCCGTCGCCCCGCCCGGACCCCCCGTACGCCGACCAGCCCCCGTGAACCCGTGCGTCTCCCCCACCCCGTAACAGCACTTCTCCCGCCCCCCGCCCCGCGCCGGGCCCCCGCCCCGGCCGCTGCCACCCAGCCGCCCGGCACGGTTCACCTGCCGTTCACCCACCCCCTCGGGTCACTTCACCTGTTCTGCCTAATTTCGGCCTTACGTGGTGACCGGCACCCGGCCGGCTCCCCCCACCCCCGACCCACGCCGCCCAGCGTCCCGGCATCCGCCGGCGGGCCCGGCGGCTTCTGGAAGGAACACCCGAAAGTGAAGCTTCAGCGCAAGAACGGGCTTCGCGCCACCGCACTCGGCGCCCTTGCCGTCACCGGGGCCCTGGTCCTCACGGCGTGTGGTTCGGACGACAACACGAGCGGCAACGGCACCGGCGCCGGCAAGGCGACCACCGCGTCGAACATCTCGTGCGAAGGCGCCAAGGGCAAGCTCCTGGCGTCCGGTTCCAGCGCGCAGAAGAACGCCATGGACCTGTGGGTCAAGAACTACATGGCCGCCTGCTCCGGCGTGGAGATCAACTACAAGTCGTCCTCGTCCGGTGAGGGCATCGTCGCCTTCAACCAGGGCACGGTCGGCTTCGCGGGCTCCGACTCGGCGCTGAAGCCCGAAGAGGTCGCCGAATCGAAGAAGATCTGCAAGAACGGCCAGGGCATCAACCTCCCGATGGTCGGCGGCCCGATCGCGATCGGCTACAACCTCTCCGGTGTCGACGATCTGACGCTGGACGCCCCGACCATCGCCAAGATCTTCAACAACAAGATCACCAAGTGGAACGACCCGGCGATCGCCAAGCTCAACGAGGGCAAGTCCCTGCCGGACAAGGCGATCCAGGCCTTCCACCGCTCCGAGGACTCCGGGACCACCCAGAACCTCGGCAAGTACCTGGGCGCCACCGCCAAGGCCGACTGGCCGTACGAGGCCGAGAAGAAGTGGCCCGCCCCCGGCGGCCAGGCCGCCTCCGGCTCCTCCGGTGTCGCGGCCCAGGTCAAGCAGGTCGACGGCGCGATCGGCTACTTCGAGCTGTCGTACGCCACCTCGCAGTCCATCCCCACCGTCTCCATCGACACCGGTGCCGCCGCCCCGGTGAAGGCCACCTCGGAGAACGCTTCCAAGGCCATCGCCGCCGCCAAGGTCAAGGGCACCGGCAAGGACCTGGCGCTGGAGCTGGACTACGCCACCAAGGCCGAGGGCGCCTACCCGATCGTCCTGGTGACCTACGAGGTCGTCTGCGACAGCGGCAACAAGTCCGACACTCTGAGCACGGTCAAGTCCTTCCTCACCTACACGGCGAGCGAAGAGGGCCAGAAGGTCCTCTCGGACGCCGGCTACGCCCCGATCCCCGCCGAGATCAACGCCAAGGTCCGCGAGACGGTCGCCGGCCTGAACTGACGCCGACGGAGCGCGGCGGCCCGCACCGGGCGCGGACGGACCCCGTCCACCCCGCCCCCGGCCGGGCCGCCGCCCCGGCCGCCGGGAACCGCCCGGTGCGCCCCGCGACCCCCGTGCCCCGCGGCCCCGCCCCCGGTCCGGCCCGGAACCCTCTGCTTCGTCCCGTATCCGTCCGCCCATCCGGTGCACCGCCGCCAGGGGAGCCACCCCTCCCCCACACAGACCGGAAAGACCATGGTTTCCACGACACCCATAGAACCGATGGACTCCCCGCCCCCCGGACCCGCCGGGGCGGTCACCGGCGCACTCGCCGCCAAGAGCGCCGGCACCGGCCGCGCCGGCGACAAGGTGTTCCTCGCCCTGTCCCGCGGCTCCGGCATCTTCCTGCTGGTGCTGATGGCGTCGATCGCCGTCTTCCTCACCTATCGCGCGGCGATCGCCCTCTCGGAGAACGAGGGGAACTTCCTCACCACCTTCGACTGGAACCCGGCGGGCAATCCGCCGGTCTTCGGCATCGCGGTCCTCCTCTTCGGTACGGTCGTCAGCTCGGTCATCGCCATGGCGATCGCCGTCCCGGTCGCCGTCGGTATCGCGCTGTTCATCTCGCACTACGCGCCCCGCAAGCTCGCCGGGCCGATCGCGTACGTGGTCGATCTGCTGGCCGCCGTGCCGTCGATCATCTACGGCATCTGGGGCGCGCTCTTCCTGGTCCCTTATCTGGAGGGCCTCAACCTCTGGCTGGACCACTTCTTCTCCTGGACGTACGTCTTCGAGAAGACCCAGATCGGCGTGGCCCGTTCGCTGTTCACCGTGGGCATCCTGCTGGCGATCATGATTCTGCCGATCGTGACCAGCGTGAGCCGGGAGGTCTTCCTCCAGGTCCCCAAGGCGCACGAGGAAGCGGCGCTCGCCCTCGGGGCCACCCGCTGGGAGGTGATCCGGATGTCGGTGCTGCCGTTCGGCCGCTCCGGGGTGATCTCGGCGTCGATGCTGGGCCTCGGCCGTGCCCTGGGCGAGACGATGGCCGTCGCGACCGTGCTCTCCCCGAGCTTCCTGATCTCCGGGCATCTGCTCAATCCGGGCGGCGGCACCTTCGCCCAGAACATCGCCGCCAAATTCGACGAGGCCAACGAGCTGGGCCGGGACGCGCTGATCGCCTCCGGTCTGGTGCTGTTCGTCCTCACCCTGCTGGTGAACGGCGGCGCCCGCATGATCATCGCCCGCCGCAAGGAGTACTCGGGGGCCAACGCATGAGCCACACAGCGACCAAGGACAGCATCCCGGCGCCGGCGTCCGCGCCCGCCACCGCCCGGCTCACCGGCCGCTCCCTGCCCCGCTGGGCACCCGCGGGCTTCGCCGCCGCGGGCATCGCCCTGGGCTGCGGACTCGGCGCCGCCGCGGGGTGGCACAGCAAGGTCCAGTGGGCGCTGCTGTCGGCCCTCTTCTTCATGGTGATCTCGTACGCGGTCACCTCGGCCGTCGAGAACCACCGGCAGGCCCGGGACCGGGTGGCCACCAGCATCGTCTGGGTCTGCTTCGTCCTCGCCGTGATCCCGCTGCTCTCGCTGATCTGGGTGACCGTCAGCCGGGGTATCAAGGTCCTCGACGGCTACTTCCTCACCCACTCCATGGCCGGGGTCCCCGGCTTCGAGGCGGGCGGCGGCGTCTACCACGCCATCGTCGGCACCCTCCAGCAGGTCGGCCTCGCCGCCCTGATCTCGGTGCCGGTCGGCCTGCTGACCGCGATCTACCTGGTCGAGTACGGCCGGGGGGCGCTGGCCAAGGCGGTGACGTTCTTCGTCGACGTCATGACCGGCATCCCGTCGATCGTCGCGGGCCTGTTCCTGCTCTCCATCATGCTGATGTTCGAGCTGCAGCCATCCGGTCTGATGGGCGCGCTGGCGCTGGCGATCCTGATGCTCCCGGTCGTGGTCCGGTCCACGGAGGAGATGCTCAAGCTCGTACCGAACGAGCTGCGCGAGGCATCCCTGGCGCTCGGCGTGCCGAAGTGGCGCACGATCCTGAAGGTCGTCGTCCCGACCGCGCTCGGCGGCATCACGACCGGTGTGATGCTGGCCGTCGCCCGGATCGCCGGCGAGACCGCGCCGATCATGCTGCTGGTCTTCGGGAGCCAGCTCATCAACACCAACCCGTTCGAAGGCGCCCAGTCCTCGCTCCCCTTCTACATCTGGGAGCAGTACCGGGTCGGCAGCGAGGCGTCGTACGACCGCGCCTGGGCCGCCGCCCTGGTCCTGATCGCCTTCGTCATGCTCCTCAATCTGGTGGCCCGCGGCATCGCCCGCTGGAAGGCCCCGAAGACCGGCCGCTGACCGCGGCGACTGGGAAGTGAAGTGAACTCATGGCCAAGCGAATCGACATCAGCGGACTGACCGCCTACTACGGGAGCCACAAGGCCATCGAGGACATCTCGATGACCGTGGAACCCCGTTCGGTGACGGCCTTCATCGGCCCCTCCGGCTGCGGCAAGTCCACCTTCCTGCGGACCCTGAACCGGATGCACGAGGTGACCCCGGGCGGCCGGGTCGAGGGCAAGGTGATGCTGGACGACGAGAATCTGTACGGATCCTCCGTCGACCCCGTCGCCGTACGCCGTACGGTCGGCATGGTCTTCCAGCGCCCCAATCCGTTCCCCACCATGTCGATCTTCGACAATGTGGCGGCGGGGCTGCGGCTCAACGGCTCGTACAAGAAGAACGAGCTGAACGAGGTCGTCGAGAAGTCGCTGCGCGGCGCGAACCTCTGGAACGAGGTCAAGGACCGGCTGAACAAGCCCGGCTCGGGTCTCTCCGGCGGTCAGCAGCAGCGGCTCTGCATCGCCCGCGCGATCGCCGTGGCACCGGACGTCCTGCTGATGGACGAGCCCTGCTCGGCGCTCGACCCGATCTCCACCCTCGCCATCGAGGATCTGATCGGTGAGCTGAAGGAGCGTTTCACCATCGTCATCGTCACGCACAACATGCAGCAGGCGGCCCGGGTCTCGGACCGTACCGCCTTCTTCAATCTGTCGGCGGTGGGCCAGCCGGGCAAGCTTGTGGAGATCGACGACACCGAGCGGATCTTCTCCAACCCGTCCGTCCAGGCGACGGAGGACTACATCTCCGGCCGCTTCGGCTGAGCCGGCCGTCTGCTGTACGGCGCGGTGCGCGTGCGCGCGCCGCGCCGACCCGAACCGTCCTGCGGTGCTGCCTGGCGGTGCCACCGCACGACGAAGGGCCCGCCCCTCCACTTCCCGGGGGCGGGCCCGCGCTCTTTCCTGTGGGGCGGGGTCAGCGCCCGCCGGCGTCGCGTCCGACCAACTGGGTCAGCAGCTCGACGATCCGGGCCTGGTGCTGGTCGATCTTCTGCTCCAGACCACCGAATCGGTTCTCAAGCCCACCGAAACGGGTGTCCAGGCCGTCGAATCGGTTCTCAAGCCCGCCGAGACGGCCGTCCATCCCGTCCAGGCGGGCCTCCACACCCTCAAGACGGGTATCCATCCCGCCCAGACGGGCCTCCACACCCTCAAGACGGGTATCCATCCCGCCCAGACGGGCCTCCACACCCTCAAGACGGGTATCCATCCCGTCGAATCGGGTACTGACTCTGGCGAATCCATCACGGACCTCGCGACGGAGCGCGGCCTGCCCCTCGATAACGGCCGCGAAGTTGCCGTTCGTCTGGACCTGGAGCGACTCCACACGGTCCTCGACGGCCTCGACGCGGCGCGTCAGCGCGTCGATTTCGCCCTGGGTGATGGGATCCTCGGGCACAAGCCCTCCTGCACGATCATGGAATAAAGCGGTCATCGCACCCCTCACGATAGCGCTTTCACCACCCCCGGGACCGGCCTTCCGGGAACCCGGGCCCGCCGTCAGGCGAAGGCCAGCCAGATCACGCCATAGCCCGCGGCGGCGACCGCCGCGGCGGCCGGCATGGTGATGAACCAGCCCAGGACGATGTTCTTGGCGACACCCCAGCGGACCGCGTTGACCCGCTTCGTCGCACCCACGCCCATGATCGCCGAGGTGATGACATGGGTGGTGGAGATCGGCGCGTGGAAGAGGAACGCCGAGCCGAACATGATCGACGCGCCGGTGGTCTCGGCGGCGAAGCCCTGCGGCGGATCCAGTTCGATGATCTTGCGGCCGAGGGTGCGCATGATGCGCCAGCCGCCCGCGTACGTCCCCAGGGAGAGCATCACCGCACAGGCGATCCGCACCCAGACCGGAATCTCGTCCCCGGACTGCTGGACATCCGCGATCACCAGGGCCATCACCACGATGCCCATCGTCTTCTGGGCGTCCTGGAGGCCGTGTCCCAGTGCCATCGCCGCCGCGGAGACGGTCTGCGCGATCCGGAAGCCGCGGCGCGCCTTGTTGGGGTTGGCCCGGCGGAAGATCCACATGATGGCGACCATCACCAGATAGCCCGCGATCAGACCGACGAACGGGGAGACGAACATCGGGATGATGATCTTCTCCAGGACCCCGGACCAGATGACCTCCGTACCGCCCGCCAGCGCCGCGCCGACCATACCGCCGAAGAGGGCGTGCGAGGACGAAGAGGGCAGGCCGAAGTACCAGGTGACGAGGTTCCAGACGATCGCGCCGAGCAGGGCGGCGAAGAGGATGCTCATCCCCCTGCCGCCGGACGGCGGGGTCTCGATGATCCCCTCGCTGACCGTCTTGGCGACGCTCTGGCCGAGGAAGGCGCCCGCGAGGTTCATCAGGGCGGCCATGACGAGCGCGACCCGCGGGGTGAGGGCCCGGGTGGAGACGGAGGTCGCGATGGCGTTCGCGGAGTCGTGGAAGCCGTTGGTGTAGGTGAATCCGAGCGCGACACCGATGGTCACGATCAGCGCGAAGGTGTCCACGGAGGTTCAGGACTCCTTGACCGCGATGGTCTCCACGGTGTTGGCGACGTGCTCGAAGGCGTCCGCCGCCTCCTCCAGGACGTCGACGATCTGCTTGAGCTTCAGCACCTCGATGGCGTCGTACTTGCCGTTGAAGAGGGTGGCCAGCAGCTTGCGGTGGATCTGGTCGGCCTGGTTCTCCAGGCGGTTGACCTCGATCCAGTACTCGGTGAGGTTGTCCATGGTCCGCAGGTGCGGCATCGCCTCCGCGGTCAGCTCCGCGGCCCGGGCCAGCACTTCGATCTGCTGCTCGACGCCCTTGGGCAGCTCTTCGACCTGGTAGAGGACGACGAGGTCGACGGCCTCCTCCATGAAGTCCATGATGTCGTCGAGGGAGGAGGCCAGGGCATAGATGTCCTGCCGGTCGAACGGTGTGATGAACGAGGAGTTGAGCTGGTGGAAGATGGCATGGGTGGCGTCGTCACCCGCGTGTTCCGCGGCCCGCATCCGCTCCGCGATCTCGCTCCGCGACGATGCGTCGGCCCCGAGCAGTTCCATGAGGAGCTTGGAGCCCGTGACGATGTTGTCCGCGGAAGCCGCGAACATGTCGTAGAAGCTCGTCTCCCTGGGGGTCAGACGAAATCGCACGTGGGGTCCCTGGGGTGCTTTGGATTCGGACAGGCTGATGCTAGGCGCATTCATCCGGCCACGGCCAACCGGTGTTCCTCAGTGTCGCCGATGGGCGCCCGGATCAGCAGGGGCCCGTCCGGCGCAGGCTCCGGAGCCCCCGTGGTCCCGGCGGCCACAACGGCCACGGCGGCCTCGGCCGGGACCGGCGGCCGGACGCCCGCACGGGCTGCCGGGCACCCCCCGGGGGCCCGTACCGGGTCCCCTCCCCGGGGGCCGGGGCGACTTTCCCCCGCCGGCGGGCCCCAGCCGGTACCATATACCCACGAGGGGTATACGAACCCCGATCTGAACGGCGTATCCGTACAGAGCAGTACACGCGGTATCACTCCGCGTATCCACGACAACGGGAGGACCCGATGACGACCACCGAGGCGGCCGGCCCCCCGGTCACCGCGCCCTCCGCCGCCGAAGCGCCGGTCACCGACCACGACCACGGCACCCACGGCTACCACAAGCAGAAGGACGAGCACCTCAAGCGCCTGCGCCGGATCGAGGGCCAGATCCGGGGCCTTCAGCGCATGGTCGACGAGGACGTCTACTGCATCGACATACTCACCCAGGTCTCGGCATCGACGAAGGCGCTCCAGTCCTTCGCGCTCCAGCTGCTGGAGGAGCATCTGCGGCACTGCGTCGCCGACGCGGCGGTCAAGGGCGGCGCCGAGGTCGACGCCAAGGTCGAAGAGGCGACGAAGGCGATCGCGCGGATGATGCGCACCTGACCGGACGACCGGCCGGGCCTTCCGTGAAAAGCGCCGATGGGCAGGAGCGTGTGGCGTTCCTGCCCATCGGCGTATCCGTGCGGCCGTGCCACCGCGCACCCGGGGATGCGTTCATCCACGGGTCCGCCCGGCCGGTTGCGCCGGACCCCACCGTTTCGCGCCCTTGCTCCCGCGGCGCGCACCGCGCGCCGCCGCCCCGGACGGCTCTCCGTCGTTCCGGGTGTTCCGTCGTTCGGAGAGTCCCGTTGGTTCCGGGGTTTCCCGTTGGTTCCGGGGTTTCCCGTTGGTTCCGGGGTTTCCCGTTGGTTCCGGGTCGTTGTGCCGTGCCGAGCCGGCCGTGTCGTCCCCGGCCGGGCGGCCCATGACCGCCCGGCCGGCCGGTCCGCTGTCAGTCCTGCCGCGCGAGCGCCGAACGCTCCGCCGCGACCTTCAGCACCTCGTCGATACGGGCCGGGCTCAGCCGCTCCCCGTCCGCGGCGGACGCCGCGATGATCAACTCGCCACACAGTTCGATCTCGGCGAGGGCCACGTGGTCCTGGACCAACGTCGTACTGGGCGGAGCCACGTGCGTTCACCTCTTCCTCCGGTGTCGGCTTCCTAGCGTAGGGAGTGCTCCACGGACCGCGCATGGCACGTCCGGACCATTTAGCTCCTGATCCTTCCGGAGTAAATATCGCCCGGATCGGGCAGCCGTACCGTGACCGGCGTTCCGAAACCGAAGAGCACCGTAGTAGAGGTGACCGCGGCGGTGTCGGTTCCATTGCTGAAGCTGAACCGGTGCTTCACCTTCCGCAGCCGTCCCGCATCGTCCACATAGGCGTCGAACGGCACGGTCATCGTGGTGAACCCTTTCGCCGCCGCCGCGAGCGCCCCGCGCGCGTGCGGGCGGGCGCGCCGGGCGGCGTACGCGATATCGGTGGTGCCCCGGAAGTGGCGGACCATCGCGCCCCCGTACTTCTCGTGACCCACGAGCCGCACGGTGCGCGCCCCGCGGAGGAGTTCGGCCGCGGCCAGCGGGTCGGTCGCCCCGCCGGTGACCAGATTGCCGTCCTCCAGGGTCGTCGTGTCGATCCGCACCCACTTGTCGGCGGGCACCCCGGCGCCGCGGTTCTTCATATAGAGCGCGCCGGGAGTGAGCAGCTCGGTCACCGGAAGGTGCTCTTCCGCACCGGCGGGGTCCCGGGGCAGCACCACCGTGAGCCGGCCCATCCGACGGCGGAAGTCATAGCCGCCGTCGCCCTGGATGGTGACCCGCGTGCCGCCGGTCACCGTCTCCATCGAGGTACGGGCCAGGGCGCTGCCCGCCGCGAGCAGTCCGTCCACGGCGGCGGCGAGGACCGGATGGCCGCCGCCCGGCCGTTCGTCCACCGCCCGGTCCTGCGGGCCGCTCCCGCCGCCGGAACAGCCGGTGGCCACGACCGCCCCGAAGACGACGGAGACGACGGCGGCCGCCCCGCCCCTGTGTCCGTGCCGCTGCACCACCATGCTCTGCCAACCCCCAACACCGGACCCGCCGTCCGGCCACGAGAGACGTCCGCCCGCCTCGTTCAACGACCACCGGAGCCCGCCGACACGGCTGCCGCGCCCGGACGGGGGCGCCCCGGGAGCACAGGTACTCCCCCGCTGCGAGCCGCCCGCAAGCTCTCCGCGCGCCGGAGCGCACCACGGCGGACGACCGGTCCGCGGCCCCCGGGGCGGCCTTCCGCAGCCCGTCCGGGGGCCTCCCGGGGGCGGGGCCGCACCGGGCGGGACGCGGCGCGCGGCGCGTACCACCGCGTACCACCAGAGGTGCGCCTCGACGCCCCGGGCACCCGCCCGGGGCGTATCCCGTGCGGCGCGCCACCAGTACGGTGGAAGGGTGCCCCCGCATGCCCCCACGGACGACGGTCCCGCGCCCGCCCCGGCGCACCACCCCCACACGACGACCACCGCCGAACGCGGCTCGTTCGCCGTGGCCCGCTGCACCTGCGGCTGGTCGGGACCGGCGCGGCGCTCGCGCGACCGCGCCCGTACGGACGCCGCGGCCCATACGGCGGAGGCCGGCACCGGACTGTCGGCATAAGGCGTCTCGGGTGTTTCTCCGGTGCTTCTCCGGCTCGGCTCGGGCCGGACCGGCGGAGGGGGCGCCTCGGGCCGATGGCCGTGGCCGCCTCCCCGAGCCGGTGGCAGTTGAGACGGCCGGGCCCCGGGTACGTATCCCCGTAGGCCGCGCCCGGCCCCGGCGGGAGCGGGACCCGACGACGGCCGGGAGGCCCCCTTGGACCGGCGCGCGCTCCTCGGTTCGCTGACGGCCGTGCTGGCCGCCGGTGCCTGCTCCGCCGACCGCGGCCGGGAGGGTGCCGCCCCTTCCGTACCGGCCCAACGCTCCCCGAGCCCGTCCAGCGCGCCGTCCGGGCACGGCGGCCGCCCCGCCCGCGCCGGAGCCGCCGCCTGGCGGTCCCTGGGCGGTGGGCTCGACGGCAGGCTGGTCCTCCCCGGGGACGCCGACTATGCCGCCGCCCGCGTGCTGTACAACACCCGCTTCGACGGGCTGCGCCCCGCGGCCGTCGCCTATGCGGACGGGCCCGCCGACGTCCAGGAGTGCCTGCGGTTCGCCCGGACCCACCGGGTGCCCGTCGCCGTCCGCAACGGCGGCCATTCCTACGGCGGCTGGTCCTCGGGGGACGGCCGGCTCGTCATCGACGTCTCACGGATGGACTCCGTCACCCCGGACGGCCGGGACGCCGCGGCGGTCGGTGCGGGCGCCCGGATCATCGGGCTCTACCACGGGCTCGACCGGGTGGGCCGGACCGTACCCGCCGGTTCCTGCGCCTCGGTCGGCGTCACGGGGCTCACGCTCGGCGGCGGCCACGGAGTCACCTCCCGGGCGTACGGGCTGACCTGCGACAGCCTCACCGCGGCGACGATCGTCACCGCCGACGGACGGATACGGGAGGTGAGCGCCGAGCGGGAACCCGCGCTGTTCTGGGCGCTTCGGGGCGCGGGCGGCGGCAACTTCGGCGTCGTCACCGCGCTCCGGTTCCGTACCCATCCAGCGCCGGAGGTGATCGTCGGCCATCTGTCCTGGCCGTGGTCGCGGGCCGCGGCGGTGCTGACGGCCTGGCAGGGGTGGGCGCCCGCCCTGCCGGACGAGATCTGGTCCGGCTGCCAGCTGGTCGCCGGCCCCGGCGGCGAGCCGGCCTTCTCGGTCTCGGCGCTCTCGCTGGGCACGGAGGGCGAACTGCGCAACGCCGTCGACCGGCTCGCGGACCGCGCGGGGGCCGCGGCGTCATCGGTCTCCCTGCGTCCCCGTCCGCATCTCGACGCCATGCTCGGGTACGCGGGCTGCGGCGGTCTGGAAGAGGAGCAGTGCGCGCTGCCGGGCGTGCTCCCGGGGCGCAGCCGGGCGGGGGTGCTGCCGCGGGAGACGTATGCGTCCGCTTCCGATTTCTTCGACCGGGAGCTTCCGGCGGCGGGGGTACGGGCGCTGATCACCGCGGTCGAACGGTTCACCCGGCTGCCGGCGGGCCGTGCCGAGGGGGCGGTCCTGCTCACGGCGCTCGGCGGGGCGGTCAACCGGGTCGCGCCGTCGGCGACGGCGTTCGTGCACCGCCGTTCCCGGGTCCTGGCGCAGTACACGGCTTCGTGGGCGGCCGGGGCGGCGGGGGCGCCGCAGCGCGCATGGCTGCGGGGAGCGCACGCGGAGCTGCGGAGCTGGGCGTCGGGGGCCGCGTACCAGAACTATCCGGACGCCGGGCTGCGGGACTGGCGCCGCGCCTACTACGGTCCGGCGGCGTCGCGGCTGGCGGGGCTGAAGGCGCGGTACGACCCGGAGCGGATCTTCGGCTTCCCGCAGGGGCTGTGAGGCCGCACGCGGCCGGGGCCGGGGCGGGTCGCCCCAACGGGGGCCGCCGGATGGCCGGGGCGGGCCGGGGCGGGTGAGGTGGGGAGTGGGGCGGGGAGTCGCGGCCGGTGCTCCGGTGCCGTACCGCCGCGTCCCGATCCCCGTACCACCCATGACCACCACACGAGATCAGCCGAAGAGGTCCTCATGCCCGGATTCCCGGCCGCCGCGGCCCGAATAGCCACGGCCACGGCCATCACCGCTCTTGCGGTCGTCCTGCCCCCGACCGCCGCGAGCGCCCTGCCGACGGCGGCGCCGCCGGGGCCGTCCGTGGCGTCCAAACCGGAGGGCCCGATAGAGAGCACGCTGTCCGTGGGCGCGACGGGAATCGTGGCCGCGGCGGCCACCGTCCTGATAGTCCGCCGCCACGAACGCCGCCGGCGGCGGCGCCGCTGAGGCCCGGCGGGGCCGACCGGGGCCGACCGGGGCCGACCGGGCAGCAGGGTCTTGGCAGGGGCGGACGTGCCCAGGGCTGCCGCCACTGCCGGGCGTCGGCCGTGCGGGTCACCGGCCGGATGCACAGGCCGCCCGGAACAGCTTGCCCGGTCCGTCGTGCCGGCCGGTCTCATGGCTCCGGTTCACCCGTGGCCATGAGACCGGCCGGCACCGGACGATCGGGCACCGGGCACCCGGCACCGGGCCGGATCGGGCCGGAGGGCAATCGCCCCCTCGGCCGTGCGGCCGTCACGCCGCCACGCCGCCACGCCGCCACGCCGTCAGGCCGCCAGGCCCTTCTCGCCCGTGCCGTCGGCGCGCGGCTCCGGGATGCCGAGGGGTGCCGCGCGGCCGGTGGACGGGTCCTCGGGCGCCGCCTTGGAGCGCACCATCCAGCGGCCCTTCGCGGAGCCTGCGATCGCCCGCGTCACCGGGGTGAGCAGCAGTTGGGCCAGCGGGGCGAGCAGCAGGGTCACGGCCGTACCGAGGGCGAAGCCGCCGATCACATCGGTGGGGTAGTGAACGCCCATGTAGATACGGAGGAAGCCCTCGGCGAAGGCGAGTCCGAGCGCGGCCCAGCCGAGCTTGCGGTGGGCGAGGAAGATGCCGACGGCGATCGCCATGGCCATCGTCGAGTGGTCGCTGACGAACGAGTAGTCCGTCTTCCCCTGGACGAGGACCTCCAGCGACTTGTCGTGCACGAACGGCCGCGGTCTCTCCACGAAGCCCCGGATGGGAATGTTGATCACCAGGGCGACGGCGGCCGACAGCGGTGCCCAGACCAGTGCCGAGAACCCGGCGATCGAGTCCTCCGCCGTACCGCGCTTGCGGAGGGACCACCAGGCCCAGAGGCCGACGACGACGAGCCCGAGCATGATCCCGTACTCACCGATGAAGCCCATGATGCGGTCGAACCACGGCGGGGCGGCCTTCGCCAGGCCGTTGATGTCGTGGAGCAGGCCGACATCGGCCCCCGCGGCCCCTCCCGACTCCGCCAGGGACACCGTCCCCACCGAAACCGTCTCCGACGCCGCCGGGGATACCCCTGTGGCGAGTCCAGCCATCTGCTGCGGCCCCTTGCCTTCCATCGGCCCTTGTACGGCCTTCGATTGCCCTGTTGTCGACGGCGGCGCGCCCGCGCACGGCGCGCACCGTCAGCCCCCGTTGTGCCGCTGTCCCGCTGCCCTGCTTGTCCTGTTGTCCTTGTGGTCCCGGGAACGGTCCACCGGCCGGTGTGCGTGCGGCACACCGGCGTACGGCGGGGCGGCGCGTGGTGATCACCGCCCGCCCGGCACCGGAACAGTGTGTCCGGCCCCGGAGCAGTGTCCGATGCCTGCACGGTGTCCGACGTCCGCAGGCCGGTGCCGGTTCCGGCGCCCCGTCCGGTGGCCCGGTGGCCCGGACCGCTCCGTTCAGGGAACGGCCCGCCGAGCGCATGCGTTCCACTCTCCACCGAACGATCACCATGACGTTATCGAAGAGAAACACGTCATCGCAGCTCAGTGCCGTCTCCGGGTCCTCGGCCGGGCCGCCCCGGGCACTCCCGGCCGGGGCTTTTCGGCCAGCGCCCCGGGGTACGCCCGGCAGTCCCGGGGCGCGCCGGGAGCAGTCGGTTGAGCGGTCGGTTGAGCGGTCGGGGAGCGCATCAGGCGGACGGCGGATGCTTCGGCAGCGATTTCGCGCCATCCTCGGTCACTCTGGTCGCCCCGAAGTAGTCCGGGGTGTCGATCTTGTCGAACCGGATCACCGCACCGGGCCGCGGAGCGTTGATCATGTAGCCGCCTCCGACGTAGATGCCCACGTGCCGGATGGCCCGCGAGTTGGTGAGGTCGTCCGAGAAGAAGACCAGGTCACCGGGGAGCAGCTCGTTCCGCGGAGGGTGCGGTCCCGCGTTGTACTGGTCGTTCGCCACCCGCGGCAGTTCGATCCCGACGGTCCGGTACGCGGCCTGGGTCAGACCCGAGCAGTCGAACCGCCCGTCCTGCTCCGGGGTGCCGTTGCCGCCCCAGAGGTACTTCGTGCCGAGCTGCTGCTGGGCGAAGTTGATCGCGCCCGCCGCCTGCCGGGACGGGTCGACCCGGCCGACCGGGCGGGCGAAGCTCTTCTCCAGGGTGCGGATGATGCGTACGTAGTTCTGGGTCTCCTTGTAGGGAGGCACCCCGCCGTACCGGATGACCGCGTACGCCCCCGCGTTGTACGCGGCGAGCATGTTGTTCGTCGGATCCCCGGGCGCCTTCTTCACATATCCGGCGATCTTGCAGTCGTAGGTCGCGGCGGACGGGATCGCATCGGCGGGGTCCCAGACGTCCCGGTCGCCGTCGCCGTCGCCGTCCACACCGTGCGCGGCCCAGGTGCCGGGGATGAACTGGGCGATGCCCTGCGCCGCCGCATGGCTCTGGGCCCGCGGGTTCCAGCCGGACTCCTGGTACAGCTGGGCGGCCAGCAGCGCCGGGTTGATGGCCGGGCAGAGATTGCCCCACTTCTGCACGAGGGCCTGGTAGCGGGCCGGTACGGCGCCCTTGGCGAGCGCCACCCGGCCGCCGCCCGAGCCGCCGAAGCCGGCCGCCCCCGCGGTCAGCGAGTAGGTGCCGACGACGAGCAGGGCGAGGAAGGCCGTACACCCCCCGATGGAGATGCCGGCGACGAACCACGCCTTACGCACCGTCAACCGCCCTTCGCCCTGCCGACTTTCCCGGATGCGGGCCGGAGTTCCCGAGCCCGACGAGCGCCAGTGTAGGTGGGTGAAGGCCGGTTGAGCAGATGGACGGGGACGCGCGCCTCGGCACGGCGGACCGGGCCCCTGCGCCCGCCGGGGCCCGGTCCGGTACCCCGGCAGGGCCCATGGCTCCGGCCGGACGGCCCCTCCCTCCCTGCGCTCCCCGTGCGCCCTGTTCCGGGCCGGGACCCGCCGTCAGCATGGCGGCACACGCGCCCGGCCCGTCCGAAACGTGAGGAGCGCCCCAAAGGTGGAACAACGACAGTCATTGCCCGGAGTCACACAGCGTGATACACAGAGTGACGGTACGGGCTCATCGCGGTGAACCCGATCCGCTTCACCGCAGGTCAGGGCGGCAGCGTTCGGTCATACGTGCGGAGATCGGGTAAAGAGACCCGCCAAGTCGGCATACGCGGGCGGTTTCATCAGCGAAGATAGAGCGAATGGCCCATGCCGAGGGGCACGGGCGGCGAAGAACCCGACAGGGGCGGTGAGTTACACATGATCCTGGCAGCCGAAAAGGGCGACATCAACACCATCATCGGCGGCATCGCGCCCAACTGGGGCCCGTTCGGGAGCCTGGGGAACGAGGCCCGGGTGATGATCGAAGTGGTGATGGCGATCGCCATTCTCATCTGCCTCGGCATTGCGATCTGGGGTGCGGCCAAGCAGCGCATCGGAGCGACCGCGCTCCGGGACACCTTCAGCGCCGAGCAGGGCAAGGGCCTGATCGTGGCGGGGCTGACCGGAGTCTTCATCATCGGGTCACTGGGGACCTTGTTCACCATCGTGTACGGGATGGCCGTCTGATCCGACCCCTCCCCGTACCGGACCCGGGCCCGACTCCCACTCCCCTCTTCCGCTTCCACCTCCACTCCCTCTTCCGCTTCCGCTTCCGCTTCCGCTTCCGCCCGCCGACCGAGAGCCCGGACCACCCTCAGAGGTTGCGACCCCCCGATGCCCCTCATGCCCCCGCCGTTCCCGTCGCACCGGCCGTACCGGCCGCTCCGGTCGCGCCCGGCACCGTCGGCGTGCCCTGAGCACGCCGCGCGTTCCACGCATGTGACGGCCGGTCACCACCCGGCCGCGCCGTACGGCACCGGGCGGCGGCCTTCGACACCCGACGCGGAACGCAAGGGATGCCAGGGGCACGAGGGGAAGGCGTCGCGATGACCCCCGCCGACGACCACGGCCGCGGCTACCGCTCCGGCGACGCCCCCGACGACGCCTACGGCGGCTCGGGCCGCACCCGTACCCACCTGCCCGGCGCCTACGACGACGGCCTGGACGGCGCTCCCCGCCGCCCGGTCCGCCCCTCGCGCTCCCTGATCACCGTCGTCGGCATCGTGGTCCTCCTCATCGCCGCGATCGCCTTCGCCAACCAGGGCGGCAGCGAAGGCGACTCCGCCGGAGGCGGCTCCGCGGGCGCCAAGGGCACCTCCCCGACGGCCCCCACCGGCGTCGACCCGGTCAAGGGCAGGACCGACGGCATCCCCACCGGCTACGCCCGCAACGCGCAGGGCGCACAGAGCGCGGCCGCGAACTACACCGTGGCGCTGGGCTCCGACGGTATGTACGACAAAGACCGGCGGGCCCTGATCGTCGGGACCGTGTACGCCCCGGAGGTCTCCGCGGCCCGCCGCGGAGACCTCGACAAGGCGTACTCCGGAAAGGAACTCCTCTCCGGAATCGGACTCGGCCCCGACGGCACCCCGCCGGAGGGCATGACCTTCGTCTCCCGCCACAACCCCGTGGGAGCCAAGGTGGAGAGCGCCAACCAGAACGAGGCCCGGGTCTCCGTCTGGTACTCGGCCCTGTTCGGTCTGGCCGGTGAGAACTCGCGGAACCCCGTCACCGAGAGCTGGTACACGAGCACCCTCCAGCTCCGCTGGGCCGACGGCGACTGGAAGATCGTGAACCACACCCAGAAGGACGGTCCCGTACCCGTCGGCCGGGACCAGACCGCTTCCGGCTCCCAGGAGATGGCGGATGCCGTCGAGCAGTTCGGAGGGTTCACCTATGCCCGCTAATCACCGCGACGCACTCCCGGGCAGGCCCCCGGGCGCACTTCCCGCCGTGCTCACGATCACCGCCGCGCTGACCGCCCTCCAGACCGCGGCGGTCCTGCTGGCGTCCCCGGCCGCTGCCGAACCGACACCCACCCCCCGGCCGAGCACCACCGGGAACCCCGACTGCGCGATGCTCAGCGGCCCCTCCCGGGACCGCTGCGAAGGCGGCGAAGGCGGCGCCGGCACCACCTCCACCCCCGGGGACATCGCCGACTCCCCCCTGATGATCCTCGGGCGCGGCTGCGCCGAAGCCGCCGCCTGGACCGTCGACACCCTCGCCAAAGCCGTGAAGTCCACCGCGACCGTCGACTTCACCAACACCACCTTCCTCTCCCAGTACGCCGTCGTCTTCGCCGCCGCCACCATCCTCACCCTGATCATCTGGCTGCTGGCGGTCGCCAAACGCGCCATCCGCGGCGTCCCGCTCCTCACCGCGATCTCCGAGGCCGTCGGCTTCCTCTGGCTCACGGTCCTCGCCTCCGCCTTCACCCCGCTCCTCCTCTACACCTTGGTCTCCGCCACCGACGGCATCTCCGAAGTCATCGCGGGCGGCACCAAGGACGAGACCGAACAGTTCTTCGGCTCCTTCTCCGAGGCCCTGAAACGGGGCAACGACATCGGCGGCGGCCCGATCATGCTGATCGTCGTGTCGCTGGTGACGATCCTGGCCGCCGGGGTGCTCTATCTGGAGCTGTTCATCCGGGCCGTCCTGCTGTACGTCGGCGCCCTCCTCGGCGTCGTCGTCTACTCCGGTCTCGTCGACAAGAACATGTGGGGCCACGTCCGCCGCTGGGCCGGTCTGATGATCGCGATCATCCTGGTCAAACCGGTCATCCTGATCGTCCTCGGACTGGCCGGCGCCCTCGCGGGCGACGACGGCCCCGACGCCTTCTCCGCCGTCGTCTCCGGGCTCGCCATCGTGATCCTCGCGATCGTCGCCTCCGCGATGATCTACCGCTTCGTGCCCGGCTTCGGCGACGAGATCGTCTCCGCCCGCAACAACCGGCTCCAGGGCGGCGTCGAGAACCGCGCCGCCGCCGTCATCAGCTCCCCCGCCGCCCTGGTCTCCCAGGGCATCAAGACCCACAGCGCCCGCAGCACCCCCGGCGGCGAAAGCTCCGGCAGCGCCGCGGCCCGCCCCGCCAACCCCGTCGGCGGCGGAGTCGCCGCCCACGGCAGCCGCCCCACCGGCGGCGGTACGGGCGGAGCCGCCGCGCCCCCGCCCCGTAGCAGCGCCCCCAGCACCAACACCCCGCACAGCAACCGCAACAGCACCGGCACAGGAGGTGGAGGGCGTTGACCACCCAGTCCCATCCCATCGCGCCCCGCCGCACGTATCTCATCGGCCGGGCCCGGCCGAACGCGATCATCGGCAAGAACCGCGAAACCGGCGAGATCGCCCTGATCATCGCCGGTGCGTTCCTCGGCATGATGAGCGGACTGCTGGTCCCCTATCTCGTCCCGCGAATCGCCCTGCTGATGGGCTTTCCGCTGATCGCGCTGGCCGCCGTCTACCTCCCGTACAAACACCGCACCTTCTACCGCTGGTTCGAGATCAACCGCAGCTTCAAGCGGACCCTGCGCTCCGGTACGGTCTACCGCTCCGCCGCCGCCGAAGCCGGCACCCGGCTCGACGGCCGCGAGATCGAAATCGGCCCGCCGCCCGGTATCGGCCGCATCAGCTGGCTCTCCGCCCCCTTCGGCCCCGACGAGATCGCCGTACTCCTCCACGCCGACCGGCGTACCGTCACCGCCGCCATCGAGATCGAAGGCCCCGGTGTCGGACTCCGCGACAGCGAGGACCAGGAAGCCCTGGTCGACCGGTTCGGCACCCTCCTCAAGCACGTCGCCAACGGGGACGGTTTCGTCACCCGCATCCAGATGCTGGCCCGCACCCTGCCCGCCGACCCCGACGCCCACGCCAAGGACGTCGCCCAGCGCGGCGACGAACGCTCCCCCACCTGGCTGCGCGACTCCTACGACCAGCTCCAGTCGATGGTCTCCACCTCCAGCGAGCAGCACCGCGCCTATCTCGTCGCCTGTATGCACTACACCCGGGAACTGGCCGCCGAGGCCCACGCCATGGCCCGCGCCTCCCGCCACACCAACAAGGGCCGCAAGCTCGACAAGGACGCCGGGCTCGCGGTCGTGATGGCCCGTGAGCTGACCGATATCTGCGCCCGCCTCGCCGAGGCCGATATCCGGGTCCGCCAGCCCCTGGGCCAGGGCCGCCTCGCGTCCCTGGTGCACTCGATGTACGACCCGGACCACCCCATCGACCACATCCAGGCCATGACCAAGCGGAACACCTGGCCCGCCGAGCTGGACGCCATGGAGCCCACCTATCTCCAGGCCAAGACCCGTGAGTCCGCGACCCGCGCCCCCTGGTGCCACGCCACCGCCTGGGTGAAGGAGTGGCCGATGACCCCCGTCGGCGTCAACTTCCTCGCCCCGCTCCTCGTCCATACCCCGGACGTGATCCGTACCGTCGCGGTCACGATGGACCTCGAACCCACCGAGGTCGCCATCGAGCGCATGCTCACCGAGAAGACCAACGACGAGGCCGACGCCAGCCGCGCCGCCAAGATGAACCGCACCGTCGACCCGCGGGACATCGCCGCACACGGCCGGCTCGACCAGCGGGGTGAGGATCTCGCCTCCGGCGCGGCGGGAGTCAACCTCGTCGGGTACATCACCGTGTCGTCCCGCTCGCCCGAGGCCCTCGCCCGGGACAAGCGGACGATCCGGGCATCGGCCGGCAAGTCGTATCTGAAGCTGGAGTGGTGCGACCGCGAGCACCACCGGGCCTTTGTGAACACGCTGCCGTTCGCGACCGGCATCCGCCGTTAGGGGCCACTGTGCGAGATCCGCTGTCCAGCGTCACCGAGGCGTTCACCTCCTTCGTCTTCGGCAAGGTCGAGACCACCCGGCTGCCCGTGCGCACCTCCACCGGCCAGGCACAGGCCGTCTATCTCCCGACGGCCGCACCCGGCCTCGGCGACTCCGGTGTGATCATCGGCCGGGAGGTCTACAGCGGCAAGGGCTATATCTACGACCCCTTCCAGCTGTACGGACAGCAGCTCCCGGCCCCCCACTGGCTGGTCCTCGGTGAGTCGGGGAACGGCAAGTCGGCCCTGGAGAAGACCTACGTCCTGCGGCAGCTCAGGTTCCGCGACCGCCAGGTCGTCGTCCTCGACGCCCAGGGCGAGGACGGTGTCGGCGAGTGGAACCTCGTCGCCGAACAAGTGGGCATCACCCCCATCCGGCTCGACCCGATGACCGCGCTCGACGGCGGGATCCGGCTCAATCCGCTGGACCCGGCGATCACCACCACCGGCCAGCTCGCCCTGCTGCGGACCATCATCGAGGTCGCGATGGGCCACGGCCTCGACGAGCGTTCCGGTTTCGCGCTGAAAGTCGCCCACGCCTACGTCAACGAGACCATCACCGACCGGCAGCCCGTCCTCACCGACATCGTGGAGCAGCTGCGCCACCCGGAGGCCGAGTCCGCCGAGTCGATGAACGTCGACATAGACGACGTCCGGGCCTGGGGTCTCGATGTCGCCCTCGTCCTCGACCGGCTCGTCGACGGCGACCTCCGCGGTATGTTCGACGGCCCGACGACGGTCGGCATCGACCTCGACGCCCCGCTCATCGTCTTCGACCTCTCCCATATCGACCGCAACTCGATCGCCATGCCGATCCTGATGGCGATCGTCGGGGTCTGGCTGGAGCACACCTGGATCAGGCCCGACCGGAAGAAGCGCATCTTCCTGGTCGAGGAGGCCTGGCACATCATCAACAGCCCCTTTGTGGCCCAGCTGTTCCAGCGGCTGCTGAAGTTCGGTCGCCGCCTCGGGCTCTCCTTCGTCGCCGTCGTCCACCATCTCTCCGACGTCGTGGACGGCGCGGCGGCGAAGGAGGCCGCGGCGATCCTGAAGATGGCGTCGACGAGGACCATCTACGCCCAGAAGGCCGACGAGGCACGGGCCACCGGACTGGTCCTCGGCCTGCCCCGCTGGGCCGTCGAGATCATCCCGACCCTCACCCCCGGTATCGCCGTCTGGGACGTCAACGGCAATGTCCAGGTCGTCAAACACCTGGTCACCGAGGCCGAACGGCCGCTGGTCTTCACCGACCGGGCCATGACGGAATCGTCCCGGCCGCTCCCCGAGGAGATCGAAGCCGCGGAGTGGGAGGCGGAGCAGCGGGCGGCCCTGATCGAACGGCGCCGCAGGCAGTACGACGACAGCGCGTCCTCCGAGTCGACGGTCGCCTGACGTGCGGCACCACCCTCAGCACGGCCCCGGAGCCGGCGGGCACGGCTACGGCCCGCCGGGGCCGGGCGGCGCCGCCCGCCGGTCCGGCGGCGGGGTCCCCGACGGACTGATCGGCGGGCTGATCGGCGCGGCGGCCGCCGCGCTCTTCCTGGTCTGGTCGTCGACGGGCCTCGCGGGCCTGCTGGCGCACGGCTCGTGGCCGTCGGGGGTCTCCTTCGCCCGTGCGCCCCGGGCACTGCGCTCCCTGATCGGCGCACCGGACGAACTGCCGCCCGCCTGGCCCGAAACCCCGCCGGAAGAACTGTCCGGGTACGGGCTGTTCTGGGGCATCGCCATCGGTCAGGTGATGATCCTCTTTGTGCTGGCCGTGTTCGTCGTCGGCACGCTGGCACGCTGGAAGGCGGTCCGCCGGGCCCGGCTCGAAGAGCGGACGCGACAGCAGGAGGACCCGCGGAGCCCGTACGGGTACGGAGACACCGTCCCGCCCGCCGTACCGCACCAACAGCACCAACAGCACGCGCAGTCCGCCGGGCCGCCGGTCCCCGCGCCCGCCGCCCCCCTCGACCTGGGCAAGCCGGCCCCCGAACCGGAACCGCACCGGGAAGCGGAACCGCCCGCCCCGGCCGGGGAGACGGCCACCGCGGACCCGGCCCTTCCGGCCGTCCCGGCCCCCCGCCCCGCCCCCGCCGTCTTCTTCGGCGGCCCCGACGCCCGCCGCCCCACCGCCATCGGCGCCGTCCGGGACGCCGAAGGCCCCCTGCTGGTGGTCACCTCCGATCCGGCACTCTGGGCCGAGACCAAGGAAGCCCGCGCCAAACTCGGCCCGGTCCACGTCTACGATCCGGGCCATCTCTGCGACACCCCCGCCCGGCTCCACTGGTCCCCCACCGCGCACTGCGAGGACGCGCCGACGGCCCGGGACCGGTCCGCCGCCCTGCTGGCCCCCGTCCGCCCGCACGCCCGGATCGACGCGGCCATGGCCGATACCGCGGAGACCCTGCTGCACTGCTGGCTGCACGCGGCCGCCGTGGACGGCCGCCCCTTCAAACAGGTCCACCGCTGGGCCCAGGGCATCAACACCCAGGAGTCCGTACGGATCCTGCGCACCCACACCAAGGCGACCGCGGGGCTTGCCGGGCTGCTGGAGGCCGCGCTCACCGCCCATCCGGAACGCCGCGAGATCGCCCAGGAACTGGTCGCCCGCGCCCTGTCGTCGCTGTCCTCCATCCATATCCGCGAGGCATGCACTCCCAATCGAACTGATGCCCTTGCCTTGGAATCATTTATCAGCGAGGGGGGAACCCTTTATCTGGTGGGAGAACCCCAGGAGGACCCCAGGGCCCACCCCGGAGCGATGCCACTGCTGACGGCACTGGCTTCAGACGTGGTCGAGCACGGCCGCCGCATGGCCGCACGGTCATCCGCCGGCCGGCTCGACCCACCACTGACCCTCGTCCTCGACGATGCGGCAGCCGTCGCCCCGCTCCCCCAACTCCCCGCGCTCCTCGCCTCGGGCCCGGCCACCGGTCTGCCCGCGTTGGTCCTGCTCCGCTCCCCCGAGCAGGCCCGGTCCCGCTGGCAGGACCCCCTGCCCCGCTGACCCCGCCGGCTCCGTGCAGTGCGTACTGCTTCTTCCCTTACCGCCTCCCGTACGAAGACCGTCGTCGACGACCTCAGCTTCACCATCCGCATCCGACCCGCCGGTCACCGAAGTCCTCGACCTCACCGGACCCACCGAGGCCGCCGACCGCCGCGTCCAGGGCGCGGTGGCCTCCGGTGAGGCCGTGGTCGCCCCGAGGCTGACCCGGCGTCTTCTCGATGCCTACGCCCACCGGCTGCCCGTCGGAGGCACCGAGCCGGCCGTTCCGGGGAGGGGAAGCGGGCTCCGGTCGGGATTTTCTGTCCGGAAATGCAGAAAGGCCCCGCACAGTGTGCGGGGCCTTCCCATCAAAAATTGTTCGGCGGCGTCCTACTCTCCCACAGGGTCCCCCCTGCAGTACCATCGGCGCTGAAAGGCTTAGCTTC
>NZ_JBIWGU010000004.1:0-505962 GCF_044763775.1 Streptomyces sp. NPDC094448 | reverse complement strand
ATCACGAGAGCGGAACAGCCGGAGGAATAATCCGACCGTTCACAGCGTCCTCGCTGTATGTGTTTCTTCAAAGGAACCTCATCCCCGAGC
This sequence comes from Streptomyces sp. NPDC094448, assembly GCF_044763775.1. Lineage (NCBI taxonomy): Bacteria > Bacillati > Actinomycetota > Actinomycetes > Kitasatosporales > Streptomycetaceae > Streptomyces > Streptomyces sp. NPDC094448. The sequence continues at coordinate 505,872 of NZ_JBIWGU010000004.1, read as the reverse complement.
CACAAGGGCCAGGGAACGGGGTATCAACTAATCTGGCGTTGATTTTTGGCACGCTGTTGAGTTCTCAAGGAACGGACGCTTCCTTCAGGCCCTTTTCACGAGGCCCTCCGGGCTTTTCCCTTCGGTCTTGCGTTTCCAACCTTACCAGATCCTTTTCCCGTTCCGTTTCCGGTCCGGACTTTCGAATCCAGCGGCCTGTTGAAGCGGCCTTTTGTCTTTCGACTTTCTCGACTCTATCAGATCCTTTCGGGCCTGATTCCCGGTCGAAACTCGGGTTTGTCTTTCCGGCCCTTCGGCCGTTCCGACGTTTCAAACTCTAGCGGAATCTTTTCTCCGAAGCTAATCGGGTCTGCGTCCTGTCGAACGCGATTCCTCATTCCGTAAAAACACATCGAAAAGCGGGCGGCAGAGACTGCCGCTCGTTCGTCGTGTGGTGGTGCGGAATGACTGCCCGGGGACCAACCGGAGTCGGCGCTCTCGTCGGGCAACTCGGAGAACACTACGGAGTCGCCGTGCCCACTGTCAAACCCGGGGTCGTATGCCCTGCGCTCCGGGCCATGACGGCGCGTACATGCCTTCTTCACCGGTGGCCGTGGGGCTACACGGCCACCGGTGGGGGTGAGTGGTCAGCCGTTGCCGGAGGCGAGTTCGCGGCTGCGGTCGCGGGCGGCTTCGAGGGCGGCGATCAGGGCTGCGCGTACACCGTGGTTTTCGAGTTCGCGGATGGCGCTGATGGTGGTGCCCGCGGGGGAGGTGACCGCCTCACGGAGTTTGACGGGGTGCTCGCCGCTGTCGCGGAGCATGACCGCGGCGCCGATGGCGGCCTGGACGATGAGGTCGTGGGCCTGGGCGCGGGGCAGGCCGAGGAGGATGCCCGCGTCGGTCATGGCCTCGACGAGGAAGTAGAAGTACGCGGGGCCCGAGCCGGAGAGGGCGGTGGCCGCGTCCTGCTGGGACTCGGGGACGCGGAGGGTCTTGCCGACGCTGCCGAAGATCTCCTCGGTGTGGGCGAGGTGTCCGGGTGAGGCGTGGTGCCCGGCGGAGATGACGGACATGCCTTCGTCGACGAGTACGGGGGTGTTGGGCATGACACGGACCACGGGGGTGCCGGCGCCGAGGCGGTCCTCGATGAAGGAGGTGGGGATACCCGCGGCGGCACTGATGACCAGGCGGTCGGGGGTGAGATGGGGGCTCAGCTCGTCGAGGAGCCTGCCCATGTCCTGGGGCTTGACGGCCAGGATGAGTGTGTCGGCCCGCTTGGCGGCTTCGAGGTTGGTGACGGGCTCGACTCCGTAGCGGCTGCGGAGTTCTTCGGCACGGTCGGTGCGGCGGGTGGTGACCAGCAGATCGGCCGGGCGCCAGCCCCCGCGGATCATGCCGCTGAGAAGGGCCTCGCCGATCTTGCCCGTACCGAGGACTGCGACTGTCTGGGTCATGGCTCTGTTCACCTCGCCGCTGGGGGGTTCTGGCCCCATCCTCGCACCGGCGGGCCGGGCGGTGCGGCTGTGATCGGTTCAGGGGGTGCGGCGGCGCAGGGTGGCCGCGCCGAGGGCGAGGACCAGGAGGGCGCAGCCCGCGACGACCAGGGCATCGGCGACGAAGGCTCCGGTGGTTTCGGAGTGCCGCTGGACCTCGCGCATGGCGTCGACGGCGTACGACATGGGCAGGGCGGTGGAGGCCGCTTCGAGGACGGGCTGCATGGAGGCGCGGGGGGCGAGGAGTCCGCAGAGCAGCAGTTGGGGAAAGATCACGGCCGGCATGAACTGGACGGCCTGGAACTCGGAGGTGGCGAAGGCGGAGACGAAGAGTCCGAGTGCGGTGCCGAGGAGGGCGTCGAGAACGGCGACGACCAGGAGGAGCCACGGGGAGCCGGTGATGTCGAGGCCGAGGCCCCAGAGGGCGAGGCCGGTGGCGAGGAGCGACTGGGCGGCGGCGACCAGGCCGAAGGCGAGGGCGTAGCCGGCGATGAGGTCGGTTCTGGCCAGGGGCATGGCCAGGAGGCGTTCGAGGGTGCCGGAGGTGCGTTCCCGCAGGGTGGCGATGGAGGTCACCAGGAACATCGTGATCAGGGGGAAGACGCCCAGAAGGGAGGCGCCGATGGAGTCGAAGGTGTCGGGGCTGCCGTCGAAGACATAGCGGAGCAGCAGGAGCATCACACAGGGGACGAGCAGCATCAGGGCGATGGAGCGGCGGTCGTGGGCCAGTTGGCGCAGGACACGGGCGGCGGTGGCCAGGGTGCGGGCGGTGCTCATCGGGTGGCCTCCTGGTCGGTGCCGCCATCGGTGCCGTTGCTGCCGTGACGGCTGTGGTGCTGCTGCGGTGTTCGCGAGCGGTTCGGCTCGCCGGGGTGGGTGCGGGCGGTGGTCTCGTCGACGAGGTGGAGGAAGGCCGCTTCGACGGAGCGGGTGCGGGTGCGTTCGCGGAGGCCGTCGGGGGTGTCCTCGGCGAGGATCCGGCCTTCGCGCATCAGGAGGAGGCGGTGGCAGCGTTCGGCCTCGTCCATGACATGGGAGGAGACGAGGATCGTGGTGCCGCGTTCGGCGGCGAGGCGGTGGAAGAGGGTCCAGAGATCGCGGCGGAGCACGGGGTCGAGGCCGACGGTGGGTTCGTCGAGGACGAGCAGCTCGGGGGTGCCGAGGAGGGCGACCGCCAGGGAGACCCGGCTGCGCTGGCCGCCGGAGAGGCGTCCGGCGAGGGTGTCGGTGTGGGAGTTGAGGTCGACGTCGGCGATGGCGCGGGCGACATCGTCCCGGCGGATGGCGCGGTGGCGGCGGCCCGGCCGGAGGACGGCGGCGAAGTACTCCAGGTTCCGGCGGACGGTGAGGTCGTCGTAGACGGACGGAGCCTGGGTGACGTAGCCGATACGGGACCGGAGGGCGGCGCTTCCCGCAGGTCGGCCGAGGACGTCGAGGGTGCCGGTGGCTCGGGCCTGGGCGCCGACGAGCGTACGCATCAGGGTGGATTTTCCGCAGCCGGAGGGGCCCAGGAGGCCGGTGATACGGCCGGGCGGGACGGTGAAGTCGAGTGAGTGGAGGACGGTGCGGTTGCCGCGGGCGACGGTGAGGCCGCGCGCGAGAACGGCGATGCCCGGGGCACCCCCGGAGGCACCCCCCGGTTTATTCATCATTTGATGAATACTGCTCCCGGGGGTGCCGGCCGTCAAGCGTCCGGGGGTATCCGAGGAAAGGGGCGGACGGGGGCGGACGGGGTCAGCTCATACCGGGGATGGCGGGGATCAGGCCGGGGGTGCGGCGGGCCAGCTGGAAAGTGCGGATCGTCGAGAGCACGATCTGCTCCTTGAAGAGGGCCGCCGTGCGGCCGGTGAGGGAACGGGAGCGCGGGGAGTCGTCCCCTCTGACGAACTGGACCACCCCGTCCCGGCGCCCGAGGCTCACGCACTGGATGACATAGGCGAACTTCAGCGGTCCGGGCTGTTCGCCCCGGATCGCGGAGATGATCGAAGAGGCCGCGCGCGAGCCGGTGGGGAGGGCTGTGGCACAGCCCATGCGGAGGGCGCCCGCGGTCGCGTTGTGGGCGGCGGCGGCGTCCCCGGCGGCGTAGATCCCGGGATGGCTGACGGAGCGGAGGGTCTCGTCGACGGCGATCCGGCCGGTCGTGGGATCGAGCGTCAGTCCGGCGGCGGCCGCAAGGCCGGTGTTGGGGACCATCGACGCCGACCAGACGACGGTATCGGCGTCGACCGCCTCGGGGCCGGGGACGGTGGCGCCCTCTTCGATCCGGACGCCGAGACCCGAGAGGACCGTACGGATGTGGTCGCGGCTGCGGGCGGAGTGTCCGGCGGCGACGGGGCCCGAGGAGAGGAGGCGTACGGACCGGTCGGGGTAGGTCTCGGCCAGTTCGGCGGCCATCTCGATACCGGTCAGCCCGCCGCCGACGACGGCCACCGACCCCGGACCTCCGCGCAACCGGTCGCGCAGGGCCGCAGCCGACTCCGCGGTGTGGAGGCGGCCATGGGATTCGGCTGCGGCGTCGGCGGCTTGGGCGGCTTGGGCGGCAGCCGAAGGGGCGGATGCGGAGGTGGCGGGTGCCGGGGTGCCGGTACGGCTGCCGAGGGCGTAGACCAGGTAGTCGTACGGAAGCGGCTGCCCGTCTTCGGTGGTGACCGTCCGGGCCGCCGGGGCCAGGGCGGTGGCCCGGGCCGCCACGTGCCGGATCCCGGTACCGCGCAGCAGCCCGGCCAGGGGGTGGCTGATATCGGTACGGGCCGCGGCGCGTTCATGGAGGCGGACCCGCTCGGTGAAGCGGTCGGCGGGGTCGATCAGGGTGACCCGGGCGTGCGGGGCGAGCCGCAGTGCGGCGAGCAGCCCCCCGTACCCGGCTCCCAGCACCGTCACCTGCGGCTGGTCGAGAGAGCTGCGCTGCTGCTGTGTCGTCGTCATGCCCGGGTGACGACACGGCGGCGGCCGATGTGACAGATCGGCCACCTGTCTTTTTGCCGCCGGGTCACTCCTCGCCGGCCGTCGTATCGCCGATGGGCTCTCCGCGCAGGGCGGCCAGATCGAGGTGGGCGAGTTTATCGGGGTTGAGGATGGCGTCGACAGCGACGACGCGGCCTTCGAGGACCGTGAACGAGTACACGACGGCCCAGCCTTCGACCGGGTCGGCGGCGACCAGGCCCGGGGCGCCGTTGACTTCGCGGACCGCGATCCAGGAGCGGCCGGGGACGAACCTGCGCACCACCTTGCTGATGAAGAGGGCGACCTTCTCGCGGCCCACGACCGGGATCCTGGCCGCCATGACCTTGCCGCCGCCGTCGGAGCGCCAGACCACCTCGGGGTCGAGGATCTCCAGAAGCTCTTCCAGTTCGCCGCCGGTGACGGCGGCGAGGAAGGCTTCGACGGTACGGCGGTGCTCGGCGCGGTCGACCGAGCGGCGGGGCTCCTCGTCCCGGACCCGGCGGCGGGCCCGGGAGGCCAGTTGCCGTACGGAGTCGGGGCTGCGGCCCACCACGTCCGCGATCTCGGCGAACGGTACGGCGAAGACGTCGTGGAGGACGAGCGCGGTCCGTTCGGGCGGGCTGAGCCGTTCCATGACGGTGAGCAGGGCGGTGCCCACCGACTCGTCGAGCGTCGCCCGCTCCTCGGGCCCGCCCTCGGTGACGGTGACCAGCGGCTCGGGGAGCCACGTTCCGATGTACGTCTCGCGCCGGGCGCGGGCCGAGGTGAGCTGGTCGTAGCAGATCCGGCTGACCACGGTGGTCAGAAAGGCGCCCGGGGAGTCCGCCGTACCGTCCGGCAGTCTCTGCCAGCGCAGCCACGTCTCCTGTACGGCGTCGTCGGCGTCCGCGACGGAGCCGGTGATGCGGTAGGCGATGGCCCACAGTCGACGGCGGTGCTTCTCGAACTCGGACAGCTCGGCCATGTCCCCGGTCCTCAGGTTTCGTGGGTTTGCGGGCTACGGATTCCGGATGCGGTGCCGCTGGGCGGCTTCGGTGGTGGTGACCGTCAGTTCGACCGTGTACGCCTCCGGGACCGTTCCGCCGGGGAAGACCTTCAGCAGTTCCGCCCGCTCCCGGTCCAGCAGTTCGGCGGCCCGGTCCCGGCCGAGGGTCAGCAGCAGGGAGTGGCTGCCGATGTTGTCGAGATGGGTGGCGAGCGGTACGGAACGGGTCCAGCGGAGGGTGCGGTGCACCGCGCGGAAGGCCGCGGGCAGTTCGCGGGCCGTCCCCGGTGAACCGTTCGTCCACTCGGGGATCCACTGCCGGAAGCGGGCTCCCTGGGCGGCGAGCCAGGGCACACCGTAGTCGGCGGCGTTCCACCACAGCGCCAGGGAGCCGCCGGGCCGCAGGACCCGGACGGCCTCGGGGAGGGAGCGTGCGGGGTCCGTCCAGTGCCACGACTGTGCGTAGGTGACCAGGTCCGCACAGCCGCCGGCCAGCGGAAGGGCGTCGCCCACGCCCCGTACCAGCGGGATCTCCGGACGCGCCCGGTGGAACTCCCGCGCCATGCCCGCGCCCGGCTCCACGGCGGTGACCCGGGCCCCGCGCCCGGCCAGCAGCCCGCTGGAGATCCCGGTGCCCGCTCCGACGTCGACGACCCGCGCTCCGCGCAGCGGCCGGCCGGTGATCTCCTCGACCGCGTCGAAGAGCGCGGGCGGATAAGCCGGCCGGGCGGCCGCGTACTGGGCAGCCGCGGCGTCGAAGGAGCGGGCGCGCGGCGAACCGGCGAGCGGTCCGGCGGACGTGACCGGGACGGGACGGGCATCCGGCGCGGGAGCCGGGACCTGCGATGCCTGTCGGGGTGGACGGGGCTGCTGTGGCGGGGAGTTCGTCATGGTGAGGATCCTGGCCGGGAAGCGGAGGTTCTACGCCCCGCTCGTGCCGCGTCCGGGCCGTCCGCGCCGTCCGGGCCGGACGTTCAGCGCTTGCGCTTCGGACGGGCGGACCTGCCCGGGGACTCGGTGGAGCCGCGGGCGGCCGGGTTGCCCGTGCGGGTGCGGCGGCGCTTGTCGTACTGGGCGCGGGCCGTCTCGTACTCCCGGCGGTGCAGGCCCTCCCCCGGCGCCTCCTTCAGGGCCCGGAAGCACCAGGCGAGCAGCACGCCGACGAAGCCGACCGTCCGCACGCTGCGCAGCGCATCGGGGCCGACGGCGCCCGACGGACGGCGCGTGAAGCCCTCCCAGGTCTTACGGAACGCGATCGCGCTGCACACCGCGAACATCACGATCACGAGGGCGTTCAGAATGCCCCCGACATCGGCGATGGTCAGGCCCTGGTAGCCCAGGCGCAGGGCGAGGGCGCCGACGGCCGCCGCGACGGCCGCGCCCAGGGCCACGCCCGCACGGCGCAGCCCGTACCCGCCGTCGTGGTCGACCCACGTCGTACCGAAGAAACGGATGGGCTCGGGCTGCGGACCGCTCGGGGTCGCCCCGTCACCGGTGGTCTTCTGCTGCTCGCTCACAGGCCCGATTATCCCCCGCGGGCAGCCGTCCCCCTCGGGCCGGGGGTCCGGCGGCCGGACGGCGGCTGTCAGCAGCGGATGGCGACATAGCCGTCGCTGCCGGTCCGGACATAGGCGTCCGAGACGAACTCGCCGTTGCCGATGTTGTCCCAGATCCTCGACGTGCCGTACGGGCCCTTCACTGCCTGCCCCGGCTTCTGGCAGAAGATCGGCACCCGGGAGCCGACGGGCAGGGTGCGGATGAGGTCGTACTGGGTGCCGGGACCCGTCCGGACGTGGAGCGCGACGCCCGGGGCGACCGGGTAGTAGCGGACCGCCGCCGCGACGTCGGAGGCCACCGCACCCGCCTCGGCGAGGACGGCCGGTCCGGCGGGCGGAACGTCGGTTTCCGGACGTGCTTCGTCGATTGCCATGGAAATCTCCCCCGTTGGTGTATCTGCGTACGGGTACGGTACGCCCCGCCCCGGCGCCCAACCACTGCGGTGTCGTACTCACCATCGACTAGGCTCCGAACTTCGCGCGTGCGCACGATCGACCATCGGGGGTGGGGATGCCACCGCTGCGCAGCACCGGTCAGGCGTCGGAATCCGGACAACCGGAATACGCAGGCCAGTACCGGCTCGAAGCCTCTCTCGGGACCGGCGGCATGGGAGTGGTCCATCTGGCGACCTCCGCGTCGGGGCTGCGGCTCGCGGTCAAGGTCATTCATGCCGAGCATGCGACGGACCCCGAGTTCAGGGCGCGTTTCCGGCAAGAGGTCGCGGCGGCCAGACGGGTCAGCGGGGCCTTCACCGCCCCGGTCGTCGACGCCGACCCGGAGGCCGGGCGGCCTTGGATGGCGACCCTCTTCATCGACGGCCCCACCCTCTCCGAACGGGTCAAGCGGAACGGTCCGATGGACCCCGAGGAGGCCCGCAGGGCAGGGGCCGGGCTGGCCGAGGCGCTGCGCGACATCCACCGGGTGGGGGTGGTCCACCGCGATCTGAAGCCCAGCAATGTGCTGCTCGCGCCGGACGGGCCGAAGGTCATCGACTTCGGGATCTCCCGGCCCGTGGACAGCGACCTGCGGACCGAGACGGGGAAGCTGATCGGTACGCCGTCGTTCATGGCGCCCGAGCAGTTCCAGCGGCCGCGGGAGGTCGGGCCCGCCGCCGATGTGTTCGCGATGGGCGCGGTGCTGGTCCACGCGATGACCGGGCGGGGGCCCTTCGACTCCGACAGTCCGTACATCGTCGCCTACCAGGTCGTCCACGACGAGCCCGATCTGGCAGGGGTGCCGCCGGGTCTCGTACCGCTGATCCGGCGCTGTCTGGCGAAGGATCCGGCGGCGCGGCCGACACCGTACGAGCTGATGGTGGCGTTGCGGGAGGCGTCGCCTTCGGCGTCGTACGACACCCAGGCGTATGTGCCGGTGCCGAGGTCGCCGGATCCGTGCGAGAGCGTGCCGGGCGGGCCTCCGTCCGGGGGCGCGACCGGGGGTGCGACCGGGGGTGCGACCACCCGGCCGCGGGGCAAGCGGCGGCGGTGGGCCGTCGGGGCTGCCGCGCTCGTCGTGCTCATGGCGGCCGGTGCCGTGGTGGCCCGGACCGCCGGGGACGGCTCCGGGCCGGGTCCGGAGTCCGGTTCCGGGTCCGCCGCCCGGTCCGGTACGGCCGCGGCGCGGTCGGAGGCGGCGGCCGGTGCCCCGGAGAAGTGGAGCGTCCGGCTCGGGCAGGCGCGCGGTGAGGAACGTACTCCGGCGTGCACGCTCGCGCCCGACACCGGGGCGCTCTTCTGTGCCGCACCCGGAGTACGGGCCGCCCGGCTCGACCCGGCGACCGGCCGGACGGTGTGGTCCCGGCCCGCGGGCAAGGGCGCGACGGCGGACATCGGACCGCGCGCCCCGGTCTTCGCGGGCGGCCTGCTCCACATCCGGTCTCCCGGCGGCGGGCCCGCCGAAGCCCTCGACCCGGCGACGGGTACGCCGCGCTGGTCGACACCGGTCCGGCCGTACGAAGCCGTGCGCCACGTCGGTGATCTGGTGCTGCTGGTCCGGAACGACGGGCGGGTACGGGCCCTGGACGCCCGGACCGGCCGCGAGCGGTGGCAGGCCCGGTACGGCTCGGGCGGTGTCGCCGAGTGGGTCGACGGCGGCCGTACCGTCTACGCCGTGGAACCGGAGACCACCGGGGCGGGCACCACCGTCCGCGCGGTCGACCCGGACACCGGGCGCCTGCTGCGGCAGCACCGGCTGGAGGGCACCCTGCGACCGGCGGGGTACGCGTCCGGCGCACTCCTCCTGATCACCGTCGACGCGAGCGGAAGCACGGACACGGTCGTCCGGCTCACTCCCGGGGACGGTGCGCGCGGGCGCACCGTGGAGCGCATTGCACTGGACGCGCCGGTCCCGCAGGCGCAGGCCGTGGTCTCCGGCACAGCCGTGTACCTCAGCGGGGCGGGCGGGTCCCTGGTGGCCGTACGGCTCGGGCGGACCGGCGGACCGGCGGCAGGCCAGTCGTGGCGGCTGGAGACCGGGGCGACGCATCTGTCGCGGCCGGTCACCGGCGGGCCCGCGGTCTTCGTCAGCGCCGGGGACGGCCGGCTGCTCGCGGTGCACGCGGACCGCGGCCGGCTGATCGGCCAGACCGACCCCCGGATGGACGGCGGAGCCCGTACCTACACGTCCTATCTGCCCGCCCCGGCCGCCACGGGGAACCGCGTGTTCGGTACGGCCCCGGACGGCTCGGTCTACGCAATGGAGTCGTCGGACCCGGCACGGTTCTGAACGGCGGACCCGGCACGGTTCTGGTCGGCGGACCCGGTCCCGCCGGGGCGCCGGATACGGCGGTGGCCGGGACCCCCGGTCAGGGGTCCCGGCCACCGGCCGGACAGCGACGGACCCGCGCGGGGGCGCCCCCGCGGTCAGCCCAGGCGGGAGACGTCCCGCACCGCGCCCTTGTCCGCGCTCGTCGCCATCGCCGCGTACGCCCGCAGCGCCGCCGACACCTTCCGCTCCCGGGACTTGGGCGCGTACACCCCGCCCAGTGCCTCCCGGCGGGCGGTCAGCTCCTCTTCCGGCACCAGCAGTTCGATCGAACGGCCCGGGATATCGATACGGATCCGGTCGCCGTCCTCGACCAGGGCGATCGTGCCGCCCGAAGCCGCCTCGGGCGAGGCATGGCCGATGGACAGGCCCGACGTACCTCCGGAGAACCGGCCGTCGGTGACCAGCGCGCAGACCTTGCCCAGACCCCGGCCCTTGAGGAAGGACGTCGGGTAGAGCATCTCCTGCATCCCGGGACCGCCCCGGGGGCCCTCGTAGCGGATCACGACGACATCGCCCGCGGTGATCTCCTTGCGGAGGATCTTGTCGACGGCCTCGTCCTGCGATTCGCAGACCACGGCCGGACCCTCGAAGGTCCAGATCGACTCGTCGACGCCCGCGGTCTTCACCACACAGCCGTCGACCGCCAGATTGCCCTTCAGTACGGCGAGACCGCCGTCCTTGCTGTACGCATGGGCGGCATCGCGGATGCAGCCGTTCGCCGCGTCGGTGTCGAGGGAATCCCACCGCTCGGACTGGGAGAACGCCTCGGCGGAGCGGACGCAGCCGGGGGCCGCGTGCCACAGCTCGACGGCCTCGGCGGACGGGGAGCCGCCGCGGACGTCCCAGGTGTCGAGCCACTGCTTGATGGAGGGCGAGTGGACGGTGTGGACGTCCTGGTTCAGCAGTCCGGCGCGGTACAGCTCGCCGAGGATGGCGGGGATGCCACCGGCCCGGTGGACGTCCTCCATGTAGTACGTGCCCTGGGGCGCGACGTTCGGCGCGACCTTCGCCAGGCACGGCACCCGGCGCGAAACGGCGTCGATATCGTCGAGACCGTAGTCCAGCTCGGCCTCCTGCGCGGCGGCCAGCAGATGGAGGATCGTGTTCGTCGAACCGCCCATGGCGATGTCGAGGGCCATGGCGTTGTCGAAGGCGGCGCGGGTGGCGATGTTCCGGGGCAGAACGCTCGCGTCGTCCTGCTCGTAGTACCGCTTGGTGATCTCGACGACCGTACGGCCCGCGTTCTCGTACAGCGCGCGGCGGGCGGTGTGGGTGGCGAGGACCGAGCCGTTGCCCGGCAGGGAGAGCCCCATGGCCTCGGTGAGGCAGTTCATCGAGTTGGCGGTGAACATGCCGGAACAGGAGCCGCAGGTCGGACAGGCGTTCTCCTCGACGCGGAGCAGGTCCTCGTCGGAAACGCTCTCGTCGACCGCGTCGACCATGGCGTTGATCAGGTCGAGCTTGCGGACCGTGCCGTTGACCAGGGTCGCCCGGCCGGCCTCCATCGGGCCGCCGGAGACGAAGACCGTCGGGATGTTCAGGCGCAGGGCGGCGTTGAGCATGCCCGGGGTGATCTTGTCGCAGTTGGAGATGCAGATCAGGGCGTCGGCGCAGTGCGCCTCGACCATGTACTCCACACTGTCCGCGATCAGATCGCGGGAGGGGAGGGAGTACAGCATTCCGCCGTGGCCCATGGCGATGCCGTCGTCGACCGCGATGGTGTTGAACTCGCGCGGGACCGCGCCCGCGGCCTTGATCGCCTCGCTGACGATCCGGCCGACCGGCTGGAGGTGGGTATGCCCGGGAACGAACTCGGTGAAGGAGTTCGCCACGGCGATGATCGGCTTGCCGATGTCCGCGCTCGCTACGCCCGAGGCGCGCATCAGGGCGCGGGCCCCTGCCATATTGCGGCCGTGGGTGACTGTGCGGGACCTCAGCTCGGGCATCGTCGCTCGCTCCTCGGTAGGTCGGTCAATGGAGAAATCCTACGCCCGGACTCCAAGATCTGGACATTCTGTCCGGAATACGGGATCCCATCTCGCCTACGGATCGGCCACGGAAGGGATACGGGACGGGGTACGGGTACGGGTTCACGGCATCGCACCGGGCGGCGGCTCGTGCGCTCAGGGCCCGGCCGGGCGCTCCCCGGTCAGATGGCGCTGAAGGGCCGGGGCCACCAGCCGGACGACCTCCTCCGGGTCGGCCGACGCGAGCGGCTCGGTGCGGAGCACGTACCGCAGGATCGTGACCCCGATCATCTGTGCCGCCGCCAGCTCGGCCCGCAGCCGCGGGTCCGGGACCGGCAGCCGGTCCGCGACTCGCGCCAGCAGCCTGTTCAGTACGAAATCCCGGAAGACGGCCGCGGCGGCCTCGTTGGTGAGGGCCGACCGGACGATCGCGAGGAGCGGGGCGCGGGAGTCGGGGTTCTCCCATACCCCCAGGTAGAAGCGGGCGAGCCGCTCCCCGACACCGTCCAGGTCCGGGACCGCTCCCGCCGCGGGGCCCCCGGGCAGTGCGTCACCGAAGACCGCCGCCAGCGCCACCGCGGGTTCGAAGGAGACCTCGACGGCCGCGGCGAAGACGTCGTCCTTCGTACCGAAGTAGTGGTGGACCAGGGCCGCGTCCACGCCCGCCGCACGGGCGATCCCGCGCATGGTGGCCTTGTCGTAGCCGCGCTCGGCGAACTGCTCCCGGGCCGCGAACAGGATCCGCTCCCGGGCGCCGGGGCCCTCCGGGGCCTTGGTACGGGCCGGGCGGCCGCGGCCGCGGCGGGGCGGCGCTCCCGCGGAAGCGGCCGTACCCCCGGATCCGGATGATCCGGACCGGTCGGACGGGCCGGACGGGTGGGAAGGATCGGACAGGCCGGACGGGTGGGAAGGATCGGACGGGCCGGGCTCGGAGGAACCGGCCGGGAAGGAACCGGGAGGGGAGGAACCGGGAGGGGTGTCCGGGGAGTCGGTCATGCGCGGTGCGCTTCCCGGCCCGGTGCGCCGCCGTCCGGGAGGCCCGCGCCCGGGTCCGGGTGCTCCGCCGCCGCGGCGGACAGATGGAGCCGGGTGAAGGCCAGCGCCTCCGCGAGATCGGCCTCGCGTTCGGCCGACGACATCGCCCGGCGGGTGTTGACCTCGATGACCACATGACCCGCGTAGCCGCTGCCGGAGAGCCGCCGGAGCAGCTCCGCGCAGGGCTGGTCGCCGCGGCCCGGAACCAGGTGCTCGTCCTTCGCGGACCCCTTGCCGTCGGCCATGTGCACATGGCCGAGCCGGTCGCCCATGCGGTCGACCATGGCCAGGGTGTCGGTCCGGGCGGTCGCCGTATGGGAGAGGTCGATCGTGAAGTGGCGGTAGTCGTCCTTGGTGACGTCCCATTCCGGGGCGTACGCGAGCATCTCGCGGTCCCGGTAGCGCCACGGGTACATGTTCTCCACCGCGAACCGGACGTCCGTCTCGTCCGCCATCCGCCAGATGCCCTCGACGAAGTCGCGGGCGTACTGCCGCTGCCAGCGGAACGGCGGGTGGACGACGACGGTCGACGCGCCCAGGGTCTCGGCGGCGGCCCGGGCCCGCTGGAGCTTGACCCATGGATCGGTGGACCAGACCCGCTGGGTGATCAGCAGACAGGGCGCGTGGACCGCCCGGATCGGCATCGCGTGGTAGTCGGCGAGGCGGCGCAGCGCCTCCACGTCCTGGCTGACCGGGTCCGTCCAGACCATCACCTCGACACCGTCGTAGCCGAGGCGGGCAGCGATCTCGAAGGCGGTGGCGGTGGACTCCGGATAGACGGAGGCGGTGGAGAGCAGCACCTGGGGGCCGGGCGCCCGGAGGAGGTCCCGGCGCCCGGCGCCGTCCGCCCGCGGGGCGCGGTCCGTCCACGGGGCGCCGTCCGCCCGCGGGGCGCGGTCCGACCGTGCGGCGCGGTCCGCCGTCCCGTCCGCGCCCGTCCCTGTCGCCACTTCTGCCACGGAGACAGGGTACGGGCCCGGGCCCCGGCCCCGGACGGCGCGAGCTGCGGCCCGGCGAGGCGGGTCGGGATGCGGGCCGGGTGCCGAAGGGGCATCGGCGGGGTATCGGCGGGTATCGGCCGGGTGCTTACGAGCGGACCGCCGGGCCCACCGCGGGGGCCGCCGGGAGATGGTCCAGACGGCGCAGGATGACGCCCTCGCGCAGCGCCCACGGGCAGATCTCGACCTCCTGTGCGCCGAAGAGGTCCATGGCGCCTTCCGCGACCAGTGCCCCGGCCAGCAGCTGGCGGGCGCGGCCCACGGAGACCCCGGGCAGTCCGGCGCGCTGGTCGGCGGTCATCGCGGCCAGCTTGGGGACCCAGTCCGTGAGGTCCTTGTGGCTCAGCTCACGGTGGACGTAGAGCCCGTCGGCGTCCCGGGCGGCGCCCGCGATCCGGGCCAGCTGCTTGAAGGTCTTGGATGTCGCCACGATGTGGTCGGGGCGCCCGAAACGGCTGAATTCGCCCACCGTGCTGGCGATCTCGGCGCGGACATGGCGGCGCAGCGCCCGTACCGCCTCGGCGTCCGGCGGGTCGCCGGGCAGCATTCCGGCGGTCAGCCGTCCGGCGCCCAGGGGCAGCGAGACGGCCGCGTCGGGCTCCTCGTCGATGCCGTAGGCGATCTCCAGCGACCCGCCGCCGATGTCGAGGACCAGCAGCTTCCCCGCGGACCAGCCGAACCAGCGGCGGACGGCGAGGAAGGTGAGGCGGGCCTCGTCGGCGCCGGTGAGGACCTCCAGCTCGACCCCGGTCTCCGCCTTGACCCGGCCGAGGACGAGATCGGCGTTGCTGGCCTCGCGCACCGCGGAGGTGGCGAAGGAGAGCACCTGCTGGCAGCCCTGGTCCTCGGCGGTCTGCATCGCCCGGCCGATGGTGCCGATCAGCCGCTCTATCCCGGCGGCGCTGATCGCGCCGTGCTCGTCGAGCAGTTCGGCGAGGCGCAGTTCCGCCTTGTAGGAATGGGCGGGCAGGGGGCGGGCGCCGGGGTGGGCGTCCACCACCAGCAGGTGCACTGTGTTCGAACCGACGTCGAGGACTCCGAGTCTCATGAGTACGAACGCTACTGCGGTCGCGGACATACCCTTGACCTGTGCCAAAGACGAAAAAGGCGAAGCCGGGCAAAGCAGAGCGCTCCGGCGCCCCGGCCACGGCCCCCGGTGACGAGGTCGGACTGGACTTTCCGCGGGCCTGGGTGGAGTTCCCCGATCCCGCCGACGACGAACAGGTCTTCCGCTGCGATCTGACCTGGCTGACCTCGCGCTGGAGCTGCATCTTCGGCAGCGGCTGCCAGGGCATCCAGGCGGGTCGCGCGGCCGACGGCTGCTGCACGCTCGGGGCGCACTTCTCGGACGAGGAGGACGAGGAGCGGGTCGCGGGCCATGTGGCCAGGCTCACGCCGGAGCTGTGGCAGTTCCACGGTGAGGGCACGGCCACGGGCTGGGTGGAGGAAGCCCCCGATGACGACGGGGAGGACGGGGAGGACGGGGAGGACGGGGCGCGGCAGACCCGCCGCTGGAAGGGGTCGTGCATCTTCCAGAACCGTCCCGGTTTCGCCGGGGGCGCGGGCTGTGCGCTGCACATCCTGGCGCTGAAGGAGGGGCGGGAGCCGCTGGAGACCAAGCCGGACGTGTGCTGGCAGCTCCCGGTCCGGCGGTCGTACGACTGGATCGAGCGGCCCGACGACACCAAGGTGCTCCAGATCTCCATCGGTGAGTACGACCGCCGGGGCTGGGGCCCCGGCGGCCACGATCTGCACTGGTGGTGCACGTCGGCGACCTCTGCGCACGGTGCGGGCGATCCGGTCTACGTGTCGTACCGGCCCGAGCTGACGGAGCTGATGGGCAAGGAGGCGTACGGGGTGCTGGTGGAGCTGTGCGAGGCGCGGCTGGCGTCGCAGCTGCCGCTGCTGGCACCGCATCCGGCCGATCCCGCGGGCGCCGGGGGCTGCTCCGGGGGCTGACCGTCCCGGTTCCCCGGCTCCGGGCCTGCTGGTCTACGGGGCCGGGGTGCCGTCGGACGGCGTGGCACCCGGCTCCGGGTCGGTGGGGCTGGGGGTGGACGACGGGGATGCCTGCGGTTCGCTCGGCGACGGGGTCGGGGTGGGCGTCGGGCTCGGGGGCGCCGTGGGGCTCGGGTCCGGGCCGGGTGACGAGGGCCGTCCGGTCGGCGGTGTCGGCCGTGTCGGCTGGGGGTGGGGGTCCGGTGAGTGTTCCGGGGCGCCCCGGCCGTCGATGCGGAGCACGGCGCCCGTCGGCTCGACCCGGAGGTACGCGCGCCACGGGCCGGCCGGTTCGCGGTCCGGTACGACGGTCACCAGCACGGTCACGGACTCCCCCGGGTGCAGTACCCCCGAGGAGCGGCTGAGTTGCAGCCAGGAGACGCCCGTCCGGGCCGACCAGACGACGGGGGCGGCGCCGGAGGCGGTGAGGGTGAGCCGGGTGGTGTCGCCGTACGCCCTGGCGGTCAGTCCGAGACGGGCGGGGGCGCCGGGGCGCGCCGGGGGTACGGGCGTGCCGCTGCTGACGACCTCCACCGAGACCCCGCGGTGGCTGCCGGGCACGGCACTGCCGGTGTTCTCGTGGCGGCGGTACGGATCGCCGGGGGCGTACGGGTGGCCGGAGCCGCCCCGGTGCGCGTCGTCGGCCTCTTCGGACGCGGTGACGGCGGGCGCGGCGTGGGGCTCGCCCGTGAGCGGTGCGCCGCGGTAGGCGGCCCACAGGGCGAGGACGGGCGCCGCGACGACGGTGGCGACGACCGTGGTGGTCAGGGCGCGGGCACGGAATTTCTCGCGCCGGGCCGCGTGGTCCTTGGGGTCGCGGGGGAAGCCGCCGGGCCCGAAGCGGGGCGTCGCGGCGCGGGTGCGGCCCGCGCGGGCGGTGCGCATCGCCGCGTACGCCGCCGGGCGATCGGCCGCCGGCATCGGCAGCGCCCCGGGGCGGGGCGCGGCACCGGGCCAGGGGCCGTGGGCCTCGGCGCGTTCGGCCGCGCGGCGGCAGCGGGGGCAGTCGTCGACGTGGCGGACGAGTTCGGTGCGGAGCGCGGCGGAGAGCAGGACGTGTTCGTCCGCGACGAGTCCGGCGACGGCGGGACAGTCGCCGGAGCCGACGACGGCGAGGGCGGCGCGGGTGCGTTCCAGCTCGCAGACGGCGGTGGCGAGCAGTTCGCGGGCTCGGGCCGGGTCGAGGGAGAGGACGGCGGCGATCTCGCGGGGGCCCAGACCGTGGCGGACGGAGAGTTCGAGTGCTTCGCGCTGTTCGGGGGTGGTGCCGGCGGCCTCGGGCCAGGCGAGGAGGGCCAGCCGGGCGCGGTGGCGGGCGGCGGTGCCGGTCTCCGCGGCCGGGCCGGTGCCCTGATCGGCTCCGGAGGCCGGGGCGGGGGCGGGCGGGGGTGCGGTGGAGGTCCGGAACACCCGGGCGCGCCTGCCGGTGTGCGCTCCGTGGCGGGCCCGCCGCTGTTCGGCGAGGCGCCGCCGGCAGGTCCAGCGGGCCAGGGCGTACAGCCAGGCCTTCCGGGCGGGCGCGGGATCGTGGTCCGCGGCGCGGCCGTCGCCCGGCGGGGCGCCGGACCGGTCCTCGGGGCTTTCGCCGGGAGCACGTCCGTGGTGGCGTTCGGCGGCGGCGAGCACCTCGCCGAGGGCGGCGGTGGCGGCGTCGTGGTCGCAGAGCACCGAGAGGCAGTACGTGAACAGGCCGTCGAGATACGGCTCGTACCGCTGCCCGTAACGCGCCCGGCCCGGGGGACGGATCCGGTCGGAGCCCTGGCCCCGGTCGGAGTCCCGGATCGGGCCGGAGTCCCGGATCGGGCCGGAGTCCCGGATGGGGTCGGAGTCCCGGATCGGGTCGAGGCCCTGGCCGCGGGCCGTGTCCCGGCCGGGATCCGGACCGCGGCCCGCACCCCCGTCGTGTCCGCCGGGCGGGACGCCGTCGGTGCCGCGGCCCGGAGCAGCGTGCGCACCGTGCGGACCGCTGCCCGGCCCACGGTGCCGGCCACCGTTCGAGCCCCCACTCGGGCCGCTGTTCGCGTCCCTGCTCAGGAGACCGTCCGGAACACCCTTCGGATCGGCCTTCGGATCACCGTGCAGATCACGCTCCGGATCACCGTGCAGGTCGCTGCCCGGGGCACCGGCCCACCCCGCGGGCCGTCCCGGGTCACGGGACTCCACCGGGGACGCGGGCAGCTGCGGCCCGGCGCGGCCGGGGCCCGCGGGCGGCATCGGCTGCTGCGCCGCGCCGGGAGTGCGGCGGCGCGACCGGTGGGCACCGGTGCCGCGCGGGGCGCGGGAGGCCTGATTCGGCCAACTGCTCTGGTTCGGCCAGCTGCTCGTCATCAGGTGACCGTAGGCACCCCGTCCACGGCGTTCTTACCGCTTTCCAGCTTTTAATTCTTACGGGTGAACAGTTCGCTCAAAAGGGGACAGGAATCGTTCATTCCACCCACTCTTTCTTGGGCATGGGGGCCGATTCGTGGACCGGATCCGCCGCGCCGCGGGCCCGCGCAACCGGCAGGCACCCCCACCGCACCCCCGGCACCCCGGCGCCGCCCCGCACCGCCGGGGCCCGGTCCGCGCTGCCGTGGCCGTGGCTGTCGGTGGCGGCGGCTACGGTTTCCCCATGGCTGCCCGTACCAAATCCGCGAAGGACCGTCCGTCCTACCGCTGCACCGAATGCGGCTGGACGACCGCCAAGTGGCTCGGCCGCTGCCCCGAGTGCCAGGCCTGGGGGACCGTCGAGGAGTACGGCGCCGCGCCCGCCGTGCGTACCACGGCCGCCGGACGGGTCTCCGCGCCCGCGCTGCCGATCGGCCAGGTCGACGGGCGGCAGGCGGCCGCCCGCTCCACCGGTGTGCCCGAGCTGGACCGGGTGCTGGGCGGCGGTCTGGTCCCGGGCGCCGTGGTGCTGCTCGCCGGGGAGCCGGGCGTCGGCAAGTCGACGCTGCTGCTGGACGTCGCGGCCAAGGCGGCCGGCCCCGAGCATCCGACGCTGTATGTGACGGGCGAGGAGTCCGCGGGCCAGGTCCGGCTGCGGGCCGACCGGATCAACGCCCTGCACGACCATCTGTATCTGGCCGCGGAGACCAATCTCGCGTCTGTTCTCGGCCATCTCGACGAGGTGAAGCCGTCCCTGCTGATCCTCGACTCGGTGCAGACGGTGGCCTCCCCGGAGATCGACGGCGCGCCCGGCGGGATGGCACAGGTGCGGGAGGTCGCCGGGGCGCTGATCCGGGCCTCGAAGGAGCGGGGCATGTCGACGCTGCTCGTCGGGCATGTCACCAAGGACGGCGCGATCGCCGGTCCCCGGCTGCTGGAGCACCTGGTCGACGTCGTACTGCACTTCGAGGGCGACCGGCATGCCCGGCTGCGTCTGGTGCGCGGCGTGAAGAACCGGTACGGGGCGACGGACGAGGTCGGCTGCTTCGAACTGCACGACGAGGGCATCACCGGTCTCGCCGACCCCTCCGGACTCTTCCTGACCCGGCGCGACGAACCCGTGCCCGGTACCTGTCTGACGGTCACTCTGGAGGGCCGCCGGCCGCTGGTGGCCGAGGTGCAGGCGCTGACCGTCGAATCCCAGATCCCCTCGCCCCGGCGCACCACCTCCGGTCTGGAGACCTCCCGGGTGTCGATGATGCTGGCGGTGCTGGAGCAGCGCGGCCGGATCAGCGCCCTCGGCAAACGGGACATCTACAGCGCCACGGTCGGCGGGGTGAAGCTCTCCGAGCCCGCCGCCGATCTGGCGGTCGCGCTGGCGCTGGCCTCGGCCGCCAGTGACACCCCGCTGCCGAAGAACCTGGTCGCGATCGGCGAAGTCGGGCTGGCGGGCGAGGTCCGCCGGGTCACAGGTGTCCAGCGGCGGCTCGCCGAGGCCCACCGCCTGGGCTTCACCCATGCACTGGTGCCCGCCGATCCGGGCAAGGTGCCGGCCGGAATGACCGTCACCGAGGTGGCGAACATGGGCGACGCGCTGCGGGTCCTCCCGCGCGGCCGCCGCCGGAGCGGCGCCGGTTCCGCAGAAGGCCCGGAGAGCGCACCCTGGGGGGCCGGGGAAGCCGCCGCGCGGAGCGGCCGCGGCGGAGCACGCGGCGGCGGCCGCGGTACCGCCCGGGACGAGGACCGCGAGCCCTTCTGAGGAAGCACCGCGAACCCTTCCGAGGCAGCCAGGTGACGGCCCCCGGCGCACAGAGCGCGCGGACAGCCCACGGGGCGCGGACACGCGCCGGTAGACTTTGCCCTGGTCTCGCCCATCCGTACGAGCCGGAGGAGTGCAGTGGCAGCCAACGACCGGGCAGCAGCACCCGGAAAGTCCGGCGCGGGCTCCGGCACCGAAGCACAGATCCGCGCCGCCCTGAGTTCGGTCGCGCCCGGCACCGCCCTGCGCGACGGTCTGGAGCGCATCCTCCGCGGCAATACGGGCGGTCTGATCGTCCTCGGCATGGACAAGTCCGTCGATTCCATGTGTACGGGCGGGTTCGTGCTGGACGTCGAGTTCACCGCGACCCGCCTGCGCGAGCTGTGCAAGCTGGACGGCGCGCTGATCCTCGACAAGGACATCACCAAGATCCTCCGCGCCGGGGTGCAGCTCGTCCCGGACGCGTCGATCCCCACCGAGGAGACCGGCACCCGGCACCGCACCGCCGACCGGGTCTCCAAGCAGTGCGGTTTCCCCGTGGTCTCCGTCTCCCAGTCCATGCGCCTCATCGCGCTGTACGTGGACGGTGAGCGGCGGGTGCTGGAGGAGTCCGCGGCGATCCTGTCCCGGGCGAACCAGGCGCTGGCCACCCTGGAGCGGTACAAGCTCCGGCTGGACGAGGTCGCGGGCACCCTCTCGGCCCTGGAGATCGAGGACCTGGTCACGGTCCGGGACGTCACGGCCGTGGCGCAGCGGCTGGAGATGGTCCGCCGGATCGCGACCGAGATCGCGGAGTACGTGGTGGAGCTGGGCACCGACGGCCGGCTGCTCGCCCTCCAGCTCGACGAGCTGATCGCGGGCGTGGAGCCCGAGCGGGAGCTGGTGGTCCGGGACTATGTGCCCGAGCCGACCTCGCCCAGGGCCGCCGCGGGCCGGGCCCAGCGGCCCCGCACGGTCGACGAGGCGCTGGCCGAGCTGGATGCGCTCACCCACCCCGAGCTGCTGGAACTGGCCAATGTGGCGCGTGCCCTGGGCTACAGCGGCTCGCCCGAGACCCTTGACTCGGCGCTCTCGCCGCGCGGCTACCGGCTGCTGGCGAAGGTGCCGAGACTGCCGGGGGCGATCATCGAGCGGCTCGTGGAGCACTTCGGCGGTCTGCAGAAGCTGCTCGCGGCGAGTGTGGACGATCTCCAGACGGTCGACGGTGTCGGCGAGGCGCGGGCCAGGAGCGTCCGGGAGGGCCTGTCGCGGCTGGCGGAGTCTTCCATCCTGGAGCGGTACGTCTGAGGTCCCCGGCCGGGCGCCTGTCCTACGGGCCGCGGCCGGGCGTCTGCCCTACGGGCCCCGGCCGGGCCCGGAGCCCCGGGCGCCGGGCCTGCGGCCGCTCAGTCCTTCGCCAGGACGAAGGACGCCGGGCTGACCGTCTCGCCCGTGAACTTCGCCTCCAGCAGATAGGTACCGGCGCCGACGCGGCCCGCGGGCGGGGTGGCGCACCGGCCGGTGCTGCGGGCGCGATCCCACTCGTAGGTGTGGCTGATCGTCGTACCCGCCGGAACCTTCAGCAGCACACTGGCCTGGTCCCGCGGGCAGTCGTCGGACGACCACACCTCCTCGTCCGCCGAGTCGGTGACCGTCAGCACGGCGGAGGAACGGCCCAGGTCCACCTTGCAGTCCGCGGCGGAAGAATTCCGGGCGGTCAGCCGGAACCCGGGCTTCTCCCCGATGGCATAGGTGAGTTGGGTGGGTGCCAGACTCAACGCCAGAGCGTCCGAGGGGCAGTCGGGGAGCGCAGATCCGGCCGGGACGCGTTCGCCGGTCCCGCCCGGACCACCCGTACCGCCGCCGGAGCCGGACGTCTGGCCGGTACCGCCGTCCGTGCCGGCGGTGTCTCCGCCGGAACCCTCCGTACCGCCGGACCCCTCGCTTCCGGCGGAGTCGCCACCCGCGCTGTCACCGCCCGGGGCACCGGGCTCGTCCCGGCCGCCGGGCTGCCGGCTGATCGCCGGACCCGACTGCTTGGGCCCCGGGGTGATCGAAGACGCGGGTGAGGAACTCTTGTTGGCCTCGTCGCTGCTGTCACCGTCACCTCCGCCCGAGGTGAACACCCACAAGGCGAGCAGGAGGAGTACCGCGGCCAGCGCGAACGCCACCGCCCTCCGTCGCCAGTAGATGGAGGAGGGAAGCGGCCCGATCGGATTGCGCAGAGATCCCACGGGTCAAACTCTACGAGAGGTCGGGCCCAACTCCCGTCCCACCCGCCGCACTCGTCCGAAGTTCTACGGATCATCATCCCGGAGGGGGCGCCCGGACGGCAGCGGCGGGACGTCCGGAGAGGGCGCAGCGGCAGCCCGAGGGGCCTGCGGAGACGGTACGGGGCCGCCCGCCCCCTCCTTGCAGGGCTGCCCCTTACTTTCGTCGGGGGTGGTCATTGCCGATCGGCCGGGGAACCGGCCGGGCCCGCTCGATACGGTCACCGTCATGGACAGTTCCCTCACCCGCGGCCTCTACCGCGATATCACCGACCTCGCCCATGACTCGCCCTCGTGGCTCCAGCACGCCGCCGAGGTGTGGACCGAGGCCGGGCTGCTGCTGTTCGGTGTGCTTTTCGTCGTCGCCTGGTGGCGGGAGCGTACGGGCCCCGCCCGTGCCGTCGCCGTCGCCGTCCTGGCGCCGCTCGCCACCGCCACCGGATATGTCGTCAGCGAATCGCTGAAGTCGCTGTTCGACGAGGAGCGCCCCTGCCGTACGGTCAAGGACGCGGCGGCGTCCCTGGTGGAGTGCCCGCCGACCGGGGACTGGTCCTTCCCCAGCAACCACGCCTCCATAGCCGGCGCCGCGGCCGTCGCCCTGGTGCTGGCCTGGCCGAGGATCGCGGCGCTGGTGGTGCCGATGGCGCTGCTGATGGCGTTCTCCCGGGTCTTCGTCGGCGTCCACTACCCGCATGACGTGGCGGTCGGGCTGGTGCTGGGCGGGTTCGTCACCGTGGTGTTCGTCCGGGTGCTGACCCGGCCCGCGACGGCCCTGCTGACGAGCATGCGGACGAGCCGTACGGGAGTGATCGCCTGGTTCGCCGGGCCGGGGCCCGCGGCCGGAGACGGCACGGCCGCGGCCGGGCGGCGGGGTCGGGGTCGGGGCCGGTCGGGGGCGTCCCACCGCCGCTGAACCGGGCGGGGCCGGAGCCGTACCGCTGTACGACCCGGCCCCCGACCGGCGTACAACCGATGCCGACCACCGCACGACCGGCCCCGGCCGTCGCACGACCGGCCCCGACCACCGCACGGCCTGTGAACCGGACCCGCACGGCCTGCGAACCGGCCCCGACCGCCCTCCCGCCCTGTGGACCGGGCCCGGCCCCGGCGGCCGGCCCGCCGTACGTTCCGGACGAACGGCCGACCCGCCCGCCCGCCCGCTGCTCCGACCGGTGGCGGCCGGAGCGGGGCGGGTGGACCACTTGGTCCAAGGCACTGCGCCACACGGCCGGACCCCCGGCACCGCTTGGCCGACGGTCCGGGGCAGTTGCGGTGACCACCCCCGGCGACGTGTCAGGATCGAAGGGCCATGACTGACACGACGACTGCCCCCGCCCCCGCCGCCGGGCCCGCCGGCGAGCCCTCCGCCTCCGACGCCGCGTCCCTCCACAGCCCCGTGATCGCGTGGTTCGACGAGCACGCCCGCGATCTGCCCTGGCGCCGCCCCGACGCGGGCGCGTGGGGGGTGATGGTCTCCGAGTTCATGCTCCAGCAGACGCCCGTGAGCCGGGTGCTTCCGGTGTACGAGCAGTGGCTGGCCCGCTGGCCCCGGCCCGCCGATCTCGCGGCCGACCCCGCGGGCGAGGCCGTCCGCGCCTGGGGCCGGCTCGGCTATCCCCGCCGTGCCCTGCGACTGCACGGAGCGGCGCAGGCGATAGCGGAGCGGCACGGCGGCGACGTACCGAGCGACCATGCTCAGCTGCTGGCGCTGCCCGGGATCGGCGAGTACACGGCGGCCGCGGTGGCCTCCTTCGCGTACGGCCAGCGGCATGCCGTCCTCGACACCAATGTGCGGCGGGTCTTCGCCCGCGCGTCGACCGGTATCCAGTACCCGCCGACGGCGACCACCGCCGCCGAGCGGAAGCTGGCCCGGGCCCTGCTGCCGGACGACGAGGCGACCGCGGCGCGCTGGGCCGCCGCCTCCATGGAGCTGGGCGCGCTGGTCTGCACGGCGCGCGGCGAGGACTGCGGACGGTGCCCGATCGCCGCGCAGTGCGCCTGGCGGCTGGCCGGGAAGCCCGCACACCAGGGCGCGGCCCGGCGCGGGCAGACGTACGCGGGTACGGACCGTCAGGTGCGGGGCAAGCTGCTGGCGGTGCTGCGGGCATCGCGCGAGCCGGTGCCGCAGGCGGCGCTGGACACGGTGTGGCACGAGCCGGTGCAGCGGGCCAGGGCGCTGGACGGGCTGGTCGCGGACGGGCTGGTCGAGCCGTTGGACGGCGGTCTGTACCGACTGCCGGGCTGATCAGGGCAGCCGGTCCGGACCGGCCGCCGGACCGGCCGGGGGCGCGCGATGCGTACCGGCCGCCGGACCGGCCGGGGGCAGGCGGTTCGTACCGGCCGGGCCAACGTCCCGTACCGCCGGACCGTCCACGGCTCCGGCCGTCCGGCGCCCGTGGCGACCGCTGCGTCCGCGACCGCGTTCGTCACACCCGGCCCGATCCCCTGAAACAGCGCCGAAACGGCCATGACCAGGCGCCTTTCCCCACCGACCCCACCCCGAAACCTCGGCTGTTACACAACCGATGGACGGCCGTGCGTCCGCCGTCGGGTGCACACCACAGTGCCGTGACAACCGCTCCGTAGTTTCGGTTCTGCAAGGGCCGGAGGGACGGGACACGGGGTGGAGGCGGTCGGAATGACGGCGCAGGGTGAGGTGCTCGGCTTCGAGGAGTACGTACGCACTCGGCAGGATGCGCTGCTGCGCAGTGCCCGCCGTCTGGTTCCGGATCCGGTCGACGCACAGGACCTGCTCCAGACCGCGCTGGTGCGGACGTACGGCCGCTGGGACGGTATCGCCGACAAGTCGCTCGCCGACGCCTATCTGCGGCGGGTGATGATCAACACCCGGACGGAGTGGTGGCGGGCCCGCAAGCTCGACGAGGTGCCCACGGAGCAGCTCCCGGACGCCTCCGTCGACGACGGCACCGAGCAGCGCGCGGACCGCGCCATGCTGCTGGACGCGCTGAAGGTGCTGGCGCCCAAGCAGCGCAGCGTCGTCGTGCTGCGGCACTGGGAGCAGATGAGCACGGAGGAAACCGCCGCCGCGCTGGGTATGTCGACCGGTACGGTGAAGAGCACCCTGCACCGGGCGCTCGCCAGACTCCGTCAGGAGCTGGAGAGCCGGGCCGCGGAGTGCCGGGACCTGGGGCTCGGCGAGCGGTCGCTGCGTGCGGTGCGGACCGGCGGCGGTGACGGCCCCGGCCGGGAGCGCCCCGCGGTCCGCGAGACCCCGGTCCGCGGCCGGGCGGAGCTTTCGGCCGCCGCGGAGCCGCGGGTGCCGCGGCAGGTGCGGCGGGCGGTACGGCCGGGACAGCAGCAGGACGGACGGGGGCAGGAGCGGTGCGCGGCCTGAGAAGAGGACGCGGCAGGGGCCGGTGGACGGCGAGCGCTGAGGCAGTGGCCGCGCTCGCCGTCCTCGGCGTGTTCGCGGCGGGGTGTTCGGCGGGCGGTACGGGCCTGCGGGACAGCGGCCCGGCACCCGGCGACGCGGCGAAGAACCCGGGCGGGCCGGCCTCTTCGCCGCCGGGTCCGGCCGCTCCGGGCACCGGCGCGAAGTCGCCCGACGCGGTCGCGCTGCTCCGGAAGGACCCCAAGGTGGATCCTTCGATCAAAGCGAGCCTCAAGCCCTGCGTGGAGGACCAGTACCCGGTGGATGTGGCGCTCGGCCATCTCACCGGCGGTTCCGTGCCCGATGTCGTCGTCAACGTCACGTCCTGCGGGGACGGGGTGGCCATCGGGTCCTTCGTGTACCGGTCCAACGGCACCGGCTATGTGCAGGTGTTCGGGACGTCGGAGTTCGCCGTCTACTCGTCGATCGACCGGGACGAGCTGGTGGTCACCAAGCAGGTGTACGGCAAGTCCGATCCGGTCGCCACGCCGACGGCCGAGGAGGTGACGACGTACCGCTGGTCCGGCGGCGCCTCCGGACAGTTCGCGCGGGCGCACTGGACCCGGACCGAGTACGGCGGGCTGCCGTCGGCGGACGGCGGTGTGTTCGAGCCCGGCTCGCAGCCCGTTCCCCCGGGGCGCACCGTCGTGCAGGGGGGCCGGTCCGGGCCCGTCACCGCCCCGCCCGCGGATCCCGCGCCCCTGTTTTCGAACCATGCCGCCGTCCCCCCGGCCATGGCCGCCCAGGCCCCGGCCGCCGGCCGAGAGAAGAGCTGAGAGACCCGATGGCCGAGACCCATGTCCTGTTCGTCGAGGACGACGACGTCATCCGGGAAGCCACCCAACTCGCCCTCGAACGGCAGGGTTTCACGGTCACGGCGATGCCCGACGGGCTGCTCGGGCTGGAGGCGTTCCGGGCGGACCGGCCGGATATCGCCCTGCTCGATGTGATGGTCCCCGGGCTGGACGGGGTCAGCCTGTGCCGCCGAATCCGGGACGAGTCGACCGTGCCGGTCATCATGCTGTCGGCGCGCGCGGACTCCATCGACGTGGTCCTCGGTCTGGAGGCGGGCGCCGACGACTATGTGACGAAGCCGTTCGACGGCGCGGTGCTCGTCGCCCGGATCCGGGCCGTACTGCGCCGTTTCGGCCATGCGGGCGGCGGTGACGGCGCGGCGGGCGACGGCCCCGGGGGCCAGGGGCCGGTGCTCACCTTCGGCGATCTGGTGGTCGATACGGAGGGTATGGAGGTCCGCCGGGGCGAGGTGCCGGTGGCGCTGACGCCGACGGAGATGCGGCTGCTGCTGGAGTTCTCCTCGGCGCCCGGGACCGTGCTCTCCCGCGAGAAGCTGCTGGAGCGGGTCTGGGACTACGGGTGGGGCGGCGACACCCGGGTCGTGGACGTCCATGTCCAGCGGCTGCGGGTCAAGATCGGTCAGGACCGGATCGAAACGGTCCGCGGGTTCGGCTACAAGCTCAAGGCATGAAGCGGCCACCGAAGAAGCCCGCCGAGCCCGCTGCGTCCGCCGGGTCCGCCGCCACCGCGCGGGTGCCGGATCCCCGGCCGGACGGTACGGGTACGGTGGCCCGGCTGCCGCTGTTCCGGCGGCCCGTGATCCGTACCGGCATCCGCTGGAAGATCAGCATCGCGATCGCGGCCGTGGGCGCGCTGATCGCGGTCACCCTCAGTCTGGTGGTGCACAACGCGGCCCGGGTCTCCATGCTCGACAACACCCGTGATGTCCAGATGGACCGGGTGCTGCTGGCGCAGCGCTGGTACGAGACGTCCAAGGCCAAGGAGCCCCGCTTCGGCGCCAAGATCGACGACCGGGAGCTGCCGCGGGAGCTGCGGCGGCTCACGGCGCAGCACCGCCAGGGGACGTATGTCGTGGACGACGGCGACGGGCCGCCGGAGGTGTGGGCCGCGGTCCCGACCACCGACGGGCACGTGCTCTCCCTGCGGATTCAGTTCACCGGGCGTACGGCGACCGTCCTCGCCGACCTCAACCGGGCGCTGATCATCGGCTCGGTGTCGGTCGTCTTCGGCGGCTGTGCGCTCGGGGTGCTGGTCGGCGGGCAGATCTCGCGCAGGCTGCGGAAGGCGGCGGCGGCCGCCGCGACGGTGGCGGCGGGGCGGACGGAGGTCCGGGTCCGGGATGCGATCGGCGGCGTCGTCCGGGACGAGACGGATGATCTCGCGCGGGCCGTGGACGCGCTCACGGACGCGCTGCACGAGCGCATCGAGGCCGAGCGGCGCGTCACCGCCGATATCGCGCATGAGCTGCGGACCCCGGTGACGGGGCTGCTGACGGCCGCCGAGCTGCTGCCGCCGGGGCGGCCTTCGGAGCTGGTACGGGACCGGGCGCAGGCGATGCGGACGCTGGTGGAGGACGTGCTGGAGGTGGCCAGGCTGGACGGCGCTTCGGAGCGGGCGGAGCTTCAGGAGATCGCGCTCGGCGAGTTCGTCAGCCGCCGGGTCGCCCTGCTCAATCCGGAGGTCCGGGTGCAGGTGGTGCACGAGTCGTGGGTGGCGACCGATCCGCGGCGGCTGGAGCGCATCCTGCTGAATCTGCTGACGAACGCGGTGAAGTACGGGGCGGCGCCGGTGGAGGTCACGGTCGAGGGCCGGGTGGTACGGGTACGGGATCACGGGCCCGGTTTCCCGGAGGCGCTGCTGCGGGACGGTCCGAGCCGGTTCCGCACCGGGGCCAGCGACCGGGCGGGGACGGGCCACGGGCTGGGGCTGACGATCGCGGCGGGGCAGGCGCGGGTGCTGGGCGCCCGGCTGACGTTCCGCAACGCCGGGCCGAGCGGGCCGGTGCCGCGGCAGGCGGCGGGGGCCGGTACGGGAGCCGGACCCGGTACCGGGGCGGAATCCGGTACGGGGGCGGAATCCGGCGCCCGGCGGGACTGCGGGCCCCGACGGGACTCGAAGGCCGCGGCGGGCGCCGGTCCCGGCGGGGAGCCGGGTGGCGCGATCGCCGTACTGTGGCTGCCCGAGCACGCTCCGACGAACACGGGCAGCTTCCCGATGCTGTCGGAGGACGAGCTGCGGGCGCTCGGCCACTGACCGGGCCACTGACCGGGCCGCCGGCCTGCCCCTGGCCGCCCCTGAGCGGTCCCGGCACCGGCACCGGCCGCCCGAGCGGCTCAGGACCGGCCCCGGCCCGGCAGGGGCGCGGTGGAAACGCCACGACCCCGAGGACGGCGGGAAGCCGTTCTCGGGGTCGTGGCATACGGGGGGTACCGGGCCGTTACAGCCGGTACACGGTCGCGTACGCCTCGGTCAGAGGGTGACGCCGACGGAGCGCAGGAAGCCGACCGGGTCGACGGAGCTGCCGTAGTTCGGGGTGGTACGGATCTCCATGTGCAGGTGCGGACCGCTGGAGTTGCCGGTGTTGCCGGACTTGGCGATCAGCTGACCGGCCTTGACGGTCTGGCCCGCGGAGACGTTCACCGTGGAGAGGTGGGCGTACTGCGAGTACATGCCGTTGTTGTGCTTGACGACGACGGCGTTGCCGTAGGCGGGACCGTCACCGGCGCCGTTCGGGCCGGCCTTCACGACGGTACCGGCGCCGATGGAGACGACGGGGGTGCCGGTCGGGACGGCGAAGTCCTGGCCGGAGTGGTTGCTGGCCCACATGCCGCCGGCCTTGCCGTAGGTGGCGCTCAGCGTGTACGAGCCGAGGGGCTTCACCCAGGCCGGGGCAGCGGCCTTGGGGGCGGACTGCGGGACGGCCTTGACCGGCGCGGCGGCCTTGGCGGCCTCGGGCGCCTTCTCGGCGGCCTTCACGGGGGCGGCGGACGGGGAGCCGGTGGCCTCTACGGCAAACGCGGCGCCCGTTCCGAGCACGGCGGTTGCTCCCAGGCCTGCAACCAGGATTCCGGCGCGGGTACGGAGAAACGCCGGGCGGGGGAATCGGGAAGTGACGCGCGTCATAAGAGAAATGCCTCCGGGCAGAAAGTGACCCGACGCGGAATTGCGCCGGGGGTGCGTTGTCGCCATCCCTTGGTAACCGACCCCGGCACTTCACCTCAAACCCCCCAACTACGACATTCCGTCGTAGCGGCGACGTGGTGATTCAGCCCATTGACACCTTTCGATCATTTACTTCACGCATGATCGAATAGCCCGGAATTTCCGCCCTGAAATGGGGTTTAGCCGCATGCCCACCCGGTCCACCGGGGTGGCTCCCGCACCCCGGAACCCGGCCCCTCGGCCCGTACCCCCGAAACCGGCGCCGCCTCGGGCCCCGCACCGCCCCCGGCTCCCCGGGCCCGCCCGGAGCGCGCTCCTAAAACGGCTAGTAGGCCCGGAACGGCCTGTGTGCCTTGTCACGGATTCGGCGGCGCCATTGTGGCCCGCGCCACTAATGTCGGAGGGGAAAACGGGGGCGTAAACGGGGGTGGAAAGCGTGCGGAACGGCCCTTCCATGCGAGTAGTCGCCGTCCTCGGCAATCAACAGGGCACCGGCATACTCCTCACCCCCAGACACGTGCTGACCTGCGCACATGTCCTCCAAGGGCAACGCGGCGGGCCTAGCGTCCTGCATCTGACCAGCAGCCGGACCTTCCCCTGCGACGTCCTGAAGGTCTGGCCGGGCCGGGATGCGGTCCTGCTGCGCGCGGGCGAGGACATCGTCTCCGCCGACCGCCTCGGCCGCCTCCGTATCGCCGCTCTGACCAGGGACGATCCCCTGCACCACATCCAGACCACCGGCTTCCCCGGCCAGCAGCGCTACGGCGGCAACAAGCTCGACTTCGGCCAGTACACGGGCACCGTCCTGCCTGCCGCCGGGCAGGCCCGCGGCGCCCTCACCCTCTGGCTGGACCACACCCCGGGCCCCCCGGGCCCCGACGGCCGCTCGCCGCTCGCCGGGCTCTCCGGCGCTCCCGTCCTCGCGGGCCCCGTCCTCCTCGGCATCGTCGCGAAGGTCAGCGGCGTCCACGGCCAGCAGCTCGAAGCCGTCCCCATCGACGCCCTGGCGAACTGGGCCTTCGGCAGCCTCCCGGCCGCCCCCCGCCTGGAGCGGATGTCCGGCTTCGACCCGGCGGACGCCCCCTTCGAGGAGCGGTACGCGGACGCGGTGAAGGCCCAGTACGGCAAGACGGAGATCTTCGGCATCGACGAGCTGGGCGTCAGCGAGTCGAGCTGGGACCTGGACACCGCCTATCTCAGCCTGGAGGCGACGGGGCGGGACGAGGAGCTGCGGCGCGGGCCCGGGAAGCTGCCGCCCGAGGTGCGCGCCTCGTCACCGGAAGACCCTTCCGCCGTCACCCTCCGCGCCCACGACGACGTCGTGGGCGTCCGGGCCGGACCATCCCTCGACGACCGGCCACGCCGCGTGGAGCAGTTACTCGGCCGCAGCAACCGCATCCTGCTGCGCGGGGAGGCCGGGGCGGGCAAGACCACCCTGGTGTGGTGGCTGGCCGCCCACGCCGCCTGCGGCACCCTGCCCGGAGAGCTGGACGAGCTGAACGGCCTGGTCCCCCTCGTCGTCCCGATGCGCAGCCTGCGCAGGCTCCCGGACCAGAAGGCCGCCTTCCCCACCCCCGACGAGCTGGGGCAGGTCGCCGGGCTCGCCGTCGGCCGCGCCCCGGACGGCTGGGCCGAACGCATCCTCGAATCCGGCCGCGGCTTCCTCCTGGTCGACGGAGTCGACGAGCTGCCCCGGGGCGACCGCGACCGGGCCCGCGCCTGGCTGACCCGGCTCCTGGCCCGCTACCCCGACACCCGCTGCCTGGCCACCGTCCGCCCCGGCGCCGTGGAGAAGGACTGGCTGACCGGCGAGGGCTTCACCGATCTGCTGCTCCTGCCGATGAGCGACGACGACATCACCGCCTTCGTCACCGCCTGGCACCGCGCCGCCCACCTCGAATACGCGGGACTCGACCAGGGCCGCGCCACCGCCGAAGCCCGGCGCCTGGACGAACTGCGGCAGCAGCTCACCCGCGAGTTCACCGGCAACCGCGTCCTGCGCGATCTCGCCCGTACCCCCCTGCTCTGCGCCGTGATCTGCGCCCTGCACCGCAAACGCCGCGGCCGGCTCCCCCACACCCGCTGGGAGCTGTACCGCGCCACCCTCGACATGCTGCTGGGCAAACGCGACCGCGACCGCGGCATCGACGCCCCCGAGGGCCTGAACATCGGCGTCGACGAGCACCGGCTGCTGCTCCAGCACATCGCCGTCTGGCTGGTGCGCTGCGGCCGGACCCAGTTCACCCCCGCAGAGGCGGTCCGGCGGATCGACCAGGCCACGGGCTATATGCCGCAGGTCAGGGAGCAGGCCGACGCCCGCCGGATCCTGGCCCATCTGATCAACCGCAGCGGACTCCTCCAGCAGCGCGCCGACGATGCCGTCCAGTTCATCCACCGCACCTTCCAGGACTATCTGGCGGCGAAGGAACTGGCCGAGACCGACAGCGTCGGCGAACTCGTGATCCGCGCCGGGGACGAGCTGTGGCGCGACGTCATCCTGCTCTCGGTCGGCCATCTGGACCGCAGGGTGGGCCGCCTCGTCAACGGCCTGATCGAC
The DNA here is from genome assembly GCF_044763775.1 of Streptomyces sp. NPDC094448. NCBI lineage: Bacteria > Bacillati > Actinomycetota > Actinomycetes > Kitasatosporales > Streptomycetaceae > Streptomyces > Streptomyces sp. NPDC094448. The sequence goes on along the minus strand of NZ_JBIWGU010000004.1, from coordinate 473,847 downwards.
AAGGCCCCCTCCGACCGCGACCCGGAGGGCCGCGCCCTGCTGATCCTCGCGGGCCAGTGCGCGGCCCATGCCGTCTTCCTGGACGCCGGGACGAGGGCGAGGGCGGAGGGGGCGGTACGGAGCATGATGCCGCCCAGGAACCAGGGGGAGGTCCAGCTCCTGGCCGAGCTGGGCGACTACGTGCTGCCGCTGCTGCCGGGTCCCTCGGGCAACCCTCAAGCCGATCAGCTGGTCGTCGATCTGTACGCCGTGCTGGGCGACGAATCCGCGATCCCCCGGCTGCGCGAGTTCACCGACACCGATCACCTCTGGCTCCGCATGGCCCTCATCGAAGCCTGGTCCTCTTTCCCCGCGCGCCGGTACGCCCACGAGGTGCTGTCGCACGTCTCGCTGGCCGATATGACCGTGCCCGCCTCGGCCCGGGAGCATCTCGCCCTGCTCAAAAGCCTTGGTCCGATCACCGCCGTATCGCTACTCGGAAACCATTCGTCGGCCGACTTGCACGGCGGCCTGCCGGAGGCCGGACTGACCGAAGTCGCCCTCTACGCAAACTCCGCACTCACGGATCTGCGTGCCATCGCCGAGCGTCCGTCCGTCCTCGGCCTCACCCTGGTCGGCTGTGATGCGCTGACCTCGCTGGACACCCTGTCGGGCCACAGGCTCACCACCTTCGCGGCCGATGCCCGCGTGCTGAATCTGCCCGGTCCCCGGCCGACGGTCGAACAGCTCCATGTGGTCGGTGACGTGGAGCTGCCTCATCGCGCACTGAAAGGCTGGCAGTCCCAGAGCCTGATCCTGGAGGCACCCGCACGGCTCTCCGCGCTGACCGAAGCGGTCAACCAGATCCCGTCTCTGCGCAGCCTCCGGCTGCTCCACACGCCGGAACTCGACGATCCCTCCACTCACGCCGACGGGATCAACCTTCTGGAGCTCCACGACCCGCGTTCAGCCGCCGAGCTGGACATCATGGTCCGCGCCTTCCCCGAGCTGAGAACCCTTCGGCTGATTTCTGTCGGAGCGCCCCCGTACGAACTCGACCTCACCCCGCTGCACAGCGCCGGGGAACAGCTCCGCGTCGACATCTACTGCACCAACCTCGCCGACCTCCGGCTGACCGGCCATGAACACCTGGGCGATCGGCTGAGGTTCCCCATGCTCGCTTCCACGACCCCGCAGAGGTGAACCGTGCCCCCCACCGACCCCACCCCCTCCTCCCCCCTCATCGACCTCGCCGACGCGGTCGACGCCGTCCGGGCCCAGCTCATCACCGCCGCGGCCCGCGGCAACGGCTCCGCCGTCCAGTTCCAGGTCGGTGATGTCGAGCTGGAGTTCACCGTCGAACTGCGCCGCGACACCGCCGCCGGAGGCAGGGTGAAGGCCTGGATCGTGGACGCGGGCGCCGACCACACCCGCGGCAGCACCCGCACTCACCGAGTGGCCCTCACCCTCAGACCGCAGAACCCCCGGACCGGCGGCTCCTGGCTGGTCGGCCACGACGACCTCGGCGACACCAGCGACTTCGGCCGCACCCACCCCGGCCCCGATCTGCCCTGACCCCCGGCCGCCCCGGGCGCCGGGACCCGTGACATGACCGAGGCCCTGGCCCGTACCTCTTCGGTACGGGCCAGGGCCTCGGTCGTCACCGCCGCGGGGGCTGTCCCGCGGCGGTGCTGTTACGCGTCCTTCGACAGATTCGGCCCGGCGCCGCCGGCCGCCTGCTCGATGGGCGGCACGTCCGGAAGAGCCGCCTTCTCCTCACCGCGGAAGACGAACTTCTTCTCCTCGCCCTCGCCCTCGGTGTCGACGACCACGATATGACCGGGGCGCAGCTCACCGAAGAGGATCTTCTCGGAGAGGATGTCCTCGATCTCGCGCTGGATGGTGCGGCGCAGCGGCCGGGCGCCCAGCACGGGGTCGTAGCCCTTCTTGGCGAGGAGCGACTTGGCGGTGGAACTCAGCTCCAGGCCCATATCGCGGTCCTTCAGCCGCTCGTCCACCTTGGCGATCATGAGGTCGACGATCTGGATGATGTCGTCCTCGGAAAGCTGGTGGAAGACGACGGTGTCGTCGACACGGTTCAGGAACTCGGGGCGGAAGTGCTGCTTCAGCTCCTCGTTGACCTTTGCCTTCATCCGGTCGTAGCCGGTCTTGACGTCACCCTGGGCGGCGAAGCCGAGGTTGAATCCCTTGGAGATGTCCCGGGTCCCGAGGTTGGTCGTCATGATGATGACCGTGTTCTTGAAGTCCACGACCCGGCCCTGGGAGTCGGTCAGGCGACCGTCCTCCAGGATCTGGAGAAGGGAATTGAAGATATCGGGGTGGGCCTTCTCGACCTCGTCGAAGAGGACGACGGAGAACGGCTTGCGGCGCACCTTCTCGGTGAGCTGGCCGCCCTCCTCGTAGCCCACATATCCGGGCGGGGAGCCGAAGAGACGGGAAACCGTGTGCTTCTCGCTGAACTCCGACATGTCGAGGGAGATCAGCGCGTCCTCGTCGCCGAAGAGGAATTCGGCGAGCGTCTTGGACAGCTCGGTCTTACCGACACCGGACGGCCCGGCGAAGATGAACGAGCCGCCGGGGCGCTTCGGGTCCTTCAGACCGGCACGGGTCCGGCGAATGGCCTGGGAGAGCGCCTTGATGGCGTCCTTCTGCCCGATGACGCGCTTGTGCAGCTCGTCCTCCATACGGAGCAGGCGGGAGGACTCCTCCTCCGTCAGCTTGAAGACGGGAATGCCGGTCGCCGTGGCGAGGACTTCGGCGATCAGCTCGCCGTCGACCTCGGCGACGACGTCCATATCGCCGGCCTTCCATTCCTTCTCGCGCTTGGCCTTCGCCGCCAGCAGCTGCTTCTCCTTGTCGCGGAGGGAAGCCGCCTTCTCGAAGTCCTGGGAGTCGATCGCCGACTCCTTGTCGCGGCGCACGCCCGCGATCTTCTCGTCGAACTCGCGGAGGTCCGGCGGCGCGGTCATCCGGCGGATGCGCATCCGGGAGCCGGCCTCGTCGATGAGGTCGATCGCCTTGTCCGGCAGGAAGCGGTCCGAGATGTACCGGTCGGCCAGGGTCGCGGCCTGGACGAGGGCCTCGTCCGTGATGGAGACCCGGTGGTGGGCCTCGTAACGGTCGCGGAGGCCCTTGAGGATCTCGATGGTGTGCGGCAGCGACGGCTCGGCGACCTGGATCGGCTGGAAGCGGCGCTCCAGCGCGGCGTCCTTCTCCAGGTGCTTGCGGTACTCGTCGAGCGTGGTGGCACCGATGGTCTGGAGCTCGCCGCGGGCCAGCATCGGCTTGAGGATGGAGGCCGCGTCGATCGCGCCCTCGGCGGCACCCGCGCCGACGAGCGTGTGCAGCTCGTCGATGAACAGGATGATGTCGCCGCGGGTACGGATCTCCTTGAGGACCTTCTTCAGGCGCTCCTCGAAGTCACCGCGGTAGCGGGAGCCGGCGACCAGCGCGCCCAGATCGAGGGTGTAGAGGTGCTTGTCCTTGAGGGTCTCGGGCACCTCGCCCTTGACGATGGCCTGCGCCAGGCCCTCGACGACGGCGGTCTTGCCGACGCCGGGCTCGCCGATGAGCACGGGGTTGTTCTTGGTGCGGCGGGACAGCACCTGCATGACCCGCTCGATCTCCTTCTCGCGCCCGATGACCGGGTCGAGCTTGGACTCGCGGGCGGCCTGCGTGAGATTGCGGCCGAACTGGTCCAGGACGAGGGACGTGGACGGCGTGCCCTCGGCGGGGCCGCCGGCGGTGGCGGCCTCCTTGCCCGAGTAGCCGGAGAGCAGTTGGATGACCTGCTGCCGGACCCGGTTCAGATCGGCGCCCAGCTTCACCAGGACCTGGGCGGCGACGCCCTCGCCCTCGCGGATCAGGCCGAGCAGGATGTGCTCGGTGCCGATGTAGTTGTGCCCGAGCTGGAGGGCCTCGCGGAGCGACAGCTCCAGGACCTTCTTGGCACGGGGGGTGAAGGGGATGTGCCCGGACGGGGCCTGCTGGCCCTGACCGATGATCTCCTCAACCTGCTGGCGGACCGCCTCGAGCGAAATCCCGAGGCTCTCCAGGGCCTTAGCGGCGACACCCTCACCCTCGTGGATCAGGCCCAGGAGGATGTGCTCGGTGCCGATGTAGTTGTGGTTGAGCATCCGGGCTTCTTCCTGAGCCAGGACGACAACCCGCCGCGCGCGGTCGGTGAACCTCTCGAACATCGTTAATCGCTCCTCAGAGCGGTCAGGCAGTAAGGGGTCGGTCCCCTCCCTGTCCTTCCGCAGCTTAGTCCCGCAAGCGGGGACCGCTCATTCCAACTGCCGACACCCGTCTGTGGCCTCCTGACCCCTGAACGCCGACACCTGCTCCAACCCGATGGTGCGAGACGATGTTCCCGCAGGCCAGGCAGTTACCCTCACCATCTGTACGCCGATGGCGAACGCACGGCCTCCGTGCGAGCGTGTCGCCCCTCCTCACTAGGAATGTCTTACCCGTAAGCACTGACACTCCATGCGGCGCGCCCCGGTTCCCTCAGCTACGGGCGAACAAGGCCCGGGGGCCGAACGCCTGTGATCGCCCGCCGATCGGCGACGGAGCGCGCATGAATCAACACCCTGCGTGACCTCCGGGGGCTCCGGGGAGTTCCCGGGTTCATGAGCGCAGCGCCGCCCGTACCGCCTCCGCTTCCCCCCCGGGCGTCCCGCAGACGGCCTCCACCGCCGCCGGCGCCCGGACCGGAACCGGCCGTACTGCCCGTCCTGCCGTCGCCGCGCGGACCTCTCGGCCCTTCGGGCGGCTCCGGGCGCCGCGGGCGTCCGGTGGCCGCCCGGACGGCCGTGGCGCGCTGGTACGGCACCCGGCTGGGGTGGCCGGTCGCCGGGCCTGCCGGGCCCTCGGAGCCGGTGCAGCTGCTCACGGGGGTCGGCTTCGATGTGCTGGAGCTGCCCGCCGACGCGGGTGCGGCGGTGCTGCGGCGGGCCGTGCGGACGGGACCGGTCGCCCTGCACGGGGACCGGATGCGGCTGCTCGTCGCCGCCGGTTCCGCCGATGAGGTGCCGGGGCTGCTGTCCTGGCTGGAGTGGGGCGGCATCGCGCTCGACCTGGTCGCCGTCGGGGCGGGGGGCCGGATGCCCGCACCCCTGCCGCCCGGCTGGACGGGCCCCCGGGGGGCCGCCGTATGGCTGCGACCCCCCGCGCCGGGGCGCGAGCCGGAGTCGGAGCTGCCGGGCCTGCCGGGCACCGGAGCGGACGGGCACCCCGGACGCGTACGGGGGCCCGATCTCGTGAGACTCCTGGACACGGCGGCGACGGAATGCCACCGGGCCCGATTGCTGCGGACGAATACCCGCACCGGACCGCCCACCGGAACCGGATACGTGTACGAATGCGCAGCCTGTGAATACGCGGCCGATTAGCGGGCGCCGGCGCCCGCCGACCGGCCCTGGCGGGCCGTTGTCAGCCGTTGGCCTTCTCGTAGGCCTCGCGGACCGTCGCGGGGACGCGCCCGCGGTCGTTGACCTCGTAACCGTTCGCCTTGGCCCAGGCACGGACTTCCGCGGTGTTCTTGTTGTCGCTCGCGGCCCGGCCCTTGCTGCGGCCCGTGGAAGCGCGCCCGCCGGTGCGGCGGCCGTTCTTGGCGTACGGCTCCAGCAGCGAGCGGAGCTTGTCCGCATTGGCGGTGGTGAGGTCGATCTCGTACGTCTTGCCGTCCAGCGCGAACGTCACGGTCTCGTCCGCTTCGCCGCCGTCGATGTCATCGACAAGAAGGACCTGAACCTTCTGTGCCACCGGATTTCCTTTCATCGAAAATGCAGTACGCGGAAAGGAAACCGCTTTTCTCTGAAAAACTCAAACCCTTGGGACAGGTTCAGAAGGCGGAGAGGGCGGGAAACGTGCGCGATTCGGACATAGGGATCGCTTCGCTGATGCCCCGCCGATGTCTCGGTGATGCCTCGGCGGGGTCACGCGGACGGGTGATCGGAGCCGGATCGCAGCCGGATCGGAGTCGGATCGGAGTCGGATCAGAGCTGGAGAAGCATGCGACTGTTGCCGAGGGTGTTCGGCTTCACGCGTTCGAGTCCGAGGAACTCGGCGACGCCCTCGTCATAGGAACGCAGCAGCTCGGTGTAGACATCTCCGTCGACCGGGGTCTCACCGATCTCGACGAAGCCGTGCTTGCTGAAGAAGTCGACTTCGAAGGTGAGACAGAAAACCCGGCTGACACCGAGCCGGCGCGCTGTGTGCAACAGCTCGTCGAGCAGCCGATGGCCGATGCCGGACCCCTTGTGGCGGGGGTCGACGGCAAGAGTGCGCACTTCCGCGAGGTCTTCCCACATCACGTGGAGCGCGCCACAGCCGACGACGGTACCGTCCGCGCCTTCCGCAACCCAGAACTCCTGGATGTCTTCGTAAAGAGTGACAGTCGCTTTGTCGAGCAGGATGCCCGCAGTCACGTAGGGGTCGAGGAGCCGGCGGACCGCGCGCACATCGACCGTCCGGGCGCGGCGGACCGTGATGGCATTTGCTGCGGGATTCGACATGGGCCAGACGCTATCGCCCCGGGGAACGGTCCTCGTCGGCGCCCTCTCCGGGGCTGCCGCCGGGCTCTTCCGCAGAGGGCGCCGAGGCGCCTTCCGGGTTGCTTCCGGCTTCCGGGTCCGCATCCTCCGCCGCCTTCGTTTCGGGTGGCGATTCGGGTTCGGGGGCGGGTTCGGGGGCTTCTTCCGGAGCGGGTTCCGGGTTCTGTTCCGGGGCCGGAGAAGGTTCGGTCTGCACCATGCGGACGGCCGCCTGAAGGGCTTCCCGCTGCTCCGGCGACATCATCCCGAAGAAGGCGACGAGCGCGGCGGCGGGGTTGTCGCTCTGGGCCCAGGCCTCGTTCATCAGAGCGGCCGAGTAGGCGGCGCGGGTGGAGACCGCCGTGTATCTATAGGCGCGGCCTTCGACTTCCCTGCGGACCCAGCCCTTCTGATGGAGATTGTCCATGACGGTCATGACGGTCGTGTAGGCGATGGAACGATCCTGTTGAAGGTCTTCCAGGACTTCCCGGACGGTGACCGGTCGGTTCCATTGCCAGACGCGTGTCATCACGGCGTCTTCGAGCTCTCCCAATTGACGGGGCACATTGCCACCATAGCGGTGGAAACCTCAAAAACTATGGAGAAATCTATACATTTCGCAATACTGGAACAAAAAGGACGCACGGTGGGAGCTGTGACCCATCCGTACGTCCTGTGCTCGCGTGCCCGTCCCGTCCGTCCCGCAGGTGCGCGGTGTGCGTGGACGAGAGGGGTGGGGCGGGGCTGCGGAGGTCAGTCGCCGCTGGCCGCGGCCGGGACGGTGGTGCCGTCGCCCGCGGAGGACCGGGGGCCCGCGGCGGATCGCGCCAGCGCGGCGTCCACGTAGGCGTCCTCCTTGGTCTTGTTCGGGCCGCCCTGGCTCTTGACGATCGTCACGATCAGGATCGTGAAGAAGGTGGCCATCACCACGGGAGGCACGAGCGCCGATACGTAGTCCATGGATTCAGAGTAGCCAAGGGCCGTTCCGCGCCACCGCCGGGGGCCGGGTCGCCCCGGGGGAGGCGGCGCGGAACTCCGCTCAGGCCGTGGCCAGCTGCTCCGGCGGAGGTGCCGGCCGCCGGCGGGGCGGGAAGACTTCGGACGGTTTGGGCACCGGGCGCTCTCCCGGCGCAGGCGGCGCGGCCGGTTCGGGCGCGGGCTTCGGCGCGGGCTTGGGTTTGGGCTTGGGGACCGGCCGCGGTGCGGGCTTCTCCTCCGGCCCCTCGTCGGATCCGGCGGCCTCGGCCCGGCCGCCGGGCAGGGCGAGCAGCCGGGTGCGGGGCGCGGGGGTGGTGACCCGCCGCCCGGCGAGCCGGGCGCGTACCGAACGCTCGGCCAGGATCTGGCACCGGTCCAGTACGGCTTCGGCGACGGCATGCCCGCGCAGTCCGCGCAGGGCGGCGAGATCCTCCGGGCCGGGATCGTATCCGGCGGCCAGCGCGTCCTGGAGCAGCTCCAGATATCCGGCGGTGGCGCCGGGCAGCGCCGAGCGGTACCGGTCGAGATCGGCGAGCAGGAACGCGCGCAGCCGCCCCGCCTCCAGCGCCGCCTCGTCCACGGAGCCTGCGAGCCGCAGACAGTCCTGGACGTCCTCGTCGGCGAGTGGGACGGGATGAAGGGCAACGGCGAGGGCGCGTCGGAGCACACGCAGCTCGTCTGCGCTGAAGGCCATACCGCCGCGGGAACCGTAAGGCGTGGGCATGGCCCGACGATAGGCGCATTTTTCGGCAATATCGGGCTATTCCTATTCCCCGGGCGCGTCCCCTCGGCGCAGCTGCGGAGGGCATGGGGTCCGGGGAGTACGGGGCCCGGAGCGGACCGCGACCGGGCGCCCCGGCGGCCCGGGGTGGGGCGCCCGGACCGTCAGAGGCGCGTGATGTTGCGCTCGTACACCAGCCGGAGGCCGATCAGCGTGAGCCACGGCTCGTGCTCGTCGATCTCCGACGACTCCCCCAGCACCATCGGCGCCAGACCGCCCGTCGCGATCACGGTGACCTCGTCGGGGTCCTGCGGGCTCAGCTCGCGCTTCATGCGGTGGACGACGCCGTCGACCTGGCCCGCGAAGCCGTACACGATGCCCGACTGCATCGCCTCGACCGTGTTCTTGCCGATCACGCTCCGCGGCCGGGCCAGTTCGATCTTGCGGAGCTGGGCGCCCTTGACGCCGAGGGCGTCGACGGAGATCTCGATACCGGGGGCGATGACCCCGCCCACGTACTCGCCGCGCGCGCTGACCGCGTCGAACGTGGTGGCCGTGCCGAAGTCGACGACGATCGCCGGGCCGCCGTACAGCTCGACCGCCGCGACCGAGTTGATGATGCGGTCCGCGCCGACCTCCTTGGGGTGGTCGGTGAGGACGGGCACCCCGGTCTTGACGCCCGGCTCCACCAGGATCGCCGGCACGTCGCCGTAGTAGCGGCGGGTGACCTCGCGCAGTTCGTGGAGGACCGCGGGGACCGTGGAGCAGATGCAGATGCCCTCGATGCCGTCCCCCAGCTCCATCCCGAGCAGGGGGTGCATTCCCATCAGCCCCTGGAGGAGGACCGCCAGCTCGTCGGCGGTGCGGCGGGCGTCGGTGGAGATCCGCCAGTGTTCGACGATCTCCTCGCCGTCGAAGAGCCCCAGGACCATATGGGTGTTGCCGACATCAATGGTGAGCAGCATCAGGCAGTCCCCTCGCGGGGGTCCGCCGCGCCGCCGCCGGTCCCTGCGGGATCGGGTGCGCGCAGGTCGAGGCCGATGTCGAGGATGCGCGACGAGTGGGTGAGCGCGCCGACCGCGAGATAGTCGACGCCGGTGTCCGCGTAGGCGCGGGCGTTGTCGAGAGTGAGCCGGCCGGAGGATTCGAGGACCGCGCGGCCCGCGACCAGCGCCACGGCCTCCGCGGTCTGCCCGGGGGTGAAGTTGTCGAGCAGGATCAGGTCCGCGCCCGCCTCGATGACCTCCCGGACCTGGTCGAGGGTGTCGGCCTCAACCTCCACGGGCACGCCGGGGAAGACGTCCCGTACCGCCTTGAACGCCTCGGCGACACCTCCCGCCGCGACCACGTGGTTGTCCTTGACCAGGGCCGCGTCCGAGAGGGACATCCGGTGGTTGACCCCGCCGCCGCAGCGCACCGCGTACTTCTCCAGGGCGCGCAGTCCGGGCGTCGTCTTGCGGGTGTCGCGGACCTTCGCGCCGGTGCCCTCCAGGGCATCGGCCCAGGCGCGGGTGGCGGTCGCGATACCGGAGAGACGGCAGAGGATGTTGAGCGCGCTGCGCTCGCCGGTGAGCAGTTCGCGGGTGCGGGTGGTGACGGAGAGCAGTTTCTGCCCCGCCTCGACGCGGTCGCCGTCGGCGACGTGCCGCTCCACCTCGAACTCGTCGGTGGCGACGATGGAGAGGACGGCCTCGGCGATCTGGATGCCCGCGACCGTACCCGCTTCGCGGGCGGTGAAGTCGCCGGTGGCGACGGCGTCGCCGGGGACGGTCGCCACGCTCGTCACGTCCACGCCGCCGTCGAGGTCCTCGCTGAGCGCGAGGTGGGCGATGTCCTCGACCTGGACGGGGTCGAGACCGGCCTCGGCGAGGAGGACGGCGAGGGCGGGGTCGAGACCGCATTCGTACAGCTCGTCGTCGGATGCTCCGCCGTCCGCCGCGCCACCGCAGCCGCAGGAGTCCCCGCAGCCCCCGCCCGCGGCGGGGACACCGATCTGGATCAGGGGTACGTCCACGGGGACCGGACGTTCTTCGGGCGTGCTCACGGCTGGTGCTCCCTGGAGGATGTCGGGGGAAAGGCGGTGCTCTCGGTGCGGTGGACAACGAGCGTCCGGTCGGGGGCGAGACGGATCACCAGATGGCGGTGCCAGGCCCGGTCGTCGCGGTCGGGACGGTCCTCCCGCCAGTGGCAGCCGCGGGTCTCCTCGCGCTCCAGTGCCGCGGCGGTGAGGACGCGGGCGACGCAGAGGAGGTTGGTGGTCTCCCAGGCGTCGACACCGGGGACGGCGGGCTTGGCCGTACCGGAGACGGTATCGGGGGCCGGGGCGGGTCCGGGCGTAGTGGGTGCGGGCGCCGTGGGGGCGGGCGCGGGTTCGGCCTCCGCGCGGATCGCCTCCAGGGCGCGGGCCGCTTCCGCGAGGCTCTCGGCGGAGCGCAGGACACCCGCGCCGAGGGACATGGTCCGCTGGATACGGGCGCGGGCGCCGGGGTCGATCAGCGGGAGGACGGTGGGCGCGGTGGCCGGTACGGGGGCCGGGGCGTTGCCGGAAGCCGTACCGTCACCATCAGCACCGTCGGCGCCGACTCGGGCGATGTCCGCGGCGATGCGCTCGGCGAAGACCAGCCCTTCGAGGAGGGAGTTGGAGGCGAGGCGGTTCGCGCCGTGCACCCCCGTACAGGCGACCTCCCCGCAGGCGTACAGACCGGGGACGGTGGTCCGGCCGTACGAGTCGGTCCGGACGCCGCCGGAGGCGTAGTGCGCGGCGGGGGCGACGGGGATCGGCTCGCTGACGGGGTCGATGCCGTGGGCCCGGCAGGCGGCGAGGATGGTCGGGAAGCGGTGCTCCCACATCTCCGCGCCGAAGTGCCGGGCGTCGAGGTACATATGGTCGGCGCCCTGTTCCCGCATCCGCCGCATGATCGCCTTGGCGACGATGTCCCGGGGCGCCAGCTCGGCCAGTTCGTGCTGTCCGAGCATGAAGCGGGTGCCGGACGCGTCGACGAGATGGGCGCCCTCGCCCCGTACCGCTTCGGACACCAGCGGCTGCTGGCCCTCCGAGCCCGTGCCCAGGAAGAGCACGGTGGGGTGGAACTGGACGAACTCCAGGTCCGATACCTCGGCCCCGGCGCGCAGGGCGAGCGCGACGCCGTCGCCGGTGGACACGGCGGGGTTGGTGGTCGCGGAGAAGATCTGGCCCATACCGCCGGTGGCGAGGACGACCGCCGGGGCGCGGACGGCGCCGACGCCGTCGTGCTGGCCCTCGCCCATGACATGGAGGCTGATACCCGCGGTGCGCCCGGCGGCGTCGGTGAGGAGGTCGAGCACGAGGGCGTTCTCGATGGTGCGGAGACCGGCGGTACGGACCGCCTCGACCAGGGCGCGGGAGATTTCGGCGCCGGTCGCGTCGCCGCCCGCGTGGGCGATCCGGCGGCGGTGGTGGCCGCCCTCGCGGGTCAGTTCTATCTCGCCCGTCTCGGGGGAGGTGTCGAAGTGCGCGCCGGTGGCGATGAGCCTGCGGACGGCGCCGGGGCCCTCGGTGACGAGCAGCCGTACGGCCTCCTCGTCGCAGAGGCCCGCGCCCGCGACCAGGGTGTCGGCGAGATGCTGCTCGGGGCTGTCGCCCTCACCGAGGGCGGCGGCTATGCCGCCCTGGGCCCAGCGGGTGGAGCCGTCGTCGAGCCTGGCCTTGGTGACGACGACGGTCGAGAGACCGGCGGCGGCGCAGCGCAGGGCGGCGGTGAGTCCGGCGACGCCGGAGCCGACCACGACGACGTCGGCGTCGATCGCCCAGCCGGGCGCGGGCGCGTCGAGCCGTATCCCGGGGGCGGGGGGCACCGGGGCCGGGTGGCGGGGGCGGGCGGTCACGGCGTGGCTCCGAAACTCAGCGGGATGTTGTCGATCAGCCGGGTCGTGCCGACTCGGGCGGCGACGGCGAGGACGGCATCGCCCCGGTGGCCGTCGGGGACCTCGGTGAAGTCGGCTGGGTCGACGAGGGCCAGATAGTCGACGGTCAGCGGCGGGGTGGCGCGGGTCGCGTCGTCGAGGACGGTACGGGCGGCGGCCCGGACCGCGTCGGCGCCGCCGGGGCCCGCGAGGGCGACGGCAGCGGCATCGGCGGCCGCACGGGCCTCACCCATCTTGGACAGCGCTTCGGCGCGGGCCTGGGGGTGTTTGCCGGAGGCCGCTCTGGCGTAGAGCGCCTGCTGGGCGGCGAGCCGGTCGCGGGCGGCGAACAGGGCGGCGGACAGGGCGAGCGCGGTATGCCGCTCGGCCGTCGACAGATAGCGGTTACGGCTGGACAGGGCCAGCCCGTCGGGCTCCCGGACGGTGTCGACGCCGACGATCTCCACGGGGAAATCGAGGTCATGGGCCATCCGCCGGATCAGCGCGAGCTGCTGGGCGTCCTTCTGGCCGAAGAGGGCGAGGTCGGGGCGGGTGAGCTGGAGGAGTTTGGCGACGACGGTCAGCATGCCGTCGAAGTGTCCGGGCCGGCTGGCGCCTTCGAGGCGTTCGCCCATCGGGCCCGCGGTGATCCGGACCTGCGGCTGCCCGCCGGGATACATCTCGGCGGCGGAGGGGGCGAAGACCGCGTCGGCGCCCGCGTCGGCGGCGACGACGAGGTCGGCGGCGAGGGTGCGGGGATAGCGGTCGAGGTCTTCGCCCGCGCCGAACTGGAGGGGGTTGACGAAGACGGTGACGACGACGCGGCCGGCAGCTCCGGCCCGGGCCCTGGCGGTGCGGACGAGGCCGGCGTGGCCCTCGTGGAGGGCGCCCATGGTCATGACGACGGCGGTACGGGCCGCGGGGTCCGCCTGGCCGGGGGCGGTGGTCCAGGTGTGCAGTTCGGTTCTGGTACGGAGCAGGGCAAGGCCCTGGGGCACGTCGGGCGCCCGGTCCGGCGCCTGGTCCGGCGCTTGGTCCGGCGCTTGGCCGGACATCCGGTCGGGCGCGTGGTCGGGTGCGTGGTCGAGGTCGCGGCTCATGGGCGGTCGCCCTCCTGCCCGTCGCGGCCCCCTTCTCTGCCGTCACGGCCGTCACGGCCGTCGGCGAGGACGCCGAGCAGATCCTCGGCCAGCTCCGGCTTGAGCAGGCCGTGGGCCAGGGCGCGGTCCGCGGTGGTACGGGCCATCGCCAGATATCCGGCGACCGTCCCCGGGGCGTGCTTGCGCAGCTCCGCGACGTGCGCCGCGACCGTACCGGCGTCGCCGCGGGCGACGGGTCCGGTGAGGGCCGCGTCACCCGAGCGCAGGGCGTTGTCCAGGGCGGCGCCGAGGAGGGGGCCGAGCATCCGGTCGGGGGCGGCGACGCCCGCCTCGCGGAGCAACTCCATCGACTGGGCGACCAGGGTCACCAGGTGGTTCGCGCCGAGGGCGAGGGCCGCGTGATAGAGCGGACGGGCCTGCTCGGCGATCCACTCGGGCTCGCCGCCCATCTCGATGACCAGCGCCTCGGCGGCCAGCCGCAGCTCTTCGGGCGCGGTCACCCCGAAGGAGCAGCCCGCGAGCCGCTGGACGTCCACCGCGGTGCCGGTGAACGTCATCGCCGGATGAAGGGCGAGCGGCAGCGCGCCGGCCCGGGTCGCCGGGTCGAGCACCGCCGTACCGTACCGGCCGGAGGTGTGGACGAGGAGCTGTCCCGGGCGGACGGCGCCGGTACCGACGAGTCCTTCGACGAGCGCGGGGAGCGCGTCGTCGGGGACGGTCAGGAGGACCAGCTCCGCGCGCGCGAGCACCTCGGCGGGCGGGACCAAGGGGACATCGGGAAGAAGCTCGGCGGCCCGGCGGCGGGAGGCGTCGGAGACTCCGGAAACGGCGACGGGACGGTGTCCGGCGAGCCGGAGCGCGGCGGCGAGCGCCGGTCCGACCCGGCCTGCTCCGACGACGCCCACGGTCAGCCGGGCGGGGCGGTCACGGGGGTCGGGCGGTTGCTGCTGGGGGGCTGATGCGTTCACGCGGTGGGGCCTTCCGTTCCAGTCCGCGGTGGGTACCGGACGATGTTCCGTCATGCTACGCCAGGGCTGTCGGCGCCCCTCCGGTTGTCCACAGGCGAGTTATCCACAGGGCGTGGACGGCCGCCGGGGGCTGGTGAATCATCGGGTGGATCGGGTGGATCGGGTGGATCGGGTGGACGATCGTGGGTGATCGCGGAGGGACCGGTGGCGGATCCGCCGGGATCCGTGCGGACGGGGTCCGTCCGCACGGCCTCGCGCGGCAGGGACGGGGGAATCGGCAGTGACGGAAGAAGAGGATCTCCAGACGGGCAGGAGGGCCGTCTGGCGGGCGGCCGAGCGGACGCTGTGGCGGCGGCCGACGGACCTGACGATGGGCGAGCGCCTCGCGGAGCTGACGGCCGCGGCGGGCGCGGTTGCCGATCTCGACGCCTGCTCCGACTGGTACGGGAGCGGGGTGGTCGAGGAGCTGGAGCGCCGGGTGGCCGGGCTGCTGGGGCTGCCCGCCGCGGTCTACTTCCCGACGGGCACGATGGCGCAGCAGGTCGCGCTCCGCTGCTGGGCGGAGCGGACCCGCAGCCGGACGGTGGCGCTGCATCCGCTGGCCCATCCCGAGCTGCACGAGCGGGGTGCGTTCGGCACGGTCAGCGGGCTGCGGACGGTGCATCCGACGGCGGAGCCCCGGCTGCCGACGGCCGAGGAGGTCCGGGGTTTCGGAGAGCCGTTCGGGGCGCTGATGCTGGAGCTGCCGCTGCGGGAGGCGGGGTTCGTGCTGCCCTCGTGGGAGGAGCTGGCCGAGGTCACGGAGGCGGCGCGCGAGCGGGACGCGGTGGTCCACTTCGACGGGGCGCGGCTGTGGGAGTGCCCGTCGCACTTCGGCCGCCCGCTGCACGAGATCGCGGCCCTCGCGGACAGTGTGTACGTGTCGTTCTACAAGTCGCTGGGCGGTCTGTCGGGTGCGGCACTGGCGGGCCCGGAGGATGTGGTCGCGGAGGCCCGCGCCTGGCGCCACCGGTACGGGGGCCTGGTCTTCCAGCAGTTCCCCGCGGTCCTCTCGGCGCTTGTGGGCCTGGAGCGGGAGCTGCCGAAGCTCCCGTCGTACGCGGCGCAGGCGAAGGTGGTCGCGGCGGCGATGGCGGAGGCGTTCGGGGAGTCCCCCGCGCCCTGGTTCCGGGTCCACCCGGGGATACCGCATACGCACCAGTTCCTGGTGTGGCTGCCGTATCCGCCGGAGGTGCTGATGGCGGCGTCCCTCGCCCTGTCCGATGAGACCGGGACGACGCTCTTCCACTCCTGGTCCGAGGAGTCCCGGGTCCCGGGGATCTCGGCGTCGGAGGTGACGGTCGCCGAGGCGGGCCTGGAATGGACCGAGGGCGATGTGAAGAAGGCGGTGGCGGAGTTCATGGTGCGGGTGGTGAGGGAAGCCGCGGCGCGGAAGGACGGCTGAGCCGACCCGGGCCTGCGCGCTGGGCCGTGCCGGGCCCCGCCCCGGGCCGGCTCAGACGGCGGGCCCGGGGTCCCTCCCCTGGGTCGGTCGGCTCAGGCGGGCGCGCCGGGGCGGCCGCGGGCGGCCATCCAGATGGTGAGTTCGCGGGCGATGCCGTCGATATCGGACGAGACGGTGACCTCGTGCTCGTTCCTCGCACTGTCGCGGCGGACGACCTCGTAGGCGTTCCCGCCCACCGTGCCCACGAGGGTCACGGTGGCGGACCAGTGCGGGGCGGGGACATCGGGCCGGACGGTGAGGAAGGTGTTGCCGGAGTCGTCGAGGTCGCTGATCATCATGAACAGCCCGTCCTCCGACGGATCGTCGATCCGGTCCCCGTCCTCGCTGTCGGCCCGGTAGTAGTCGGCACCCATCCGTATCTCCCCTCGCCCTGCCGTTCCCGGCGGCGGCCAGCATGCCACCCCCCACCGACAGGCACCCGCCCTACGGGGCTACGTCACCAGATCGTCCGGTGACGGCCCGGCGCCGTACTTCACCGCGTCCTGCGGGCAGGCGTACTGGACGGCCGGTGGCCCGCTGGCGCGCTCCACCGTCCCGACGACGACGGGTGCGGCGGTCTCGCGCCCGCAGCGGACGCAGAAGGTGCGGAAGGATTCGGACGAGTCGTTGAGGAGCGCCTCGCGGGTCATGCGGCGACCCCCGTCCTGACCTGGTGGACGTACTCGGCGGTGTAGGGGTAGTCCCAGCCGATTTCCGCCCAGGCGGTGGCGTAGAAGCGCTCGCGCTGCTCGGGAGTGAGTGCGTGCACCTCGTACGCCGTGAAGATCGCGCGGGCGGTATCCGCGCTCGGCCCGGTCCAGGGCCGGGCCCACGGTGATACGGGAGTGGGGGCGGGTGCGGGAGGTGCGGCCGGTCCGGAGGTACGGTGCCGGCCGCGGGCGGGCAGTAACAGGCGCAGCGCCCAGGCGAGGGCGCGAACTGTAACGTCTCGCATGTCGGTTCAGCTCTCTGACTAGCTGTGTCGGCAAGCCCCGAGTGACCGATTAGGCCCGGCCGCTCGGGGCGCTTCTGTGTTCGCGGACGCGCGGCAGCACAGGGCTGCGGTCCGGTTGGTGACTTCGTTGGCTACGAGTGGGGCCCGGGCTGCGTGCGCAGGCCGGTGAGCAGATGCCGGAAGCGGGCGTTGCTCGCGGCGGCATCCTGCGCACCGATACCGGCCGTGAACTCGCGGCACGTGACCTCGACGAAGGCCTCCACGGCCTGTGGGTCGGCCTGCTGCCAACTGGGGATGCCCGCAAGCCATGCCAGCGCGTCAGCGGGTGACTGCTCCAAGCACATGAGCCACGTCGCCGTGTAGGCGGCATCGACCCATGAGGGCCCGAGTGCGGGCATGGCCCAGTCCACGAAGTACGCGGTGCCACTGTCCCGGTCGATCAGGACGTTGTGCGGGTTCGTGTCGGTGTGGAGGAGGTGCGTGCCATGGAGCGCTTCCGCTTCCCCGGGCTTCAACGGCACGTCGAACCGGTCGGACAGTTGCGGAACGGGGAATGCGGGTGCTCGCAGGTCGTACATCCGGTTCAGGGTGTCCGCGACGGCCTTCAGGTCGTTCGTTCCCGGCCCGTAGTCGACGTGTCGCCCGTCGATATGAGTGAACGCCAGAGCAAGCCATCCGGTCGCGTCGAAACGGTGGCGGACGGTCGGCCCGATCCCGCCGACCATGCTGTTGATCCGCTCTTCGCGGAGCAGACTGTCCATCCCGCGCTTGTCGGATGTGCGTACACCTTTGAGAAACAGGCGCCCGCTTCCGCGGGTGTGCATCTCCAGCGCGACGGTGCAGTTGAATCCACTGGCCACGCTCTTCGATGCGATCACCGGTCCGGTGTGTGCCTGGATGGTGTCGCGCAGTTCGGCCGGCAGCTCTTCCCACCGGACTCGTTCGGTCATCGGTTCCTCATTCGGTCCTGGAGGAGGCACCGGCCACCCGATGCCTCCTCTTTCGTCATCGACTCAGCGCTGCGTGGTCCCGCACTTGCGGCACCGGTCCGCTCCGCTCCACTTGACCCACTCGTGGTCACACTCACTCAGAATCCACGGATTCATTGCCGAACCTCTCTGTTGGTGTGATGCCTTCCCGGGCCGGGTCGGCTCCGGGAGGACTACGCCGTCGCCGCGACGGCCCGGGAACGGGCTTTGCCCTGCCGAGCCCGAGGTATCGCCGGACCGGCTCGTAGACGCCGGGGGCGAAGGTGTCGAGCAGAAAGGGCGGGACCCACGCCGTGTAGGCGATCTCCCGAGGGGCGGCGACTCCGGCGGCGCCGGAGACGAACGCGCAGGCGACGTAGACGATGCGGCGGCCGGTCAGCGGATGATCGCGAGCCCCGATCCGTACCAGGCCCGACACATTCAGCCCGACCTCCTCGCGGGCTTCCCGTACCGCGGCTTCTTCCGGGCTCTCTCCCGCCTCGACCTTCCCGGCGGGGAACTGCCACGAGAGGTCGCCCTCCGGGACACGGCGCCGGACGAGCACGATGCGCCCGTCCATGGGCCGGGTGATGACGGCGGCGGCAACCGGCGGGACGTGGTCGGGGTCCGGCATCGCGGTGGTCACTCGCATCGGGCCCGGACCTCGCATTCCACAAGGCTCGACACGATCAGTTCGAATCGCGTATGCCCGGTCGCGAGGGTGTGTTTCCAGGCCCAATCCGCCACATCGGTGGCGCTCATTCGGCTGGGCCGAGCCGGCGGCTCCGCCCGGCAGGGCCGGGATCCCGAGAGGCACGTCATGTGCGCTCGGACGTCCTCGGCCGGTACACGTTTCAGCGTCCAGTCCATCGGATGCCCCTATGGGTGCGTCTGTTCGGACGGAGCAGAGCCGTTCGCCAAAAGGGCAGCGTCAACAAGGCCATTTGGTGCGGCTGAACCTCGTTGTAGCGGCTTTGCTACCAAGGGCTGTCAGCGTGACCTACGGTTGGAGAACAGTTCAACCTGACATCCAGGTAAGTAAAGTTGGTGCGCTCATGGTCAACCGGAAGATCTTGACTCCCGAAGCAAGCCGCCAAGCTGCCTTCGGTGCCCGAGTGCGCAGTTCGCGCGAGGCACGAGGATGGACGCAACAAGATCTCGCCACTCGATTGGAGTGCTCGGCTGCCTTGATTTCGCACGTCGAAACTGGTCGCAAGATGCCAACTTTACGTTTCTCGCGAAGTCTGGATGTGGTCTTCGGTCAAGTTGGAGTGGTGGACACCTTCGAGCAGCAGTACCGAGAAATAAAGTACGGCGTCTTGTTGGAGGGCTTCCCGGAGTACCTGGCCCACGAGGGGCGAGCCGCAGAGATCCGGCTCTTCGAGTCAGGCCTGATCCCCGGCCCCCTTCAGACTCGGGCGTACGCGCAAGCCTTGGCCGACAGCGCAGTGAGACGAGGCACCGTTACGCGGGAGCAAGCAGACCGACGAGTGCAGGTGCTTCTGGACCGACAAGCCGCGCTGGTTCGCCCTCTGCCTCCCATCATGATCGTGGTGCTGGATGAGAGCTGTATCCGCCGCCCTATTGGCGGGGAGGCCGTGATGGATGAACAGCTGGCAAGGCTGACGGCGTTTGCCGAGCTACCACATGTCGTGTTCCACATCGCCCCATTCGACATTGGTGAGCGACGCCCGTTCGACAGGCTGGTCAATCTGCTCACCCTCCCCGACAGATCGGTGATGTCGTACGTTGAGTCACAGACGCAGGGGTACCTGGACCGTGAACCAAATTCCGTTCTGCCGCTGGTCAGGGCATACCATCAGCTACAGGCCACCTCGCTGTCAGAGGCAGATTCAGTCGGCATGATTCACCAGCTACGAAGGGGCACTCCGTGACGACGGAACGCAAAAACCATCACTGGGTCAAATCCTCCTACAGCAACAACGGCGGCTCCTGCATCGAGTGGGCCCCGGCGCACGCCACCGCCTCCGGCATAGTCCCGGTCCGGGACAGCAAATGCCCGACCGGTCCCATACTCACGGTCTCCGTCGACGCCTTCGCCGGACTCGTCGCGCTCGCCCGGAGCGCCGACCTCTAGGACCCGCGCCCCGAGCCCCGTACGGACCCGTTCCGTACGGGGCTCGGCCGTGCTCACCCCCGCTCCCCCGAGCCGCCCCTTCCCGCCCACCGCTCCCGCAGCGAGCGTCTGCGGCGGCGGGCCAGGGGGGCCTGGGAGGCCAGTTCGCGGGTGGCCTGCCAGTCCAGGGTGCCGGGGCGGGGCGGGAGGCGGGTGCCGTGGGCCGTGGCGCGGTAGCTGTCGATCATGTGCTGGTGGAGAGCGTTCATGTCCTTCACGCTCCGCCCGGCCCTCCGGCTCCGTCACGTCGATTGACGACCCCCGTCAACCGTCGTCCCGACGGACTCGGCGGGCCCGCAGAATGGGATGCGTGAGCGTCACCATCGACATCGCCGGGCTCCCCCGGGAGCAGACCGCCTTCGAGATCTCCCCCCTCGCGGAGCTGGGGATGGCCCTGCACGCCCTGTCCACGCCCGGGCACCACCCCGGGCTGCACGGCTGGGCGACCGCCACCGCCGCCGGGCTCTCTCCCGATCTCGCGGACCGTCTCCACGAGGGCGAATTCCTCTGGCAGACCACCCACTCCGATGTGCTCATGCCCTTCGCGGGGCTGCTGTCGTCCCCCCGGCGGCCGGGCGCCACGCTCGCCGAGGAGCTGGACCTGGTGGACCGGCTCGACGACGAGCGGTTCGCCGCGGCCGCCCTCGACTTCACCTGCGGTATGTCGTACGGGAAGGGCGGCGACGTCCTGGGCGATCCGGTGCACCGCGACCGGACCCTGGCCCTGGCCGCCGCCCGCGGCCCCCAGGTGCTGGCCGCCGCCCGGCAGCTCCTGGAGGACCTTCCGGCCTTCCGCGCCTGGCTGCGCAGGCTCCTGGAGGACTGCGACGAGGCGTTCTTCGCGGACGCCTGGAGCCGGGTCGCGCCGCAGCTCGCGGCCGACGCCCGGCACAAGGCGGAGATCCTGCGCCACAAGGGCCTCACCGAGGCGCTGCACGCCGTGTCGCCCGCGGTCTCCGTGGACGAGGGGCTGACCCGGATCACCGTCGACAAGCTCGTCTCCGGCCGGACCACCGCGGTGGATCCGGCCGTCGGCACCGGGCTGACCCTCGTCCCTTCGGTCTTCGGCAGGCCCCATCTCCTGGTGCTGCACGCCCCCGGCTGGCGGCCGGTGATCCTGTACCCGGTCGGCGGCGGTCCCGAGTTCACCGGCCCGGGCTCCGTCGAGCTGCTGAAGCTCCGGATGGAGGCCCTCGCGCACCCCATGCGCATCCAGCTCTGCCGCAATCTGGCGCGTACCCCGCACACCACCAGCGAGCTGGCCGAGGCGCACGGCATCACCGCTCCCGAAGTCTCCCGCCATCTGGCCGTACTGAAGAAGGCCGGGGTGATCACCACCCGGCGCCGGGGCCGCTACGTACTGCACCAGCTCGATGTCGCCGTCGTCGCCAGGCTCGGCAGCGACTTCCTGGAGGCCGTACTCCGCTGACAGCCCCCCGGCAGGCGGGCCGCTCAGACGATGCGGATATGCCGCAGGCCCGTCCATGCCTTCCGCAGCCGGTGGGTCAGCGGCCCGTCCGTGTTGGGCCGCAGCGCCAGGCCCGCCGAGGCCGCGATCCGGTCCGCGACCTGCGGCACCCCGATCCCGTCGGTACGGATGTGCTCCGCGAACATCGGATCCCGCAGCCCCTCCAGACAGCGGTCCAGCATCCCCACCGCGAAGCTTTCGGTCTTCAGCCCGCGCCCCAGGCCGCGCTCCCGCAGCCGCCGCAGAACCGTCTCCCGCTCCGCGAGGAGCGCGAAGTGGCGCACCTCGTGGCCCGCCTCCCGCAGCCGGCCGACGGTCTCGTCGAAGTAGCGGGGTTCGACCACCGTCATGGGCGCGATGACCACTCCCCGGTACGACCGCAACGTACGGTCCAGTGCCTCGAAAACCCCCTGCCGCCAGGCCGGATAGGTCTGGAAGTCGGTTCTGAGGGCCTTCGGGGTCATACCGTGCAGCCCGAAGCCCACCCGCTCCGGATCGGCGACGAAGCCGCCGGGCAGCCTGCGCAGCAGCTCGTGTGCGGTCTGGGTCTTGCCGCCCCCGAAGGGGCCGTTGATCCACAGCAGCATGCGCCCGACCCTACCGAGCCCGGCCCTGCCGAGCCGGACCCTGCCGAGCCGCCCGCCCGGTTCAGCGCCCGCCGACCGGACCGCCGCCGCCCGCGCGCACCAGCCCCGACTCGTACGCCAGCACCACCACCTGGACCCGGTCCCGCAGCCCCAGCTTGGTCAGGATCCGGCCGACGTGCGTCTTCACCGTCGCCTCCGAGAGCACCAGCTTCGCGGCGATCTCGCCGTTCGACATGCCCTGCGCGACCAGCAGCATCACCTCGCGTTCGCGCTCGGTGAGCCGTTCCATGTCCTTGTTGGCGGGCTCCGTACCGTGGCTCGGCAGCATCGGCGAGAACCGGTCCAGCAGCCGCCGGG
The DNA here is from genome assembly GCF_044763775.1 of Streptomyces sp. NPDC094448. Classification (NCBI taxonomy): domain Bacteria; kingdom Bacillati; phylum Actinomycetota; class Actinomycetes; order Kitasatosporales; family Streptomycetaceae; genus Streptomyces; species Streptomyces sp. NPDC094448. Next base: position 451,707 of record NZ_JBIWGU010000004.1, on the reverse strand, counting down.
TGGTCGACGGCGCCACCACCGCGTCCCCGCTGTGCACGGAGCGGATCGCCGCCAGCAGCTCCCCGGGCGGCACATCCTTCAGCATGAACCCGCTGGCCCCCGCCTTCAGCCCGGAGAACGCGTACTCGTCGAGGTCGAAAGTGGTCAGGATCAGCACCTTCGGGGCGTTCGGCTCGGCGCAGATCCGCCGGGTGGCCTCCACCCCGTCCAGCCGCGGCATGCGGACGTCCATCAGGACGACGTCGACCGCCGTGGCACGGAGGATGTCGATCGCCTCCGCGCCGTCCCCGGCCTCCGCGACGACCTCCATGTCCGGCTGGGCGGCGAGCACCATCCGGAATCCGGTCCGCAGCAGCACCTGGTCGTCGACGAGCATCACCCGAATGGACATGTCTGCTGGTTCCTCATATCTGTGTAGTGAGCCGGCGTGTGCGTGGCGGGGGCGGGGGCGGACGGTCAGGCGGTACGGAGGGGGAGCAGCGCGCTGATCCGGAACCCTCCGCCGGGGCGCGGGCCGGCGTCCAGCGTGCCGCCGACCATACCGACGCGTTCCCGCATGCCGATGAGCCCGTGGCCCTGCCCGTCCAAACCGCCGTCCTCGTACAGCTCGTGCGCCGCGCCGCGGCCGTCGTCCTCGACGAGCAGTCCGAGCCCGTCGTCGAAGTACACGAGCCGGACGCTGGCCCCCGCCTCCGGCCCGCCGTGCTTACGGGTGTTCGTCAGGGCTTCCTGCACGATGCGGTACGCGGTCAGCTCCACCCCGCTCGGGAGCTGCCGCGGCGTCCCTTCGATCTTGAAGTCGACGGTCAGTCCGGATCTGCGGACCTGTTCCACCAGGTCTTCGATCTGCTGGACATCGGGCTGCGGTACGTACTCGCCGCTCTCGGGGCCGTCCCCGGTGCGCAGTACGCCGAGGAGCCGCCGCATCTCCGCCAGCGCCTGGCGGCCCGTGGTGGAGATCGTCTCCAGGGCCTGTTTGGCCTGGTCGGGGGCGGCGTCGAGAACGTATGCGGCGCCGTCGGCCTGGACCACCATCACGGACACGTTGTGCGCGACGACATCGTGCAGCTCGCGGGCGATCCGGGCGCGTTCGGCGGCCACGGCGACCTTCCCCTGGGCCTCGCGCTCCTTCTCCAGCCGGTGGGCCCGCTCCTCCAGCTCGGCGAAGTAGGCGCGGCGGGTCCTGATGGAGTCACCGAGGACCCAGGCCAGGGCGAAGGGCACGGTCAGGATGATGGTGATGAAGATCTGGCCGAGGGCGGTGGTATCCGGCTGCGGCCAGCGGATCTGCGAGAACGTGGCCGCGCTCAACCCGCCGATCAGCGCGAACCGCGAGGCCCACCGCGAGGTGGACTGGGCCGCGACGGTGTAGATGATCACCAGCATGGCGAAGTTGCCGGGACCCTGCTCGACATCGGTCACCAGTTGGACGACCCCGATCAGGGCCGCCAGCAGCAGCATCTTCTCGGGCATCCTGCGGCGCAGCGCCACGACGAGACTCAGCCCCACACCGAGCGGGAGCATGACCCATGACCGCTCGACCGGGCCGGCCGGCTCGGCCCACACCAGGACCGAAAACCCCATGAGGACGACGGCCCAGAAGCAGTCGACGCCCGTGGGGTGTCTGCGGAGGAAGTCGTAAAAACGCTGCACGTAACCCAGCGTAGGGAAGGCCGACAGGTGTAGAGGTCAACCGTCAGAGCGATACCGGCCGCGGGGGCATACTCCACAAGGTGGAGACTGCTGGGCGTGGCGAACGAGGAGACCAACGGTGTGGCGGGAGAGTCCGCTGGTCAGGGCCCTGAGCAGCGGATGGGTGAGCGGGCGGGGCGGGGGTTCGGCGGTCCGGACGGCGGGAACGGAAGGGACCGGAGGGAACTCCTGATGGTGAGCGGCGGCGAAGCCGGGTGTCACCCGGACGAAAGTGAAGTACGACACGTTTCATCCGGGGGTCCAGCCGGGGGTGGCCCGATGGCGTCCGGCCCGGGTGGCGCCGCCCGCAGGAGCCACGGGGGCGGGGAGGGCGTGCCCGAGCACCGGGCCGCGGGCCATGAGGGCGTACCCGCGCACGGGCCCGGCGCCCCGGGATCCGCCGGGGGCGGGTGGCTCGGCTGGCGGGAGGCCACCGAGCGGGCCCTCTACGGCGACCCGGACGGGTTCTATCTCCGTCCCGAGGGGCCCGCAGGTCACTTCCGTACCTCCGTCCACGCCTCCCCGCTCTTTGCCGCCGCCGTCGCCCGGCTGCTCGTCGAGACGGCCGCCGGTCTGGACCCCGCCGCCGGGCCGCCCGCCTTCGTCGATCTGGGCGCGGGCCGGGGCGAACTGGTCCGCGGGGTGCTGGCGGCCCTGCCCGACGGCTTTCCGGTCCGGGCGTACGCCGTGGAGCTGGCGCCCCGGCCCGCCGGTCTCGACCAGCGCATCGTCTGGACGGCAGCACCGCCCGAGGGGGTGAGCGGGCTGCTGTTCGCCAACGAGTGGCTCGACAACGTGCCCGTCGACATCGCCGAGACCGACGAAGCGGGCGTATCCCGGCTGGTCGAGGTCCGGGCCGACGGCAGCGAACGGCTCGGCGCGCCGGTCGCCGGTGCGGACGCCAAGTGGCTGGCCCGCTGGTGGCCGCCGGACGGGCCCGGGACGCGGGCCGAGATCGGGCGGCCGCGCGACGAGGCCTGGGCGGCGGCCGTCGGCACTCTGCGCGCCGGGCTCGCGGTCGCCGTCGACTACGGGCACCTCGCGGGGGCCCGGCCCCCGTACGGCACCCTCACCGGCTTCCGCGGCGGGCGCGAGGTACCCCCCGTACCGGACGGCACCTGCGATCTGACCTCGCACGTCGCCCTGGACTCCTGCGCCCTGCCGGGGGCCCGGCTCACCACCCAGCGCGAGGCCCTGACCGCGCTCGGCGTCACCGGCGCCCGGCCGCCGCTGGCGCTGGCCGCCACCGATCCGGGGGCGTATCTGCGGGCGCTGTCGGCGGCCGGGGAGGCCGGGGAACTGCTCGCCCGCGGCGGTCTCGGCGACTTCCTCTGGCTGCACCAGCCCGTACGGTGACGGGGCGCGGGGACCGCGGCGACGGCGGGGAACGGCGAGAGCGGGGGCGGACCCGGCGGGCCGTACAGCCGGAGATCCGGCGGGCGATCCGGCGGGCCGTACAGCGGGAGATACTGAGCCCATGACGGAGACGACGTTCAGCCTCGGCGGCACCGCGGAAAGCACCGACATGGTGCTCAACATCGGGCCCCAGCATCCGTCCACCCACGGGGTGCTCCGGCTCCGGCTGGTGCTGGACGGCGAGATCGTGCGGCACGCCGAACCCGTCGTCGGCTATATGCACCGCGGCGCCGAGAAGCTCTTCGAGGCACGCGACTACCGCCAGATCATCATGCTCGCCAACCGCCACGACTGGCTGTCCGCGTTCTCGAACGAGCTGGGCGTCGTGATGGCCGTCGAGCGGATGCTCGGTATGGAGGTGCCGGAGCGGGCGGTCTGGCTCCGGACCCTGCTCGCCGAGTTGAACCGGGTGCTGAACCATCTGATGTTCCTCGGCTCCTATCCGCTGGAGCTGGGCGGGATCACGCCCGTCTTCCACGCCTTCCGGGAGCGCGAGGAGCTGCAGACGGTGATGGAGGAGGTGTCCGGCGGCCGGATGCACTACATGTTCAACCGGGTCGGCGGGCTGAAGGAGGACCTTCCGGCGGGCTGGGCGGGCCGGGTGCGGCACGCGGTGGCCGACGTACGGTCCCGGATGGACGTCTACGACAAGCTGGTGCTCGGCAACGAGATCTTCCGGGGCCGGACCAGGGGCGTGGGGGTGCTCGGCGCGGACGCGGTCCACGCGTACGGTGTCAGCGGTCCGATCGCCCGTGCCTCGGGCGTCGATTTCGACCTGCGGCGCGACGAGCCGTATCTGGCGTACGGGGAACTCGCGGACACCCTGAAGGTCGTGACCCGGCCCGACGGGGACTGCCTGGCCCGGTTCGAGGTGCTGCTGGAGCAGACGCACAACTCCCTGGACCTGGCGGACGCCTGCCTCGACCGGCTGGCCGAACTGCCGCCGGGGCCGGTGAACCAGCGGCTGCCGAAGGTGCTGAAGGCGCCCGAGGGGCATACGTACGCCTGGACGGAGAACCCGCTCGGGATCAACGGCTACTACCTGGTCTCCAGGGGCGAGAAGACGCCCTACCGGCTGAAGCTGCGCTCGGCGTCGTACAACAACATCCAGGCGCTGGCGGTGCTGCTGCCGGGGACGCTGGTCGCGGACATGGTGGCGATCCTGGGGTCGCTGTTCTTCGTCGTCGGCGACATCGACAAGTAGCGACACGCTGCGTCCGGCAGGGCCGAGCAGCGGGAGAACTCGAAGGCACCCGGTGCGGACCGTGCGGTCCGGGCCGGGTGCCTCGCGTTTGTGGTGTCTCCGCCGGGGTTACGAGCTGAGGGCGTTCCGCAGGCCGGACATGTCCAGCTTCTCCGTCTCGTCGTGCGCGGTGAGGTCGATGACCTCACCCGCCGGAGCGGGGTGCGGGGCCGGGTGGGGACGGCCGGTGTGCTGCTGGTGCTCGGCGAGGGCTTCGTCGCCGACGACGTCCGCGAGGTCCGCCCGCTGGGCGGCGGCGATCGCCGCCTCGCCGTCGTCCGCCGCGACCGTGTCGTCGGGGCGCTGTCCGGGGGCCGGGGCGCCGGTGTTCGCGCCGAAGAAGTCGAACCCGCCCTCGGGCCTGCGCACGGTCGCGCCGGGGGCGCGGCGGGGGCCGTACGGGACGATCGCACCGGGCCCGGCGGGCGCGGGGGCGTTTGCCGGGGCGGCGGGGAGGGCGCGGGCGGCGGGGCCGGCCGGAAGTGCGGGCGCGGGGGCTGCCGGTGCCTGGGCCGGGGCCTGTGCCGTACGGGGGCCGGTGGCCGCAGTGGTACGGGGAGCTGCCTGCGGGGCGGCGGGGGCGTCCGGCTTCGCGGGGGTACGGCTGCCACCGCCGTCGCCGTCGCCGTCCGGGGTGCCGTCGGGCCGCGGGCCGGGCACCGGGCCCGCGGCGGCCTCGGCCGCACTCTCGGCCCGGTCCGGTCCCGGCTTCCCGCCGGACCCGCTGTCGGACGGGCCGTCGGCCGGGGCGACTGCGCCAGGAGCGGTGTTCGCCGTGGTGTCGGGAGTGCCGTTCGCCGGGGAGTCACCGCTGCCTGCCGGGGCCTTCCCGACGCCCGCGGGGGCGTGCGCGCCGGGCCCGGGGCCCGCCGGGTTGCCGCCGGTACCGGTCCGGTCCTTCGCCCCCGGCCCGGCGGCCGGCTCCAGCGCGGGCTTTCCGGCCGGACGGGCCGTCGCCCCGGCCGCGCGCCGCCCCTGGGCCTCGGCGTTGCGGGTGAGGGCCTCCAGCGCCTTCGCCGCGCGCAGATACGTTGCGGCGGTGGGGCTCGCGCCCGTCGCCGCGAGCTCCTTCGGGTCCTGGGGCGCCGTGGCCTCGACCGCGAGCTTGCGGCGGCCTTCCAGGGCGCTCGCCCGGCCCGTCTCCGCGGCGGCATAGCGGCGCAGCAGCTCGGCGTGTTCGTTACGGAGCTTGGCCAGCTCGACCCGCTTGGCACGGAGCTTGGTCTCCAGCTTGGCCCGCAGCTCGCGGGCCTCTTCGACCTCGGACTCCAGCTCCGCCACCCGCTCCTCGTGCTGCCAGGCGTCGTTGGCCCGGCCCCGGGTGACCTCGGCCACCCGGCGGCCCGCGGACCGGTCCCAGCGGCGCATCAGCACCGCACCGCTGACGGCGGCCGCGGCGGCCACCGCGGCCAGGGACCGCAACAGCACCGGATCGGTGAGCAGCCATGCGCCGGCGGCACTCAGCACCGACGCTCCGGCCACCGCCGACGGCGGCAGCAGCCTGTGCAGGGGAGGGGAATGGCGGTGGCGTCCACGGGGCATGGCCCGAAATTTACCGTGCGTTGAGCGGGAATGGCATGGCGGGTCGGCAAATATCGCGCGGCTAAGCCCGGATCGCCGTCCTCGGCGCCCTCCGATTCACCGGACGGGCAACTCCGTGTAGGGCGAACTCGGCCATGAGCGGGATGTTCTGCCGCTTCTTCACCTTCTCTCCACGGCGCTTAGGGAACCGCCTTGCGCGTTACGGCGGGGATAGCCGGGACGGATGGGGCCGACGATGTTCCGGCCGGACCGGGCGGCCCCGCGGACAGCACCCCGAGCTGCACCCCCGGACTACCGCGCGAACAGCACCCGCGAACAGCACCCCGGACCGCCCTGCGGACAGCGCCCCCGGACGGCGCCTCCGGACAGCCGCGCGGACGGCGCCCCCGAAGGACCCGGGCCGCGGCCGCGGGGCGGCACCCCGCCGGCCGCCGGTCCGGGGGGCGGCGCCCGGAGCGCGCCGCCCGCCGGAGCCGCCCGCCCGGGGTCGTCCCCCCGGGTACTGCTTCAGCGCCGTCCCGCCGGCACTACTTCAGCAGCGACTTCGACCGGAGGTACTCCTTCGCCACGTCCTCCGGCTTGGCCCGCTCGGCGTCCACCTTGCGGTTCAGTCCGGTGAGGTCGGCGGTGGTGAGCACCTTGGTCAGCCGGTCGAGGGCGGCGGCTATCTCCGGGTCGCCCGCGTCCTTCGCGTTCACCACCGGGAGGACGTTGTCGGCGTTCTGGAGCTTCTTGTCGTCGTCGAGGAAGACCAGACCGTCCATCACCGCGTCGGTGGTCGTGGTGAGCACCAGCTGCGCCGCGCCGTCCTTCACCGCCTGCTTGGACTGCGGGGTGCCGACACCCTTGGGGTCGATCCCCGAGACGTCGATGCCGTACGTCTTCTTCAGGCCGGGCGCGCAAAACGGCCGTACCGCGCACTCGTCGCCCGCCGCGATCCGCACCTTCAGCTTGGCCCGGCCCAGATCGGAGAGCGTCTTCAGGCTGTTCTTCTCCGCGAACTCCTCGCTGACGGCGAAGGCGTTCTGGTCGACCGCGCCGCCCGCGGGGAGGACCTTCAGCCCGCGCGGTCCGGCCAGCTCGGTGAGGGCGGCGACGGTGGCCGTCACATCGCCGGACGCGACCGGCTTCTCCTCCGGCGCCTTCGGACCGTTCACCTTCGCGTTCAGGAATTCCGCGAGCGTCGCCGCATATTCCGGAACGATGTCGATCTCGCCTCTCTCCAGCGCCGGTTCGTACAGCTCGCGGTTCTTCACCGTGGTGACGGACGTCTTATAGCCGTTATCCGCGAGGAGTTGTGCATACAGTTCGGCGAGGATCTTGGACTCGGTGAAGGACGCGGCCCCGACGACCAGGGAGCCCTTTCCGTCCGATCCGCCTCCCGCCCCGTTCTTCGACTTCTCCAGGCTGTCACCGTCGCCGCAGGCGGCGAGGGAGCCCGCGAGGGCGACGGCGGTCAGTGCGGCAGCGGCGGCGCGCAGCGGCCGGGACGGCCGGAAGCTCAGGGACATGACTGTTTCTCCGTTCGGAAGGCTGCGGCCCCGCGGGGCGTACAGCCGGGATCTGTCCGGCGGACAGCCGGGGCTGGTCCGGCGGGGACGGTGCCGGGCACACCGGTCCGGCACGGGATACGGGGACGCCTCATGCACCGGCCCCGGAAGGCACCGGACGGGCCTCTCCGCGCCGGGCCCTGCGGCGTGCGGCCCCGGGGCCCGCCAGCCGGTCCACCGCGATCAGCACCGCCTCCACCACCAGCGCCAGCAGTGCCGCGAGCAGCGCCCCGGCCACCACCTGGGGGGTGTTGTAGGTGGCGAATCCGGCGGTGATGATCCGGCCGAGACCGCCCTGGCCGACCATCGACGCGATGGTGGCCGTGGCGACGACCTGGACGGACGCCGAACGGATCCCGGTCATCAGCAGGGGGTAGGCCAGCGGCAGTTCGACCCGGCGGAACACCTGCCAGCCCGACATGCCCATACCGCGCGCGGCCTCCACCACGGACCGGTCGACCTCCCGCATCCCGACATGGGCGTTGGTCAGCAGCGGCGGCACGGCGAACAGCACCAGGGCGATGACCGTCGGCAGATAGCCCTCGCTGCGCAGCGGGGTGAGCATCAGCAGCGCGAGGACGGCGAACACCGGGATCGCCCGGCCCGCGTTGGAGATGTTCACCGCGAGGGCGCCGCCCCGGCCGATATGGCCCAGCCAGAAGGCGAGCGGCAGGGCGATCGCGGCGGCCACCGCCAGGGCGGCTCCGCTCACGTACGCATGCTCGCCCAGCCGGTTCCAGACACCGCTCTCCCCCGACCAGTTGGACCCGGTGGCCAGCCAGGTCCAGGCATCGGCCAGCACCCCCATCAGGCCCCCTCCCCCGCCGCCGGTATCCGGGGCATCGGAAGGCGGCGGCTCCGGCCTGCCGCCTTCGGCACCCGGGTCCAGGGCGTCAGCAGCCGCTGCGCCCCGAGCAGCAGCAGATCGGCGGCGACCGCCAGCAGTACACAGATCACCGAGGCGGTGAGCACCTGGGCCTTGAAGGTGGTCTGCACGCCCTCGTCGATGAGATTGCCCAGACCGCCCTTGCCGACCAGCGCGCCGACGGTGGTCAGCGCGATCGTCGACACCGCGGCTATCCGGAGGCCGGCCATCAGGGCGGGCAGCGCCAGGGGCAGTTCCACTTCGCGGAACAGCCGCCAGGTCCCGTAACCCATACCGCGGGCGGCCTCCCGCACCTCGGCGGGCACCGCGTCGAGTCCGGCCATGATGTTCCGCACCAGGATGGTCAGGGAGTACAGCACCAGGCCGGTGACGACCAGCGCCGCGGAGAGCCCGAAGACGGGCAGCAGCAGTGAGAACATCGCCAGCGACGGAATCGTGTACAGCAGGGTCGTCAGACCCAGGACCGGGCCCGCGAATCCGGGCCTGGAACGGGCGAGCAGGGCCAGCGGAAAGGCGACGAACAGACCGATCAGCACCGAGACGACCGTGATCCACACATGCTGGACCGTCGCCTCGGTCAGCTCTTCGCTCCGGGTGCGGAGATACTCCCCGCAGACCCAGTCATTGGCCGTCAGGCAGTTCTGCCGCGCGGCCGCGCCGATGCTCATATCCCCCATCTCCCCCGCGCCGGCGAACATATGTCCGCCGCCTGGAAAGACCCTAACTCCCGCCACCGACAATCGCCCCGGGGTGCCATGCGACGGCAACATGGGCTTCACACACCACCCGCCACAATGGGGAACCATGATCCGTTTCGAGCACGTCACCAAGCGGTATCCGGACGGCACGACGGCCGTCGACGATCTGTCGTTCGAGGTGAACGAGGGCGAACTGATCACGCTCGTCGGCCCGTCCGGCTGCGGCAAGACCACCACCATGAAGATGGTCAACCGGCTCATCGAGCCCAGCAGCGGGCGCATCCTCCTCGACGGCGAGGACATATCCACGGTCGACCCGGTGCAGTTGCGGCGCCGGATCGGCTACGTCATCCAGCAGGTCGGGCTCTTCCCGCACCGTACGGTCCTCGACAACACCGCGACCGTCCCGCACCTCTTGAACTGGCCCCGGAAGAAGGCCCGCGCGCGGGCCGCCGAACTCCTCGACCTGGTCGGCCTGGACCCGGCCGTCCACGGCGACCGCTACCCCGACCAGCTCTCGGGCGGTCAGCGCCAGCGCGTCGGGGTGGCCAGGGCGCTCGCCGCGGACCCGCCGGTGCTGCTGATGGACGAACCGTTCGGCGCGGTCGACCCGGTGGTCCGCGAACACCTCCAGAACGAGTTCCTCCGCCTCCAGCAGCGGATGCGCAAGACCGTCCTGTTCGTCACCCACGACATCGAGGAGGCGGTCCGCCTCGGCGACCGGATCGCCGTCTACGGCCAGGGCCGGATCGAGCAGTTCGACGCGCCCGCCGCCGTTCTGGGCGCCCCCGCCACCCCGTACGTCGCCGATTTCGTCGGTGCGGACCGCGGGCTGAAGCGGCTCTCGGTCACCCCCATCGAGGAGGGCGATCTGGAGCAGCCGCCGGTGGTCCACCTCGACGACCCCCTCCCCCGCGATCTGGGCGCCCGCTGGGCCGTCGTCCTCGACGGACAGGACAACCTCCACGGCTGGATAGCCGCGGAACACGCCCGGCAGCCGGGCGCGTCGGGCACCGGCGGGCCCGGCACCGTACGCGAGCACGCCCGCCGGATGGACGCCTGGCTGCCGCTGGGCGCCTCCCTGAAGCAGGCGTTCGCCACGATGCTCCAGCACGACGCGGGGTGGATAGCGGTGATCGACAAGGAGGAGAAGGGACGATTCCTCGGGGTGCTCACCCCGGCGCGGCTGCACGAGGCGCTGCGGCGGTCCATCGACGCGGACGAGCGGGCCGTCCCCCGTACCGAGGTCGCCCTCGAATCGGTCGAGAGCCTCCCGGACCGGGCCTAGAAGGACGGCGGTACGGCCCCGGGCCCGGGGCCGGGGCCGGGGCCGTACCGGCGCCCGGGGTCGCCCGGGAGCGGTCACCCCGCCGTCAGCCGGCCGCTCAGCCACTCCAGCGCCGGGGGGATCTCCCGCCGCCAGGTCGTGAAGTTGTGCCCGCCGCTGTCCAGGGTGATCGACGACACCCGGGCGGGCGCCTTCACCTTCTCAATGAACCGGAGCGTGTCCTTCAGATTGGACTCGCCCTTCTTGGAGGTGGCGACCAGGAAGGACGTCTTCCCCTGCGGCTTGTTGTCGAGGCTCCACAGCAGGTTCGCGTGGTTCCGCAGCTCCTGCCTGCCATGGAAGAGGTCACCGGTCGTGGCATCCTCGGCGGCCTTGTAGTACGCGGACAGTCCGGCCCCGGCCGCGAACCGGTCCGGATGGTGGAGTGCGATCTTCAGGGCGCAGTATCCGCCGGTGGAATTGCCGATGACGCCCCAGTTCGCGGGCCCGGTACCGACCCGGTAGGCCCCGGAGACCGCGGCGGGCAGATCGGACGCGAAGAACGTCTCGGTCCGCGGGCCGCCCGGGACGTCCACGCATTCGGTGTCCCGGGGCGGTGCCACGGTCGGCCGCAGCATCACCAGGACCATCGGCTGCATCCGGCCCTTCGCCGCCAGCTCATGGGCGGTCCGCGGATACTTCAGCCCTTTGACCAGGTTCTCCGCGGTGCCCGGGTAGCCGGTGAGGACGATCGCCGCCGGGAAGCGCTTCTTCGCGTACCCGGGCTGGAAGTACTCGGGCGGCAGATAGACGTACGCCGGACTCCTGATGCCCGACCTCTCGCCCTCCACCGCGACCTTCTGGATCTGGCCGCCCTGCTCGGGCCGCCCGCCGCCCGGGACGTCGAGCGACCGGACCCCCAACACCTTGACCCTCTTGCCGCCCGCCGCATGGTCGACGACGACCCCCAGGTCCTGTTCCCGGCCGAAGAGGTCCGCCCAGGAGCCGTAGAAGAGGAACGCGTTGTTCGCCGCCAGGCCGACGGAGGCGAAGACGGCCACCTGGGCGGCGAGGAAGAGGCCGATCCGGCCGGTCAGCGCCCGCAGGCCGGGGCCCGCGAGGCGCGGCCACTGCCAGATCGTCACCGCGAACAGCAGCACGGCCGCCGTGACCGCCAGGGCCAGGACGGGGGTACTGGTCAGCCCCATGAACTCGGCCTTCCTTGTCCGGGCCCCGGAAACCGGGACCTGTCGATAACCGGGACCTGTCGATCCGATCAGAAATCCCCTTCCGGGAAGGAACCCGGCCAGAAGGACTTCCGTCCTACAGAGCGCACATCGCCCGTGCCGTCCGACCAGCGGCCCCCGGGCACAGCAACCTCTCGCGGAACACGAGACGCACCGGAGCACAGCACTGCCATGTCCAACCCCCTAGATGGTGACAAATCATCATTGGTTCCCCAGCGGCGGACCCGATCGGCGGTACGGAGGGGCACCGGGGCCGGGAAGCGGCCGGGACCACCGGACGGACGGCGGCCAGGAGCACCGGACGGACGGCGGCCCGGAGCACCGGACGGACGGCGGACCGGAGCACCGGACGGGCGGCGGCCCGGGACAAGGGGCGGACAACAGCTCGGACCACCGGGCGGACGCCGGCGCGGAGAACGAAGAAGGAACGGAAACGGATGATGAGGGAACGAATACAGCGGGCCACGACCGGTGTCCGGCGGATCCTGCGCGGCCCCCGCCCCGAATCCGTACCCGCCCTCGTCGGAACCGCCTGCACCCTCGTCGGCCTGATCGATATCGCCTCCGGGGTCCTCCCCCGCTTCCGGCACAGCTCCGCCCACGCCCTCGTCGAGGTCCTCCCCGGCGCGACCGGCCCCTTCGCCGCCGCGCTCTCCCTCTCCGTCGGCGTCCTGCTGCTGCTCCTCGCCCACGGCCTCAAACGGCACAAGCGGCGGGCCTGGCGGGCCGCGGTGGTCCTGCTGCCGCTCGGCGCATTCGTCCAGTTCGCCTACCGGCAGTCCGTCATCGGCACGGTCGTCTCCCTGGCGGTGCTGGCCCTGCTGCTGCTCCACCGGGGCCAGTTCTCCGCCCTGCCCGACCCCCGCAGCCGCTGGAAGGCGCTGGCCAACTTCGTCCTGATGGGCGGCGGCTCACTGGGCCTCGGACTGGTCGTCGTCAGCACCCACTCCGGCCGCGAGATCGGCAGCCCCGGCCTGGCCGACCGGCTGGAGCACACCCTCTACGGCCTCTTCGGCTTCGAGGGCCCCATCGCCTATACCGGCGACGACTCCTGGACCGTCGGCTACTCCCTGGGCGCGCTCGGCCTGCTGACCGCCGTCACCACCATCTACTTCGCCTTCCGGCCCGAACACCCGACGGCCCGGCTCACCGACGACGAGGAACGCCGGCTCCGCGAGCTGCTCGCCCAGCACGGCGGCCGCGACTCCCTCGGCCACTTCGCGCTCCGCCGGGACAAGAGCGTCGTCTTCTCGCCCAGCGGCAAAGCCGCGGTCTGCTACCGCGTGGTGTCCGGGGTGATGCTCGCCAGCGGCGACCCCATCGGCGACGTCGAGGCCTGGCCGGGCGCGATCGAACGCTTCATGGACGAGGCGAAGGCCCACTCGTGGACGCCCGCCGTGATGGGCTGCTCCGAGACCGGCGGCCAGGTCTGGACCCGGGAAACCGGCCTCGACGCCCTGGAGCTGGGGGACGAGGCGGTGGTGGACGTCGCGGATTTCTCCCTCGGCGGCCGCGCGATGCGCAATGTGCGCCAGATGGTGAAACGGATCGAACGCAACGGCTACACCACCCGCGTCCGCCGCGCCCGTGACCTGTCCGCCGCGGAGCTGGCACAGGTCCGGCGGGCGGCCGAGGACTGGCGCGGTACGGAGACGGAGCGCGGCTTCTCCATGGCGCTCGGGCGGATCGGCGACCCGGCGGACGGCGACGCGGTGATCGCCACCGCCCACAAGGACGGCCCGGACTCCCCGTACGGCGATCTGAAGGCGATCATCCACTTCGTTCCGTGGGGTACGGACGGGATGTCGCTGGAGCTGATGCGGCGCGACCGCTCCGCCGACCCCGGTATGAACGAGCTGCTGATCGTGGCCGCCCTCCAAGCCGCGCCGGGGCTCTCGGTGGCCCGGGTCTCCCTCAATTTCGCCATGTTCCGCTCGGCGCTCGCCCGCGGTGAGAAGATCGGCGCGGGGCCGGTGCTGCGGCTGTGGCGGGGGCTGCTGGTGTTTCTGTCGCGCTGGTTCCAGATCGAGTCGCTGTACAAGTTCAACGCCAAGTTCCGGCCCCGGTGGGAGCCGCGGTTCGTGGTCTTCCGCAAGAGCGGCGACCTGCCGCGGATCGGGTTCGCGGCGATGCAGGCGGAAGGTTTCGTCCCGCCCGGTCCGCCCCGCCCGTTCTCGGCCCGCCGGCCGCCGCGGCCCGAGCGGCCCTGCACCCATGTGATCCCGGTCGCCGCCCGTGCCGCGTCCGGGGTGGGCCGGGCGGCCTGAACCGTACGCAGGCCGGGTGGGCCCGGACCGCACCCCGCGTGATCCACCGGCGCACGGCCTACGCTGGCCCCATGAGTACGTTGCGCGGATTGCCGGAGTGGGACCGCTGTGCGGTCATGGGCGTGGTGAACGTCACCCCGGACTCCTTCTCCGACGGCGGGCGCTGGTTCGACACCACCGCCGCCGTCAAACGGGGCATAGACCTCGTCGCGGACGGTGCCGACCTGGTGGACGTCGGCGGCGAGTCCACCCGGCCCGGCGCCAGCCGGGTCGACGAGGAGGAGGAGCTGCGGCGGGTGGTCCCCGTCGTGCGCGGGCTGGCCGCGGAGGGCGTCACGGTCTCCGTCGACACCATGCGGGCGAGCGTCGCCGACCGTGCCGTCGCCGCCGGTGCCGTCCTCGTCAACGATGTCAGCGGCGGCCTCGCCGACCCGGGGATGGTCCCGGCGGTCGCCGCCGCGGGTGTTCCCTTCGTCGTCATGCACTGGCGGGGCTTCAGCCACGACATGAACAGCAGGGCCGTCTACACGGACGTGGTCACCGAGGTCGTCGGAGAGCTGCGGACCCGGATGGAGGCGGTCGTCGACGGCGGGATCCCGCCGGAGCTGATCGTCATCGACCCCGGTCTCGGCTTCGCCAAGGAGGCCGCGCACGATCTCGCGCTGGTCGCCCGGCTCGACGCCCTGAAGGAACTGGGCCGCCCGCTGCTGGTCGCCGCGTCCCGGAAACGATTCCTCGGCAGCGTACTGGCCGGGGACACCCGGAACGGACTGCCGCCGCGGGCCCGGGAGCGGGACGCCGCCACGGCCGCGGTCTCCGCGATCGCCGCGTACGAAGGGGCCTGGGCGGTCCGGGTCCACGAGGTGCGGGCCACGGCCGACGCGGTTCGGATCGCCCGCGCCGTCGGGGCCGCCCGGTGAGCCCCGAGGAGACCCGGGATCCCCGGACCGCCGAGGTCGAGGCCGCGAACGCCGCCTTCTACGAGACCCTGGAGCGCGGCGACGACGCCGCCATGGACGACCTGTGGCTCCTCGACGACGGGGTGTCGTGCGTCCATCCGGGCTGGCCGGTGCTGTCGGGGCGGGGCGAGGTGCTCCGCTCGTACGCGCTGATCATGGCGCACACGGAGTACATCCAGTTCTTCCTCACCGATGTCCGGGCCCAGGTCGCCGGGGACACCGCGGTCGTGACCTGCACCGAGAACATCCTCAGCGGCGGGCCGGCGGAATCGGCCGGAGAGCTGGGGCCGCTGGTCGGCCAGCACGCCGTCGCCACGAACGTGTTCCGCCGCACCCCCGAAGGCTGGCGTCTCTGGTCGCACCACGGGTCGCCGGTGCTGATGGAGGAGACCGCCGACGACGCGGGCCCGGCGCCGGACGACGACGAGGCCGCGGGCCGCTGAACCCCCCGGGGGCGAATGCTGTCAGTGGGCGCAGGTAGATTCGAATCGGGCGAAGGCACCCGCGGTACGCGGCTCGCCGGCCGGCCACCACAGCAGAAGTAAGACGACAGCAGCAGAACAGACGGCTTGACGACTTGACGACAGCAGGAGTGATTCGCGTGGATCGTGTCGCGCTGCGCGGCCTCAAGGCCCGCGGGCACCACGGCGTCTTCCCCCGGGAGCGCGAGGAGGGCCAGACCTTCATCGTCGACCTGGAACTGGGACTGGACACCCGGCCCGCGGCCGCCGACGACGATCTCACCAAGACCGTCCACTACGGGGTCGTGGCCGAGGAAGTCGTCGCGATCGTCGAGGGCGATCCGGTGGACCTCATCGAGACCCTCGCCGAGCGGATCGCCCGGGCCTGTCTGAAGTACGACGGCGTCGAGGAGGTGGAGGTCGTCGTGCACAAACCGGACGCGCCGATCACCGTGCCCTTCGACGATGTCACGATCACGATCAGGCGGAGCAGGGTATGAGCGACCCCACGGTGCAGCCGGTCCCCGCGTCCGTCGTCGAGCAGGTCGACGCGGCGGACACCACCCTGTCCAACCCCCGCCGGGCGGTCATCGCCCTCGGCGGCAACCTGGGCAACCGGCTGGAGAACCTCCAGGGCGCGGTCGACGCGCTGGAGGACACGCCCGGCGTCCGGGTCAAGGCGGTCTCCCCGGTCTACGAGACGGAGCCGTGGGGCGTCGACCCCGGCTCCCAGCCGGCCTACTTCAACGCGGTCGTCGTGGTCCGCACCACCCTCCCGCCGAAGTCCCTGCTGGAGCGGGGCCAGGCCATCGAGGAGGCGTACGACCGGGTGCGCGACGAGCGGTGGGGCCCGCGCACCATCGACGTCGACATCGTGGCGTACGCGGACGTGGTCTCGGACGACCCCGTACTCACCCTGCCGCACCCCCGGGCCCATGAGCGCGCCTTCGTGCTCGCCCCGTGGCACGACGTCGAACCCGCCGCCGAACTGCCGGGCCGGGGCGCGGTCGACGCGCTGCTGGCCGCGGTGGGCCGGGAAGGCGTCACCGTCCGTGCCGATCTGGAACTACGGCTGCCCGAGTAGTCGTTAGGCTCGGTGCAGACATACGGAGGACGGAAGGACGTGGGCGCCCGGTGAAGCAGCTACACCTCGGGGTGCTGGCCGGGCTCTTCGCCGTGGCGGGGGTGCTCTCCTGGGCGGCGGCCCGGCTCTGGGACTCCCTGGGCACCCTGCCCGCGGTCCCGCTGGCCGCGCCGATCGTGCTGGCCGTGATCGCCGCGGTCCTCACCGCGACGGCCCTCTCCCTGCGCTCCCGCCTCAAGGCCCAGCGCGAGCGGCGGCCCGGCGCGAAGGGCGTCGAACCGCTGATGGCCGCGCGGGCGCTGGTCTTCGGCCAGGCCAGCGCGCTGGTCGCCGCGCTCATCAGCGGGATGTACGGAGGCGTGGGCGTCTTCCTCCTCGCCTCCCTGGACGTCCCGGCCCGCCGCGACCAGGCGATCTACGCGGGCGCGTCGGTCCTCGCCGGTGCTGCGGTGGTGGCGGCGGCGCTGTTCCTGGAGCGGGTCTGCAAACTCCCGGACGACCCGGAGGGCGGCACCCACCCGAAGGGCCACGCCCCGGCGTAACGCCTCCCTCTGAGGGGCCTGGCCCTTCGGGTGGGCACCGGTTTCGGGGTGGTCGTGGTCGTCACGAACGTTCCACTTCGGACATGAGCAGCCGCAGGGTCAGTGAGTGTTTTTCCGGTGGCAGTTCATGGAGTGCTGCCCATGCGTAGTCCGTGCCCCCGGCCTGATCGCCGGCCCGGGCCAGCATGAGACCACGGTGGATTTCGAGATGCGTGGCGAACCGCGGCAGCGTGACGGGTAGCTCTTGGCGGGCCGCTTCCTGGGCTTCCACCGCCGTGTTCTCGTCTCCCAGGCGGGCGGCGAGCAGCGAGACGAACACGTTCATACGCCACCAGGGCACAGCGTAGTCAGAGGTCTGCTCATACGATCCGGCGGCATCGAACACGCGGCGGCCTTGCTCCATGAGCTTCCGCGCTGTTGCGTGGTCGCCTCGGATCGCTGAGGCATGGGCCTTGCCCATGATGGCGTTCAGAAGCCCCAGAGAGGGCCTGTCGCTGATCGCCATGGCCTGATCGGCAAGTACGTCGGCGACCCCGAGTGACGCCCCCTCGTAGCCCAACGCGATGGCTGCACGGCCCCGGACCCATACCCGTGCCTGTTCGTCGCCTGATTCGTCAGCGGCTCTGGCTGCCATGCGGTACCAGCCCACGGCCCTGGATCCGTCGGAACCGGGGAAAGTCTTGGCATAGAGCGTCATCAGCCTTGCCGCGACAGACCAGAGCTGTGGGGTGTCGAGTTGCTGTTGCACCACCACCAGCTCACCCGACACCCGCCGCTGGATGTCGGAAGCCCCAAGGCTCATGTACTCCGTTCCGTACGTCGCCAGCTTGGCCTCCCAGTCGTCCCCTGTCGGCCCTTTGGCGAGTCGGGCCGCGAATCCCGCGCTGAGCAGGTCGGAGGCCACTATGGGCGCTATGGCGGTGGCCGCAACATCACTGAGTAAGGTACGGCGCTTCACTTCACCCTCAAGTACGGCTAGGGGTACCTCCAGGACGGCCGAGAGGCACCGGAGGTAGTAGGGTCCGGGCGTCACCTTGGAACGCTCCCAGCGGCTGACGTACTCCCGATCAAGGTTCGCCGCGAAAGCGCCGTTGATCTCAGACGCCAGTCGTCCCTGTGACCAGCCGCGAGCCTTGCGCAGATCCCTGATGAGTTCCCCGATGGCCATAGGCCCATCCTGCCCCTGCCGCAGCCCTTTGACGGACGTGTGAGGGCGACCGAGGACTACTTGCCCCCACAGATGCCCCTACGCGGCCCCTGTCGACACGTCGAAGGTAGGGGCACCGGAGAGGGTACGGCCGCGGGCGCTGAAGCAAACCAGCGCAGCAGCAGGGAGTTCTATGAAGATCATCGACCGGCGGGCAGCAGTGGTGGAGGCAGTGTGGACGACCGTGCAGATCATCGCCGCCGTCATCATGATCGTCCTCGCCGTCCTCGGGCAACCGTGACTGCCCCGGAGGAGGAGGCCTCCCGTGTCTGCGGGGAAGAGCTGATGGTGTGCGAAGAGATACGGGAACTGGTGATCCCGTGCTTCCCGAGTGAGGACCCTGCACGGTTCAAGGCACGGATCCAGTGTCCGCTCGGCACTCGTCACAGCGGCCGACACACCGGCCTGGTGTGGGAACTGGTGAAACCGGACCGAGGGCACGTCTGGCTGACGTGGTGGCGCGTCGGCAGTGGCTTCGAGTGGGGTATGCACGCCCGTCCGCGCTGCCCCAACTGCCCCGGCAGAGGAACCGACTGCGGTCTGTACGAGGGCCACGACCCGGGGCACTCGTACGAACCGATCGACGAACAGGCCTCTTTCCTCGCAGCCGCAGGCGCGGCCTACTTTCTCGGCCGAAACGGCCCCAAGGACCAGTAGCAACCCGGACACCGGATCGCCACATGCAATCCGGCCGCCCGCCCCAGGAGGAACGGCACCGCCTGGAGAACACACCCCGTGAGACGGGCCACAAGCCTTGTCCGGCAGCACGGGAGCCGGGCGGGTTGCAAGGCGGCAGCGGGGACCGACTCTCCGCAGCACTGAAGAAGGGGTAGAGCATGACCGCCACACCCGAGTTCGAGTTCCGCGCATCGAGTGCGTGCACTTACAACAACAGCAATCCCCGCTGTGTCGAGGTTGCCACCAACGTTTCCGGCGTTGTAGCAGTCCGCAACAGCAAGACCGGGGACGCGGTGGCCTTCACCGCCGTGGAATGGACCGACTTCCTGACCGGTGCCAAGCTGGGAGAGTTCGACCTGTCGGCGTAGGAGTGTCCATGCAGGAGTGCCCGCGTTGCGGTGGCGCGTCAGCAAGCGACCCTGAGCACACCCGAACGCGATGTTGCCTCTCCTGCTGGCTCATGTGGACGCTGCCGCAGAAACCCACCTGCACGGGGGCCCTGCCACGACTCACGACCGGACTCCGCGTCCTGCGAGAGTCACGGAACATGAACCGCTGACAGCAGTCCCACTGCCCCGTCCGTCATCGTCGTCCGACCGTGGCGGACGGGGTTCCGCGTCGCAGGATGCCGCCCCCGGGCCAGACCTAGACGTCACCCTGCAGGAGCTTCACCACAACCCGCGCCCCGGCGGCGGTGGTCGAACAGTCGAAGCGGTCACCGCATCGGCCCACGCAATCAAGTCAGCCGGGTTCGTCGTTCACGACGACCTGTGGACCGTGAACGGCGAGAATGCCGCGCAGTGCGATTCCGACTGCGGTCGCCCGTACGGCCGGCACTGACCAACCGCCGGAGTAGTGTCCGGCCCTCCGCGGCGGAGCCGATCCGGGAGTGCGCGGACCGGCTCCGCCTGCTGAAAGGACGTACGTGACATCTCCCGTTCCCCATGAGATCCCGAGCCACGTAGCCACGATGCTGGAGCCGACAGGGGCCACTCTGGTTCTCCATCGGCGGGGCTCCACCGTGTGGCGGGTCCGGACTCCTCGGGCTCAGTACGCGGTAAAACTCGGCTACCCCATCGAAGCCTCCCCCGAGTGGGCTGCCGCGACCTGGACGGCACTGGCCCCCGCGCGCGAGGGCGTGATCCTGCGAGACCTCGGCTCGACCAGGACGATCTACGGGCAGTGGGAGCACGGCACGTGGAACGCGCAGCCATGGCACTCGGGGACCGACTTGCATCAGCTCTGGGCACCGCACCGAACCCGCGAGGGGGTGTCCCGACCGCCCCTTGCCGGTGCTCTCGCGGGTGCCCGGGCTCTTGCCGATCTGCATGACTTGGGGGTTGCGCACGGCGATGTCCAACCCGCGCACATCCTTGTCACGGCCGAGCCGGCCAGTGCGGTCCTCATTGACCTTGCCCTGGCGCGTGGTGTGGAAGTCCCGCAGGGTTTCGACTTCCCGTACCAGGGTTGTCTCGTTCACTACGAAGCGCCGGAGATCTCCCGCAGCGTACTGAGCGAGGGGGAGACAGTGCCTACGCGGGAGGCCGACGTCTACGGGTTCGGCGCGTCGCTGTTCATGGCTGCGACCGGGTGGCGCCACGTCGAATATCCCGATGACGGATCGCGCGCGGACCAGCGCAAAGCGATCGTGGACGGCGCCCACCGACCCGTGAACGTAGGGGGCGTTCTCGGACGACTCATCGACGACATGCTGGAGTACGACCCGCGCAACCGCCCGACGATGCGGGAAATCCACAAGACGTTGCTGGCTGAAGCCGCGTAGGCATCCCGTCGGCCCATGTACTGGTCCGCTGAAGGCGGACGGTGCTACGCGTCGCCCCGGCCGTCACCCTCGGACGAGTCGGTCACATACGTGCCCCGCCCCGGAACCGTGTAGACGAGGCCCGCTTCCCGGAGAACGCCGAGCGCGCTCCGCGCCGTGTTCCGCGCGACTCCGTACCGCTCGGTGAGTTCCTTCTCGGACGGCAAAGGGCTGCCCGGAGCCAAGTCACCTCGCGCGATCTCGGCGGTCAAGTCGGCAGCGATCTGCCGATAAGGGGGCTCCGGAGCCCGGGGGTCGATTTCACGCGCTGCCATACCGCAGAGCGTAGCCACCACCCTGGACCGTCACCCGACTAGACAGAGCTGAACAGGCCTAGACGGACCTATACAGGTTGGTCTAGCGTCACACATGAAAACGCCCCGAGGGACCGCTTAGGACCGGTCCGCTCGGGGCTCCGCCGATCAGCTGTATAGGAGCTGAACCGACATGCGCGACTCTATCGCCCGTGCCTTCGCATGGGTGCTGCATCTCTGCTTACCCGCTCGCGGCCGGCACCGAGCCCCCGAGCCGCCCGACCCGGTCGTCATCTGCGCACCCCGCGCCCCCGTACCGGTGCATGTCCTCGCCCGGACCCTGCCCGCACCCGACCCGTTCCGCATCCCGCCCTATATGGACCCGGGCCATGTCGAACGGCGGCGCGAGGCATGGAAGCAACGAGAACGCCGCCTGGCCATCGCCCTGGCCCTCGCGGGTGTCGACTATCCGTACGTCGCCGAAGGCGTCCATCAGGTCACGAGGGGGGTGGCCGCATGACCCGCGACGCCCTCGTGAACGACACCCCGGAACCACTCACCGCCTGGTGCGTACACTGCGGACGCCGGACGTCCGCCCCTGTTGAAGTCGGGGTCATGGAGCACGGCAGCAGCGCCCCACTGGTCCAGTACGCATGCCCCGAGGACGCGGTGAGGTACGGCGCCGGACCCTCCCCGGCCGACGAGATCCGCTAAGTCTCGGTAGCAGGCAGCCCCGTTCGGCCAGGCGCCGGACGGGGCCGCTTCTGCTTCTGATCTGCCGGACCCGCCGCACGGGAGGCGAGCAGCGGCGCACGGCGCCGAGGACGCGGGGACCGCCGGGCCGGCCTGGCCCACCCCCGGGAAAACCCCTGTGACCACGGGGACCCGGTGCCTAGCATGATCCGCTATGGCTTTCACCAACGTGCACATAGTCGAGCAGGCCCTGGAGCGGATCGGCGCGGGCTATGTCTTTCCCGAGAAGACCGCCGCCATCGAGGACATGATCCGGAGCCGTCTCGCGGCCGGCGCCTACGAGGAGCTGGACGGTCCCGCACTCTGCGAAGCAGTGACGGAAGATCTCCAAGGCGCCTGTCCGGACAAGCATCTGCGGCTGCTCTGGACCGAGGAGCCGCGGTCGCTGAAGCCCGTGGACGACGACGGAGGGGACGCCGCCTTCCGCGCGCTGCTCCGGGCGGAGGGGCAGGGGATCCGCCGCGTCGAGCGGCTGGAGGGGAACATCGGGCTTATCGAGCTGCGGCGGATCGCGACCGCCGTCGAAGGCGCGAGGGCGATCGGCGCGGCCATGGAGCTGGTCGCGGGCACCTCCGCGCTGGTGCTGGACCTGCGGGCCTGCCGCGGCGGGTCCCCGGAAGGGGCGGCGATGTGGTGCAGCTACTTCTTCCCTGACGATCAGGTGCATCTGAACGATATCTACGACCGGTGTACGGACACGACCCGCCAGCTCTGGACGGCCGGGCACCTTCCCGCACCGCGCTACCTGGACCGCCCGGTGCACGTACTCACCGGCGAGGCCACGTTCTCCGCGGCCGAGGACATCGCCTACACCCTCCAGGCCCACGGCCGGGCCGTCGTCGTCGGCGCGACCACCCGGGGCGGCGCCCACCCCACGGACCGCCACCCGATCACCGAGCACATCCTCGTGACGGTACCGACGGCACGGACCATCAGCACCGTCACGGGCACCAACTGGGAGGGGGTGGGGGTCGCTCCGGACGTTCCCGTCCCGGCGGCCCAAGCCCTCGAAGAAGTGCTCAAGACCGCCCTGGGCTGAGCACCAGCGATCTAGCGGGCCATGATGAGGCTCATCGCCTCCGCGCGGGTCGCCGGGGTGCGGAGCTGGCCGCGGACCGCGGAGGTGATCGTCTTCGCGCCGGGCTTGCGGACGCCCCGCATCGTCATGCACATGTGCTCGCACTCGATGACCACGATCACGCCCCTCGGTTCGAGGATCTCCATCAGGGAGTCCGCGATCTGGGTGGTCAGGCGCTCCTGGACCTGGGGGCGGCGGGCGAAGACGTCGACCAGGCGGGCCAGCTTCGACAGGCCGGTGATCTTGCCGTCGGTGGACGGGATGTACCCGACATGGGCCACGCCCACGAACGGCACCAGGTGGTGCTCGCAGGAACTCATCACCTCGATGTCCTTGACCAGGACCATCTCGTCGTGACCCAGGTCGAAGGTGGTGGTGAGAACGTCCTCCGGGCGCTGCCAGAGCCCGGCGAATATCTCGCGGTACGCGCGGGCCACCCGCGCCGGGGTCTCCAGCAGGCCCTCCCGGTCGGGGTCCTCACCAACCGCGATGAGCAGCTCGCGGATCGCGTTCTCGGCCCGCTTCTCGTCGAACTCGCCGATCGGATGCGCGTCGCCGTTCAGCGTCACCGGGTCGGTCATCAGTGCCTCGTTCCTCGTTGCTCCGCACGGGCGTGCGAAATGCCGCGTCCCCCCAGGCTAAAACCTGGGGGGACGCGGCAGCCATCCCGGGGCAGGGTGTGACACGGGCGACACAGCCCGTTCACCTTTGCCGTCAGCTGGGCTCGGGGCGGTCCTCCGGAGCCACCTCAAGGCCGGGGCCCGTGGTGGTGTCGGGGGTGCCGTTCGCTCCGGCGGTGTTCGTCAGGGCCAGCTCCTTGGGGGAGAGGACCGGCGGCCGGGTGGAGGGGGTACGGCGGGAGGATCCGGTCCACGCGGGGCGGGCCGGGCGCTTGACGATCGGCGCGAAGACCTCGGCGATCTCCTCCTTGCCGAGAGTCTCCTTCTCCAGCAGCGCGAGAACCAGGTTGTCGAGGACGTCGCGGTTCTCGACGAGGATCTCCCAGGCCTCGTTGTGCGCGGTCTCGATGAGCTTCTTGACCTCTTCGTCGACGAGCGCGGCGACCTCTTCCGAGTAGTCGCGCTGGTGCGCCATCTCCCGGCCCAGGAAGGGCTCGGTGTTGTCGCCGCCGAACTTGATCGCGCCGAGGCGCTCGGTCATGCCGTACTGGGTGACCATCGCGCGGGCGGTGGCGGTGGCCTTCTCGATGTCGTTGGCCGCGCCGGTCGTCGGGTCGTGGAAGACCAGCTCCTCCGCCGCGCGCCCGCCCAGCATGTACGCGAGCTGGTCGAGCATCTCGTTGCGGGTGGTGGAGTACTTGTCCTCGTCCGGCAGGACCATCGTGTAGCCGAGGGCCCGGCCGCGCGACAGGATGGTGATCTTGTGGACCGGGTCGGCGTTCGGAGAGGCCGCCGCGACCAGGGCGTGACCGCCCTCGTGGTACGCGGTGATCTTCTTCTCCTTGTCCGACATGATCCGGGTCCGCTTCTGCGGGCCCGCGACCACCCGGTCGATCGCCTCGTCCAGCGCGTGGTTGTCGATCAGCTTCTTGTCGCTGCGCGCGGTGAGCAGCGCGGCTTCGTTCAGCACATTGGAGAGGTCCGCACCGGTGAAGCCCGGGGTGCGACGGGCGACGGCGCCCAGATCGACGTCCGGGGCGACCGGCTTGCCCTTCTGGTGGACCTTGAGGATCTCCAGACGACCCTGCATATCGGGGCGGTCGACGGCGATCTGCCGGTCGAAGCGGCCCGGACGGAGCAGCGCCGGGTCGAGGATGTCGGGCCGGTTGGTGGCGGCGATCAGGATGACGCCGCCCTTCACATCGAAGCCGTCCATCTCGACCAGAAGCTGGTTGAGGGTCTGCTCGCGCTCGTCGTGGCCGCCGCCGAGGCCCGCACCGCGGTGCCGGCCGACGGCGTCGATCTCGTCGACGAAGACGATCGCGGGTGCGTTGGCCTTGGCCTGCTCGAAGAGGTCGCGGACCCGGGAGGCGCCGACACCGACGAACATCTCGACGAAGTCGGAGCCCGAGATCGAGTAGAACGGGACCCCGGCCTCACCGGCGACGGCGCGGGCCAGCAGGGTCTTGCCGGTGCCGGGCGGGCCGTACAGCAGCACACCCTTGGGAATCTTGGCACCGACGGCCTGGAACTTGGCCGGCTCCTGGAGGAACTCCTTGATCTCGTGGAGTTCCTCGACGGCCTCGTCGGACCCCGCCACATCGGCGAAGGTCGTCTTGGGGGTGTCCTTGGTGATCAGCTTGGCCTTGGACTTCCCGAAGTTCATCACTCGGGAGCCGCCGCCCTGCATCTGGTTCATCAGGAAGAGGAAGACCAGCACGATCAGCACGAACGGCAGCAGCGAGAGCAGGATCGAGACGAACGGGCTCTGCTTCGAGGGCGAGACGGTGTAGCCCTTGGAGATGTCCCCGGCCTCGAACTTCTGCTGGAGCTTCGCGGCGAGATCGGAGCCCTGGGTCCCGATATAACTCGCCTGGATCTTGGAGCTGCCCTTGATCTTCTGGCCGTCCTTCAGCTCGGCCTTGATGATCTGGTCGTCTCCGGTGGTCAGCTTGACCTGGTCGACCTGGTTCTTGTCGATCGCCTGAATGACCTGGCCGGTGTCCACCGTCTTGTAGCCGCCCGAGGAGCCGACGACCTGCATCACCACGACCACGGCAAGGACGACCAGCACGATCCACATGACCGGCCCACGGAAGTATCGCTTCACGTCCATCCATACGGGGCGGACTCGCCCCGTTCCTCCTGCCCGTAGGTAAATGCTGCTGTGAGAAAAGACTGTTCTTCGGAAGGTACCCCAGCTTGACAACCGTGACCGCACGGTACGGCGACAAACCCGCCCTCCCACGCATCAACGGCGAGAGGGGCCGGTTGGTTCCCACCGGGTTTCCCGGCGGGAACCGGGCGGGGGCGACGAAAGGTGTCAGCCGCCGTAGACGTGCGGCGCGAGGGTGCCGACGAACGGGAGGTTGCGGTACTTCTCGGCGTAGTCGAGGCCGTAACCGACGACGAACTCGTTCGGGATGTCGAAGCCGATCCACTTCACGTCGATCGACACCTTTGCGGCATCCGGCTTACGCAGCAGGGTGCAGACCTCGATGGACGCGGGCTCCCGCGATCCCAGGTTCGACAGCAGCCAGGACAGCGTCAGTCCGGAGTCGATGATGTCCTCGACGATCAGGACATGACGGCCCTTGATATCGGTGTCGAGGTCCTTGAGGATCCGGACGACACCGGAGGACTGGGTGCCCGCGCCGTACGACGACACGGCCATCCAGTCCATGGTGACCGGGCTGGACAGGGCCCGTGCCAGATCTGCCATCACCATCACAGCGCCCTTGAGGACACCGACGAGCAGGAGGTCCTTGCCCGCGTACTCCGCGTCGATCTTCGCGGCCAGCTCCGCCAGCTTCGCGTCGATCTCTTCCTTGGTGATGAGCACCGACTGGAGGTCGGTACCCATGTCCTTCTCGTTCACGCGGTCGCTTTCTCTCTCGCCGGGGGGAGGCGCTGGTGACCCCGGACGCCGGGGCGCCTCGGCCTGGTCGGCCGCGGGCCTTGTCAGCCTTGCCGGATGACAAGTCTGCCACTCTGCCGGCGGGCCTCGACGCGGCCCGGCAGATTGATGGCACCCTGGCCCCGCCAACCGGTGATCAGCCGGTCGACTTCCTCGATATGGCGGGCGAAGAGCGAACCGGCGGGCGAACCGGCGTCGATGACGGCGCGGCGCAGCACCCGGCGGCGGACGGCGGGCGGCAGCGCGTACAGCTTGGCGCACTCCAGATGCCCGGTTTCGTCCCGTACGGCGGCGTCCGCGTCGGCCGCCCAGGTGTCGAGGGCGTCGGCGTCGTCGCGGGAGAGCTGGGCGGTACGGGCGAGGGCCTCGACAACGCCCTTGCCGAGCGCCTTCTCCAGCGCCGGGAGGCCTTCGTGGCGCAGCCGGGAGCGGGTGTAGGCGGGGTCGGCGTTGTGCGGGTCGTCCCAGACCGGCAGCGCCTGGACCATGCACGCCTTGCGGGCGGTCTGCCGGTCCAGCTCCAGGAAGGGGCGGCGGTAGCGGCGGCGGTGGCCGGAGACGGCGGCCATTCCGGAGAGCGACCGGATACCGGAGCCCCTGGCGAGTCCCAGCAGGACGGTTTCCGCTTGGTCGTCGCGGGTGTGGCCGAGCAGTACGGCGACCGCGCCGTGGCGTTCGGCGGCGGCGTCGAGCGCGCCGTAGCGGGCGTCGCGGGCCGCGGCCTCGGGGCCGCCGTCCCGGCCCACCCGGACGGAGACCGCCTCGACGGGGTCGAGGCCCATGGCGGCAAGCCGGCTCGCGACCTCGGCGGCGCGCAGATCGGAGCCGTCCTGGAGACCGTGGTCGACGGTGATGCCGCCGGCGCGGATATTGAGTTTGCGGGCCTCGAAGGCGAGCGCGGAGGCGAGCGCCATCGAGTCGGCCCCGCCGGAGCAGGCGACGAGCACCAGCGGGCCCGTGGCGGCGGTGGCCGCGGCGTGGGAGGCAGGGGTCGCGGGGCGCGGCAGCGCCGATACGGGCGCGGGCGCGGCGGTCTCGGGGAGCCGGGACGAGGGGGCCGGGGGGTGGTCGAGGCGCAGGGGCCGCCCGGGGCGGGGCGCCGGGGCGGGGCGGCCCTGATCGCCGGTCCCGCCGGGGGCCGTGGTGGTCCCGGCCGCTCCGGTGCCCGGCTCGGGTGACCGGGCGGTGCCGGGTCCGGCCGTGGCACCGACTCCGGCGGGTGTTCCGGCCGCGATGCCGGAGCCTGTTGCCGTGGTGGCTGCCGTGCCGGGTGCCGTCGCCGCGGTGGCCGTGGCGGTTGCCTGGGGAGTTGTCGTGGCCGTTGCCGCGCTCGCCTGGTTTGCGGCGTATTCGGTAAGAATGTCGTGGAGTACGCGGCGGACCGCCAGGCGTATCGCCGCGACCGCTGGATGGGGACCCATATCCGGTGCCCTTCGTGGAGAGGTTTTCGGGAGGGGGCCTCTGGGGGCGCCTCCGGCTGGCGTTGCGCTGCCGACTCAGAAATCGTCACTCAGAGTGCGTCGATGGTGACAGAAGCGGGCCGTTCTCCGAGCATCGCACGCCTATCCCCGGCCCTACGGTCCCTCGGACGGGTGATGCTGTGCCCTCCAGGGGGCGGCTCCCACCCCCCTGACGGCGTACGGCCCCGGTGCGCTCATGACTCCGTCTTCCCGTGCACCCGTGCGACCCACTCAGCCGGTTTGGCGATCTCCGCCTTGGTGGGGAGGGTGTTCGGGGAGGTCCAGACCCGGTTGAAACCGTCCATGCCGACCTCCTGGACCACGGCCCGGACGAACCGCTCGCCGTCCCGGTACTGCCGCAGCTTGGCGTCCAGCCCGAGCAGCTTGCGCAGTGCCACGTCCAGTCTGCTCGCCCCGCGCGCCCGGCGCTGCTGGAACTTCTCCCGGATCTCGGCCACGGACGGGACGACCGCGGGGCCGACGCCGTCCATCACAAAGTCGGCGTGGCCTTCCAGGAGGGACATCACGGCCGTCAGCCGTGCGAGGGTCTCGCGCTGCGCGGGTGTCTGCACCAGTTCCACGAAGGAGCTGCCGCTGTCGTTCTCCTCGCCTTCCGGACGGGCGCCCGCCAGCGACTGGGCGGCCTCCCGCAGCCGCTCCAGCACGGTCATCGGATCGACCTCGGTCTGGTCCAGGAACGACTGGATCTCCCCTTCGAGGTGGTCGCGCAGCCACGGCACCCCGGTGAACTGGGTGCGGTGGGTCTCCTCGTGGAGGCTGACCCAGAGCCGGAAGTCGTGCGGGTCGACGTCCAGTTCCCGCTCGACGTGCACGATGTTCGGCGCCACCAGCAGGAGGCGTCCGCCGCCGTTGCCCGCGGGCAGGTCGCGGGTGGGCGGTGCGAAGGTCTCGTACTGGCCGAGGACCCGGGACGCCAGGAACGACAGCAGCATGCCCAGCTCCACGCCGGTCACCTTGCCGCCGACGGCGCCGAGTACGGCGCCGGTGGGGCCGCCCGGCCTGCGGTCCTGCATCTTCGCCAGCAGCGGCTGGAGAAGCTGGCGGAACCCGGCGACGTTCGCCCGGATCCAGCCGGCCCGGTCCACGACGAGGACGGGGGTGTCCTCGGGCTCGTGCGTCACGGGGATCATCCGGGTGAACCCCCTGACGTGCTCCTCCGAAGCCTTGGCGTGCCGTCGCAGCTCGGCGACGACGGCGCGGGCCTCGTCCTTGCTCACGTCGGGGCCGGGGCGTACGAAGCGGGTCGCGGTCGCCACGGCGAGATTCCAGTCGACCATCTCGGTTCCACCGATGCGCGTCATGGCGTCAACGGTACGTGGTCCCCTCCGGGGAGGTCGCGGATCAACCCCGGGGCCCTGGGCCCCGGGAGTCCCCGGGCGTCCCTGGGCGGGCGCCCGCGCCAGGGCCTCGGGTCCGTGGGGGGGGCGGTGACGCACTGGCGCCGCGCCGGGTGCGGAAGGCCCCCTGCGGCGCGGAGCGCCCGGCGGAGGAATGTTGCGACGCGTCTGCACGCCGTCTGTGGCTGCGACAAGCCGCGGGCGGGCTGCAGTCGCACACGGCATTACCACTCCGGGCGAAGGGGGTACCGGATTGCCCCGGGGCGCTCGGGCATCGCCGGACCCGGGGCCGCAGGGGCGTCGGCCGTACCGGGGTCAGGAGGTCAGGGCGGCGGCCAGGCGGTCCAGGGAGGGTTGGGCCTCCGCCGGGGAGCGCGTTTCGTTCGCCAGGAACGCGAAGCCCAGCAGCGTGCCGTCCGGGGACGGGACCGTGCCGGAGAGTGCGTTGACGCCCGTCAGCGTGCCCGTCTTGGCCCGGATCAGGCCGCTGCCGGGCGCCGTACCGGTGTGGCGGGACTCCAGCGTGCCGGTGAAACCGCCGACCGGGAGGCCGGTGAGGACCGGGCGCAGACCCGGGTGGGCCGGTTCGGCCGCCCGGGTCAGCAGGGCCGTCAGCAGGCGGGGCGTGACCCGGCCCGCCCGGTCCAGTCCGCTGCCGTCGGCGAACCGGGCCCCCGCCAGCGGCACCTTCAGCACGGCGAGCTGCTGCCGCACCGCCCGGCCCGCTCCGGCGAAGCTCGGTTCCTCGTTCCGGGCGATCGCGGTCTGCCGGGCGAGGGATTCGGCGATGTCGTTGTCGGACCGGGTGAGCATCTGCTCGACGACATCGGCCAGCGGGGGTGAGAGCACCTCGGCGAGCGGCTTCGAGCCTGCGGCCGGGCGGCCGGGTGCGGTGGCCCCGTCGACGGTGATGCCGTCCTTCTCCAGGAGGTCCCGGAAGGCCCTGGCGGCGTCCCCGGCCGGATCCGCGACACGGTCCGCCGCGCCCGTGGACCCGGGGTCGGCCCGCCCCTGGTCGACCATCAGCGGCGTCACCCGGGCGATGTTCCCGTTGACGCCGATGGGGTGCAGATCGGGGCCCCGGTAGGCGGAGGTGTCGTAGCCGAGGGTCACCGCGGTGACCCCGCGGGCGCGGAGGTCTCCGGCGGTCCGCCGGGCGAGCGTGCGCAGCCCGGCCCGGTCGAGGGTGGCGTCACCGCCGCCGACCAGCGTCAGCGTCCGGGCGTCGGGGGTGGCGCTGACCGTGGTGGGGATGCGGTGGTACGGCCCGAGCGCCGAGAGCGCCGCCGCCGCGGTGGCGATCTTGACGGTGGAGGCGGGGATCATCGTCCGGCCCGCATCGCGTCCGTACAGCTCCCGTCCGGTCGTCAGATCGACGACGGACACTCCGGGCCGCGGCCCGAGCCCGCGGTCGCGCAGCAGCGGTTCGAGGCGGCGGGCGAGTTCCCGGGCCGGGTTCCCGGCGGCTTCGCCGCGGCCGGCGGTCGCGGGCACGGGTGCGGTGCCGAGCGCGGTGAGGACGGGCGGGGCACTGGGCGCGGGTGCCGGGCCCGCGGGTCTGCGGTGGCCGCCACCGGGTTCGGTGCGGGCCTCGGCGGCCCGGTCCAGCTCCGCCGTACGCCGGCCGGATTCCCAGGGTCCCGCCGCGGTGACCACTCCGGCGGCCAGGACCAGTCCCAGCACGGCGGCACCCGTCGTGAGCTGCCACGTTCGGATGTCCGGCACCTCGCACCAGCCCCTTTCGCGATCACACACCTGCGTGAGAGACACTTAATCACCAGAACTGCGTCTTGCCGCGAACACGGCACCCCGGTCGGCGGCCGAGACCGCCCGGCCGGGGGTCCGGGGTTTACTGCCCGGAAGGGCACAGCACCACCCTGACGTACCAGACGTATGTGTTGATCATGGAGGAGCCACCCGTGGAGTTCGACGTCACCATCGAGATCCCGAAGGGTTCGCGGAACAAGTACGAGGTCGACCACGAGACGGGCCGAATCCGCCTGGACCGTAGGCTCTTCACCTCGACCAGCTACCCCGCCGACTACGGCTTCGTCGAGAACACCCTCGGCGAGGACGGCGACCCGCTGGACGCGCTCGTCATTCTCGACGAGCCGACCTTCCCGGGCTGCCTCATCAAGTGCCGGGCCATCGGCATGTTCCGGATGACGGACGAGGCCGGCGGCGACGACAAGCTGCTGTGCGTCCCGGCGTCCGACCCGCGCGTCGAGCACCTCCGCGACATCCACCACGTCTCGGAGTTCGACCGCCTGGAGATCCAGCACTTCTTCGAGGTCTACAAGGACCTGGAGCCCGGCAAGTCCGTCGAGGGCGCCGACTGGGTCGGCCGCACCGAGGCCGAGGCCGAGATCGAGGCCTCGTACAAGCGCTTCGAGGCGCACGGCGGCCACTGACCGCGAGCCGTACAACCGGCGCGTGCGGGCGGGACACCCTCGGGGGTGTCCCGCCCGCACTGCTGTGTCCGGAGGTGTCCCGGACGGCGGAAGGGGCAGGCGCCGTCCCGGGGTCGTCGCCTGCGCGATCCCCGCACATACTGATCGGAACGAGGAGTGAAGGAAGGGAAGGGGCGTGGCCGAGGAGTCCGGAGCGGCACGTGACACGGGTGAGGGCACAGGCAAGGGCACGGGCCGGAACGGTGACGGGGATCCCCGCGACGGGAACCGTGGCGGAAGCCGGGACGGGAACCGTGGCGGGGGTACGGACGCGGGTGGGCCGGGCGGGGCCGGTACGGACGCGGGTACGGGGTCGGGCCCGGGTTCCGGGGCCGGTGCGGACGCCGGTACCGGCCCGGGCTCCGGGTCCGGGTCCGGTGCGGCGAAATCCGCCGCCGACTCCTACCGCCCCCGGCCCTCCGAAGCGCCGCCCGCCGACGACCACCCCTCCTCCGAGTTCTCCGTCCCCGACGGCATCGCGCCGCCCGAGGGGGCCGAGGAGGAGCACACGACGTCCGAGTTCGCCGTGCCCACCGGGGTCGCCGAGCCCGCCGTACCGGAGCAGGAAGGTTCCGCCTTCGCCACGCCGTCCACCTACCGGGCCCGCCGCTCCCCGACCGCCTTCACGCCCGCTGACGGCATCCCCAAGGTCACGCTGACGAAGGACGCGCCCTGGCAGGACCGGATGCGCACGATGCTGCGGATGCCGGTCGGGGAACGGCCCGTTCCGGAGGTCGTACAGCGGCACGACGAGTCCGGGCCCGCCGTGCCCCGGGTCCTCGACCTGACCCTGAGGATCGGCGAGCTGCTGCTCGCGGGCGGGGAGGGCGCCGAGGACGTCGAGGCGGCCATGTTCGCGATCTCGCGCTCGTACGGGCTCGACCGCTGCGAGCCCACGGTCACCTTCACCCTGCTGTCGATCACCTATCAGCCGTCCCTGGTCGACGATCCGGTGACGGCGAACCGGACGGTGCGGCGCCGGGGCACCGACTACACCCGGCTGTCGGCGGTCTTCAAGCTGGTCCACGACATCAGCACGCCCGACACCGAGGTGTCGCTGGAGGAGGCGTACCGCAGGCTCGCGGAGATCCGCCGGAACCGGCACCCCTTCCCCGGCTGGGCGCTCACCCTCGCGGGCGGACTGCTGGCGGGGGCGGCGTCCGTCCTCGTCGGCGGCGGCTATCTGGTGTTCGTCGCGGCGGCGATCTCGGCGATGCTGGGCGACCGGCTGGCGTGGCTCTGCGCCGGGCGCGGACTGCCGGAGTTCTACCAGTTCGTGGTGGCGGCGATGCCCCCGGCCGCGATGGGGGTGGCGCTGTCGCTCTCCTCGCTGGACGTCCGGGCCTCCGCGGTCATCACCGGTGGCCTGTTCGCGCTGATCCCGGGGCGGGCGCTGGTGGCGGGCGTCCAGGACGGGCTGACCGGCTTCTACATCACGGCCGCCGCCCGGCTGCTGGAGGTCGGGTATCTGGTCGTCGGCATCGTCACGGGCGTGCTGAGCGTGCTCTATCTGGGCATCGCGCTGGGCGCCGAGCTGACCCCGGAGACGGCGCTGCACACCGTGGAGCGGCCCGCGGTGCAGTTGCTGGCGGCGATGGCCCTGGTGTTCTGTTTCGCAATCCTGCTCCAGCAGGACCGGGACACCGTGCTGCTGGTGACCCTGAACGGCGGGGTGGCCTGGTCGGTGTACGGGGCGCTGGCGCTGACCGCCGACGTACCGCCGGTCGCGGCGACGGCGATCGCGGCGGGGCTGGTGGGCCTGTTCGGGCAGATGCTGTCACGCTCCCAGCACGCCTCGGCCCTGCCGTACATCACGGCGGCCATCGGTCCGCTGCTGCCCGGTAGCGCCACGTACTTCGCGCTGCTGGCAATGGCCCGCGGCGAGCTGAACACCGGGCTCGCGTCGCTGTCGAAAGCCGTGGCGCTGGCGCTGGCGATCGCGATCGGGGTGAATCTGGGAAGCGAGCTGTCCCGGCTCTTCCTGCGGGTTCCGGCGGTCGCGGCCGGCCTCCCGGGTCCGTCCCTCCGCCGCCGCGCGGCGAAGCGGACGAGGGGCTTCTAGAGTGCTGTGACCGGTCCGGGCAGGATCCGAGGTTGGCTTCGGGGTGGGCTTCGGATGGGTGCCGACGGTCCGTCTGCGTACCGGTACGGCGCCGTACCGGTACGCAGACGGCGAGAGCCGCGCCCGTACGTCCACGGGCGCGGCTCTCGCCGTACTGCCGGATCTGCCGTTCCCTCCCGGCGTCAGCGCCTGGCGTGGCGGCCGTGCGGTCCGGGGGCGTCGGGGGTGCCGGGAGTGTCGACCGCCGGGCCTTCGGGCTGGAGAAGCCCCTCGGCGCGCGCCTTCTTGCCCTGCTTACGGGCCCGCAGCAGTTCGATCACGATCGGCAGCACCGAGAGCGCGACGATCAGGATCAGGATCGCCTCGATGTTCTGGTGGACGAACGCCACATTGCCGAGGGCCGCACCCAGCAGGGTGACGCCCGCGCCCCACAGCACACCGCCGACGATGTTGTACGTGATGAACGAGCGGTAGTTCATCCGGGAGACGCCCGCGATGATCGGGGTGAAGGTCCGGACGATGGGCACGAAGCGGGCCAGGACCAGCGACTTCGGCCCGTACTTCTCGAAGAAGTCGTGCGCCTTCTCCACGTTCTCCTGTTTGAAGAAGCGGGAGTCGGGCTTCTTGAAGAGCGCCGGGCCGACCTTGCGCCCGAAGAGATAGCCGACCTGGTCGCCGATGACGGCCGCGAGGACGATCAGGGTGCAGACCGCCCACAGCGGCAGCGTGTCCAGTTTGCCGCTGGTCACCAGCAGGCCGGTGGTGAAGAGCAGGGAGTCGCCCGGCAGGAAGAAGCCGATGAGGAGACCGGACTCGGCAAAGACGATGATCAGTACACCGATCAGGCCGAAGGTACCGATCAGATAGTCCGGGTCCAGCCAGCTCGGGCCGAGCGAAAGGGTAGTCACGAGGTCCGGGCTCCTGTGAGAGTCGTCGGAGTAGGAGGAGGACGGGATCGCGCGCGTCGAACGGGGCGCGACAACTGCCGTTCGGCCAAAGCTATCAACGCATCGGCCCCGTAAGGCGTTCCTCCGGCCTTCCCGGGATGCACGCTGCACTCCGCACGGGAAAGCTTGTGCGGTACGGGCCGGTGTCCGGGCGGACGGCCCGGCGGCGGACCGCCGGACGAAAGGTGAACGAACATGGGCATCACGGATTACGGCGGCGGCCAGGCCCCGTCCTCGGACGTCCTCGTCGTGACCACGAACGACGTACCGGGCTACCGGGTCCGACAGGTGATCGGGGAGGTCTTCGGGCTGACCGTGCGCTCGCGCCATCTGGGCAGCCAGATCGGCGCCGGTCTGAAGTCGATGATCGGCGGCGAGCTGAAGGGACTGACGAAGACGCTGGTGGAGACCCG
This sequence comes from Streptomyces sp. NPDC094448, assembly GCF_044763775.1. Taxonomy (NCBI): domain Bacteria; kingdom Bacillati; phylum Actinomycetota; class Actinomycetes; order Kitasatosporales; family Streptomycetaceae; genus Streptomyces; species Streptomyces sp. NPDC094448. The sequence continues at coordinate 416,834 of NZ_JBIWGU010000004.1, read as the reverse complement.
TAACCAGGCGATGGAAAGGCTGGTGGAGCAGGCCAGGTCGCGGGGGGCGAACGCGGTGCTGATGTTCCGGTTCGATGTGACGGAGGCGGCGGACGTCGGGACGGAGGTCTGCGCCTACGGCACGGCCGTGGTGATCGAACCCGCCGATACGGTGTAGGCCGCTGCCCCGGCCCTCCCCTTGCGCCGTACGTCGAGATCCGCCGGCGCGTCGTCTCCTCGACATCCGCCGGACGGCGTTCTTCCGGTTACGCCCTTCGGTACGGCTCGCGTTGCGAGCCCCCCGCCCCCGTACCAGCCTGGGTCCGACGGCCCCGCCGGGGCCGCGCGGCGCACACACGTGCGAAAGGCGGCAGACGCTGATGGCACTCCACAAGGGCGCGGACACCTCCGGCGGCGACTCCCGGCAGGAGCACCGGCGGCGCGAGCTGTCGCTGAACCCGTTCTACGGAGAGGCCAACCCGGTCAGCGGAATGGAGGAGGCGCCGCCCACGCACCGGCTCCCCGACGGGCCGCTGCCGCCGATGACCGCGTACCGCATCGTCCAGGACGAGCTGATGCTCGACGGCAATTCGCGGCTCAACCTCGCCACCTTCGTCACCACCTGGATGGAGCCGCAGGCGGGCGTCCTGATGGACGAGTGCCGCGACAAGAACATGATCGACAAGGACGAGTACCCGCGCACCGCCGAACTGGAGAAGCGGTGCGTCGCGATGCTCGCGGACCTGTGGCACGCGCCGGACCCGGCCGCCGCGGTCGGCTGCTCCACCACCGGGTCGAGTGAGGCCTGCATGCTGGCCGGAATGGCGCTCAAACGCCGCTGGGCCCAGCGGAACCCGGACCGCTATCCGTCCTCCGCCCGGCCCAATCTGGTGATGGGCGTCAATGTGCAGGTGTGCTGGGAGAAGTTCTGCACCTTCTGGGAGGTGGAGCCGCGGCTGGTGCCGATGGAGGGCGAACGGTTCCATCTCGACCCGGAGGCCGCGGCCGAACTGTGCGACGAGAACACGATCGGGGTGGTCGCCGTCCTCGGCTCCACCTTCGACGGCTCGTACGAGCCGGTGGCCGAGGTCTGCGCGGCGCTCGACGAACTCCAGCGGCGGACCGGCCTCGACATCCCGGTCCATGTGGACGGCGCGTCGGGCGCGATGGTGGCGCCGTTCCTCGACGAGGACCTGGTGTGGGACTTCCGGCTGCCCCGGGTGTCGTCCATCAACACCTCCGGCCACAAGTACGGGCTGGTCTATCCGGGTGTCGGCTGGGCGCTGTGGCGGTCCGCGGCCGAACTGCCCGAGGAGCTGGTGTTCCGGGTCAACTACCTGGGCGGCGATATGCCGACCTTCGCCCTGAACTTCTCCCGGCCCGGGGCGCAGGTCGTCGCCCAGTACTACACGTTCCTGCGGCTGGGCCGGGACGGCTACCGGGCGGTCCAGCAGTCGGCGCGGGACATCGCCACCGGGCTGGCCGCGAAATTCGGCGAGCACGACGACTTCCGGCTGCTGACGCACGGCAACGAACTGCCGGTGTTCGCGGTGACCACGGCACCGGACGTGACCGCGTTCGACGTCTTCGACGTCTCCCGGCGGCTGCGCGAGTCCGGCTGGCTGGTGCCCGCCTACACCTTCCCGAAGAACCGGGAGGATCTGGCCGTGCTCCGGGTGGTGTGCCGCAACGGCTTCTCGGCCGATCTGGCGGAGCTGCTGGCGGAGGACCTGGCCCGGCTGCTGCCGGAGCTGCGGGCGCAGAGCGGACCGCTGTCGCGGGACCGGGGGAAGGCGACCGCGTTCCACCACTGAGGCGCGGAGCGGCGGGCCCGGCACCGGCCGTCAGAAGGGGGTGCTCCGGGTCCTTCCCCTCACCCAGTTGCCGAAGGTGCACGACCGGCCGCCGGACTTCAGCGGCATGATCCGTTCGGTCGTCGCCGTGGCGTCGAACCACACGGTTCCCGCCAGCGGGCCGGTGACGACCAGCAGGGTGGAGAATCCGCAGCCGCCGTCCTGGATCACCACGCAGCCGTCCGTCATCCGGTCCGTGTACGCGTTCAGCTCCGCGTCCCAGGCCTCGTACGCCGCTTCGAAGGCCGCGGCGTCGGAGAAGTCGTCCCGGGACGGCATGCGGGCGTCCGGATCCGTGTCGGGATGCGGGAAATCGTCGGCCAGGAGGTGGTAGTCGATGGTGTACGAGGTCTCCCAGCGCCAGCCCTCGGGGGTCCGGCGCAGCGGGTTGACCCCACGCACACCGAATGGTTCGAGGAGATACGTCCGGTACTCCGCGGGGAAGGTGATGCCGAACTCCGCCTCGGCCTCGCGGATCTCGTCCTCCGTGAGCCGCGGTCCGCCGCCGTCCCGGTGGCGTTGGCGCGGGCGGCCCGGGTCCCGGTCCTCGTCCGGCGTCGGACCCACCAGCTCGTACAGCCAAACGGCTCCGCGGCCGATCCGGCTCGCGCCGCGCACGACCGCGCCGATCAGTTCCTCCATGACCTGCCCCCCGACCTCGGTTCCGACCACTCACACTAAGCCGTCGGAGCGGTCTTCACGCAGGTCAGGCAGTGGACATACGGGGACATCCGGCTCAGCGGCTGCCGCGGCGGCGGCGCTTCCGCTCACGGCGGTCGGCTACGGCGCCCTTGACGTCGCAGGCGATGACGACCGCCTCCACGATCGTCACCACGTTCCGGCCGACCCAGCCGACGGTGCGCACCACGGCGCCTCCCAGCTCCTCCATACGTCCCCGACCCCGTTCCGTCCCTGCGCCCGGGGCGCACCGGGCGGCTGCCGTTCTTGATCAAAACGACGCCGGACGGCCCGGAACGGTTGCGCACGGCACGTGGGCTACTCCTCGTCGCCCCGGTGCGGAACGCCCGTCGCGTACGGGTTCTCCTCGCCCTCGCCGAGAATCCCGCGGAACGGCTCCCCCTCACCCGCGAAGACGTACGCTCCGCCTTCGATCCGGGCGATCAGGGCGAGCGTCCACTCCCGGCCGAAGTCGGCGGAGGAGATCCAGAGGTTCATGATCTCGCCGATATGACCGAGCTGCTCCGGCCCCTGTTCCGGGTCGTAGTACTCGGCGGTCGCGGCCTTCCAGCCCTCCATCGCGTCGATCCGCCGCCGCAGCAGGCCGACCGCTTCGGCGCGCTCCAGCTCGACCATGAAGCCGAGACCCGCGGAGAGGGAGTCCATCTTCTGCTCCCAGTTGACCAGCGACTCGCGCAGCAGGGAGAAGAATTCCTCGGTGCCGGCGTCGGTGATCTCGTACTCGGTGCGCGGCGGGCCGCCCGCCGTGGAGGGGGCGATCTCCTGGGCGAGCAGCAGCCCTTGCTTCGCCATCTGCTTGAGGGCGTGGTAGATCGACCCGGGTTTGGCGTTGGACCATTCGTGGGCGCCCCAGTACTCCAGATCGTTGCGGACCTGGTAGCCGTGCGCCCGTCCGTGCTGGCGTACGGAGCCGAGGACCAGCAGCCGGATCGCCGACATGACGGGACCACCTCTTTCTCTGTTTCCCGGCCTTCCTCGTCGACGGAAGACTCTTCAACTTTGACTAGAGTACTCAATTTTGAATACTCTGCGTCCATGGCCGAGAAGACGATCCCACTCCTCCCGTGTCACTCCCCTCTCATGGCGGACGTCGTCGCCTTCTACGAGGCCCTCGGCTTCGTCACGACACTCCGCCAGACCAGCCCCTACGCCTATGCCGTCGTCGAACGCGACGACGTCGAACTCCAGTTCTTCGGGATGAAGGAGTACGACCCCGCCGCCTCGTACTCCGGGGCCTATGTCCTGACCGGCGATGTGGACGGTATGCACAGCGCATTCCGCGCGGGGCTCAAGGCGGCGTACGGCCGGATCCCCGCCCGGGGCCTGCCGCGCATCGGGCCCGTGAAGGACATGTCGTACGGGGTACGGCAGTTCCTGGTGACGGATCCGACCGGAAACAGCCTGCGGATCGGGCAGCTGACGGGCGAGAAGGGCGCGGACGGCACCATTCCGCCCGCACCGAAGGAGCCGTTCGAGCGGGCGCTCCACCATGCGGTGCTGTTCGCCGACTCCAAGGAGGACCTGCCGGCCGCCGCGCGGGTCGTCCGCCGGGCGCTGGACCGCACGGACCGTACCCCCACGGCCGTACAGCTGCTGAAACTGCTGGTCCTGGGCGGCGATATCGCGCAGCGGCAGGGGGACGGAGCGGCGGCCCGGGAGCTGCTGGCCCGGGCCGGTGCGGTGCCGCTGTCCGCGGAGGAGCGGGAAGCGGTACGGGACGACCTCGCCCGGCTCGCGGAGCTGACGGACGCGGCGGGCTGAGCAACGGGGGCAGCCGGAGGCGCGGCGCCGGGCGGGCGGGCGGACGGACGGGCGGACGGGCGGCCAAGGGTGGCCAAGGGTGGCCAGGCGGACGGGCGGACGGGCGGACGGGCGGACGGGCGGACGGCCAAGGGTGGCCGGAAGGCTTAAGGGCGGCAGGAAGGCTTAAGGGCGCCGGGCGGGGGCTCCCCCCTCCCGGCGCCCCGCGGGACCGTCAGGCGGCCCCCGCCGCCTTCGCCTCCGCCGCCTCCTGCTCCAGCGCCACCAGCGCGAAGGCCGTCTGCCCGTCGAGGGACTCGCGGACGATGTCCGCATGGCCCGCGTGCCGACCGAACTCCTCCACCAGATGGACCAGGAACCAGCGCATCGACACCCGCTCCCCCTTGGGGAACCAGGGCGTTTCCGGCAGCGGGAAGGTGTCGTCCATGGACGGTACGGCCCGGATGAACTCCTCCGTCTCCGCGGCGATCCCCGCCCAGAACTCCAGCGTCTCCTCGACGCTCTCGCCGTCCTGGAGGACGAAGGCCTCGCCCCAGGTCTCCGGGGTGCGGGCCCGCTCGTTCTCCTGCTGCTGGGCCAGCCGCAGCCAGTTCAGCTCCACTTCCGCCACATGCTTCAGCAGCCCGCCGAGGGTGAGTTCGCTGGCGCTCGGCCTGCTGACGGCCTGCTCACGGCCGAGTCCGAGCACCGAGCGGCGGAGCGCACCGCGCTGGGCCTCGACGAAGGAGAGCAGGGTGCCCCGCTCGTCACCGGGATCGCCCGAGGGAACGTGGATAACCATGGCATCGCCTTCCGACCGCTCTCAAGGAGAGGCTCCCGCCCTCCTTCCGACACCGCAAACGCTACGGGCCATCGAGGACAAGGGCTGTCCTCGATGGCCCGTGGCGGAAGGGAATCCGCGGGTCTCCGGGATCCGCGGGGTCCGGTCGGCTGCCGGTCGGTCAGAAGGGGAAGCGGGACCTGCCGTGCTGAACGGAGATCCACTTCTGGGTGGTGAACGCTTCGATCATCGACTCGCCGTTGAGGCGTCCGCTGCCCGAGTGCTTCTCGCCGCCGAAGGGCACGATCGGCTCGTCGTGGACCGTGGAGTCATTGATGTGGATCATGCCGGTGTTGATCCGCTTGGCCACGGCGACCCCGCGCTCCACATCGGCGGTGTGGACCGCCCCGCTGAGCCCGTACGGGGTGTCGTTGGCGATCCGTACGGCCTCGTCCTCGCCGTCGAACGGGATGATCAGGGCCACCGGGCCGAAGATTTCCTGACCGAGGACCGGGGAGTCGGTGGCGATTCCGGTGAGAACCGACGGTTCGACCAGATTGCCGTCCGCGCCGCCGTGCAGCAGCGCCGTCGCGCCGGCCTCGACGGTCTGCTCGACCAGGGAGGTGACGGCATCGGCCTGGCGGGAGTTGATCAGGGGGCCGATATGGGTGGCCGGATCGGCCGGGTCCCCGACCTTCAGCGTGCGCACCTTGGCCACGAACTTCTCGGTGAACTCCTGCTCGATACGGCGGTCGACCAGGACTCGGTTGGCGGCCATGCAGACCTGGCCCTGGTGGACGTACCGGCTGAAGACGGCCGCGTCGACCGCGTAGTCGATATCCGCGTCGTCCAGGACGATCAGCGCGCTGTTGCCACCCAGTTCCAGGATCGCCCGCTTGAAGTTGGCGGCGCAGACCATCGCCACATGCTGGCCCACCTTGTCCGAGCCGGTGAAGGAGATCGCCTTCGGCACCGGGTGCTCGATCAGCGCGTCACCGATCTCGGCGATATCGGTGATCACGACATTGAGCAGGCCCGGCGGCAGACCGGCGTCCTCGAAGACCTTGCCGACCAGGGAGCCGCCGCAGATGGGGGTGTTCTGGTGGGGCTTGAGGACCACCGCGTTGCCGAGCGCCAGGGAGGGCGCGACGGACTTGATGGAGAGCAGGAAGGGGAAGTTGAAGGGACTGATCACCCCGACGACCCCGACGGGGAGGCGGTAGACCCGGTTCTCCTTGCCGTCCACCGGCGAGGGCAGGATCCGGCCCTCGGGCCGCAGCGAGAGCTGGATGGCCTCGCGCAGGAACTCCTTGGCGAGGTGGAGTTCGAATCCGGCCTTGATATGCGTACCGCCCAGCTCGGCGATGATCGCCTCGGTGATCTCGGCCTCACGCTCCTCGATGATCCGCAGAGCGTTCTCGAAGACGGCGCGGCGCGCATAGGGATTGGTCTCGGCCCACGCCGCCTGGGCCCGTTCCGCGGCGCGGTACGCCTGGTCCACCTCGGCGGCGGTCGCGACCGGAATGGAGGCCAGCTTCTCCCCGTTGAAAGGGTTGAAGTCGATGATGTCCCAGGATCCGGTCCCGGGCCTCCACTCGCCGTCGATGTACTGCTGGGCCAGCTCGGTGAACAAGGACATGGTGAGTCGAATCCTTACCCTCGGGTTCCCTTGAATCGCATCACTGGTCGGGTCACTGATGTGACGTCACTATACGTTCGCCCACTCGGAGTTGGCGTAGACCACGTCGGCAAAAAACGGTCCATGGGCAGGCCGGGACCGGGGGCGGACGGTCAGCGAGGGCGTCCGGGCGGCGGCACCGGACGCGAGGAGGGGCCGGGAAGGACCGGCGGAAGGGGGGAAGGACGAGAGAAAGGGGGAAGAGGCGGAGGGGGGAGGGAAATACGGGGCGGGCGGGGTCGCGGGAGAGGGGGTCAGGTGAGCTGGAGCAGCCCGCGCAGGATGTCCCGGCTTTCGGCGGGATCGGGGCTGTCCTCCTGGAGCCGCTTCATCGCCTTCTCGTACTGCTGCACCTCTTCGGGCTTGTCGATGTAGAGCGCGCTGGTCAGCTGCTCCAGATAGACGATGTCGGAGAGGTCGGACTCCGGGAAGCGGAGCATCGTGAAGGCGCCGCTCTCGCCGGAGTGGCCGCCGAAGCTGAACGGCATCACCTGGAGGGTGACGTTCGGCATCTCCGAGATGTCGATCAGATGCCTCAACTGTCCCTGCATCACCGCGCGGTCACCGTACGGCCTGCGCAGCGCCGCCTCGTCGAGGACCGCGTGCAGCTGCGGGGCGCGCTCGGAGACCAGCACCTTCTGGCGCTCCAGCCGCAGGGCGACCCGGCGGTCGGCGTCGGCCCGGGTGGCATCGGGGGTGCCGCGCATCACGACGGCATGGGCGTACGACTCGGTCTGGAGCAGCCCGTGGACGAACTGCACCTCGTAGATACGGATCAGGGAGGCCGCGGCCTCCAGTCCGACATATGTCTGAAACCAGCCGGGCAGCACATCGCCGTACCGCTGCCACCAGCCGGCGATATTGGCCTCTTTGACCAGTCCGAGCAGTGCTTCCCGTTCGGTCTCGTCGGCCACTCCGTAGAGCGTCAGCAGGTCCTCGACGTCCCTCGCCTTGAAACTCACACGACCCAACTCCATGCGGCTGATCTTTGATTCCGATGCACGGATCGAATAGCCGGCCGCCTCGCGGGTGACGCCGCGCGACTCCCGCAGCCGCCGGAGCTGAGAGCCCAGCAGGATGCGCCGCACCACGGATCCGCCACCCGGGCCCTGGGCCCAGGACTCACCTGCGGTCACGACTCGACCCTCCCCATCCTTCTGTCCCGTCCGTCCTGTCGTCCGACGCTTCGGGGTGCCCCGAGCGGTCCGCCTCCCGGCGGAAATCGCGGCCGGCGGCGCCGGCGCCGCTCCCCACTGCCTCATCTCTACAGGTTCTTCACCTCGACGTGGAGTACCCCCGGAACCCCAAGTGCCGGATTCTGCCACCAAATCACTCCGGGCCGTACTCATCCGGTTACTGAAATGGGAAGCACTTGGGGAGCCCATGGAACAGATGAGAGGAAGATATCCGCCTCAATGACCACAAGAGCGGACAGCGGTCCTGCGTGCACGTGCATCTGCCCTTGCATCTGCCCTACGCATTGGGAACCATGGTCCCCGCGCACCTGCGTGCTCGTTCGTGTTGAAGCGTCACTGAAGCGTCACAGCCGCGATTCCCGGGAGTGCCTCGCATGGGGACGAATGGATCGACCATGCTAGAGCCGTTAAGGCAAGGGCTTCCCCCGATTGATCCCGCACAGGCCCTCAGCTCGGCCGCCTGCTCCCTGTCCGCCCGCTACGAAGCGGTGCGCGGGGCCCGGCAGTTCACCAGGACGACGCTGAAGGAATGGGATCTGTACGACCACTTCGACGATATCGCCCTGGTCGTTTCGGAGCTGGTCACCAACGCGCTGCGGCACGCCCTGCCGGACGAGCCGGCCCGTGAGACCTTCCTCCCTCCCGTACGCCTGCATCTGATGCGGTGGCCCGGACGGCTGGTGGTGGCGGTACGGGATCCCAGCGCGGAGGGTCCCGGCGGCACCGACCGGCGCGGCGGCGCCGAGCGGATCGACCGTCTCGACCGCGTGGACGGAATCGACCGGATGGACGGGCCGGGCCGGATGGACGGGCGCGGCGGGCCGGGCCGGGTGGATGTCCTGGAGCGGACCGAAAGCCCTTTTGAGGGGCTGGGGGGCCTGGAGCGGCTCGGGGGACGTTTCCCCGATCCCGACGGTACGGCCGAGTCCGGCCGGGGGCTCTTCCTGGTCGACGCCTATGCCGACAGCTGGGGCTGGCATCCGCTCGCCGGAGCGCTGCACGGCAAGGTCGTGTGGGCGCTGTTCAGGCTGGCTTGAGCGGGGAGGGCCGGGCCGCGCCCCCGGGGTCCGAGGACTCCGGGGCGAGCGCGGCCGGGCCACGGGAGCGGGTCCGCCTGCGGGCGGGCCCGCTCCCGCGTTCCCGGACGGGTGCGGCAGGGGCCGTCAGTTCTCCGCGATCAGATGGTCGAACTCCCCGTCCTTGATGCCCAGCAGCATCGCTTCGATCTCGGCGGGCGTGTAGACCAGCGCCGGACCGTCCGGAAACCGGGAATTGCGTACCGCCACGCCCCCTCCGGGCAGCTTGGCGAATTCCACGCACGATCCTTGGGAATTGCTGTGCCTGCTCTTCTGCCAGACGACCCCGTGAAGCTCCGCGGCCGCCATGCCGTTGTACGCGTGGTGCACGAGTAGCTCCCGAGGTACAAGGTGCATGTGTCAACTGTCGGGGATCATAGCTGTGTTTCGCGTGCATCTGCATGAGCATTCGCACGAGCAGATGCACGTGCACGCGGGGTGGTGCTGCGGTTACACGATGAAGGGCCTCCCGGTGCCGGCCGGCCGTGGCACGGCCTCGGACGGCCTCGGTCCCAGGGGGTGGGTCGTACGGGCGAACTCCCCTCGTACATAAGGGAAAGACGCGTAAGCGAGCTGTCAGGCTCCCGTTTTCAGGTAACAGTCCGAACAGTGGGACGGTTCGGTGCCTGCTACCTTGGCGCGCACTTTCCATCCGACACCCCGGGGGACCCCAGATGCGTGCAAGGACGTCCGTGTCCAAGGCAGCCGCGGCGGCCGCGGCCGCGCTCGGCGCGGCGCTCGTACTGACCGGTTGCAGCAGCGACGACGGGAAGTCGTCGCCGGAGAAGGCCGGTGGTTCCGGCGGCGGGGACAGACCGGCGGCATCGGGCCCGGCGGAGCCCGGGGGCGACGGCGGCACGGACAGCGGCACGGATGGGGGCGCGGACGGCGGCAAGACCGCTGCGGCCGATGCCGAGGGCGCCTGGACCGGGGTCACGGACGGCAAAACGCTGAGTCTGGCCGTCACCCGGGGGAAGGCGGTCCTGATGGCGGACGGCGCGGCGTGCACCGGCGAACTGGCCGACCACGGTTCGCTGATGCTCGCCCTGAAGTGCGCCGACGGCTCGAAGACGCGCACGATGGGAACGGTCGCGGTCGCGAACGGCGAACTGACCGTGGTCTGGGGCGGCGGAATCAAGGACACCTTCACCAAGGTCGCGGGCGGAACGCTGCCGAAGGAGCTGAAGGATCTGGAGAAGCTGAAGGACCTGCCGCAGTACACCGGTCCGGGTTCCTAAGGGCCGTCCGGCCGGGGCCGCGGGGGTTTCGGGGCCGGTCCCGTCCTCGGCGGCAGCGCGTCGGAGAGTTCGGCGAGCGCCTCGCCGACGAGGGCCGCGCCGGGGTCGATGATCTCGTGGCTCTCCTCCCAGGCGGCCAGCGCCTCCTCGACCCGTTGCCACTCGGGCCGCCGGCGCTCCCGGACCGCCTTGGCCGCCCGTTCCGCGTCGGCGCGCAAGGCCTTCGCGAGGCCGGCCGCCGCCGGGACCGGGGCGTCCTCGTGCGCGGGCAGATGGGCCTCCATCAGCATGGCGCCCCGGCCCAGTTTGCCGAGGGCCTCCCCGGCCGCGTCCGCCGCCGCATGGGACAGGCCCCGATTCCGTACCGGCTCGTCCGCGGCCCGGCTCAGGGCGTCCTGCCAGGCCAGCCGGGCATCGCGGGCCGCGAGCAGGGCCTGCCGGATGTCCTGTCCGGCGTCGTCGGGTTCGCCGGGCCTGGCGTAGTGGTCGACGACGGCCGCGGCGTAACGGCAGTCGGCGAGCAGCCAGTCCGCGAGCCGGTTGCGCAGCCGGGGTGTCTCCCAGGCCGGGTAGACCGCGTACGACAGCATCGCCAGCAGTCCGCCGATCAGGGTCAGCACGATCCGTTCCGGCACGGTCTGTCCGGCCTCCTCGCCGCCCATCCACAGCAGACAGACGACATAGGCGGAGATGCCGACGTTGGCGGCCGCGTATCCCGTGCGCAGCACCAGATACGTGCCGAAGGCGCAGAGCACGGCGAGCGCGGCGGCGGCGTACGCGCCCGGGTTCACGGTCTCGACGACGGCCGTGGCGACCCCGACGCCGACCAGGGTGCCGCCGAAGCGGGCGACGGAGCGGGCGTACGTCTGGGAGAAGTCGGGCCGCATCACCATCACCGCGGTCATGGGCGCCCAGTAGCCGTGGCCGAGGGGCAGGGCGGTGCCCGCGAGATAGCTCGCGACGACGACGGTGGCGACCCGGACGGCGTGCCGCAGTACGGGTGAGCCGCGCCGCAGTTCGGAACGGACGGTCCGCAGGGCGCCGGGCAGCAGCTTCAGCAGGGAGGGCCGGTCGCGGTGGTCCGCGGCTGCGCCTTCGCCGCGGGCGGTCTCGGTGACGTCCGCGAGCAGGGCGGAGAGGCGGAGCGCGGCCCGGCGCGGCGGGCCGGTCAGCAGGGCGCCCGTGTCGGGGGTGCGCAGGGCGGCGAGGGCGGGGGCGGGCAGCCGGGGCGGTTCGCCGTGCCGTACGGCCTGGGCCGCGGCGTCCAGTACGGTCGCGGCGGCGGCCAGCAGTTCCCGTACCCGCTCCCGCGCCGGCCCCTGCTCCGGGACGCCGAACGCCGGATCGGCGAGGGAGGCGAGAACGGGCCGGAGCTTCTCCGCCACGCCCCGGGCGCCGTGGAGTTCGGCGGGGCGGCGGCGGGCCTGCCGGGCGCTGACGGCGGCGGCGCTGCGGGCCCGCATCAGCGGCTCCGGGTCGAAGGCGGCGGTCGGGTCGCGGCGGAGTCTGCGGGCGTAGTCGGCCTCGGCGGCGAGCGCGTCGGCCAGGGCGTCGCGCTGGGCGCCCCAGCGGCGGACGGGCAGCAGCACGATCAGCGCGGCCTGGACGACCCCGCCCGCGGCGATCACGGCGGCGTGTCCGGCGGCGGTGGCGACGGAGGTCGGCAGGGTGATCGTGACCAGCATGATCGCCACATTGGACGAGGCGATGATGCCGACGGTCGGGCCGAGTCCCCAGGCGAGCCCCGCGGCCAGGGTCCAGACCGCGATCAGGACGGTGAACAGGGGGAGATGGCCGACGGTGAGATAGCCGACGAAGGTCGAGACGGCGAGGGAGCCGCCGGAGGCGAGGGCGAGTACGGGCCGGGGCCGCCAGCTGCGCTGGAAGGTCGCGATGACGGCCTGGAAGGCGCCGAAGGCGGAGCTGACGGCGGCCAGCGGGCCGAAGAGCGCGAGGGTGCCGACGACGACGAGGGCCAGACCGAGGGCGCCGCGGAGGGCGAGAAGGGGTTCGAAGCCGGTGCGGTCGATGGTGAGTCCGGAGCGCGCCGTCTCCTTCAACGCCCGGTACCAGGTCATGCTCTGAGGCTATATCGACCGGTTTGCCCTTGAGGGTTGGGCGCGTCGTCACCCCGGGCCGTATCGCCGGAGTAATCGTTTGACGGTGGGGTGGGCCGATCGGAGACTTCCCGCTATGTCACATGATCACCACAGCGGCGCCGTGCTGAGCGTCGGAGACCGGGACGCCGAGCTGAGCAAGAGCCTCTCGGACGGGCTCGACGAGGTCAACTTCCCGGCGACCGGGACCACCTCGGCCGATCAGACCAGCCTGTCCGTGAAGGCCGTGGACGGCGAGGGCCGGCTGATCGGCGGACTGACCGGCTGGACCTGGGGCGGCCTGCTCGGGATCGACATGCTGTGGATCCGCGAGGACAGCCGCCGCGGCGGCTGGGGCGGGAAGCTGCTGCTGGCCGCCGAGGAGGAGGCCCGGCGACGCGGCTGCGACCGGGCCTGCGTCTCCTCGTTCACCTTCCAGGCTCCGGGCTTCTACGAGCGGCACGGCTACCGGGAGACGGGCCGCACGCTCGGCATTCCCGGCGGGGCCGAGGACGTCCATCTGTTCAAGGAGTTCGGCCCGGCCGCCGACGAGGGGCGGTAGGACCGGCGGTGCGGGGCGGATGAGGTCCGGGGTGCGGAAAGCCCCCGGCCCGGACCGCAGGCCGGTTTCACGGGGCCGTCCGGGATCCGGGCGCGGGGGGAGCTTGCGGTGGACCCGGGCCGCCCGGGGGGCAGGGGGCGTGCCGTCGAGGGTCAGTCGTGGTGGTGGGTGGAGGTGGTGTCCGCCGGGGGCTCCTCCCGGCCGCCGTCGCGGCCGGTGACGACGATCGCGACCAGGGCCACGAGGACCGCCGCGGCGACCGCCCGGCCCGCCGCGCGCGCCGTCCACGGCAGCCTGCCGCCGCCGGGCGTCGCCGCGAGCGCGGGGAGCCGCTCGGAGCGGCGGGCCGGGGACAGCAGCCGGGCCAGGAAGAGCGCGGCGATCGGGAGCTGGAGCAGCCAGACGGAGGTGCGGAACCAGCCGTCGTACCAGACGTTCGTGCCGTACAGCAGGGTGTGCCAGACGCTCAGGACGTAGACGACGAGGACGAAACGGTGCAGGACCCGCCAGGTCTTCGGGCCGATGCGGTGGCGTAGGTAGAAGAGCAGGCCGAGCGGGATCGCGAGATAGAGCGCGGCCTGGCCGACGGGGATCGCGATCCGGCCGGTGCCGGAACCGTAGCCGCCGGGGACGAACGTCTCGACGAGGGCGGTCCGGACCGGCACGTACCAGGCGTCGGCGGCGTCGTTGTCGTCGTGCCGGATCAGCTCCGCAGCGAAGAGCAGGGCGTGGGCGGCGATCAGCGCGATGGTGTTGAGGCTGGTGGTGCGGTGGAGGCGTTCCAGCCGGGGGCCGGAGAGGGGCAGCCGGGCGGGCCGGGGGCCGGACAGCAGCAGCCCGAGGACGACGGTGATCCACGCCCACAGCAGCGCGGACCAGCCGAAGGCCTGGCTGAGGAAGTAGAGCAGGAAGGCGTCGGGGTCGTCGGCCATAAACGGCATGACGGTGGCCGTCGACGAGGCCCGGGAGTTGATCCGGGCCCAGATCAGGGCGGAGAGGGCGGCGGTGACGGCGAGGGCCGCGAGCCCGTCGGGCCAACTGGCCCGGAGGTCGGAGCGGAGGGTCACCCGGCCGGCTCCGCCCGGTCCGGTCCGGGGGCCCGGCACGGGGGCGCCCTCGGCGGGGAGTGCACTCCCGGCGGCGCGGGCATCCCCGGGCGCGTTTCCCGCCGCGGCCCCCCGCCCGCGGGTGCGCTCCCGCCCGGGACCGGTCGGGGGCGCGTTCTCGGCGTCGGGAGCGGTGCGCTCCGGCGGGGGCTGCATCGGATCCGCTCCTTGGCTCAAAAGGGTGCTCGTCCACCTAGTGGTCGTCCCGACGAGTGTTCGAGTTCCCGACCCCCTCCTATGATGTATGTCACAGATTCGCCGGTCGCGTGAAAGCCCTCCCCGCAGCGATATCACCGTGGTGCCGACACTCCCGAAGCCTCACGCCGCGCTGGCACCATGAGCCGCATGAGAGCCGGATCGGGACTCCGCCTCGCGCACACCGCGGTACTCGTCGCGGTGTGCGTCGCGGTGTCCGGAACCGGACACGCCCTGGCCTCGGGCACCTCACTGCCCCCTGTCGCCTATGGCGTCGCCGTCCCCCCGGTCTGCTTACTGGGCTGGCGGCTGACCCGAAAGGAACGTTCCGCCGGGGTCGTCGTCTCCGTCGGTGCGGCGGTCCAAGCCCTGCTGCACCTGCTCTTCGGGGCCGTACCGCACGGCGCCGGATCCGGCGGAGCGCATCACGCGACCGGGCACACCGCTCCGTACGGTACGGCCGGTCAACTGCCGCTCCCGGCTCCCGGTTCCGCCTCCGGGCCGCTGTCCGGTCCGCCGCCCGACAGCGCGTCCGCCATGACGTCCGCGCTCTCCGCGGTCTCCTCGCCCTCCTCGGTCTCCGAATTCGCCTCCGCCTCCGCCTCCGGGCTCACCTCCGGGTGGACGGCCGCGTTCACCTCGGTCCCGACCGCCGGGATGACCGCCGCGCACCTCGCCGCCGGAGCCGTCTGCGGCTGGTGGCTCTGGCACGGCCAACGCGCCCTCACCCGGATCGCTCTGGCACTCCACCTCTTTCTGCGCGGGCGGCTGCGCCTCGCCCGTGCGGCGCTCTGCTGCGCGTACGCCGTACTGCCGCCGGAGGGTGTCCGCCCGCCCCGGCCCCGCCCGCAGCGGGTACGCCTCCCCGAATCCCTGCTCCTGCTGCGGGCGGTCACCCGCCGCGGGCCCCCGCTCCTCCCGTCCTGACTCCCCCTTTCCCCCTCCCCCACCTCCCCGGGGACAGCTCGGACGCGAAGGACTTTTTGTCATGCTCTACTCACCTGTTGACATCCGTGCCGCGCGGGACCGCAGCTCCGGCCGCCGGGACGCCCAGATCACCGACTGGGCCCTGGCCGCGGGCTCCGGCGACCGCCGGGCCACGGAGTTGTTCGTGGAGGCGACGTACGAGGATGTACGACGCTTCGTCAGCCGTCTGACGTACGGCGGCAGCTCCCTCGACACGCCCGGCGGCGCCGACGATCTGGCGCAGGAGACCTACGCCCGCGCCCTGACCAGCCTCAGCGGATTCGCCGGACGCAGTTCGGCGCGGACCTGGCTGCTGACGATCGCCCGCCGGGTGGTCGTCGACGGGATCCGCCGGGCCGCGGCCCGGCCCCGGATCGCCGATACCGCCGACGACTGGCTGGGCGCGGCCGAACACGCCCAGCAGCTCCGGCAGACGTCCGGCTTCGAGGAGTCCGTGGCGTTCCGGGACGCGCTGTGCGCACTGGAGCCGGGGCGCCGTCAGGCGTTCGTACTGACCCGGCTCCTCGGCCTTTCGTACGCGGAGGCCGCCGACCTGCTGGGCTGCCCGGTGGGGACCATAAGGTCCCGGGTGGCCAGGGCGAGACGCGAACTGGCCGGAGTCTGGCTGAATCAGCTCCCCGAACCGGAAGGGGAGGCGGGAGTGGGAGGCGCAGCGGGAGGGAGAGGGGAGCCAGGGGCCGGTTCCGGAGCCGGAGCCGGGGCGGGTGTCGGGGCCGGTTCCGGACCTCGGGCCGGTGCCGGGGCCGGGGCGGGTGTCGGGGCAGAAGCCGGGGCCGTGCTTCTCGCGGCCGCCTGATCCCTGCGGGTCCGGCCCACCGCCCACCCCGCCACCGGCAGCAGCAGGCTCTGGGCGGCCACCGCCAGCCAGAACAGGCCGGTGTCACCCGCCTGTTCGGCGGCCCCGTACAGCGGGCCGCCGAACAGGGCCGCCGCCGCCGCGCCGAAGCCCGCCGCCAGCCGCTGCCGGCCGAAGACGGTCGCGGCGGGGGCGGCCGACCTGGCGAGCGCCTCCAGTTCGTTGCGGAGGAACAGCACGGCCTCGGCCCAGCACATCAGCGCGGCCCCCGCGGCGATCCCCACCGGCCCGCCGGTCGCCAGCCCGGCCGTGCCCAGTGCCATCGCGCCGAAGCCGAGCCGCAGCGCCCGCCCGTACGGCAGCTCCGCCGTCCACCGGGCCAGCAGCGGCTGGAGCACGGCGAGCAGCAGCGCGTACGCCATCAGCAGGAAGCCGTAGGAGGCGGCGGACATCCGCGGGATCGCGTACAGCGCCAGATAGTGCTGGAAGTACATGAAGACGTAGACGGAGAGGAGGGCGTACGCGAAGGGGGCACGCTCCGCGGGCGCGAAGGGCTCCCGCGGCGGGCGGCCCCGCGCCCCGGTCTCCGGGCCCGTCCCGCCGGCCCGGCCCTCGTCCCGTACCGGCGGCAGCAGCGCGTGCGCCCCGCACACCGCCGCGAACAGCAGCGCGACCGCACCGAACAGCGCCGTCGGCTCGCTGAGGACGAACGGCGCCGCCGCCACCGGCCCCAGCGCGATGCCCGTGGTGAACGCCGAGCCGCTGAGCGCCAGCAGCCTCGGCCGCTCCGCCTCCGGCCGGCCCGCGACCAGATACGCCTTGTTGGCGGGGAGGTACAGCGCCGCACCGGACGCCACCAGCAGCAGCGCCACCACCGCGAGCACCGGTCCGCCGCCGCCCGGGGCGAAACAGGCGAAGCCGGCCGTACGGACCGTCAGCGCGGTCAGCATCGTGGCCCGCAGTCCGATCCGGCGGGCCAGCGCGGCACCGAACACTCCCCCGCCGAACTGGATGAGGGAGGCGGCCGCCAGTACCGCGCCGACCGCGCCGAGCCCCAGCCCCCACCGCTGGTGGAGGAGGACGGACAGATACGGCAGGACGGCGAAGCTGCCGACCGTGATCAGGAACGAAGCGCCCAGGAGGAGCAACTGGTGGCGGGTGAGCGGCGCCCCCCGGTGCCCTGCCCCGCCTCCCCGCCCGCCGGGCCGTCCGGGCCTCACGGCGGCGGACCGGTGCGGTCCGCCGGAGGCCCGTCCGGTCCGCCGGAGGCCCGGGGCTCAGCCATCCGCCATCAGCGGCCGTACGGTCGTCGCCGCGCACCACGCCCGGTGCTGCGCCAGTTCGGCCGTGGGCGCCTCCGCGAGCACCATGCCGGTGCAGCCGCGCTGGTCCCCGAGGTCCGTGACGGTGTCCCCCGGGGCGCGTACGGGATACCACTCCACCGTGCCGGGGAACGCGGCGAGCCCGTCGAGCCCCTGCCATCCGGTCAGGGTCCCGGGCCGGTCCGGGTAGACGAGGACGAACGCGACGGCGGGCCCCTCGAAGGGGGCCGCCAGGGGGCCGTCCATCAGGGTGGGCCGCTGCCCGAGGGTGGTTTGGACCAGCGCGTCGTAGACGTCCGCGCCCAGGGCCCGGCAGAGCGCCTCGCCGATCAGCGCGCCGCCGATCCGCCGGTTGATCTCGACGACTTCGGGGCCGTGGGCGGTGTGGACGTATTCGACATGGGCGAAGCCCCGGTCGTGTCCGGCGGCGGCGAGGACGTCGGCGACCCAGCGGGCGACGGTCTCGCGTTCGCCGGGCGGCAGGGCGACCGGGAAGGCCGCACCCTCCTCCCGTACGGCGGGTGATCGCGAGGTCAGCCTGCTGGCGACGCCCAGCAGCCGGGTCTCCCCCTTCCAGCTCAGGGTCTCCGCGCTGTACAGCGGCCCGGCGAGGAACGGCTCGGCGAACAGCCGTCCCTTCAGGCCCGCCCGGCCCGACGCCGCCTCGGCGAGCGCGGCCCGCAGCCCGCTCTCGTCGTGGACGATCCACACCGCCCGCGACGAGGTACCCGCCGAGTCCTTCAGTACGGCGGGCAGTTCGACGGCGTCGAGGTCCCCGGTGGCGGTGCCCCGGCTGAGTCCGGCCGCGTACAGCCGCTGCCGGACGAGGGCCTTGTCGCGCAGGACGCGTACGGCCGCCGGATCGGGTCCCGGCAGCCCCAGCTCGGCGGCGAGATCGGCGGCCGGGACGCTCCAGGTGTCGGTGGTGTTGACCAGCCCGGCGAGATCGGGGAGGGCGGCGAGGGCACGGCGTACGGCGGCCTGGTCGGTGGTGTCGGTGTCGACGATGTCGAGGATGCCGTCGGGCATGGCCGCCAGTTCGTGGCGGTAGACCGTGCGGTCGGAGGTGAGGAGGACGAGCCGGTGTCCGGCGACGGCGGCGGCGAGCGCGAGGCGTTCGAGTCCGAAGGAGAGGGCTTCGAGGGCGGCGATGGTCATCGGGGGCCTCCGGAGGTCACGGGGTCCGTACGGGCCGGCGGGTCGGTACAGGCCGGCCGGTCGGTACAGGCCGGCTCGGTACGGGTCGCCGGGTCCACACGGTCCGCCGGGTCCGTACGGGCCACATGGTCCGCGGGTTGCGTACGGGTCGCCGGGTCCGCCGGGTCCGTACGGGCCACCGCGCCCGGTGGGGCGGCGCGGCCCGCCCACTCCATGACCGTCCACGGGGGCCGCAGTTCACCGAGGCCGGTGATCCGTCGCGGGCGCAGGGCGGCGGGATCGAGGGCCTCGGTGTGGCGGGCGAAGACGCGTTCGGTGTAGCGGTGGCCGGTGTCGGCGCCCAGCACCAGGTAGGTGCCGGGGGCCGGGGCGTCCGGGCCCCGGTCCCGGCGGCCCCCGGCAGCCTCCCAGCGGGCGGCGAGATACGCGGCCCCCGTCGAGAGCCCCGCGAAGACGGCGTGGCGGCGCAGGAGTTCCACCGTGCCCGCCATGGCGTGCCGGAAGTCCAGCCAGTGCAGGGTGTCGTACAGCTCGTGCCGGACGTTCCCGAACGGGATCGAGCTGCCGATTCCGGCGATGATGGCCTCCGGGTCGCTGAAGCCCTCGCTGCCGAACGTGACGCTGCCGAAGGGCTGGACACCGACCAGCCGCACACGGCGGCCGCTTTCGCGCAGGGCCGCCGTCAGCCCGCCGGTGGACGCGCCGGTGCCGACCGCGCCGACGACGGTGAGCGGTCCGGGCGGCAGCGCGGCGGCGACGAGCCCGGCGAACTCGCGGTAGCCCGCGTGGTGGACCCGGTCGTGGTACTGCCGCATCCAGTGGACGTCCGGCCGCCCGGCGAGGAGCGCGCGGACGCGGCGGACCCGCCGCTCCTGGTCCAGGCGGAGGCTGTGCGACGGGGGCATCTGGTCCACGGTCGCGCCCAGGACGTCGAGCTGCGCGCGGAGGGTGGCGTCGACCGTGGTGGAGGCGACGATATGGCAGCGGATCCCATAGCGGTGGCAGGCGAGGGCGAGAGCCAGCGCGTAGATACCGCTGGAGCTGTCGACGACGGTGTGGCCGGGTCCGATCCGGCCGGACTCCAGCAGGGTGCGTACGGCGCCGAGGGCGGCGTACACCTTCATCGTCTCGAAACGGGCGAGGACGGTGGTGGGGGTGAGCCGGACGAAGGCGGGGTCCTTGAGGGCGTCGGTGATGTGCTCGTGGACGACGGCGGGGGCCTGCTCGGGGCAGTGGGGGACGGGAACGGGCATGGTGTGGGGTCCTCCGGTGGGGGCGAAGGGGGGCGCGGGCCGGACCGGGGTGGGGGACCGGGTGGGGATCGGTCGCGTCCCGTCGCCCGAGTAGTCGTATCGCAAGCCGGGCGAGTTCCCGGGGAGCCGCGGGAAGTTTCGGGCGGGAGCGGACCGCGGCCGGGGGGTGCCGAGGCCGCGCCCGGGGCCTCGACCCACCCTGTCCGCCCGGCCGTACCCGCCGCCGAACCGCCCCCGCCCCGTCGCTCGACCGCCGCCCGGACCGTCCGGCGCCCGGCCCCACGGCACGGACCGTGCGACACCCTGCCTGCCCCGCCGCCCCGTCCTACCCGCCCCTGCCTCCGCCCCGTCGCTCGACCGCCGCCCGGACCGCGCCACACCCTGCCCCGCCCAGCCCCGTCGCTCAACCGCCGTCCCGGCCGGGTCCCCGTACCCCGCGGCGCTCGGGGTGGACGCGGGCCGCGTCGGCCGCCGCGCGGCCCTCGGTCCACCCGGCCTCGTCGCCGACGCCGCGGACCCGGGTGGCCGTCGTCCGCGGGAACAGTTCGTCGGTACGGGCGCCGACGGCGACCTCGCGGGTCGCGAGCACCGGCAGCAGGCCCGCGGGGGCCGACCCCGACACCGTTTCGGCCGCCGCGGTCAGCCGCTCCCCGACCCGGGACGCGTACGCCATCAGGAACGACTGCCGGAACGTCTTCGTCCGCTTCCGGCCGCCGGCCCGCTGCGACGCCTCGGCACGGGTCATCGCGGCGGTGCCCTGGACCAGCAGCGAGGTGTACAGCAGCTCGACGGCGTCGAGGTCGGGGGCGTAACCGACGACCGTCGAGAAATCGAAGGCGCTGTTCCAGACGGCGCGGCAGCGGTTCGCCCCGGCGACGGCGTCGAGCAGGATCGCCTTGGCGGTCTCGTACGGCGGCTCGACGCCGATCCGGCAGGCGCCGGGGACCGTCCGCCCGTCGCCGCCCGCGTCCAGCGCCGCCGCGTCGATGCTGTGCCGGGCGGCCAGCTCCTGGGCCTTGGCGGACAGCGCCTCGGCCTCCTCCGGATAGTCGGTGGCCTCGGCCTTGGCGAGCAGCGCCCGTATCCGCGTGAGTGCCTTCGGTTCGTGTACGGAGGGCGGCGCGGTTGCGGGGGACTCCCCCGGCACCGGGCCGACCGGTTCGATGGCGGGCAGCCGCAGCAGCAGCCGGTACAGCTCCAGCGCGGCGGTGGCGTACGAGAAGCGGTCGGTGGGCTGCCACGGCGGTACGGAGTCGGGGCCGAGGGCCGCGAGCTGCCCCGCCCAGCGCGCCGGAAGGGTCGCCTCCGGGTAGCGGCGGGATTCGGTGCGGATCAGCTCGGCCGCGATCCGTACCTGGGGGTCACCCAGCTCGCGGCGGACGATCCGGACGACGTCGGCGGGCTGCCAGCCACGCTCCCAGGCCCGGCGGACGAACTCCTCGCCCCGCCGGGCCAGCTCGGCGGCGGCGCCGGGGTCGGCGGCGACGAGGGAGGCCGCGGTGTCGAGCGCGGTCTCGACGGACCGGTCCCGGGCCCCGGAGTCCTGGGCGTACAGCGCGGTCGCCAGGGCCCGCTCGACGGTGGCCTGCGGTGTGGGGGCGGTGCTCATCCCTCCATGATGCGGGGCGCGGCCGGGTGCACCGGACGTACGTCGGCCCGGCGCTCACCTCGGGGCACGCGGCCGGTGGGTCACGGTGTGCGGAGGGTCTCCTTGATCCGTTCGTACTCGGGCAGCAGCGCGTCGTGGTCGGTGTCGTCCTGGGCGCCGACCTCGATGACGATGATCCCGTCGGGGGTGACGACCGCCAGATGGCGCTCCTTCTCGGTCTCCTCCCAGAAGTCGTCGTAACCCTCGTAGCTCACCTCGACGGCCTGCTGGGAGCCCGCCTTCACCTCGCGGTATTTGACCTTGGCGAGCTTCTCCAGACCGCTGTCCGCAACGAAGTCGTCCAGGGCGTCGCGGGCCGAGGCGGTGTTCGGGGTTTGGTTCGCGAAGCCGTTTGCGACGGGTTCCCAGAAGCGGATGAAACCCGTGTTGCCGGAGGGGCGGGCGTCGAGTTCGCAGAGGATAGCGGCCTCGCCCTGCATACCGAAGGCCTCGGCCAACTCGTTCCCCTTGGCGACCTTCACCGGGGTGGCCTTCCAGTCGGCGGCGACGTCGAAGGCGAAGGGGAGGGCGCAGATTCCGCCCTTGCCCCCGATCTGCCTGACCTTCACGGCCGGGTCGGGCCGGGGGGCAGCGGCCGGGTCCGACGCGGTGGCCGACGCGGTGGCGGGCTTGCCGGCCGTCTTCCGGTCCGGCTCACCGTCCGCGCCGCCCCCTCCACCGCAGCCGGTCGCCAGCACACCGAGCAGTGCCGCACCCGCGGCGAACCCCGTCCGCCGCGCTCTCCCGCACCCGCGACGTCTCCCGCGCCTTGCGGTGGAACCACCCATGAAGCCCCCTGTGCCTTGCCGCGGCGCACCTCGTGGCGCCGCTGGAACGGGCTGATCCTAAGGGGTCGCCGCGATCGCACCCGTATGAATAAAAGAGCAGGTCACAGCCGCGCAACGGAATCGCCGACCGGACCGGTGACCCGGCCGGCGACCGGGTCGCTGTCGGACCCTCCTGACAGACTTCCCGTTATGGCGGAACGGTGGGCGATCGCGGCGGCGGAGGAGGGCGACGGGGCACGGCTCGTCCCCCTCCGCCCCGACGGGCTGCCCGCCGGGCCGGTGGTCGAGGAGCCGGATCTCGTCGCGGCGGTCCGGTCTCGGCCCGAGGCCGGCCGCTGGGTGTGGCGGTCCACGTTCGACGTCTACCCCCGGCTGCTGGCGGCCGGGGTCCCGGTGGAGCGGTGTTACGACATCGAGGACGCCGAACTGCTGCTCCTCGGGCACGAGGGCCGGTTCGGGGAGCCCCGGTCGGCCGCGGCCGCGCTGGCCCGGCTGCGGCGGCAGCCCGTGCCGCCCGATCCGCCGCAGCGTGCGGCCGAGCCGGGTGCCCAGTCGTCGCTGTTCGAGCCGCGGCCGGTGCCGGTGTCGCTGGAGTCCCTGCTGGAGGTGTACGCGGAGCAGCAGCGCCGCCATGACGCGGCCGTACACCCGGGCCGGATGCGGCTGCTGACGGCCGCCGAATCGGCGGGGATGCTGGTCGCGTCGGAGATGAACCGGGCGGGGCTGCCGTGGCGGGCCGATGTGCACCGGCGGCTGCTCCAGGAGCTGCTCGGCGAGCGGTACGCGGGCGGCGGGGAGCCGCGGCGGCTGGCGCAGCTCGCGGACGAGGTGTCGGCGGCGTTCGGGCGCCGGGTGCGGCCGGATCTGCCGGCGGATGTGATCAAGGCGTTCGCGGAGGCGGGTGTCAGGCTGCGGTCGACCCGGCGCTGGGAGCTGGAGGAGATCGGCCACCCGGCGGTGAAGCCGCTCGTCGAGTACAAGAAGCTGTACCGGATCTGGGTGGCGCACGGCTGGGGGTGGCTGGCGGACTGGGTGCGGGACGGCCGGTTCCGGCCCGGCTATCTGCCCGGTGGCTCGGTCTCCGGGCGGTGGACGACGAACGGCGGGGGCGCGCTCCAGATCCCCCGGGTCATCCGGCGGGCGGTGGTCGCGGACGAGGGCTGGCGGCTGGTGGTCGCCGACGCGGACCAGATGGAGCCGAGGGTGCTGGCGGCGGTCTCCCGCGATCCCGGTCTGATGGAGGTCGCGGGCCATGACGGCGATCTGTACTCCCTGCTGTCGACGCGCGCGTTCGCGGGCGACCGGGAGCACGCCAAGCTGGCGCTGCTGGGCGCGGTCTACGGGCAGACGTCGGGCGACGGCCTGAAGAACCTCGCGGCGCTGCGGCGCCGCTTCCCGGCCGCGGTCGCGTATGTGGACGACGCGGCCCGTGCGGGCGAGGAGGGCCGGCTGGTCCGGACGTACCTCGGCCGTACGTGTCCCCCGGTCTCGGGCGCCGCGGACGCGGAGGAGGCGGGGCTGCCGCAGGACGACGCGGGCGGCACCCCGGGCTCCGGCGGCTCCGACGCCCGCGCCCGCGGCCGTTTCACCCGTAATTTCGTGGTCCAGGGCGCCGCCGCGGACTGGGCCCTGCTGATGCTCGCCGCCCTGCGCCGGGCGACCGCCGGGCTCCGCGCCGAGCTGGTGTTCTTCGTGCACGACGAGGTCGTGGTGCACTGCCCGGCGGAGGAGGCCGAGGCGGTGGCGGAGGCGATCCGGGAGGCGGGCGCGCTGGCGGGCCGGATCGCCTTCGGCGACACCCCGGTCCGCTTTCCGTTCACAACGGCGGCGGTGGAGTGCTACGCGGACGCGAAATGACACCGCGGGCCGGGGGCGCTCAGACGGTGGCGTTGCGGACTGTGTCCCTCGCGTCCTTCACG
Source organism: Streptomyces sp. NPDC094448 (assembly GCF_044763775.1). Classification (NCBI taxonomy): domain Bacteria; kingdom Bacillati; phylum Actinomycetota; class Actinomycetes; order Kitasatosporales; family Streptomycetaceae; genus Streptomyces; species Streptomyces sp. NPDC094448. The sequence goes on along the minus strand of NZ_JBIWGU010000004.1, from coordinate 392,764 downwards.
TCTCTCACGTCCCTCGCGTGCTTCGCGTCTCTCGCGCCCGGGTCGCCGCGGAACGTCCGGCGGTAGGCGTTCGGGGTCGTGTCGAGCGTGCGCAGGAAGTGGTGGCGGAGCGCGGCCGCGTTGCCGAAACCGCAGTGGTCGGCGATGACGTCCATCGTCTCGTCGGTCGACTCCAGCAACTCCTGCGCCTTGAGGACGCGTTGCCGCAGCAGCCAGCGGTACGGGGTGGTGCCCGTCTCCTGGAGGAAGCGGCGGGCGAAGGTCCGCGCGGACATATGGGCGCGTTCGGCGAGCTGGTCGACCGTGATGTCGTCCCGGAGATGGCGCTCCATCCAGTCGAGGGTCCCGGCCACGGTGTCGCAGCGGCTGCGCGGCAGGGGGTGCGTGATGTACTGCGCCTGCCCGCCGTCGCGGTGGGGCGGGACGACCATGCGGCGCGAGATGTAGTTGGCGACTTCCGGGCCGTGCTCCTGGCGCAGAATGTGCAGGCAGGCGTCGATGGCCGCGGCCGTACCCGCGGAGGTGACGACCGGTCCGGCGTCCACGTACAGCACATCGGGGTCGATCACGGCCCGCGGAAAGCGCCGTGCCAGCGCGGCGCTGTACCGCCAGTGGGTCGTGCACCGCCGGTCGTCGAGGAGACCGGCCGCCCCCAGGACGAAGGCGCCGGAACATACGCTCAGCACCCGCGCACCCCGGTCGACGGCGCGCCGCAGCGCGGCGAGGAGTTCTTCGGGATAGCCGCGGGTGGGATAGGAGCCGCCGGTCGGGACGGCGATCAGATCGGCCTCTTCCAGGCGCTCCAGACCGTGCGGGGTGGTGATGGTGAACCCCGCGTGGGTGGAGAGCGTGGGGCCTTCGGCGGAGACGACGGCGAAATCGTAGACGGGCATGCCGTCGTCGCTGCGGTCGAGGCCGAACACCTCACAGAGCACCCCGAGTTCAAAGGGGTGGACCGTGTCGAGCAGTGGTACCGCCACATTGCTCAGCATGCTCGCCAGTGTGCCACGGGCACCTCGGCGGAGTGGCAGTAAATCGAAGATTCATGACAGTTCTGCCACTGCTGTCGAGCGGCGCGCACGGGGACAGTAGAGGACATGAACACACTCTGGAGCTACCTCTTCGTGGCCGCGCTGACCGGCCTTGTCACCCTCCCGTCCCTGCTCGGAGCGGCTCGCGACCGGGCGATCGACCGCCAGTTGCGGGAGGCGGCGGCCCGCGCGGAGCCCGTACCGAACGACCGACCGACCCCCCGCTCCACGGCCCCGTCCGAACGGGCCCCGATCCCGTACACGACAGCCGCGTGACCCCGGCCGCCGACGGCCGCGGGGCAACGGAACCGGCCCTGCCGTATGCCCCTGCCGACCCGGGTCACTCGTCGCGGTCGTGCATGTACTCCGCGAAGGGCACCGCGTGTTCCCAGGCGATGCGCTGCCACTCGCGGTAGGGCGCGGGATCGCCCTCGTGCACCTCACGGTTGATCTGGGTACCGTCCGCCCTGAAGTGGAGATGGACGATCCGGGCCCGGTCGAACATCCACCAGTCCCGCCCGCCGGAGAGCGGAAGACCGTAGTCGTACGAGGTCACGTCCAGGACGCGGATGTCCTCACCGGCGGCGATATTGCCGGGGATTCCCCAGGCGAACTGGTACCGCTGATAGTCGGTGAGCGGCTGCCTGACGATGCGAACCCGGCCGATGGTCCGCCCGGACCGCGCATAGGAATGCACCCGCTCGTGCCACCGGGCGTTGTGCTCTGCGGGTTTCGCCTCACCCCGGAGGAATCGGGCGACGTTCTCCTGCTCCCTGGGCATCGTGCAGACGGGCTGCGCCTCGAAACGCCATGCCTCTTGCCCGAAGGCATCGAAGAACCGGCGCCAGTCCTCACCGTCCAAGCGCATCTGAGCCGTCCTCGGGAAGTCGTCGGCCATGCCGGGAGCGACGGTAGGGCGAGCCTGCGGCTGTGTCCACGGCGGGCGCCCGGTTTCCACACTCCCGGGCGGTCGACCACGGACGGCGCCGGTGGCTGATGGTGTGACCGGAAGGTTCACCGGCCCACGACGTCCGGCACAACGCTAGGCCCTGTCTAGCCGTTCGCCGGGCGGGCGCCGTGGGCCAGGGCCAGGGCCGTGAGGCGGGCCGCCGTGGTGGTGTCGAGAGCCGTGATCGCGTCGCCCGCGTCGTGCGTGGAGAGCGCGAAGCCGATCGTGCCGTAGAGGATGGTCACCTCCGCATGGTGGTTCGCCTCGTCCTCGGCGGCGGCCACGGCCGCGTAGAGGGCCGGGACATCGGCGCGGTCCAGCTTGAAAGCGGCCGTGAGCCTGCCGCCGTCGGCGGTCCAGTCGGGGAGCGCGGTCAGGGCCTCGTCGAGTTGGGCGGCGGTCAGCGGGGTGGCGGCCATGGGAGGTCTCCTCGGGTCCATGCGGTACGAGTGGTCCATGCGGTACATGCGGTGATCGCGGCGGCCGGCTTCGCGGCCTGTCGGGACGCCGCCGATGGTCCGTGCGCCACCCGCCGACGTCCCCGACGGAGCGTATCCACTGCCCGGCCGCCGGAGGCGGACCCCGGCGCGGCACGGTCCCGGCGGAAGGCCGTCCGGCCGCGGCTACGAGGTGCGGTAGTACGTACGGGCTCCCGCAGGTCCGGCAGGCCGCCCCCGCCCCGTCAAGGCCCTAACCCTCGCCGCCGATCGACAGGACGTCTCCGACCGGGCGGCGCCGCGTGGCCGGGCCCGCCGGGCCGTAACCCAGCCGGATGACCATATGGACATGGCCCATCGCCGACGCCGGGTCCCGGATCGCCCACCGCAGGTCGCTCCACTCCAGCGCCTGCGAGGCGACGGAGGTGGCCAGCCCGTCCAGGGTGGCTTCGAGGAGCACGCGCTCCATCGCCTGGCCCGCCCGCAGCCAGTCGGCCGGGTGGTCGCGGACCGTGCCGAGGAGCGCGAGCTGCGGGGATTCCTCGAAGACCGCGGACTCCCGGACGAAATCGGGGTCGGGAAGCAGCGGGGCCCCCGGGGCCGTAGCGGATTCGCCCGCCCCCGGCTCCGGCCCGAAATCGCGGACCGGCGCCCCGCCGCCCCGTGACCTGGGCCCGAACGCGTACCGCGGAATGCCGTCGTCCCTTCCCGCGGCCTCCGGCGGGTCACCGGCCCAGCGGGCGATCTCCGCCCGGTGGCCCGCGTCCTCCTGCTCCCGGACGAGCGCCTCGCTGCTCAGGTCGAGGACGGTCCGCCGGTGGAAGGTGTCGGGGAAGGCGAGGTGCGCGCCTTCGAGGAGGGCCGCCCGGCTCAGCACGTCGAGCAGGGACTCCTCGATGCGCTCCGCCCCGAAGGGCGCGCGGCTGGTGTGGCGGCGGTGCAGCGCGGGATACAGCTCGGCGAGTTCCTCGTACGACTCCGGACGCCTCGGCAGCAGCGTGATCTCGGCCAGCAGATCCGGATCGGCGGGGTCGGGCAGCAGTCCGACCACCGGATCCCACCCCGCGTGGACCGCCGCGACCCGCAGATTGAGTACGGCGGCGGCGCAGCTGATGTGCAGCGCCCGCCGGTCGGGGTCGGCCAGCGGCAGCTCCCGCGCACGGTCGGCGCGGATCCGGAACCTGCGGTCACCGGGGTCGTAGTGGAAGAACCACGGCTGGGCGTTGTGGAGGGAGGGGGCCAGGGTCGCGTCCTCGACCAGGGACGCGATCAGCGTCTCGTCGAGGGGGGCCGCCTCGGGGGGTGCCACGGGTGTGGGGGCCACGGCGTTCCGCTTCCTGCTGGGGGGCGCCCGCCCCGGGGCCTCACCGGGCCCCGCCGCGGGCGGAGGGTGGTCCCTACCAGCGTCGCCGCCCCCTCGACCACAAAGAAAGGCCAAAAGTCCTATATGGTAAATAAACCAACAGAACCAGACTTTTTACCCCCTCTTGGGGGGCACGGCCGCCACCCGCCCGGCGACGGCGGCCGTGAGGACAGTTCCCCGGTCCCCGGGGAGACTGGGTCCACGGAACGACCTTCTCCGCGAGGAGGGGAGGTGGCCGCCGATGACGGCGGAGGACTTCGGTACGAGTACGGAGGCGGGCGCCCGCACCGGCCCGGCCGGCGGGGACCCGGTCCGCGAGGGCGTGCTCCGCCTGCTGGCCTGCCCCGATGCCGACTCCCTCCTGACCACCGCCCTGCGGATCTGCCGGACCGGCATCGGCGCGTACGGCGGCGCCGCCTTCCTCACCGACGACGACGGCTGGCTCCGGCTCACCGGCTACGAGGGCATGGACGAGGAGGCCGTCCACCGCTTCCCCGTGGTCGCCCCCGACTCCCCGCTCCCCGCCGCCGTCGCCGTACGCGAGCGCCGGATCGTCTACGGCTTCTCCGACGATCTCGCGGAGCGCTACCCGGACCTCCCCGTCCTGCGGGACGCGGTCCGCTTCGCGGTCGTACCCCTGCTGGTGGACGAAAGGGCACTGGGCGCGCTCGTCGTGCAGTACGACGGCCCACTGCCGCTGCCGCCCGCCGACGGCCGGCTGCTGACCCTGGTCGCGGAGGTGTACGCGCACCGGCTGGAGCATCTGCGGACCCGGGAGCGGGCTGAGCAGGCGGAACGGGCGGAACGGGCGGACGAGCCGGGGGTACGGGACGGGAGCACCGCACCCGGTTCCCGGGACGCCCGCCACGACGCCGACCTCCATGACTTCCGGCGCCGCAGCAAGAGCGGCCGCACCCGGCTCGACCTCGCCATGTCCAGCGGCAACATCGGCTCGTACGAATGGGACATCCCCTCCGGCACGGTCATCGCCGACGAGCGCACCATCCGCCTCTTCGGTCTCGACCCCGACCGCTTCGACTCCCTCGCCGAATCCTTCCTGCGCACCATCCACCCCGACGATGTCGAGCGGATCCGCACCGTCCTCGACGAGAGCCTCCGGACCGGCGAGCACCACGCCGCGCACCGCGTGGTCTGGCCCGACGGCTCGGTCCACTGGCTGGAGTCCAAGGGCACGGTCCAGCACACCCCGACCGGCGAACCCCGGCTGCTGATCGGTGTCATCTGGGACACCACCGCCCAGCGGGAGCGGGCGAAACGCCGCGAGAGCCGGCGGGAGTTCGTCCTGAACGTCACCAACTCCTTCGCCGCCGCGCTCACCACCCAGGACGTGCTGGACACCATGACCGAGACCGTCCTGCCCGAACTGGGCGCCAACGCGCTCGCGATCCACCTGGAGCACGAGGGCAGACTGCTGCTCGCGGGCGCGGTCGGCTATCCCCGCGAGACGCTGGACCGGCTGCGGGTGATGGGCTCCGTCGACGACAACCCGATGGCGGAGGCACTGCGCGCCGGGCACCCCCTCTTCTTCCGCAACCGCGCGGAGTACGAGGCCCGGTTCCCCGACCCCAGATTCCGGCCCGCGAAAGCCCATGGCGCCTATGTCTTCATCCCGCTGACCTCGGCGGACGGCACGGTCGGCAGCTGTCTGATCTCCTATGCGTCCCCTCGTGAGTTCGGCTCCGACGACCAGATCGTCACCGCCGCCATCGCGGGCATCCTCACCCAGTCCCTGGCCCGGGCCCGGCTCTCCGACCTCTTCCGGCGGCGGATGACCGACCTCCAGGAGCTGATGATGCCGCGCGCCCTGCCCCGGCTGCCCGGCTTCGAGATCGCCGCCCGCTACGTACCGGCGGCGGAGGGCATGCAGGTCGGCGGCGACTGGTTCGACCTGCTGCCCCGCGAGGACGGCGGCGCCTCCCTGGTCATCGGGGACGTGGAGGGCCACAGCGCCCAGGCCGCGGGTGTGATGGGGCAGTTGCGTACGGCCCTGAGGGCGCACGCCGACGACGGCTACCGCGCCGAACATCTGATGGCCCGGGGCAACCGCACCCTCTGGGGCCTGGACACCGACCGCTTCGCCACCTGCTGCATCGTCGACGTGTCACCGCGCGCGGGCCACCTCCAGATCGTCCGCGCCGGACACCCCGTCCCGCTCCAGGCCGAGCCCGACGGCACGGTCCGCGAACTGGAGGTCCCCGGCGCACTGCCACTCGGCTACTCCCCCGCCGACCGGTACCCCGTGCACCACGGGCAGCTCGAACCGGGTTCGGTGCTGGTGCTGTACACCGACGGTCTGGTGGACACCCCGGACCGGTCGTACGAGGAGGCGGTGGCAGCGGTCTCCCAACGGCTCTCCGCATGGATGACCCGCCCGCAGCACGGCGACGGCGACCGGGCGTCGGATCTGGAGGCGCTGGCGGACAGCCTGGTGTCGGACGGTCCGGCCCGGCCGGGGTACGACGATGTGGCGGTGCTGGTGGTCCGGCGGACGTCGTGGGGGTCGGGCCCGGCGAAGATGTCCCGCTGACCGGCCCGGGGGCGTCCGGCTCACCGGAGTCCCGTGCGGTTGTCGCCGGATCAGAAGCAGGTGAAGCAGCCACAGCTGCACCGGCCGCAAGTGCCGTAGCCACAGGCACAGCAGCCGCAGGTGCAACAGCCACAGATGTAGTAGCCACAGGTATATGCCCGGTGTGCATGCCCCATGGCACAGACGGGCCCGTCCCGGGGTGGAAACGGCCCTTTATCTCCGCCGGACGCACCCGGCGGAGCAGGGTGTGGGCAGGGGGGATGTATCCACTGACCGAGACGGGTGGCTCGTATGACACAGCGGGATACCGGAACCACGGAGACCCCAGAAACCACACCCCCGGAGAAACCCGGGAAGACCGAGAACCACCGGCAGAACCTTCAGAATCGCCGGAACCGGCTGCGGATGAAGACCGCGCGGACCCCGCGTCCGGCGTCCGCACCCGTACAGCCCGACCCCCGGAGGGAGAACTCCCCGCCGAGGAGCCTCGGGAAGATCCCGGCGGACTCCGGACCCACGCCGACGGACTCCGGATCCGTACCGAAGAACAGCAGCAGCGCACCGGCCGGCCCCGGACCCACGGCGGCGGCGGACCACAGCGCCGCACCGGCCGGTACCGGAGCCGCAGCGGCCGGTCCCGGCACTGCCCCGCCCCCGCCGCCGCGCCCCGGCGGAAACCGCGACCACCAAGCGGAGGAGGAGGTGTCGGAGTCCGAACGCCTCCTCTTCGGCGGGCCCCTGCGCTACGAAGCCGGCTGGAGCACCCACGACGGCTCCTTCCTCGAACTGAATCTGCGCGCCATGATCGCCCGGATGCCGGGCCTGATCGCCGCCACCATCCGCCTCGCCCACCGCGCCGACCGGCGGGCGCTGCGGCAGGTCGCGGGCGCCGAGATCGGCGGCGGGATCGCCCAGGCCATGGGGCTGATCGCGGTCAACCAGGTCCTGGTGCACCTCCTCGGCGGCGGAGCGACCGTCGACAGACTGGTCGCCGCCGTACCGGCGCTGACCGTCGTCGCCGTCACGGCTGTGATCGGCGCGCTGCTGCGGTCCGCTTCCACGGCCGGGACCGGCCGGCTGGAACCGAAGGTGTTCCGGGTGGCGACCGAGGAGTATCTGGAGCGGGTCGCCCGGGTCGAACTGTCGGCCGTCGAGGACGAGCAGTTCCACAAACTGCTGGACTCGGCGCAGTGGGGCGCGGAATCGGCGCGCCGGATGATCCGGTTCTGTACGTCGGTGGTGAGCGCGAGCATCTCGCTGGCCGCCGCGGCCGGGGTGCTCACCGTCCTGCACCCGGCGCTGCTGCCGCTGCTGATGCTGATGACGCTGCCCAGCGCATGGAGTTCGCTGACGATCGCGCGCCGCCGGTACGTGTCGTTCCACACCTGGGTGCAGCACGCCAGGGCCGGTCAGCTCCTCGGCCGGCTGCTGATCGACGCCCAGGCGGCGCCGGAGGTCCGGGTCCACAACATCGGCCCGTTCCTGCTGCGGCACTTCCGGATGATGGCCGAGACCGGGGAGCGCGAGCAGACCCGGCTGGCCGGGCTCGCCGCCCGTACCGGACTGGTCGCCTCCGGCTGGACGGGGCTGGCCACCGCCGCCACCTACACCACCCTCGGACTGCTGCTGTGGACGGGCACGATGGACCTGGCGGTCGCGGGCACGGCGGTCATCGCGATCCGTACCGGCTCCTCCAATCTGGACGCGCTCGTGATCCAGCTCAACTACCTCTACGAGGAGAGCCTCTTCGTCTCCGATCTGGACACCCTCTGCAAGGAGGCCGACAAACGGCTGATCCCGGAGACCGGCCGCCCGCTGCCCGCGCAGCTCCGGTCCATCCGCTTCGAGGACGTCAGCTTCACCTACCCCGGCGACCAGGAGACCCCCGCACTGGACCGGGTCGACGTCACCATCCCCACCGGCCGGATCATCGCCCTGGTCGGCAACAACGGCAGCGGCAAGTCGACCCTGGCGAAGCTGCTGTGCGGGCTGTACGCACCCGACTCGGGCCGGGTGATGTGGGACGACGTCGACGCGACGGAGGCCGACCGGGCGGAGCTGTTCGACCGGATCGCGCTGGTCGCCCAGGACTTCTACCGGTGGCCCTTCACGGCCCGTATCAACGTCGCCATCGGCCGCGCCTCGGCCCCCCAGGACGACGCCCTGCTCGACGAGGCGGCGGCCTATGCGGGCGCCGACGAGACGGTCGAATCCCTCCCCCGCGGCTGGAACACCCTGCTGGCCCGGGGCTACCGCGGCGGCCACCAGATCTCCGGCGGCCAGTGGCAGCGCCTCGGCATCGCCCGCGCCCGGCACCGCGACGCCCGCATCCTGGTCGTCGACGAACCGACCAGTGCCCTGGACGCCGAGGCCGAACAGCGGGTCTTCGACCAGATCCGGAACATGGCGGCGGACGGCCAGACCGTCGTCCTGATCACCCACCGGCTGCACAGCGTCCGCCACGCCGACGTGATCTATGTGCTGGAACGCGGCCGGGTGGTGGAGGAAGGCTCCTTCACCGACCTGATGTCCCCGGACGCGGTGGGCACGTTCCGGAGGATGTACCGGGTCCAGTCGGAGCAGTACGCGTACGAGCCGGAGCCCGCGGAGCAGTAGCGGGTACGGCGGGCGGCCCGCGCACTCCCCCGGCGCGCGGGCCGCCTGCCCGGGGCGGAACTCCGGGCGGACGGGCGGGCGGTACGGCACGTCGATCCGGCTCCGCCGGGGGACCCGGGCCGCACCTGCTCCCGGATGCCGGTCTGCTCCCGGATACCGGTCAGGCCGTCTTGACCGTGCTGCCGTCGATGATGTGGTCGGCGCCGGTGATATTGCCGGCGACGTCCGAGAGGAGGAAGGCGATCAGGGCCGCGACTTCTTCCGGTTCGGTGATGCGGCCCGAGGTGATGCCGAAGGCCGGTGGCATCTGCTCCAGGAAGGCGGCGTGGTCCATTCCGGCTCGGGCCGCGACCTTGCCGCCGAAGCCGTCGGGGTCCGCCCAGACGGGGGTGCGGACCACTCCGGGGGACACGGTGTTCACCCGTACCCCCAGTGGTCCGAACTCCTCCGCCAGCGACTTGCCCAGCGCGGTGAGGGCCGCCTTGGCAGCGCTGTAGGCGACCGGGCCGGTGGTGGGCTGCCGGGCGCTGATGGACGAGACGTTGACGATCGACCCACGCCGCTCGATCAGGCTGGGCAGGGCGGCGCGGGTGGCGCGGACGGCACTGAGCAGGTTGAGGTCGAAGATCCGGGACCAGTGCCCGTCGTCGGTGTCGAGGAATCCGCAGGGGTCCATATCGTCCCCGGCGCCGACGTTGTTGACCAGCAGGTCGATGCCGCCGAGTGCGTCGAAGGCCTCGTCCATCAGGGCGGCGACGCCTTCGGCGGTGCTCAGGTCGGCCGACACGGTGTGCGCGCCGGTGTCCTTCAGTTCGGGGGTGAGGGTACGGGCGGCACCGACGACACGGACGCCCTCGGCGGTCAGGGCCCGGACGGTGGCGAGTCCGATGCCCCGTCCGGCACCGGTGACGACCGCCGTCTTCGCAGCGAGGTTGAGATCCACGGCACTCCGGTTCTCGAACGGCAGGTACGGGATGAGGGGTGGCGCTTCGGGCCGAGGCGGTATCGCAGTGGGTCACGGCAGGCACCACGGCAGACATCGCGTCGGCGTACTGCCGATCGTCCTGTCGGGCACGCGTACCGTCCATGGCGCATCGGGGGCGCATACCAGCGGTCGCGGGCTCGTAAATCCCCCTGCCGTGCGCTGCCGCCGTGCAGGCCCCGTCGTGTCGCCGACGCGGGCCGTCCCGCCGAGAGCCATGGACGGTACGGGAGAGGCGGGCGATGGAGTGAATCGCGGTCAGCGAGTTGACCGCCTACCGCCACTACGGGTGGTTTCAGCAGATACCAGCGGTTATTCGGATACCAAATGATCATGATGGCTCCGTTGCTTCGGCTCCGAAGCAACGCCCACTCGCCCCCTGCTGATTCGAGGAACGATGAAGCTCCGCCGCACCCTGTCGACGCTTGCCTCGGCCGCCGTCCTCGGCACCCTCTCCGCCGCCGTCCAGACGCCACCGGCCGCCGCCGCCTCCTTCGTGGTCAGCGAGGCCCAGTTCAACCAGATGTTCCCGAACCGGAACTCCTTCTACACCTACCAGGGCCTGACCGACGCCCTCGGCGCGTACCCGCAGTTCGCCAACTCCGGCAGCGAGGCCGTCCGCAAGCGCGAGGCCGCGGCCTTCCTCGCCAACGTCAGCCATGAGACGGGCGGTCTCAGGTACGTCGTCGAGCAGAACACCGCCAACTACCCGCACTACTGCGACCAGTCCCAGCCGTACGGCTGTCCCGCCGGGCAGTCCGCCTACTACGGGCGCGGGCCGCTGCAGCTGAGCTGGAACTTCAACTACAAGGCCGCCGGTGACGCCCTCGGCATCGACCTGCTGAACAACCCCTGGCAGGTCGAGCAGAACCCGGCGACCTCCTGGAAGACCGGGCTCTGGTTCTGGAACACCCAGTCCGGCGCCGGGACGATGACCCCGCACAACGCCATCGTCAACGGCAAGGGCTTCGGCGAGACCATCCGCAGCATCAACGGCGCCCTGGAGTGCGACGGCAAGAACCCCGACGAGCGCAACGACCGCATCAACCTCTTCAAGCAGTTCGTCGGCGTCCTCGGCACCGACGTCGGCGGCGGCAACATCTCCTGCTGAAGCTGCCCAAGCTGCCCAAGGGGAAAATCCGGCCGCCCGCGGCCTAACCCGCGCAGTCCAGCAGGATCCGCGCCAGATCGGCCGGCCGGGAGAACATCGGCCAGTGGCCCGTGTCCAGCTCGACCAGCCGCCACCGCTCACTCTTCAGCAGCTCCACCACGTCCGCGTTCGGCTCGGGGCCGTCCAGCAGGCATGTGATGTACGTCGCCGGAAGCTCCCCCAGCGGGCGGGGCAGCACGGCCGGATCGGCCAGGGACGCGCCCGGGTGCGGGGTCGAGCCCGTCACGAACCTGGTGACCTGGTCGTCGGTGAGGCCCTGGCCCTCGCAGTCGGCCGCGGTCAGGGGCGCCCAGAGGCCGCCGTTCTCCGCGAGGGCCGCCGCCAGCTTCGCCGGGCCCTCCCACCAGGTGGAGACGAACGACTCCCCGTCCGCCGGGACGTTCGCATCGACGAAGACCACCCGCGCCAGCCGGTCGCCGATCAGCTCGGCGGCCTGGCCGACCGGGATACCCGAGTAGCTGTGGCCGACCAGCACCACATCCCGCAGGTCGAGGCGCTCGATCTCGTCGACGATGTCCCGGACGTGGGTCTGCCGCCCCACCGGCACATCCTGCTTCTCGGCCAGGCCGGACAGGGTCAACGGGTGCACGCCGTGGCCCGCCCCGCGCAGCGCGGGCACCACCTCGTCCCATGCCCACGATCCGAGCCATGCGCCTGCCACCAGTACAAAATTAGCCATGGGCGCACAGTACGCACGGGGTCCGACAGCCCCCCGCAGACACCGCCGCCGTCCGCCCCGTCCGCCCCGTCCGCCCCGTCCGCCCTGCCCGCCCCGCGCGCCCCGCGCGCCCGGTCCGCGAGCAGCCCGTCTCCCGGTCATCCAGCGGGTGCGTCGACCGCGGTGTTCTGGCCCGCGACGATCTTCCAGCCGTCCGGCTGCTCGGAGATCACGTACAGCGTCGCTCCGTGCAGACCCTCCACCGGCTCGCCCGCTGCGTCGGTCGGGGTCTGCACCACATTCACCGCGATCACCCCCGGAGCCAGCTCCAGCAGCTTCACGATGTCGTAGCGCGCGTACGAGTCGCGCAGGAAGCTCTTCAGCGCCGGGCCGCTGAACTCCGCGATCGCCGCCCGGTCGTCCTGCCGCAGTCCCCGCGCGTTCGACCACGACGTACGCTCCGCGAACTGCTCGCTCAGCGCGACGGGGTCCTTCTCGTTGAAGGCCCGCTCCAGTGCCTTCACCACCCCGGCCACCGCCGCCCGAACCGACTCCGGCACCTCTCCTACGACAAGAACATCGCTGGTCATGACTGCTCCTTCGACAACCGGGCGCCGCCCGGGGCGCCGGTGGTCGGCGCCGATGAGAACAGTCCACAACCTCGACCAAACTTGAGGTCAAGGGGATCAAGGGGATCAAGGGGATCAAGGGCGTCCAGGGCCGGTCTTCGGCGCGGACGACGCCGGATGGACCGCGTCCGGGCCGAAGCGGGCGCGGGCGCGGTCCGCCGCCGCCTCCAGGCGGCGGGCCCGGTCGTCGGACGGATCGAAGGTCAGCTGGTGGGCGGCCCGGTCCTCCGGGGCGATGTCCTGCGCGCGCAGCGCGATACCGCGGACCCGGGCCCGCTGGAGCGCCAGCGCCCCGTACATCCGGTCCGCCTCCGCCGCCAGCGCCCGCGAATGCGCCGTCGGTTCGCGCAGGGCCCGGGTGCGGACCGTACTGGAACGGTCCGCGTAACCCACCGTCAGTACAAGCGCGCCCGCCGCCCGGTGCTCGCGCCGCAGCTTCCAGCCCAGCTCCTCCACGCACCCCAGCAGCGCCTGCCGGTGCCGTACGGGATCCAGCTCGTCGCGTGGGAACTCCCGGACCACGGTCACCGTCTCCGGCGGGGCGGCCGCGACCACCCTGGCCTGATCCGCACCCCGCGCGTACTCCTGGAGCCGCCGGGCCGCCGGACCGCCCAGGATCCGCTGGAGCGTCGCGGCCGGGACCCGCTGGAGGTCCCCGACGGTCACCAGGCCGTACGGCGCGAGCGTACGGACCGTCGCGGGGCCCGCGCCCGGCAGCACGGCCACCGGCAGCGGCGCCAGGTAGGCCACGATCTCCCCGGGCCCGGCCGGCGCGCAGCGGATCGCGTTCGGCGGGCCCGACTGGGCCGCGATCCGGGCGAGCAGCGGATTCGGGCCGACGCCGACCGTGCAGTCGATGCCGTGGACCGCCGCCACCCGCATCCGGACCAGCGCCGCAAGATCGCGGGCGTCCCGGTCGAAGTACCGCCGGGCCCCGGCCACATCGGCGAGCAGCGCGTCCGGCGGCAGCGCCTGCACCAGCGGGGTGACGCCGCCGACCAGGCCGACCAGCCTGCGGTAGACCGGCTCCGGATCACCGAGTCCGGCGACGGCCCGCAGCCCGAAGTGCACATAGAGGATCATGCCCGTCACCCCGCGCTTCCGCGGCTGGCGTGGTGGAGGGCGCGGCCGCCGACGAGCGGCACGCCCGGCGGGCGCAGATCCGCCCAGGCGTTCATCACATAGCCGGTGGGCTCGGTGAGGGTACGGCCCCGGCGCTGCCGGTCACCGTGACCGGGGCCCGGCTGCCGCCGGGTCAGCCGGTCCGCGACCGCCGCCGGGCCGCCGTCCCGGTGGAGTTCGATCAGCTCGGCCAGGTCCCAGGCCGCCTCGCCGGTGACACTGAGGCTGCCCGGCCGGTTGCGGGGGCGGGAGACCGTGCCGCGGACCAGCAGCAGCGCGCTGTGGAAGACCGTGGCCGCGCACCGGTCGTGGCTGTCCTCGAAGAAGGCCAGGTCGGACAGGCCGGTGGGATCGTCGAGGGTGGCGAAGACGACCCGCCGGCCGCCGCGGATCGGCGGTGTCTGGGTCGCCGTCTTCACTCCGGCGACCAGCACGGTGGTGCCGTGCGGCAGTTCGCCGAGCCGGGCGGCGGGCGTGGCGCCGATATCGGTGAGCAGGGCGCGGTGGTCGTCGAGGAGGTGGCGGGTGATGTCCATGTCGAGGACGTCGAGTTCGGCGGCGAGCTGATCCCAGTCGTCCATGGCGGGCAGCCCGCCGGTCCGCCCGGTGTCCGGGGCGGGGGAGGGGGAGGGAGTGAGGGAGGGGGCGGTGGTGACCGTCGGGGCCGGGGGCTCGCGTACGTCGGCAGAGGCGGCGACGGACTCGTCCCGCACGACCGCCGAGACCGAAGACGAGACCAAAGCGGATCCGTCCCGTACGACCGACGACACTGGAGCCGATCCGTCCCGTACAACCGACGAACCCGCCGGATCCGATCCGTCCCGCACGACCGACGAACCCACCGGAGCCGCGGTCCCCGCCGGAGCCCCGACCCCCGCCTCCTCCCCCAGCGGCAACTGCCCCGGGTCCAGCGCCGTCCGCCCCTGGCGGTGCAGTTCCGCGATCTCCAGCAGCAGTTCGCGCCGGCCGCCGCGGTCACCCGTGCCCAGCGCGTCCAGGGCGCCGACCCGGGCCAGGCGTTCGGCGACCGGGCGGCTCGGGTGGGCGCGGCGCCAGAAGTCGGTGAGGGAGACATAGGGATGGCCCGCGACGATCCGCGCGGTCTCCGCCTCGCTGATACCCCGGATATGGGCCAACCCCAGCCGTACACCCCATTTGTCAACCTTTCCGCCAGACACCAGTTCGATCCTGGTATCCGCGTGGGACCTGTTCACCTCCGGCAGCAGCACCGGCACCCCGCGCCGCCGGGCGTCCGCGACGAACACCCGCTTGTGGTACATCCCCGGATCGTGGGTGAGCAGCCCGGCGTAGAAGGCCGCCGCCCGGTGGGTCTTGAGCCACGCGGACTGGTACGTGGGCCGGGCGAAGGCCGCGCCGTGCCCCTTGCAGAAGCCGTACGCGCCGAACCCCTCCAGGACCTTCCAGACGTCCCGTACGACCTGCGCCGAGTAGCCGTGCTGCCGGGCCCGGTCGGCGAACCAGGCGCGCAGCCGCCCCTGCCGGTCGCGGTCGGAGAGGGCACGCCGGGCCTCGTCCGCCTGGCCGAGGTCGCAGCCGGTCATCGCCTTCATGATCCGGATGACCTGCTCGTGGAAGACGACCTGCCCGCCGGTCTCCGCGAGGATGTCCCGCAGATCGGCGTGCGGATAGCCGACCGCGGCCCGCCCGTCGCGCACGGCGATCAGCGGGTCGATCATATTGGCGGCGACCGGTCCCGGCCGGAAGAGGCTGATGTCGAGGGTGATGTCGTCGATCGTGCGCGGGCGCAGCCGCCGTACCAGATCGCGCTGGCCGGGCGATTCGATCTGGAAGCAGCCCATGGTCTGTGCGGAGCGGATGAGTTCGTACGTCGCCGGGTCGTCGAGCGGGACCTGTGCGGGGTCGTCGATGTCGAGGTGCTCGCCGGTGGCGCGTTCGATCTCGGCGACGGCGTGCGCGAGGGTGGACTGCATCCGGACACCGATGAGATCGGCCTTGATATGGCCGGTGTCCTCGACGTCCTCCTTGTCGAACTGGGCCATCGCGATGCCGTCGAGGGTGGTGGGGACGGTCGGGGTGCGGTCGAGCAGCCCGTCGTCGGAGATCAGCAGTCCGCAGGGGTGCATGGCCATACCGTGCGGCAGCCCGTCGAGCGCCTCGACGAGGGTCCACAGCCGGCCGTGGTCCTCGCCCGCGACCTCCCGCAGTTCGGGCAGTTCGCGCAGGGACGCCCGGACGTCCTTGGCCCGGATCTGGGGGAACGCCTTGGCCAGCCGCCGGGCCTCGTCGGGCTCGATACCGCGGGCGCGGGCGACGGCCTCGATGGCGCCGCGGGCGCGGTAGGTCTCATAGACCGCGAGGGTCGCCACCCGCTCACTGCCGAAACGTTTCAGCACCGCCTGGTAGACCTCCACGCGCCGGGCGCTCTCCACATCCAGGTCGATATCGGGCATGGCGGTGCGGTACGGGGAGAGGAAGCGCTCCATGACCAGCCCGTGTTCGACGGGGTCGACCGGGCTCATGTCCAGCAGATGGACGACGAGGGAGCCCACGCCGGAGCCACGCGCCGCGATCCGCACCCCCATGTCCTTCACCAGCCGGACGATCTCGGCCATGGTGAGGAAGTACCCGGCGAGGCCGAGGCCCGCGATGATCCGCAGCTCGCCCTCAAGACGGTCCCAGCGGTCGGGGTCGCGGTGGTGGCCGCGGTGCATCATGGCGCCGGCGCAGCGGGCCGCCAGCTCGCGGTCGGCCGAATCGCGGGTGGCACCGATGAGGTGCGGCTCGGGCAGATGGAGCCGGCCGAGGCCGAAGGCTTCGCCCGGGTCGACCACGCAGGCCGCGGCGGTCTCCCCGGTCGCGGCGAGCAGGGCGCGGGCCCGGCGGACGGCATCGGTACCACCGGCCGCCTCGGCGACGCGTTCGGCGATCCGCTCCATGTCACCGGCGTCCTTCAGCCAGCGTTCGCCGCCGTCGAGGGCGCTGCCGTCGCGGGCGTCGACGGGCACGAGCAGCCGCGCCGAGTCCAGGATGTCGGCGATCTCGCCCTGGCCGGGGTCGGCGTAGCGGACGGCGTTCGTCAGTACGGGGGTGATGCCCTGCTCCGCCGCGAAGCCGAGCAGCCGGGCGGCGAGCCGGAGCGACCCGGGGCCGGAGCCCGGACGGTCGTGGCAGGCGATCTCGATGCGCAGGGCGTCACCGAAGCGGTCGCGCCAGGGGCCGACGAGCCGGGCGGCCTGGTCGGGGCGGCCGCGGGCGAGGGCCCGGCCCGGTTCGGAGTCGGCGCCGAGCAGCACGAAGAGGCCGTCCCGGCCGGGACCGGCGGCCGCACGGTCGAGGGCCGCCCAGGCCGCCGCGTCGGACCCGGCGGACCAGGCCTCGCCCGTACCCGTGCCCTCGCCCTCGCCGGGGCCTGCGGCCGTGGAGCCCGCCGCGGAACCCGCCGCCGCGGACACCAGCCGGCACAGCGCCGCCCAGCCGGGCGCGCTGCGGGCGAGGAAGACGGCCCGCTGCCGGGGTTCGGCGACGAAGACGCCACCCTTCGCGGGTGTCCTGGTCCGGTGCGGGTCACCGACCCCGAAGGCGCCGGGCCGCGGTACGGCGGGAACCCCGAGGTCCACGCCGAACAGTGGCCGTACCCCGGCGGCGGCACAGGCCTTGGCGTGCCGTACCGCGCCCGCGAGGCTGTCCCGGTCGGTCAGCGCGAGCGCGTCGAGTCCGCGTTCGGCGGCGCGGCGGGCCAGGTCGTGAACATGGCTGGCGCCGTAGCGGAGGGAGTAGCCCGAGGCGGTACGGAGATGCGTAAAGGACATCCGTACCTCCTCTCACCAGCCACAACTCTCCCTCCCATATCGGTGGGGCCCACGATAGACCTTTTCGAAGAAATGTTCGAAGACGATCGTCCGAATGGGGTGAAAGTCCTGCTATCAACCATATGTGGTGAAAAGCAATAAACACGGATAATCCGGAGCGCCGGGACCCGGCCGGGGCGCGGCGGGGGCGCGAACGCCGACGGCTACCCCGGGCCCGAGACCTGGCGGCGGAGGTTGGCGACGGCGAAGTTCTTGACATCGGTGCTCATGGAGACGGCGACCTCGCCGGAAGGGAGTCGGGCGGAGACCAGCCGGCGACCAGCAGGAACCGGCAGGGGACTGGAGATGGTCCGGGCCGGAGAGAACGGAACGCTGCACCGACAGAAGATCACGATGCGGCGGCCGCCGGGAACCCCCGGCCCCGTGGCGGCCCGGGGGTTCCCGCCGTACGCCGGTCCGGCAGGCTGGCGAATTGCAAAAACCTGCAATCCGCTGGATGCTGGACCGTCGGATCGGCTGTGCCCGCAGCCGACGCCTGGCCACGGGCACAACCGCCTTATGCCGCAACGCCGTACCGAACCGAAACGCCGAATCGGGAGCTGCTGCCGAACCGGCCGTACGAGGGGATCCGAGAACCGTGTCGCTCCCCGGGCTGGCCGAACTCCGGACCCTGCCCCGCCGTCTCGTCCTCACCCTCCCCACCACGGGCCAGTCCGTCCGCACCGCCCGCGAGACCGCCGAACAGGCCCTGGTGGAGTGGCGGATCGGGCTCCGCCACCCGGTCGCCGACCCGGCCCTGCTGATCCTCACCGAACTGGTCGCCAACAGCGTCCGGCACGCGGCGGACCTCTCCCCCACCCTCACGGTCATCCTCGGGGCGGGCCCGGACAGCTTCGCCTTCGGCGTCCACGACCGGCACCCGGACCGGCCCGGTCTCGGCACCCTCCGCCCGGCCGCCGAACCGGCCCCCGGCAGCGGGCTGGCGACGGTCATGGAGCTGACCCTCGGTCTCGGCGGCACCGCGTCCGTCCTCCCCGACGAAGCGGGCAGCGGCAAAACGGTCTGGATCACGCTCCCTCTCTGAAGCTCCCCTCCGGCAGTCGCCCGGCGGCGCACGTGCCGAACGGGCGACGACGTGCCGCCCCGCCCACGGACCCGGGGCCATGCCCGATGATGAGCGCATGGCGAAGAGTTCTCAGGGGACGCGATTCACGGTGCTCACGGTGCGCACCCGTCCGGCGGGGCCGGGCCGATGAGCGCGCCGCTGTACCAGTTGAAGGCGGAGTTCTTCAAAACCCTGGGCCACCCGGTGCGGATCCGCGTCCTGGAGCTGCTCAGCGAGCGGGAGCACGCGGTGTCGGAGCTGCTCCCCGAGGTCCGGGTCGAGGCCGCCAGCCTCTCCCAGCAGCTCGCCGTGCTGCGGCGGGCCCGGCTCGTCGCCACCCGCCGCGAGGGCTCCGCCGTGATCTACGCGCTCGCCAGCCCCGAGGTCGCCGAGCTGCTCCGGGTCGCCCGGACCATCCTCACCGGTCTCCTCACCGACCAGGCCCAGCTGCTGGAGGACCTGCGGGCGAAGGAGCAGCGGCGCGGCCCGCAGGGGGCGGCCGCCCGCCGGATACGCCCCCGCACCTGACCTCCGTACGATATGCCGCGGGCCCGTACCACCACCCTTTCGGCGGCGGTACGGGCCCGGCCCGGTCACGGGATCACGGGATCACGGGATCACGAGGTCACGGGGTCTTCTTCGTGATCTGGAGGTCCGCCGTCGGCTTGCGGACCGTGCCGCCCGGCGTTCCCGTCGTACTGCTGTTGTTCGAGGACACCGGGTCCCGCGTCGACGAGTCGACCGTCGCCGTGTTCCGGATGTCCGAGCCGTCGCCCTCGTAGTCCGGTGCCAGCTTGACCCGGAAGACCCAGGTCGTGGAGGCGCCGGGGGCGAGCGTCGGCAGCGGTCCGCAGACCACCGAATCGCCCGACATGCACTCGTCGTCGGAGGAGACGAAGGTGAGTGCGGTCGGGAGTACGTCCTCGACCTCGACGTCCTCCGCCTGCGACGGGCCGTTGTTGGTGACCGTCACCTGGTATTCGAAGGTCTCACCGGGCGCGACCGGCGCCGAGGTGACCGGCCGCTTGACGATGCCGAGGTCCGCGGACGGGGCCGCGACCGTGCCGCCGGGGACGGTGGCCGTGTCGGTGTCGTTCTCACTCGCCGGGTCGATGTTGTCGGCGGTGACCTTGGCGGTGTTCAGCAGGTCGCTGCCGTCGCCCTTGTACGCGGGGTCGACGCGGACCGTGAGGACGTACTCGACGCTCTGGCCGACCTGGAGCGGGGTGGCCCGGCGGCAGTTGACGGCCTGTCCGGAGACGGTGCAGCCGGCGGGCGACGACGAGACGTACGTCAGTCCGGCGGGCAGTTCGTCGCTGATCCGGACGTTGAACGCGTCCGCCGACGGACCGTTGTTGGTGACCGTGATCCGGTAGTCGAAGGTCTGGCCGGGGATCGGGGACACCGTCCCGACGGCTTCCTTGGTGACCGCGAGGTCCGCGTACGGCTGGTTGACCGCGCTGCCGGGGAGTCCGGCGGCCGGGCTGGTGTTGTTCGACGGGACCGGGTCGTCGGTATCGCTGTCGACGACGGCGACGTTCTGGATGTCGGAGCCGTCACCACGGTAGTTCTGGTCCAGCCGGACCGTGAACAGCCAGGTCTTCGACGCACCCGGGGCGAGGGCGGGCTGCGGTCCGCAGCTCACCGTCTGCCCGGAGGCGGTGCAGCCGTCCGGTGAGGAGACGAAGGCCAGCGGGGCCGGGAGGACGTCGGATCCCCTGACGTTCACGGCACGTGACGGACCGTCGTTGGTGACGGTGACCGCGTACTGGAAGGTCTGGCCCGGCGCGATGACCGTGGAGGTCGTCGGCCGCTTGGTGACCCAGATATCGGCCTGCGGCTCGCTGACCCCGCCGGGCGGCAGCACCGGCGGCGAGGTGTTGTCCTCGGGGTTCGGGTCCTCGGAGTCGGAGGTGGAGGTCGCCGTGTTCCGCAGGTCGGTGCCGTCGCCGGTGTAGGCGTCGCTCAGCTTGACCTTGAAGGTCCAGGAGACGCTGTCCCCGGCGGGGAGCACCCCGAGCGGTCCGCAGGTGACCCGCTGCCCGGAGGCCGTACAGGGGTCGCCGGAGGAGACGAAGCTCAGCCCGGCGGGCAGATTGTCGGTCGCGGTGACATTCCGGGCGTCGGAGGGGCCGGTGTTCTGGACGGTGACCCGGTACTGGAACTCCTCGCCGGGCACGGTCGGACCGGAACCGATAGCCGTCTTGACGGTGTTGAGGTCGGAGACCGGGTCGAAGGGACCGGGCGGGGTCACCGGGCCGGTCTTGTTGTTGTCCGGATCGGGGTCCACCGCCTCGGAGGTGGCGGTGGCGGTGTTCCCGAGGTCGGAACCGTTGCCCTGGTAGGACGGGCTGATCCGGACGACGAAGGTCCAGTTCTTGGTCTCGCCGACGGTCAGCTCCGGTTCGGGACCGCAGGTGACGGTCAGTCCGGCCGCCGTACAGCCGTCGGCCGAGGACACGAACTCCAGGCCCTCCGGCAGGGTGTCCGTGGCCACCACGTCGCGCGCGACCGAGGGGCCGTTGTTCGTCGCGGTCAGGGTGTACGTCACCAGCCCGCCGGGCGGGGTGGCGGCCGGGGCCGCCAGTTGCGTCACCACACGGGCGGGCATCAGGGGTGCTGCCGCGGCGGCGCCGGACCACAGGGGTACGGCCGCGCCGGCCAGAAGGGCGGCGACCACGGCTCGCACCACGGGTCGCGGGCACCGCCGCCCTCGTCTGCTGCTCGGTCTCATCGCGTATCGGGTCCATTCGTCGGAGAGTCGGAGGGTCGGAGGGTCGGGGTGGTGGAAGGAGCCGGGGGTGCGGAAGCAGGGCCGGTCCCGGGGGCTGCGGGGGGGCTGCGGGGGGCTGCGGGGGTACGGTCCCGGGTCAGTCGGCCCGTTTGGCGAGCGTCACATCGGCCGTGGGCGGGGTGACGCGGCCGCCCGGCACACCCCCGGTGCCGCTGTTGTTGCCCGGCACCGGATCGGCGGTGGTCGCGGACGCGGTGGCGGTATTGCGCAGCGCCGTACCGTCCGCCGTGTACCCCGGGTCGATCCGGACCCGGAAAGTCCAGCTCACGGACGCGCCGACGGCCAGCGCCGCGGCCGAGGAGCAGTCGACCGTCTGCCCGGCGGCCGAGCAGGAGGGGTCGGCGGACGAGACGTACGTCAGAGCCGTGGGGAGGGTGTCGGTGATCTTGACGCCCCGGGCCACGGAAGGGCCGTTGTTGGTGACCGTGACCCGGTAGTCGAAGGTCTGCCCGGGAGAGACGGGCGTGCTGGTCACCGGCTGTTTCACGGTGCTCAGATCGGCTTGCGGCGCCGTCACTCCGCCCGGCGGGGTGACCGCGCCCGTGGTGTTGTTCGCCTGGTTCGGGTCGGCCACGTCGTGGCTGACGGTCGCCACATTGCCCAGATCGCTGCCGTCACCGGTGTAGGTGTCGGCGAGCTTCACCCGGAACGTCCAGGACTGGGAACCGCCCGCGGCCATCGTGGCCGCCGCCGGGCAGCTCACGGTCTGTCCGGAGGCCGTACAGCCGTCCGGGGAGGAGACGAAGGTCAGCCCGGCGGGCAGGGTGTCGGTGATCCTGACATTGGTGGTGGCGGAGGGGCCCGCGTTGCCCGCCGTGACCCGGTAGCCGAAGGTCTGCCCGGGGGTGATGGGCCCGGTGCCGATGCCCGTCTTCATCACCGCCACGTCCGCGACCGCGGTGACCGTGGTGGTCGTGGACGCGCTGTCGTTGGCGGAGTTGGTGTCGGTGCGGTCGGAGGGCGGGAAGACGGTGGCGGTGTTGGTGAGGGTGCCGGCATCGGGTGGCGCGGTGCCCTTGATGGTGTACGTCGCCGAGCCGTTGCGCAGCAGATCGGACGAGGCGGTGATGCTGTTGCCGCTGCCGGATGTCTGGACGCAACTGCTGCCGGTGGTCGCGGTACAGGTCCAGGTCACATTGGTCAGCCCGGGTACGGCGTCCCGCAGGACCGCGCCCGTGACGTCGTTGGCCGCGCTGTTGGCGACGGTGACGGTGTAGGTGACGGGGGTGCCCGCGCGGGCGGTGGCGGGGCTGCCGGTCTTGGTGACCGACAGATCCGCCGGAACGTTGATCTTGAGGTCGCCGATCTCGTGAATATTGGTGGCCAGTCCGGTGCCGCCGGAGAAACCGACCTTCAGAGTCGAGGGGAGGGCGGGCTGGTTGGCGATGCCGGAGACGTTGTAATCGGTGACGATCTGGTTGAGGGGGGTGCCGGGGCCGGTGTCGGACCAGATGGAGACGAGGGTCCGGCCGCCACTGGGGGTGACGGTGACCCTGACGGTGCGGTAGTCGCCGCGGCCCTGGGTCTCGACCGTGCCGCCGGGCCCGGCGGCCGACGTGCCGAAGCGGTAGCCGGTGGTGCCGTTGCCGCCGCCGCGCAGCACGATCCGGTTGGCCTGGGCGCCGGGGCCGCCGTTGCCGACGCCGTTGGAGGAGAAGTTGCCGAACTCGTCGAGTCCGATGCCGAGGAACGCGCCGGGGACACCGGAGCGGTTGCAGGGCGGACCGCCGCCGCAGGCGTAGCCGAGGCTGCCGCCGGGGGCGCCGGTGCCGTTGGCGGCGGAGCCGTCGGCGAGGAAGAAGGTGAGGCCGTCGCCGCGTTTCCCGTCGAAGGTGGTGCCGCCGTAGGTGGCGTACGTGAACTCGGCGACGATGCCCAGACCGGTGGAGAAGGTGTCGTTCATCTCCCAGCCGCCGGCCTGGGTGGTGGCCGCGCTGGTGAGCCGGAGCCAGCCGCCGCTCACATAGCTGGCGTTGCCGGTGAGGCTGCCGAGGTTGCCGACGGCGCTGTCGAAGGGCTCGTGGACGGGGAAGCTGAGCATGGCGCGGGGCGCCGCGGCACGGGCCGCGGCCTGAGTCGGCGGCGGGGCGAGCAGCAGGGCCAGGGTGGTGGCCAGGGCGAGGGAGAGTGCGGCCAGGAGCCGGCGGGGGTGGAGTCTCATGGGCGCGGGGCCTCCTCCGGGTCGCCCGGGAGTACGGGGGCGCGGAGGTGTCTGCGGGAGAGCAGGACGAGGGCGCCGCCGGTGGCCAGGGTGAGCCCGGCGGACCAGGGCAGCCAGCCCGGGAGGTCCTTGCCGGTGTGGGCGAGCTGGTGCGGTTGGTGCGGGGGCTTGTGGGGCTCCTGCGGAGGGCGGGGCTCGTCGGGCCGGTGGCCGGGGTGTTCGAGGTAGAGGGGTCCGCCGTCGGGGCCGGTGGTGCCGGGCCGGTTGCCGTTGTTGGCGGGCACCGGGTCTCGGGTCAGGGCGGTGACGAAGGCGGTGTTCTCCAGGGCGCAGCGGCTGTGCCCGGAGTGGTCCCCGCCGCCGCCTCCGCCGCGGGTGGTGGCGTCCTCACGGACCCGGACGACGAGGTCGTAGGTGACGGACTCCCCGGCGGGCAGCCGGTCCAGCACCGGGCAGACGACCGTGCGGTCGTCCTCGTCGGAGATCCGGCAGCCGTCCGGGGAGGACACGAAGGCCAGCACGGCGGGCAGCGGGTCGATGACGCGGACCCCGGCGGCCGTCGAGGGGCCGTTGTTGTAGACGGTGATGCGGTACGTGAAGGTCTCGCCGGGCGCCACGGTGTCGCGGCCCCGGGGGAGCTGCGCGGTCTTCGTCAGTGAGAGGTCGGCTTTGCCGGTGCCGCCGGGGACGGGGACGCCGGTGTGGACGGCGGTGTTGTTCTCCTCGTCCGGGTCCTCGGTGTCGGAGGTGACGGTGGCGGTGTTGGTGATGTCGGAGCCGTCGCCGGTGTAGTCGTCGGCGGGGCGGACGGTGAGCAGCCAGGTGTGGGTCTCGCCGACGGCGAGGCCGGCGAGCGGGCCGCAGGTGACCGTCTGCCCGTCGGCCGTACAGCCGTCGGAGGAGGAGACGAAGACGAGGGAGTCGGGCAGCAGATCGGTGACGACGACGTCCACGGCCCGGGAGGGGCCGTGGTTCACGACGGAGATGCGGTAGGTGTAGGTGAAGTCGGCTTCGGGCCCGACGGGCTCGGGGCCGTCCGGATGGGGGCCGGGGGCCTCGGCGCCCGCGGCCCCGGCGGTGGCGGTGGTGTCGCCGAGCCGGGCGGTGGCGGTGCCGTCGCCCGCCTCTGCGGCGGTGACAGTGGCGGTGGCGGTGGCTTCCGTGGCGGCTTCCCAGCGGACGGCGAGGTCGGCGCGGCCGGTGCGGGTGGCTTCGGCACGGCCGTTGCCGTTACGGCCCTTACCGGCACGGTCTCCGCCGGTACGTTCCTTACCTGTACGGCTCTTACCTGTACGGCCCTTACCCGTACCGTCCTTGCCCGTACGGGACTTCTCGGCGCCGCGCTCGGCCCCTTCCGTACCCCCGGCCCTGTCCGTACCCCCGGCCCTGTCCGCTCCGGAATCCGGCCGCTTGCCGGAGGCCCCCGAGGCCCCCGACGGCGGCACCGCACCGGCCTCGGCGGCCTCCGCCCCGTCAGTCCTGTTCGCAGCGTCCGCGATATCCGCAACGTTCGCGATATCCGCGACGCTCGCGGCGCTCGCGCTCATGGGTGAGGTCAGTGCGAAGAACCCCACTCCCAGCGCGCAGCAGACTGCAGTCAGACCGCTTTCGCGTCGGCCGCGCCGACGGCCCGGGGCGGGCCGTCGCCCAGGAATGCGTCTCATGAGTGGTGCCTTCCGTGATCACCGAACCTTGGTCCACGGACTGCTCACTCCCCCATGTGTGATCATTTCATCGGATAAATAGCGGCTAAGTACCTCTTACGGCTCTATCCATGACGCCCACTCAGGCGAAGGCGTTGAGCGCCACCTCGGCGGCGCGGGCGATCAGGGCGTCCTGGTGCTTGGCGCCCTTGACGTCCTTGCGGGACAGGACCGCGATCGCGATCGGCGCGCCGCCGGGGCGCCAGACGATCGCGATGTCGTTGCGGGTGCCGTAGCCTCCGGTGCCGGTCTTGTCCCCGACCTGCCAGCCGTCCGGCGTACCGGCGCGGATCACATTGTCGCCGGTGGTGTTCCGCTTCAGCCAGTCGGTGAGGACGGCCCGCTTCTCCGGCGGCAGGGCGTTCCCGAGGACGTACGTCCGCAGATCGGTGGCGAGGGCGCGGGCGGTGCTGGTGTCCCGGGGGTCGCCGGGAACGGCGTCGCTCAGCTCGACCTCGTACCGGTCGCAGCGGGTGACACGGTCACCGACGGACCGCAGCTCGGTCTGGAGCCCGCGGGGTCCGCCGAGTTCGTCGAAGAGAAGGTTGGCAGCGGCATTGTCGCTGTAGCGGACGGTGGCGTCGCAGAGTTCGCTCAGGGTCATGCCCTTGCCCTTGCCGACATGCCGTTCGGTGATCGGCGAATGCGGCTGGAGGACCTCCCGGCCGTAGGTGACGCGCCGCTGCATCTCCCGCAGGGAGAGCTTCCGGAGCATGGCGGCGGCGATGAACGCCTTGCAGGTGGAGGCGTAGGCGAAACGTTCGTCGGGCCGGTGGAGCACGGTGCGGCCGCTGCCGGTGTCGACGGCGAAGACACCGAGCCGGGCGGCGAACTCCTTCTCCAGCGCGGCGAAGGCACGGCCCGTGTCAGCGGCGGCGAGAACGGGCCCGCTCGCCGCCACCGAGGATTTGGCACCCTCCCCGGGTCCGTTCCGCCCGGCACAGCCGGTGAGCGGTACGGCCGCCAGACCGGCGAGGGCGGCGAGCGCGGCACGGCGGGGGAACCGGCCCGGGGGCGCGGCGGAAGCGTCGGCGGGACGTCCCCACCCCGGCTCCCACTCCGTGCCGTCGACGGAGTCATGTTTCTTCACCATATTCCACACCTTTCACAGCTTCTGCCGAGGGGCTGTTCGACACCCCGAGCAGACCAGCGGCTCCGGCGTTACGTCCAAGACCGATATCAGTCACAGATTCATCAAGAACAGATATCGTTGCTGTTCGTGGACCTGATCCGGCATGTCCAGTGCTTTGTCGCTGTAGCAGAGGAGTTACATTTCGGCCGTGCCGCCCAGCGACTGGGCATGGCCCAGCCGCCGCTGTCCCAGCGCGTCCAGCGGTTGGAACGGGAGCTGGGGGTACGGCTTTTCGACCGGACCACCCGCCAGGTCACGCTCACCAAGAGCGGCACGCTGCTGCTGGAGGATGCCCGGCAGCTGCTGGCGTCCGCGGAGGCACTGACGGCCACGGCCCGGCGCGTCCGGGAAGGCCGCAGCGGGCTGCTGCGCGCCGCGCTGCCCCCGGATATCGCCGGAGAGACGGTCGCCGCGGTCCTCGGCGGCTTCACCGGGCGCGGGCACGGGGTCGAACTGGAACTGCACGAGCTGTCGACGGCGGAGCAGGTGGACCGGCTGGCCCGGCACGAGCTGGACGCGGGCCTGATCCGCCACCCCTGCGATGTGACCGGACTCGAACTGGGCCCGGTGCTCCGCCACGATCTGGGCGTCCTGCTGCCGCACGACGCCCCGGCGGCCGGTTTCGACGCGGTGCCGCTGGCCGCGCTGGCCGGGTACGAGCTGATCCTGTTCCCGCGGGAGCTGGGCCCGGCGGTCTACGACGATCTGCTGACGACGTGTGCCCGGCACGGTTTCACCCCGCAGGCGGTCCGCCACGGCCGGGGGGCGAGCTTTACCCGGGGCCTGCTGTTGTCGCGGCGGGCGGTGGCGTTCGCGCCGCGTACCGAATCCGCCCCCGCCCCCTCCCCGCAAACGGTGTGGCGACCGCTGGCCGGGGCCCCGCTGGCCTGGCGGCACTCGGCGGCCTGGCCCCGGGGCCGGGGCGAGGACGCCGGGGTACGGGCGTTCGCCGATACGGTCACCGAGGCCCTCGGCCGTACCGCCGCATCCGACTCCGACGCGGCCGTACCGCCGCCCTCGCACCCCCTGCACCTGCGTCCCGCCGCGGAGTACTGGATTTGACCGAGCCGACATCGCACCCCCGTACGCCCCCGCCGCCCGGCGCCGGGGCCAGGATCGCCGCGGCCTTCACCGGGGCCGGGGTCACGGGCTGGCTGCACGCCCGTGACATCGACACCGGAGCCGAGGTCGATGCGGGCGCGGACCATCCCGTGGTGACCGCGAGCGTCCACAAGCTGTGCCTGCTGGTCGCGCTGCACGAGGCGGCGGCGGCCGGTCGGCTGGACCTCACCGAGCAGACGGAGATCCCCGCCCGGGGCCGCACCCCGGGGCCGACGGGTCTGGGCGCCATGCTCGACGGGGCCCGGCTCTCGCTGCGGGACGCGGCGTTCCTGATGATGAGCGTCAGCGACAACGCGGCGGCCGACGTCCTGCTGGAACGGGTCGGCCTCGACGCGGTCAACGCCACCACCCGGCGTCTGGGCATGCCGCGCACGGAGGCGGTGGAGACCTTCGGCTCCTTCCTCGGCAGCCTCCGCAAGGACGCGGGCCCCGCCGGGCCGAGGGCGTTCGCCGATCCCCGGGTGATCGCCGGCCTGCGCGCGCTGGACCCGGCCCGGACGAACCGCAGCACACCCCGCGATATGACGGCCCTGCTCGCCGCCGTCTGGCGCAACGAGGCGGGCACCCCCGACCACTGCGCGGCGATGCGCCGGATCCTCGGCCTCCAGGTCTGGCCGCACCGACTGGCTTCGGGCTTCCCCTTCGACGATGTCCAGGTCGCGGGCAAGACGGGCAGCGCGCCGACGCTCCGCAACGAGGTCGGGGTGGTCGCCTACCCCGACGGCGGCCGCTATGCGGTGGCGGTCTTCACCCGCGCGGCCAGCCCGGCGGCGACACTCCCGGCGGCGGACGCGGTGATCGGCACGGCGGCCCGGCTGGCGGTCGAATCCCTGCGGACCCCACCGCCCCCCTGACCGCCCCACCCGCCCGACCCGTCTGTCCGGCTGTCCGGCTGTCCGGCTGTCCGGCTGTCCGGCTGTCCGGTCATGGTGCCGGTGGCCGCTCCTGCGCCCGCTCGGCCGCCTCGGCCCACCGCTGCCGGATTTCGACGGGACGCTGGTGCCCGCAGTCCACTCGGGCGCCCGACCGGTCGTGGACGACGGCCTCGTAGCCGACGTTCACGCAGACGCTGACACCGCTGTCGTGGAAGACGACCTCGAAGGGCGCTTCGTCCGAGTCCTCGCTCTCCGGGGTGACGGTGGCGAGGGTGAACCGGTCCTCGGGGTTCATCCAGAAGTCCTCACCCAACGGCTCGACCCAGACACCGAGCACCTTGCCGGTCTCGTTGTTCAACCTGATCTTCGGCATGGCGGCAGCGTAGGGCCGTTCCGGAGGCCCCGCTCCCGGCGCTCCGGCATCAGGACATCATGGCGAGCAGCCCGAGCCCCGGTGCCAGTGCTCCGGGCTGGCCGAGCGCGTGGAAGTCGGCCTCGACCGCCGCCAGGTCGAGGACCCCGGCGCGTACGGCGTGGTACCGGACGAGCGACCACACGAAGACGTCCAGGTTGTCGAACTGCGTACCGTCCTCGATGACGTCCTCCTCGTGGAACCACACCGCGACCCGCCCGCTTGTGAGCACCACGTAGTAGTTGCCCCCTCCGTCGGCGCCTATGGACCACACGTCCTCGTCGGACAGCTCCGTCTCGTAGTCGGAGTCGAGGATCCGGCAGTCGTTGGCCGCGAACTCGAAGGCGTAGGACCAGTCGTGGATATCGAGGCACTGCGGCAGCGATCCGGCCCGGACCCTGCGGTCGTAGCCGGCCAGCGCGGCCGCGGCGGCGGCCGGGAGCCTGGCGAGGAACGGTTCCACCGGGCGCGTCGCCGCCGGGATGCCGACCCGCGGCGCGTCGGGGAACCAGCGCGCCAGATCTCCGTCCAGATCCCGCTCCACGTACCCGGTCAGTTGTTCAATGGTGAGAGACATGCGGTGAGGCTAGCCGTCCGCACCGACAGCGCCACCGGAGAACCGGGCCAGAGCCTGCGCTCGTTGAGGTCGTCCCTCCACAGGTTCCTCGCGACGGGGGCCGTTCCCGTACCGCCCCCGCTATCGACGGAAACGGCCGCGCACCGGCCCCGTGCTTCGGCCGGCCCCGGCCTGCATCCGGGGCCGCCCCTGGCCCAGCACCGTGAACCGGTCAGGCGCGCTCGTCCCACGGGCCCGCGGGCCGGTACCAGCGAGCCCCGGTCCCGGGGTCCAGGGCCCAGGCGTACTGCCGGTCGGGAGTGACGGTCAGCCCGTATGCATAGCGGTCGGGAGAGCCCAGTCGCGTCCACTCGCCCCACGCCCGGTCAAGGAGATCGGCCAGGCGCCGGGGCCCGCCCTGGGAGGCGATCGCCGTGGCGTCCCCTTGAGCGGCGATCACCGCCCAGGAGGCGTCCTGGTCATGGAGCCAGGCGTTCCAGCCGTCGGCGTCCTCCGCCACCGTGTACTGGAGCCCGGGCTCGGCGACGCGCAGCGCGAACCGGAGGTCCCAGTCGTCCCGCAACGGGGCGAGGTCCCGTGTCCAGGGCCGTTCGTCGTCGGGCTCGCCCGTACCGCGGACCTCGGTAAAACCCGGCTCGGTTCCGGACCCCATGGCGCGGTCGGGCATGAACTGCGCCAGGCCCTGGACCCAGCCGTGTGCCGAAGCACCGTCGTCCGCGACGTCGAGCGCGACGTGCCCGAGACGACCCCACGGAAAGACGATCCGCCCACCGGGGCGGGTCTGCGCGACCCAGGACCACGGGACGCGTTCAACGGCGTAGGTGGCAATGATCCGGTCGTACGGAGCGTTGCCGAGCGCGCCCAGGGCGCCGTCACCTGATTCGACCCGGATGCCGGGCGCATGGGTCAGGAGCCGGGCGCGAGCGGTCTCCCTCACCTCCGGGTCCATCTCGACCGAGACGACCCGGCCGACCCCGGCCCGCCTCGCGGCAAGCGCCGCGTTCCAGCCCGTCCCCGTCCCCAGCTCCAGCACCTGGTGCCCGGGTTCGAGGAGGAGGGAGTCGAGCATGTCGACGACGATGCCCTGACAGGACAGGCTCGATGTGGGCAGTCCCCCGGTGATCTGGGTGACCGCAGCCGCGTCGGGATGCGAGAAGAGAAGGTCCGCCCACCCTCCGGGCTCATCGGCACGGTCCACGGGAACGTAGGTATGGCCGTCCCATCGCCAGAGCCGCTCCGGGGCGAAGCGGTCACGAGGCAGGGCCCGTACGGCCTCCCGGATCCACGGCGCCCGGTCGGGCCAGGCCCCGCGCTCTTCCATGACCCGGTCGAGTTCCGCGCGCCTTGCGTCGAGCCTGTCCAGCCTGTCCATGTCCTACTTCTTCTTGTGCTTCCCGTCGGAGGGTGGTGGAGGAGGAACCTGTCCATCGGCGTTGCCGGGTGGTGGTTTGCCCTGGGACAGATCCGGTGGGGGCTTCTCGTGTTTGCCCATGACTACCTCCCGTAGAGATTGGGGTTCGTCATGATGGCGAACCATCTTCACACGCGCCAGAGGGATGGTTTCCGGCGCCGGCCAGAAAGGTGCCGGGTAATGAGAACACCTGTTTCTTCCGGCATCTCATGCCTGGACGGAGGCCGGGAACATTGACCGGATGCGGACGTGGACAAGTCTGCAAGAACCCGGGCAGTGGCACGGCAGGATTCGAAACACATTCGGGTTGGTGACAGTAGCAACGCCGGGCCGGGCCTCGTACCGGATGATCGCAACACCGCTGATGGCGGCGTCCGATTGGTTCCGGTCGCCCTGACCTAGCTGGAGGAACAGCCATGGGGGTCCCTGGCGATAGCAGCGGTCAGGCGTCGAACGCCTTCCGGGTGGCCTCGGCGAGCGCCACCCCAGCCACCACATTGAAGGAGCACCATGGCCAGCCGTACCTTCGGCCACACCACCGTGACCACGCCCGATCTCAATGAGCCCGGCCTGTACCTGTCCGTGGTCAAGTCGTTGGACAGTCCCCGCGGTGCCGTGCAGGATTTCACATACAGAGACGTGGAACTGCGCACGCTCGCCCTCATGGGAATCCAGCTCGTCACCGGCAGGATCTGCAACGTCCGTGCGAAGCACGTCGAACTCGACGCGCTGAATCTCCACGGTGTCGAGATCACCAACAGTGACCTCGGGTCGGCCCGCTGGAGCGGGAGCAAGCTCACCCGGGTGCACTTCCGCGACTGCAAAATCATGGGCGCCGCGATGGACGGCATGGTCCTGAACGACGTGCTGTTCGAGAAGTGCCGTTTCGACTACGCCGGCTTCGGGAATGTGCGTGTCGGCGGCCCCGTCGCGTTTGCCGGCTGCGCCTTCACCGAGGCCGTATTCACCGACTGCGACCTGTCCGGCGCCGTGTTCTCGGACTGCGGACTCCGGCTGACCGAGTTCGGCGGCGGACGGTACCAGGACACCGACCTGCGGGGCAACGACCTCTCGCAGATCCGAGGTGCCGCCAACCTGGCCAGGGTCCGCATCGAAACGGGGCAGCAGACGGACCTTGCCAAGGCCCTCGTGCACGAACTCGACATGACTATCGGAGACGGCTGACCAGGAGAGTCCGGTGCATCTGGCGAGGGCACTGGAAACGTACTTGCTGAACTACGGCTCCCACAAAGGCCAGGACAAGCCCTCAACCGCCGCGTTCTGGCTCGGCCGCCGGCCGACAGGGGCCGTGCCGTCTTTGATCTGAGCCCGGTGGCAACCAACATCCGTATGGACGGGAACGTCCTGGCCGAACCCCTGTTCTGCTACGGTCCCCGCATGTCCTTCTTCCGTGCATAGGAGTCAGCGCCGCCCGCGCCCACCGGGCGTGCCTCTCGCTGCCCATGCACGCTTTGAGCGCCGTTGAACCGGCGCTGTCTCCGAGGGACATCATCATGTCTTCGTCTTCCACCACGCCTTCGTACACCGCTGTGCTGCGTACTCGCCATGCCTGCCGTACCTTCGGCGCCGCCCTGCTGGGCCGGCTCTCCTACGGCATGGTCTCCCTGTCACTGGTGCTGGCGGTCAAGGAGTCCACCGGCTCCTATGCCGTCGCCGGGACCGTCATGGCGCTGTTCGCGCTGACCAGTGTCTTCCTCTCACCGACCCGGGCCGGTCTGGTCGACCGGTACGGGCCGCGCCGGGCCCTGCTCCCCATGGCCACCGCCTATGCGCTGCTCCTGACCGGGCTGGCGTTCGCGACCTGGTGGCCGGAGGCGTCCGGGGTGCTGCTGGGGCTCCTGGCGGCACCCGCGGGCGCTTGTACGCCTCCGCTCGGACCGGTGATGCGGACCTTGTGGAGCGACCTGCTGCCCGACCGGCGGCTGCTCCAGCGCGCGTACAGCCTGGACTCGGTCGCGGAGGAACTCCTCTTCGTCGCGGGTCCGCTGCTGGTCGGGCTGCTGGTGCAGATCGCGGCACCGTCCGCCGGTCTTGCGGTGAGCGCCGTACTCGTCCTGACCGGAACGCTCGCCCTGGTCACCTCTCCGGCGGCCCGCGCCTGGACCGTCCGGGAGAAGGCGCCCGCCGGACCGGCGGGGTCCTCCGGGGAACCCGTCCTGCGCGGTAACCCCGGGCTGCGCCAGGCGATCACCGTCTCGGCCGCGGTCGGCATCTGCCTGGGCGCGTTCGAACTCCTGGTGATCGCCTTCACCGACGCACACCACGAGCCGCAGGCGGTCGCCTGGGTGCTGGCCGCGCTCTGCGGCGGCAGTGCGATCGGCGGCCTGGTCTACGGCGCCCTCCCGTGGCGCGCCTCGAACCGGCTGCGGCTGGTGTTCCTCACGGTGCCGCTGGGGCTGACCCTGGCCGCGGCGGGCGGCTCGCCCCATCCGTACGTACTCATCGTCTGGGCGGCGCTGGGCGGCCTGTTCATCGCCCCGGCCATCACGACGGCCTATCTGATCGCGGACGAGTGCGCCGACCCGGCGAACCGCACCAGGGCGGGCGCTTGGGTCAACACGGCGTTCAACGCCGGTTCGGCGGGCGCGACGGCCGCCACGGGCCTGCTGGTGGGCCGCCTTCCGCTGTGGCTGTGCTTCGCCCTGGCCGCGGTCCCGGTGGTCCTGTCGGCGGCAACGGCGGTGCGGCGGGCCGGGCGGCCCGCTGCCGACACCGCGGCCCGGCCGGAGCCCGAGAGTGAGCGGGCGCCGGACGGGGAGCGGCAGGCGGCCGTCGTCAGCTGAGTTGCCCGTCCGGCCTTGGCCGGGTCGGAGTACGCAATGCGGTAGCTCATCCGGCGCTCCGGTACTCGTCGTCCCCGAGGTCCTCGGCAAAAGTGACCTCGGTGAAGTCCCCGGACCTGACGCGAGCGACCAGGGCCTCCTCGGCCTCGTCGTGCACGGTGGGGATGGTCATCGCCCACCGGACCAGGACGACCTGGAGCTGATCGGCCGGAACAGTCTCGATCTCGGCGGTGAACTGCGCGCGGAGTTCGTCGGGGAGTGCCTCATGCACCCCTTGGATGGTGGCCGGCACCTGCACGGCCCCGCGGTCATGTGCATGGTCAGATGATGCTTCGACGACGCCGTCATCCCGGCTTCTCTCTACGTACACCCGCGGTCTCGTGCCGGCCCATCGTAAGAGCCCGGCTCCCACGGCGTCCCCGGACGGAACGGCGTGTGCGCGCACGGGGGCGTTCACGCATCCTGGTGCGCGCCCTGCCGAACCCCCGTCGGCAAGGCACGCGTCCGCAGCCAGTACGAGCGGGCCGCGACGGTCAGCGCGATTCCGTAGACGGCAAAGGCGGAGATGCCGATCCAGCCGACCAGCAACGCGTCGCCCGGGGAGGGGAAGTCGCCGCGCCCCATGGTCACCGCACCGGCCGTGACCAAGGCCAGATAACCGGCCCCCACAACACCGTACGGAACGAGCGTCGCGGCACCGAGCAGGGCAGGGGCGAGCGGAAGCCAGCGTGGCACCCGCCGGCCGCGAAGGAACAGGGTCCAGCCCGGGAAGACCTGCCCCCACGGGCGGACCAGGCCCCAGAGCAGGAAGACACCGAGCACGGCCAGCAGCACGGTGGGGTCCAGGCCCCAGGACGCCAGGGTGAGGAAGGTCCCCGAGGCGCCGTTCCGCTCCGAGACCGCCAGCATCTCCGCACCCGTGGTCCCCGCGAACGTGCCACCGAACGCCCAGATCAGCTTCATCACCGCGTACGGAACGAAGGCCAGCGTCCCCGCCCAGGCGGAGAGCCGGTCGTGCCGCGGTGCAGCGGACGGCCCCCGGGTATCGGTACCGGCGTCCCGATGGTCTCGACGGGCCATGGCCGCGAGCAGCACCGCGCCCACCGCCGCGAGGGCCTTGTTCACCGCCGCGGCCCGGCTGTCCACTCCCTGACCGACCATCAGTGTGATCACGTCCATCAACAGGCTGAACGCGGTGATCCCGGCCAGCCCACAAGCCACCTGGAGCAGCACCCGTAACAGCGGCCTCGGCCCGTATCGGATCACCGCCGCGCTCACCAGCACCGCCAGCACCCCCAGCGCCACAACGGCCCACCCCAGCACCGGGGCAGCTGAGTCACCGCCGAAGGGAAGCAGGGAGGTCCCGCTCAGCGCGGCCGCCAGGCCGAAACCGGCGTACAGCACCGCCCACAGCGTTGTTGCCCAGGCCACCCAACGCGGCCGTCGGGCGCTCCGCGGTGCCTTCGTCGTCCGTTCCGCACTGGTCATGTGCCCAACGGTCCTTCAAACGTGGTGGGCAGACGTCAGCCGCCGGAATGAACTCCCGTCCGCCTGCCGGGTGAGCGACCTCCGAAGCCCAGATGTATGTCACGGAACGAGACGTCTCAACGGGCCTTTCGCAGGGAATCCGGACCGGCCGCTGCCAGACCGGTGGAGAGAGGACAGGCATCGACGAGGCGCCCACGTGACTCCGGGCTACAACTCCTCCCCCGCCACCTGCAGATACGCCTCCCGTAGCTCCCTCAGCACCGGATGGGCCGTATCCATCGGGGTGCCGTCCACCGAGGACAGGGCCCGGACGCCGATCGCCGCGTTGGTCGCGAAGGCCGCCCGCATGCCCTTGGCCCGTTCCAGGGTGACCGGCTCGGACGTGCCCCGCGGGAGCAGCGCCTCCGTCACCCCGGGCAGCGCCGGGCCCTCGGGGCGGACGATCCGGCCGTCGGCGTCGACAAAGCCGACGTTCCAGGTCACGCCCTCGGACACCAGTCCGTCCCGGCCGACGAGCAGCGCGTCGTCGAAGCCCGCGAGCTGCGCGGTACGGCGGGCGTGCAGCGCGCCGACGAGCCCGCAGTGTTTGACCAGGGGGAGATCGCGCTCGTACACCACGCTCATCACCACGAGCGGCGGCGGCGACAGTTCCCCGGCGGGGCGGACGGTCACCAGGAACCGCGGACCGGTGGCGTCCGCCGGGCGGACCAGGCTCAGCGCCGGGTCGTAGTGCGTGACGCGGACGGTGCACGGCAGCTCCCGCCCGGCCGTCGCCGCCCGGATCAGCTCCCGTACCCGGCCGGTGTCCACGTCCGTACCGAAGAGCGTCCGGGCGTCCCGTACCAGCCGCTCCAGATGCAGGGCGAGCCCCCGGACACTGCCGTCGGCCTCGATGCGGAGGGTCGTGAAGTGGCCGTACGAGGTCAGCGCGAGCGGCAGCAGGTCATCGGCGGTCGCGGGCCGGTCGTCGAGGGTCGCCATGAGGTCAGCATGTCACCCCGGGCCCCGCCCGCCGGGGGCGTTCGGGTCAGTCACGTCCCCGCCCGCGAGGAAGCGGGCGAACGCGGCGGTACCGAAGAGAAGCACGGGCCCGCCCGGGACCTTGGAGTCCCGGACACCGACCCGGCCGGTCAACTCCGCTATCTCGACACAGTTACCGCCCGAGTCGTTGCTGTAGGAGGACTTGAACCAGGTCGCTGCGGAGGCCAGTCCAAGGGCCATTTCGTGGGTAGTGATGGCTAAGCCCGCTCTCGTGTGAGTTGTTCCAGGAATCCGGCGGTACGAGCCGGCGGCAGCGCGCTGTCCCGCATCGCGTCGAAGCGGCGGATATTGCGCTGGACCTCGCGCCGCTCGTCGGTGACGCTGACCGTGCTCCACATATCGGTCTGCACCACTGGCGCGAGGGTCTCGGAGAAGTCCAGCAGCGTGAAGTTGCTCTCCGCCCGATAGGTCACGACATCGTGCGGCAGGATCTGGACGGTCACATGGTCCAGCTCCGACAGCTCGATGATCTCCCGGTACTGCGCCCGCATCACCTCGGGACCGCCCACCACGCGGCGCACGGCGGTCTCGTCCATGATGACCCGCAGCTCCAGCGGATCCTCGGTACGGGTGATCAGTTCCTTCCGCTCCATCCTCAGCCGGACGTTCTGTTCGACGTACTCGGTCTTCGTCTCGTCGACCGGTTTGGCGATCTGGTAGAGCGCCGTCGCATAACCCTCGGTCTGGAGGAGTCCATAGACAAATGACGGCTGCCAGGCACGCATGACCGTCGCGTCCTGCTCCAGCCCGCGGAACGTCGGCATCCGTGACGGCATATACGCCTTGTACGGAGTCCACGGCTCCTTGCTGAGGGACTCCCGGTGCAGTTGGAGCAGAGTCTCCTGATCCTCCTCGGGCATCTCCGGGCCGAGCAGGTCGATCAGCCGCTGTAGATCGGTCACGCGCGGCAGATCGTTCTCCCCGATCTCGACGCGCGCCAGCTTCGTATGGGAGAAGCCCAGGGCCTCGGCCACCTCCTGCAGGGTCTGCCCCCTCTCCTCCCGGAGCTTTCGCAGCTCCTTGCCCAACTCCCGGCGCCGAAAAGTCGCTCCGCGCTTCGCTGCCACTGTCTCACCCTTTCCCCGGTCCTGCCGGTGCTCAACATGGGCTGTGTCCGGTACCGCAACGCACTCTGTTCCGGTCGGCTCCGCCCCTGTCACCCACTGGGCAACTCCGTGTCCGGTGCCGTGGCATGTGCCATTTTCGGCACCTCTAGTGATGTCCTTGCACAGTAAATCGCACAGGGCGCACGGTAGTTGAGCGGTTCGGCGAAGTAGCCGATCTCCGCAGCGCACTCCCCCGTGCGGCATTTGGGCCGCCCGCGGCGGAGTGCGTCAGCCAGTCACCAGCCTCCGGGCGATCGCCTCCCGGACGCACCCCCCTGGGAGAACGCCGATGACCTCGACGACCGACGGGCTGTTCCCGGCCGAGACGGAACCGGCCGTGCGC
The DNA here is from genome assembly GCF_044763775.1 of Streptomyces sp. NPDC094448. Classification (NCBI taxonomy): domain Bacteria; kingdom Bacillati; phylum Actinomycetota; class Actinomycetes; order Kitasatosporales; family Streptomycetaceae; genus Streptomyces; species Streptomyces sp. NPDC094448. The sequence continues at coordinate 355,393 of NZ_JBIWGU010000004.1, read as the reverse complement.
CATGCCTTCGAGATCGGCTTCTCCCCCGACGAATCCCGGGTCCGGCCCATACGGCATCTCACGGCGGACCGGCTCCGCCACTGGCACCTCGACGACCTCGCCGACGATGCCGCACTGATCGTCTCCGAGCTGGTCAGCAATGCGATCCGGTACGGAGACGGCCACCGGATCACCCTTCGCGTCGAGCACCGTGCCCGCGAACTCCGCATCGAAGTGGCGGACGGCACCCCGGGCCGGGCCGTCGCCAGGACGGCAGGGAACGAGGACGAGGGCGGGCGCGGTCTGCTGCTGGTCGCCGCACTCGCGCGGGAGTGGGGCACCAGTTCCGGCGGGGAGACCACCTGGTGTGTCCTCGCCGTCCCGGCAGAAGCCCCGGGGCCGCCCGTGGAGCGGCTGCCCCGATGACGCCGGAGGGACTGCTCGCCGAGAACACACCGCCGGACACCGCCGTCTGCTGCGTCTGCGGCCGGATCACCACTGCCCCGGTGGAAGCCAGACCCGGCGCCCTCGCCTGCCCGGAACACATCCTCGACGCCCACACCGGCCGTGTTCCCGTCTCCCTTTCCGCCCCCGGCAGGACTCCTGGAATCCACTCCTGATTCTCATCCCCGCCTCAGACGGCGTTGGTTGCGTGGGCGCGGGCCCGGCCGACCGGCCGGGCCCGCTCGCAGCATCCGGAACGAGGAGGAGGCGCATGGTGTCCCTGTCCAAGGCAGCCGCGGCGGGGGGAGGGCGGGCCGGGCCGGTTCCCCGGCCGTCCGGACCACCCGGGGCACAAGGGCCCGCGCCCCGGCCCGAGGAGCCGCCCCTGCACGTGGCCAGCCGGCTGCACGCCTTCAACCGGTTCGAGCTGAAGTACCTGGTGCGCGTGGAGGAGGCCGCCGCGATCCGGGACGAGCTGGCCGAGCGGATGGACCGGGACGTCCACAGCCCGGTCGGCGGCTACGGCGTCTGGAGCCTCTACTACGACACCCCCCAGCTCCGCTTCTACTGGGAGAAGATCGAAGGGCTGAAGTTCCGCCGCAAGCTCCGGATCCGCCACTACGGCACCCTCGACGGGATCACCGACGACTCACCGGTCTGCGTGGAGATCAAACAGCGGGTCAACCGGGTCACGCAGAAGCGCCGCATCACCCTCCCCTACGGCACCGCGCGGCAGCTGTGCGACGGCCGGGAGCTGGTGCCGCACGCCCCGCGCGAGAGCGCCTTCGTCCAGGAGGTCCTCGAACTGATCGTACGGCTGAATCTGCGGCCCACCGCGATCACCGGCTACCAGCGCGAGGCCCTCGTCGGCCGGGGCGCGGACACCGGGCTGCGCGTCACGCTCGACCGCCGGGTCCGCGGCCGGGACCGGGACTTCCACTTCGGGACCGCGACCCCGGAGAACCGGTTCACCGTCCCACCGCACCTCGCGGTGATGGAGGTCAAGGTCAACGAGCGCACCCCGCACTGGATCACCGATCTCACCGCGCGCCGCAATCTCGCCCTCGTCCGGATCTCGAAGTACGTGCAGTCCGTCGAGGCGTTCGGCCGGGCGCCGCGTTCGGTCTTCCACCTCGATACGGCGGACTGGCCGCCGCCCGCCCCGGATTCTCCTTCCGGCGCCCCCCTCCCCGAATCCACCCCCACGACCGCAGGAGCGGCATGAACTTCGGCGACTTCGAACTCCAGGAACTCAGCGGCACCTTCAGCGTGGCCGACGTGGTGGCGGCGATGGTGCTGTCGTTCGTCCTCTCCACGGTGATCGGGTACGTCTACCGCTACACGCACCGCAACATCTCCTACAGCCAGTCCTACGTCCAGACCCTGGTGATCGTCGGCATGATCGTGGCCCTGATCATGCTGGTCGTGGGGTCCAATCTGGCGCGGGCGTTCACCCTGGTCGGCGCCTTGTCCGTGGTCCGCTTCCGGAACGCGATCAAAGAGACCAGGGACGTCGGTTTCATCTTCCTCGCGATGGCGATCGGCATGGCCTGCGGCGCCCGCTTCTACACCCTGGCCGCGGTCGGCACCGTGGTGATCTGCGCCGTGGTCGTGGTGATGTTCTCCTTCAACTGGTTTGCGCTGAACGTGCAGCGGCAGGTCGTGAAGGTCCAGGTGCCCGCGGGTGAGGACTACACGCCCCGGATCCGTGACGTACTGATCAAGTACACGAGTGAGTTCGAGCTGGTGAGTACGGAGACGATCCGCGGCGGTGCGCTCACCGAGGTGTTCTACACGGTCCGGCTGAAGAAGGGCTCCGAACCCGGCGATCTGGTCAACGCGCTCCAGGAACGGACTTCCGGCCAGCGGGTGACGGTCCTGACCGGCTACGACACCACCGACCTGTGATGTCCGCACCCTCCGGCCCGGCGCCCCGGCGCCGCAGGCTGCGGGACCGGCTCCCCGTACGGCTGCGCCACCACTGGAAACCCGTCGCGGCGGTCGGTGTGGGGCTGGCCGCGATGGCCCACTTCCTGGGCGACGCACGGATCGCCCCGTACGTCACCTCGGCCTCACAGGTCGAAGCGGACCCCATCACCCACGATGTACAGGGTCCGGTGAAGCTGTACGACCCCTCGGTGACCCACACCGTCCGGCTCAGCTACCGGCAGACCGACTTCGACAAGATGATGAAGGAGTTCACCGACGAGGGCGGCAAGGAGTACATCGAGGCGGATCTCGTCATCGACGGGGTACGCCTGGACGATGTCGGGATACGGCTCAAGGGCAACTCGACGCTGTCGTCCCTGCGCGGGGGGAGGGGTATGCCCGGCGAGAGGGAGACCGGCAGGGAGACCGGGAGGGAGATACCGGCCGGCGGCGGGGAACTCCCCGGCGGCGGCCCCGGCACGGCCGCAGGCGGAGCCGGTGGCGGCGGCGCCACAGGCGGAGCCGGTACGAGTGCGGGTGCCGGGGCCGGTGGAGCCACAGACGGAGCCGGTACGGCACCGGGCGGCGGGGCCCGGAACCAGGGGGCTCCCGGCGGCGCCGGAGGACCCGGCGGGATGGGCGGGATGGTCCGCTACGACCTCTCCGCCTCGAAACCCGAGGAACTCCCCTGGCTCATCAAGATCGACGAATTTGTCGAAGGCCGCGCCTACCAGGGGGAACGGGAGATCTCCCTCCGCCCCGGCAGCGGCGACGCGGTCCCGCTCAACGAAGCCCTGTCGCTCTCCCTGACCGCGCAAAGCGGGCAGAAGACCGAGCGGTACGGCTTCGCGAAGGTCACCGTGAACAACCGGCCGACGGCCACCCGGCTCATGGTCGAGAGCCCGGACACCGACTACGCCGAGTCCATCGGCGACGGCAACGGGGTCCTGTACAAGGCCAAGGCAGGCGGCAGCTTCGCCTACCGGGGCGACGATCCGACGGAGTACACCACCTCCTTCGAGCAGCTCAACAAGAAGGGCAGCCGCGATCTGGAACCGCTGATCAGGCTGATCCGGTGGGTGGACGGAGCCTCGGACGAGGAGTTCGAACGCGAACTGGACCAGTACGTGGACGTCGGGTCACTGGCCTCCTATCTGGCGACCCAGAACCTGCTGATGAACTTCGACGACATGGCGGGCCCCGGGAAGAACTACCTGCTCTGGTACGACCTCGGCACCCGGAAGTTCTCCGTGCTCGGCTGGGACTACAACCTGGCCTTCAGCGGGGACGCGACGGCGGGCCCCGAGGACTCCGCCGCCATGGGCCCGTTCCCGGGCGAACGGCAGGGCGCGGGCGGGGCGGGCACAGCGCCGGGGGGAACGCCCGGAGGAGCCCCGGAAGGAATGCCGGAGGGGATACCGGAGGGGGCGCCGCAGCCTCCCGGCGGGGCAGCTCCCGGGGCAGCTCCCGGCGGCGGGCCGCCCGGTGGGGAACCTCCCGGCGCCGACGGCGGACGCGGCGGACCCGCCATGGGGCACGCGCTGAAGACCCGGTTCCTGGAGTCCGACGCCTTCAAGGCCCGCTACCAGGAGACGTACCGCACGCTCTACGAGAAGTTCTACCGGTCGGGCAGCGCCGCCGGGGACCTGCGCGACCTCGCGGAGCGGGCCGAGGCCGCGGGCGCCGGCTCCGGGCAGCTCGACACCACCGTGACACGGCTGGCCAAGACGGTCGCGGACCGGACGGCGGCGCTGAAGGAGAAGGTGGGCTCCGACCGGGATACGGGTCAAAGGGCAACGGGATGAACGCGGAGCCTTGAGAGGCCCGGCCGGCCCCGGACGACGCTCAGCGTCACCACCGGCGGCACGCATGTGCCGGCCCTGCTGCTGATAGGGGCGGGTGGCCCGGGCGCTGGCCACCCGCCCCGGCCGGGGCTACTTCGCGAACTTGTCGTTGAAGGCGAAGTAGTCGATGGAGGCGGCCATGGCGGTGTCCTGTCCGGTGAGGAAGGCGCGGGCGGTCTCGGCGGCGGCGGTGTAGGCGACCTGGGCGATCGCGGTTCCGGCGGAGTACCGGGAGACGCCGGCCTCGCGCAGCTGCCCGGGGGTGGGGGCGCCGGGCAGCCACATGGCGTTGATCTTCAGGCCGGTGTCGCGGGCGATGACGGCCAGTGCGTCGAGGTCGAGCAGGCCGGGGACGAACAGGCCGCAGGCACCGGCTTCCCGATAGGCGTTGCCTCGTGCGACGACGTCGGCGAGACGGCCGTTCTCGTCGCCTACGCCGAGGAGGAAGACATCGGTGCGGGCGTTGATGAACAGGTCGATTCCGGCGTCGTCGGCCGCAGCGCGGGCGGCCGTGATGCGCCCGGCGGCGACCTCGGTGCCGTACAGCGGACCGTTGCGGGTGGCGCCGGAGTCCTCCAGGTTGATGCCGACGATGCCGGTGGCCAGGAACTGCGCCATCGTCGCGTGCAGACCATCGGCATCGTCGGCGTAGGCGTTCTCGATGTCGGCGCTGACCGGCAGTTCGGTGGCTGCCACGATGCGCTCCAGGTTGGCGAGCACGTCCGCCTTGGCCAGCGAACGGCCGTCGGCGATGCCCTGGGACCAGGACTGCGCGCCGGAGGAAGTCGCAATGGCGGTGGCACCGGCCTCGGCGGCCAGGCGGGCGCTGCCGGCGTCCCAGGCGTTGGGCAGCACGAGGAAGTCGTCGTGAAGACCGCGGAACAGTTCGGCGCGCTTCTGCTGGAGGGTGGTGGACATGCGGGGGTTCTCCTTCCGGACCGTCTCTCGGTCCCACAGTCGGTAGACGTGCCCCGGCCGGCGCATGTGAGATGCCGGGGCGGGAAATCCCGAGAGCGCTTCTTCCGGGCCGCGGCCCGGAGCCGGGGCCCGGCGTAGCTGCGCCAGGAACACCGGTGTTCGGCCGTGGCGACGATGTCGGCTTCAAGGCCGAACAGTCCTGCCGGGCCGGGGCGCCGGGGGGAGGGGGTCGTGCCGGGCGTCGCGGGCCAGGCGGGATTTTGACGACACGGCCTAGAACAGCCGTCCGGCCCGGGACTCGGGCGGCTCCTCCAGGTCCAGCAGAAGCTGCTTGCGCTCCAGCCCTCCGCCGAACCCGGTGAGCTTGCCGCCCGCGCCCACCACCCGGTGACAGGGGATGACGATGCTCACCGGGTTACGCCCCACAGCCTGGCCCACTGACTGCGACAGCTCCTTGCCGCCCAGTCCGGCCGCGATGTCGCCGTAGGTGATCCGCACGCCGTACGGGATCCGGCGCAGCTGCGCCCAGACCTGTTCCTGGAACTCGTCGCCGCTGGTCACCGCCGGAACGTCGAACAATTGCCGCTTTCCGGCGAAGTACTCGTCGAGTTCACTGCGGGCCTGCGCGAGGACCGCGTCAGCCGAGATGTCGGTGCGCCGGCCCCATGCCGAGGGCGGGGGCGTGTACCGGTAGCCCTGAAAGTAGAGCCCGGCCAGAGCATCCCCGTCGGCGACGACCAGGAGCGGCCCCACCGGGCTGTCCACGTGCGCGTGTCGGACGTCCATGCCGATCTCCTGTCTGTGCCTGCTGCCTGTGTCTGCTGCCTGTACGGGGAGAAGACGTGCGAGCGCCCGAAACGTGAGATGCGTTCCGGTCACGGCCGTCCCGGCAGGGCGGCGAGGAATGGGGTTCACCGGGGCGCGGGGCACTCACGGCGGGTCCGGCGGCGCGGTCATGGTGACGTTCCGGGTCCGGTGATCACCAGGCTGCCGTCGTCGGTGACGGTCCAGAGGGCGCCGTCCGCACCGGTTCCGGCCAGGCCGCGCAGTCGCCGGGCGCCGACCAGGGCCAGCGTGGCGGGCCGGCCTACGGCGGCGGTGGCCAGGGTGCGGTCGGGCCGCCAGGATGTGGACCACAGCAGCCGCCGGGCCACCTGGGCCCAGCCGGCCTCGGGGCCGGTCATCACCCATACGTCGGCCGGTGCGTCGGCGAACCGACGGGCCTGGCACAGCCAGGAGGCCGCGGTCTCCGGCCAGGTGGTCGTGGCGGCCACGACGCCGCCGGCGGTGTGCCAGGCCCGGGTGATCGCGTCGGCGGCGGCGAGAGCGGCCGGGGTCCGGCCGGATCCGACGGCGATGCTCCGGGCCCCGCGGGCCCGTGCCAGCTCGACCAGCGCGGCGACTTCGGTGCCGGTGACCGCCCGGTCCGGGCCCGGCCGTGGCGGGTCGGCCAGCAGGGGGCTGGTCAAGGGGTCGATGGGATGTCTTCCTCGTACGTTGATGGGATGCCTCCCTCTTCAGCGGTCTTCCCTGGTCGGCAGGGGCCTGGGCAGTACCTCGCGGGCTACCGCGGCGTCGGCCCCGCCTGCGGGCGCGGCGGTCGGCCGTGGGCTTCCGGCGGTGTCGGCCGCCGAGGACGTCAGGCGGCGTCGTGGAAGACCAGGCCCAGGGTGTGCCGGTGGCCGGAGCGGATCGCCGAGACGCCGTGCCGGACGGGGGCGGCCGACCAGCCGCGCACGGAGCGCACCGGGCGGTCGCGGGTGGTGAACACATAGCCGTGGCCCTGCGGGAGCAGGGTGGCGGTGCCGCGGGACTGGGCACGGGCGCGCTGCTCGACCAGCAGGAACTCCCCGCCGGTGTGATCGGTGCCGGGCCGGTCCAGGTTGATCACGACTTGGAGCGGGAACACCAGATCGCCGTAGAGGTCGCGGTGCAACGCGTTCCAGTCCCCGGTGCCGTAGCGCAGCAGGATCGCCGTGGACTTGGACTGTCCGGCCGCGTGGCACATGCCCAGCCACTCGTCCAGGGTGTCCGGCCACGGCGCGGTGCGGCCCAGCCGCTCCCACCAGGTGCGGGCGATGGGCAGCAGCCGCGGGTACAGGGCCTGTTTCAGCTGCTCGACCGGCTCCGGGTAAGGGGCGTGGAAGTACTTGTACTCGCCGGACCCGAACCGGTGGCGGGCCATGTCGACGGTGGACCGGAACAGCTCGGGCCGCGCGTACAGATCCCGGAGGACCGCGGCCTCGTCCGGGGTGAGCAGCCGCGGCAGCAGCGCGCCTCCGAACGCGTCGAGCTCGGCGGCCACCGCGTCCCAGTCGGCGGCCCCGACCCGGCCGGCCCACGGCCCGGCTCCGGCGGCGGTGTCCGCGCCGGGAGCCGTTGGCTTCGTCCCGGTGACGGTGGTGGTGTTCATGCTGCGGCCTCCAGTTCCAGGAGTGCGGTCTTTGCTTCCAGACCGCCGATGTAGCCGCCGAGGGTGCCGTCGGTGCGCAGCACCCGGTGGCAGGGGACGACCACCGGCAGCGGGTTGGTCGCGCATGCGGTGCCGACCGCGCGCACCGCCTTGGGGTTGCCGACCAGCTCGGCGACCTGGCGGTAGCTGCGGGTCTGGCCGTAGCCGATCTCCGGCAGGTGCTGCTGGACCAGCTGCCGGAAGCCCTTGGACAGGGACAGGTCCAGCGGCAGGTCGAACACGCGGCGGTGGTGCTCGAAGTACTCGTCGATCTCCCGGGCGGCGGTGTCCAGCCGGCCGGGGGCGTGCAGGATCCGCGGGCTGACCTTGTCGGCCAGGGCCTGCAGGACCTTGTCGTGGTCCTCGACCGCGTAGGCGACGCGGATCAGGCCCCGGCCGGTGGCCGCCAGCAGCAGCGGGCCGACCGGGGAGTCGACGACGGTGTAGGCGATGTCGACCAGGTCGGCGGCCTGTGCCTCGGCCTCCAGCCGGCGGTGCAGCCGGGCCATCGTCCCGGCGTCGACGGGAGCCGACAGCATGCTCAGGACGTCATCGTGGGGTCGGGTGCCGCTCATGTAGATGCTCCTCTCGAAGTCGCGCCCGGATAGTGTTTTCGCAGATTCTTCAGACCGTCCGCCGCCGCCCGGCGTGCCGCCGTGGTGTTCCCGCCCAGGACCGCCGCGATCTCGTCGTACGACATCCCGGCCAGATAGCGGAACGTGACCGCTTGCCGCTGTTTGTCCGGAAGGCGCCCCACCATCTCCCACAGCTCCCCGTCGCCGGCCCCCGGCACCCCCAGCGCACTGGGCACCTCGGGCAGTTCCTCGGCCGGCAGCGGCAGGCGGCCGGCCGCACGCAGCACGTCGATCGCCTTACGCCGCGCAATCGTCACCAGCCACGCCTCCACGTTCGCCGTCTCCGGCAGCCCCGGCCAGGCCCGCATCGCCGCCAGAAACGTCTCCGACCAGGCATCGTCGGCATCGTGCGTCCCCAGCAGCGCCCGGCACACCCGCAGCACGGTCGCGCCGTGCCGCTCGACCGCCTTCTCGAATGGTTCCCTCATCCTCGCCCTGCCGTAGACCTTGATTGCGAACCGATGTGTTCGAACTCCCGAGACAACCGGCCGACCGCAGCCGGCCCCGGCACTCCGGGTCCGGCGGCTCCCGCTCGGTCTTCGAGCCTCCGTCGGGCCCTGCCGCCTTCTCCGCCTGCTGTCTCACGGGGAAGACGGTGCGGGAGGCGTGAATGTGAGATCCGGATTCCAGCCGCCCGGACACACTCCCCCGGCCTGCCGGGAGGGCGGTGCTGCCGGCACGTCCCGGACGGCCGCCGCCGAGGACGGACCACGCACGCGGAACCCGGGACGGCGCGGCCCGGACCCGGCCGCGCCTCCCGGTGCGGGACCCGGCACGGCACGGGCCGCAGCCGGTCCCGTTCACCCGGCGGACGGGTGCAGGACGGGCGTGTACCCGGCGGCCAGTACCTGCACCGTCACCGCGGGAGTGAGCACGTCCACCCGAAGGTCCGCGGCGACCGTCCGCGCCGCGCCGTACCCGGCCATCGACCAGGGCAGCCGGCGCCCCTGCCGGAGCAGCCCGGCCTCGCCGTCCAGGCGGACGAACACACCGTCCGGCAGGTCGCCGACCGCCGCCCGGAAGGTGCGCCGGCACCCGTCGGGGGTTCGCCGGTCCGTCTCCAGTCTGCGGTCCATCTCCGGCGCACCGGGAGGACCGCCGCCCAGGGCGTCCGCCCAACCGCGCTGGAACCGCCGGTAGTCCGGAACACGGCACAGTCCACAGGGCCGATGACCGGCGGCGAGAGCCGTCGCCTCGTCGAGGAAGTACAGCTCCGTCAGCCGGCCCGGCTGCCACTGAACCCGCCACCGGCCCTTGAACTCCAGCACACAGCAGACCCAGGCCCGCGTCGACGGCTTGCGGGTCGGCTGACCGGCGGCGCCGAGCAGCGAACCCCGGTTCCCCCAGAACAGTCCCCGCCCCGGGTCGGCCACGAGTTCACCATCGGGCCGCACCCGGTTCCGCCTGCCCGTACGAGCACCTGCGCCCGTACGAGCACCTGTGCCCGCCCCCGGCCGGCCCCTCTGCCCCGTCAAGCCTGCGTCCATCGCCATGAGCCGCTCCTCGCCCATCGGGTGAACGGCGGGCATGGCCGACCGCCGCCACGGTGAAGACGCCGGCAGCAGGCCGAGCGTGAGACCGGGGCCGGGCGCCCATCGGACCACGGCGCCCCCTGAACGGGCCGCACAGTTTCCCCGGCTACCATCGGCCGCCCCTCCCCCTCCCTTCCGAGGTGCCCGTACGTCATGGACCGACACACCACCGTCCTGGTCGTGGAGGACGATCCCAGCATCCGCACCCTGCTCACCTCCGCACTCACCGCCGCCGGGTACGCCGTCGAGAGCGCGGCCGACGGAGCGCGGGCCGCCGCGGCGGCCGGGAGCCGCCGGCACGGCCTGATCGTGCTGGACGTGATGCTGCCCGACACCGACGGCTTCCGCCTCATCCGCGAACTGCGCACCCGCGGTATCTACACCCCCGTGCTGTTCCTGACCGCCCGTACCGAGGTCGAGGACAGGATCATCGGCCTCAGCTCCGGCGGCGACGACTACGTCACCAAGCCCTTCCACATCCAGGAAGTCCTGCTGCGGATCCGTGCGATCCTGCGCCGGGGCAACGCGCCCGCCGCCGCCTCCGGGCCCCTGCCGCCCCTGCGCTACGCCGACCTCGCCCTGGACCGGACCGCCCACGAGGTACGGCGCAAGGACCGGTTGTTGAAGCTGTCGCCCACCGAGTTCCGGCTGCTGACCTGCTTCCTCTCCCATCCCGAACACGTGCTGGACAAGCGGGAGATCCTCCGGCAGGTCTGGAACTACGACTTCTCCGGCGACACCCGGATCGTCGACACCTATGTGAAGAACCTCCGGCGCAAGATCGAAACCGAACCGCCCGCGCTGCTCCACACGGTGCGCGGCGTCGGCTACTGCCTGCGGCTGCCGCGCGACGAGAACCGCCCGGTCGGCCCATGACACCGCGCCTCGTCCCGCGCTCCCTGCGCGGCCGTCTGGTGCTGATCACCAGCCTGCTGGCGACCTGCGCGGTCGTGCTGTGCCAGTTCGCCGGGCTGACCGTGCTGCGGAGCTGGCTGACGGACGAGGTCGACGACCGGCTCGTGGGCTTCCGGCCGCCGCCCGGCGCCTACCGGGACATCGCCGCCGGCGGTATCCCCCGGCACCCGCGCCCGGACGACGCCCTGCCCTCGGAGTACCGGGTGTTCTTCTACGGGGCCGACGGGCGGCGCCTGCCATCGTCCCTGGGCTCCGGCGAAGGACCCGGCCCGCGGCTTCCGCAGGACGCGGCCGACCTCGACCCGGGCATGACCGAACCGACCACGATCGGCTCCGAGGACGGACCGGGGGGCACGCCGGGGGACACGGACTGGCGGGTCATCGCCCACCCCGGGCCCGACGGGATGTCCGCCGTCGTCGCGCTCCCCCTGGACACCGTCGACGGCGCCACCACCCGGCTCCTCTGGTTCAGCGCCGCGCTCGTCGTCACGGTCGCCGCGGGGGTGGTCGCCCTGGGCGGCTGGGCCGTACGGCTCGGTATGCGCCCGCTCACCCGGGTCGAACGCACCGCCCGGCGGATCACCCAGGGCGCCCTGGAGCTGAACGTCCCGGTCCACGACCCGGACACCGAGGTCGGCCGGCTGGGCCTGGCGCTCAACACCATGCTGGACCAGCTGCGCGCCGCCCTGCGCCGTACCGAATCCTCCGAACGGCGCATGCGGCGCTTCATGGCGGACGCCGGCCATGAACTGCGCACCCCGCTCACCGCCGTCCAGGGCTTCGCCGAACTGCTCCTCGACGGCACCGGTACGACCGGCGAGCAGCGCCGCGAGGCCCATGCGCTGATCGTCCACAACGCCGACCGGATGAGCCGCCTCGTCGACGACCTCTTCCTCCTCGCCCGGCTCGGCGACGGGCCCGGCGTTCCGCGTCCGCACCGCGAACCGGTCGACCTGCTCTCCCTCGCGGCGGACGCCATCGCGGGCGCCGCCGTGCGCCACCCGGACCGCACCATCACCCTGGAGCCCCTGCCGTCCCCGGCGCCCCCGGGCCGGGTCCGCGAAGCCCCGCCGGACCCGGCGGGGCAGGGGGACGGCCTCGATATCGTCGAGGCGCCGGGCGACCCCCATCAACTGGCCCAGGTGCTCGGCAACCTCGTCGCCAACGCCTGTGTCCACACCCCCGCCGACAGCCGGATCCGGATCCGGGTCGGCGCCGGGCGCACCGACGACCACGGGGGCCACGGGGGCCACGAGCATCCCGTGGGGCCCGGGAAGCGCGACGGCCACGGCCTGCGGCAGGACGGCCGCACCGGCACCGGGTCCCGTACCGGTGTCCGTACCGGAACCGGTCCGCCGCTGCCGCCCGGACTCCCGGTCTGTGTCGTCGAGGTCGCCGACGACGGCCCCGGCATCGACCCGGCCGACGCACCGCACGTCTTCGACCGCTTCTACCGCGGCCGCCCCCGGAACGGCGGCCCCGAACCGGGATCCGGCCTCGGACTCGCCATCGCGGCGGGCATCGCCACCGCCCACGGCGGCCGGATGGAGCTGGACAGCCACCCCGGCGGGGGCACCGTCTTCCGCCTTCTCCTCCCCTGCTCCACGGAACCGGCGGGACCCACGGGACCGGCGGAACCGACGGAACCAGCAGGACCGGCGGAACCGACGGAACCAGCAGGACCGGCAGGACCCGCAGGACCCGCAGGACCCGCAGGACCGGCAGGACCGCTGGAAGCAACAGGGGCGACGGCACCGGAGGAGCCGGTCGGGCGACCGCCCCGCGCACATCCCACCCCAGGCGCCAACCCCTGACATCCATGTAGAAAAGGGGCATGGCGGGATCCGAACGCTCCTCCGGAGGAGCAACCGGCGGCGGGGCTCGGTCCGTGTTCGGGCTGCGCAGCGTCGTGGGGCAGATGTTCGTGCTCCAGCTCGTCGTCGTGGTCCTGCTCGCCCTCGGCGCGATCCTCCTGCTGCTGCTCATGGCCCGGCAGGAGAGCCACCAGGAGGCCGGGAGCCGCTCCCTCGCGCTCGCCGAGGGTTTCGCCCAGGCCCCGGGGACCGCCGCGGCCATCGTGTCGCCCGATCCGACCGCCGTACTCCAGCCGAGGGCCGAGGCCGCCCGCAAGGGCGCCGAAGTGGACTTCGTAGTGGTGCTGAACCGGCAGGGAATCCGGCTGACGCACCCGCTGCCCGACCGGATCGGGAAGCACACCTCCACCGACATCAAACCGCTGCTGGCCGGGAAGACCGTCGTCGAGGACTGGGTGGGCACGCTCGGACCGCAGGTCAGAGCGTATGTACCGGTCCGCGGGCCCGGCGGGGACGTGGTCGGCGCGGTCGGGGCGGGCGTCACCACCGCCAGCATCCAGTCCGCCGCCCGGGAACAGCTCCCCGCCGTGCTGGGGGCCACGGGCGCCGCGGTCCTGCTCAGCACCGGGGGCGCCGCGCTGCTCAGCAGACGGCTGCTGCGCCAGACCCACGGCCTCGGACCCACCGAGATCACCCGGATGTACGAACACCACGACGCGGTCTTGCACTCGGTCCGCGAGGGCGTCGTCATCGTGGGCCGCGACGGCCGGCTCCAGCTCGTCAACGACGAGGCCCGGCGGCTGCTCCGGCTCCCCGAGGACGCCGAGGGCCGGACCGCGGCGGGGCTGGACCTGCCGCCCGGCATCGCGGATCTGCTGGTATCGGGCCGGGAGGCCACCGACGAGCTGTACGAGGTCGGGGACCGGACCCTGGCGATCAGTCAGCGCCCCACCGAGAGCACCGAGGACGGCGGCCCCGCGGCGGAGCCCGGACGGGTGGCGACCGTACGCGACACCACGGAGCTGCTGACACTGTCCGGGCGGGCCGAGGCCGCCCAGCGGCGGCTGGGCGTCGTCTACGAGGCCGGGATGCGTATCGGCACCACCCTGGACGTCCGGCGCACCGCGCGGGAACTGGCGGAGACCGCCGTCGGCCGGTTCGCCGACTTCGTCACCGTCGACCTCGTGGACGCGGTACTGCGGGGCGAGGAGCTGCACGGCGCGGAGCGCGACGTACGCCGGATCGTCGTCGCCGGGGTCCGGGACGGCGCCCCCTTCTACTCGGAGGGCTCCCGTATCGAGCTGGCGCCCGCCACCCCGCAGGCCCGCGCCATGAGCACCGGCCGCCCGGTCCTGAAACCGGTCCTGAGGGACGCCCCCGGCTGGCTGTCCCAGGACCCGGAGGTCGCGCGGCAGCTCCTGGACTACGGAGTCCACTCCCTGCTCGCCGCCCCGCTGCTGGCCCGCGGAACCCTGCTGGGCGTCGTCAGCTTCTGGCGCGCCGGGCCGCGCGAACCGTTCGACGCGGACGATCTGGCGCTCGCCGAGGAGGTCGCGGCGCGGGCCGCCGTCTCCCTCGACAACGCCCGCCGCTACACCCGCGAGCACACCATGGCCGTCACGCTCCAGCACAGCCTGATGCCGCGCTATCTCCCGGTCCAGGAGGCGGTGGAGGTCGCGTACCGCTATCTGCCCGCACAGGCCGGCGTCGGCGGCGACTGGTTCGACGTGATCCCGCTGCCGGGCGCCCGGGTCGCCCTCGTCGTCGGCGACGTCGTCGGGCACGGGCTGCACGCCGCGGCGACCATGGGACGGCTCCGTACCGCCGTCCACAACTTCTCCGCGCTCGACCTGCCGCCCGACGACATCCTGAGCCACCTCGACGAACTCGTCGACCGGATGGACCAGGAGCGCACCCCCGGCGACGACGGGCCCGACGTGACCGGGGCGACCTGCCTGTACGCCGTGTACGACCCGGTCACCGGGGACTGCGTGATGGCACGGGCCGGCCACCCGCCGCCCGTACTGGTGCACCCCGACGGCAGCGTCGTCGTCCTCGACGTACCCGTCTCACCGCCGCTGGGCACCGGCAGCGGACTCCCCGTCGAAACCATCCGGTTCACCCTGCCGGAGGGCGCGCGGATCGTGTTCTACACCGACGGTCTGGTCGAACGCCCCGACCGGGACATCGACACCGGGCTCGGACTGCTGATCGACGCCGTCGCCGACCGGCCCGGCCTCGATCCGGAGGAGACCTGCCGGGCCGTGCTGACCGCGCTGCCCGGGGCCCAGCCCCGCGACGACATCGCGCTGCTCGTGGCCCGGATCCACCGGCTGGACCCGGACCGGATCGCCGAGTGGCAGGTTCCCTCCGACACGGCGGCCGTCGCGCCGGTACGGGCCGAGTGCGCCGCCAGACTCCAGGCCTGGGGCCTGGAGGAGATCGTCTTCACCACGGAGCTGATCCTCAGCGAACTGATCACCAACGCCATCCGGTACGCCTCCCAGCCGATCACCGTGCGGATGATCCACAGCACCTCGCTGATCTGCGAGGTGTTCGACGGCAGCAGTACGGCGCCGCATCTGCGGCGGGCCGCGATCACCGACGAGGGCGGCCGCGGGCTGTTCCTGGTGGCGCAGCTCGCCGACCGCTGGGGCACCCGCTACACGGCCCGGGGCAAGGCGATCTGGACCGAGCAGAACCTCCAGGGTCCGGGCGGTGCGCCGTCCGGCGGACCCGATCTGACGGACGCCCTGCTGGACCACTGGAACCTGTAGCGGGCGTGGGCCCGTACCGTCCGGGCCCGCCCTCGGCCGTGAAACGCCTCGGGGCCGGGCCGGAGCCCGGCCCCGAGAGCCTGTCAGTCCTGTCAGTCCCGTCAGTTCGGTCCCGTCAGTTCGGTCCCGTCAGCTCGGTCGGTCCCGTCAGTTCGGTCGGTCCCGTCAGTTCAGTCCTGTCAGTCCTGGTCTCCCAGGTCGCGGCGGCCGAAGCGGCGCTTCCTGCCGAGCTTTCTCGCGACCGGCCAGGGGTCACGGACGGAACGTCCGTAGCCCCTGAGTTTGTGCGGCCGGCACAGCCCGCAGCCCTTGCGGCGGCGGTGCGGTGAATGAGCCATGTCGTCCTTCCCTACGCGCCCCGCCCTGGGGCCGGCGTAGGAGACAGCTGTCGCGGTACGGCATGGGCCCACGCTAACAAGGGCCGGTGCGGCGGCCCGCCGCCGGGGAGAACGGGCCCGCCGTCGGGGCGGCTCAGGGCAGATGGAAGGGAACGGTAGTAATGACGATCTTCGGGAGGTGGCGCAGGGCGCGGCGCAGCCGGGCCGCGGTGCGGCTGTGCAGGAACTGGTGCCTGCGGTGCCGGGTGACGATCTCGGGAAGGATCACCGTGAGCGTCAGTTCCGGATTGAGCCGGTGCAGGGTCTCGATGTAGTGCACCAGGGGTGCCACGACGGCCCGGTAGGGGGAGAGAACGGTCTGGAGCGGCAGATGGTCGCCCCACAGACTCCAGTAGGCGCGGAAGCGGCGCTGTTCGTCCTCGGTGGTGCTGATGTGGACGGCGAGTGCGGGCTGTCCGAGGGAGGCGGCGTAGGCGAGAGTCCGCATTCCGGCCAGGTCGAGGGTGGCGACGGCGACCACCGACAGATGGTGGATCTCCCCCGGGATCACCTCGGCTTCCTCTGCCTCCTTCGCCTTCTTCGCCTCCCGGCGGGCCGGCGGGCCCCCGGCGGGGGTCGCCGGGGCGAGCGGACCGGCGCCGGTGCGGGCGGGGAGTTCAACGGCGTGCGGACGGAGCCGCAAATACGCCCGCGCGGCGGTGTAGTGGCTTCTGATCCGGGTGGTGACCAGCAGGAACAGCAGAACGGCGATCAGCGCGACCCAGGCGCCGGAGGTGAACTTGCTGACCCCGGCGGTCAGCAGGACGAGTCCGGAGAGTACGGCTCCGACCGCGTTGAACACGAGGCTTTTGCGCCAGTGCGGATCGCGCCGCCGCCACCAGTGGACGACCATCCCGCTCTGCGACAGCGTGAAGGCGAGGAAGACGCCGACCGCGTAGAGCGGGATGAGGGCGTCCGTACGGCCTTCGAAGGCGATGTACACCAGGGCCGCGGCCAGCGACAACAGCACGATGCTGCGGCTGTAGGCGAGCCGGTCCCCGAGGCGCAGAAAGGTCTTGGGCGCGTAGTCGTCCCGGGCCAGCAGCGACAGAACACGGGGGAAGTCGTTGTACGCGGTGTTGGCGGCCAGCAGCAGCACCGCGGCCGTCGCCGCCTGGATGTAGACGTACATCCAGCCGCCGCCGAAGGAGAGATGGGCCAGCTGGGAGAGCACGGTCTCCTGGGAGTGCGGCACCACGCCGGTCAGGTGGATCAGTACGACGATCCCGGCGAACATGGCGATCAGCAGGCCGACCATCCAGCTCAGGGTGGTGCGGGCGTTGCGCCACTCCACGGGCCGGAAGGCGGGGACGGCGTTGGAGATCGCCTCGATACCGGTCATCGCGGTGGCGCCGGAGGAGAAGGCCCGGGTGATCAGCAGCAGTCCGACGGTCTCGGTGACCGGCAGCGCGGGCGGCGCCACCGGCCGGAACCCGGTCTCCGCGGCGTCCACGAGCCCGGCGCCGATCAGGGCGAACATCGCGATGACAAAGGCGTAGGTGGGGGCGGCGAACAGTGCGCCCGCCTGCCGGATGCCCCGCAGATTCCCGGCCAGCAGCACCACGACGACCAGCACGCCCAGGGGTACGGTCCAGGGGACCAGGCCCGGCAGGGCGGAGGTGATCGCGGCGACCCCGGAGGCGATGGAGACCGCGACCGTGAGGACGTAGTCCGTCATCAGCCCGGCCGCCGCCACCAGTCCCGCGGTCGGTCCGAGGTTCTCGCCCGCGACGATGTAGGAGCCGCCGCCGTGCGGATAGGCCCGGATGGTCTGGCGGTACGACACCCCCACCGCGAGCATCAGGAAGACGATCACGGCGGCGACCGGGAAGGAGTACGCGAGCCCGGCGGCACCCGCCAGGACCAGGACCGTGATCATCGCCTCGGGCCCGTACGCCACCGAGGACAGCGCGTCGGCGGAGAGCACCGGCAGCGCCACCAGCTTCCGCATCCGCTCGGTGACGAACGCGGAACTCGCGAGCGGGGCGCCGAGCAGCAGCCTGCGGACCGTCCCGCCCGCGCCCGCCCCTGCCGTGCCCGCGTCCGCCGGGACCGCCCCCGCGCCCGCCTCCGCCCCGGACCCGGCCCCGGCCGCGGGCTCCACCGCCCGCCGTCCGCTCAGGGACCGGGCCCGCAGCGGGGAGAGGGGCACCAGCCGCCCGAACCACGCCGAACCGGCCTCGGCCCGCGCCGGGAACGCGCCCAGATCCGGCTCCACCGGCAGCGCCCGGTGCCAGACCTCCGGCGGCGACGACACCCGCCCCCAGGCCCGGCCCACCCGGCGCAGCGCCCGGACCTGCTCGTCGCTCAGCCCCGGCAGCACCGCGGTGGGCCCCGGAAGACCCGCCGTACCGCCGCCCGCCCGTTCCTCGGCACCTGTCACACCGGCAAGCGTGGAACACCCGGCCCGCCGGGCACGTCACCGACACCGGCACATCACCCGGTCACACGGCCGCCCGGTGACCCGCGGACCCGGTCACACGGCCGCCCGGTGACCCGCGGACCCGGTCACACGGCCGCCCGGTGACCCGCCGACCCGGTCACACGGCCGCCCGGTGACCCGCCGACCCGGTCACACGGCCGCCGGAGAAAGCCGCCCCCATCGGCGGCCGGCACCGGGGAAGGCCGCGCCGCCCGCCCCGTACAGCGGGACGGGCGGCACGGCCAGCCGACTGCCGCCGCGGCTACTTCCCGCGGTACGCGTCGTACACGGTCACACTCGCCTTGCCGCCCTTGGTGTCGGCGACCTGGCCCCGCAGTGCCAGGGTCTTCCCCTTGGCCGGGTTCTTGACAGTGACCTTGCCCTTGGTGACGGCCACCCGCTGCCACGTCCTGCCGCCGTCGTAGGAGACGGAGACCGCGAGGCCCTTCAGCCCCTTGCCGGCCGCGGGTCCCTGGACGGTGATCGGGAAGGTGACCTTGCGGCCCGCCGGAGCGGTGCCGTCCAGTGCCACCGGGGCGCCGAACCGCACGGTGGACAGAGGTGTCCGCACCATCTCGTCCGGGGCCGTCTGCGCGCTGCGGAAGGTCCAGGAGCCGTCGATACGGGTGCCGACGGAGGAGACCGCCGGGTCCCGCCGTACCGAGGTGGTCAGGGTGTACTGGGCATCCTCGGGACCGAGGTAGAAGCCGTCCTCGCCCTGGAGCGCGTCCGCGATGTCACCGATCTTGGTGGTGCCCCGGTAGAGCGTGGTCTTCGCCGAGGTGAACGCGGAGACGCCCGCGTTGCCCCGGCTGTCGGAGAAGAGCGGCACCTCGGCCCAGAGGGCGTCGTCCCGGCGGAAGACCCCGCTGTAAGGGGTCATCAGCGGGGAGTGGACGGCGGTGCCGACCGTGATGCGGTGGGCCGTACCGGGCCGGTAGTCCCGTTCCGGGCTTGCGTACCACGTCTCGCCGGAACCCTGGGCGTCGAGCTGCTCCACCTCCACGGACCAGCGGTTCGTCCTGCCGTTGGTGGCCGCGTAGTGGGTCCGGGAGCCGGGCAGGGCGTACGGCGCGGTCTCGGAGTCGGACGACCAGCCGTCCAGCGCGTTGACCAGCGTGGAGAGCGCCTTCTTGCCCTTGACGGAGGCGCCGGTCGTCGGCGTGATCTTCGCGAAGTCGGTGGCCTTGAACTTCGTGGTGTGGCCGTTGGAGAGCTGCTTCACCCGGCCGCCCGCGGCGCCGTTGTACTGGACGGCCCCGCGCTCCCACTGGGCGTTGAAGGACTCGTCGATCACAACACCGCTGGGCCGCTTCGGGCCGAGCTGCCCGACCTGGTACAGGTCGAAGGAGCCGACCAGCTCGGTGGAGCCGATGGAACGGCGGCCGTTGTCGACGGTGTACGAGGCACGGGCATTGGTCTGCGCGGCCCGGGTGTCCGGGATGCTCATCCGCACGGGCTTGGCGAGCCGCGCGTCGACCTCGACGGTGGTGTCCTTCACCAGTGCCAGTTTCGGATGGGTCAGCCGGTCCTGCGCGGTGCCCGCCCCGGTCTGGGTGAGCCGTATCGCGTTGAGGACGTAGTCGCCCTTCGGCAGCCGGTACGTCACGTTGGACTTGCCGCTGTCGTCGAAGAAGTGCCCCTCCGCGACCCCGGCGAGCTGGCCCGCGTAGCTGATGAAGTCCTTGCTGGGCTTGCCGTCGGAGCCCGTGTAGTTGAGGGTCAGATCGTACGATTCGACCTCGCGGTCCACGGCGGCGGTGGTCCGCACGGTCCCGCCGCCGCCGGTCGCGGTGACGGTGGCCGTGTAGGCGCCGTTGTTGTCGCCGCCGATCCGGGTGTCGGCCGTCAGCGGCACGGAGGCCGTACCGCCCGCGGGGACGGTGACCCGGGTCGCGCCGAGGGTGAAGAACCCGGCCGCGGCGGGCTGCCCCTTCGGGTCGAGACCGCGGACCGCCAGGTCCAGTTCGACGTCCTGGCTGCCGAGGTTGCGGTAGGTGATCTGCCGGGTGACGGGGGTGTCGTCGGTGTGCGGCCACTGCTGGTGGCCGAAGGAGAGGCTGGTCTCGTCGGAGACGACGGTCTGCTCCAGGGCGCGGTCGACGGCGAGCCGGCCGGTGCCCTGCTGGAAGACTCCGTGGCCGCCGTCCTTCGCGGAGGCGGTGAGCACGGACTTGATGCGGTCGCCGGACCAGTCCGGGTTGCGCTGCTTGAGCAGGGCGGCGGCGCCCGCGGCGTGCGGGGTGGCCATCGAGGTGCCGGAGATGGTGAGGTAGCCGGCCGGGTTCTCGCCGAACCGCTGGGCGAGGGCGCTGCCGGGGGCGGACGCGGCGGTGATGTCGACACCCGGTCCGGTGAGGTCCGGTTTGGCGCCGCCGTCGCCGATGCGCGGCCCGACGCTGGAGAAGTCGGCCATCTTGTCGGCGTCGTCGACCGCGCCGACGGTCAGGGCGGCGTCCGCGCTGCCCGGGGAGCTGATGGTGCCGGAGAGCGGCCCCTCGTTGCCCGCGGCGACGGCGAAGAGGACCCCCTTCTCCTTCGACACCTTGTTGACATGGGCCTCCAGCAGGTCCACTTCCGGGGTGTCCCTGCCGCCGAGGCTCATATTGATGACGTCCGCGCCCTGGGCCACCGCCCAGTCGATGCCCGCGAGGACCCCGGAGTCGGTGCCGTTGCCGTAGTCGTCGAGGACCTTGCCGTTGAGCAGCTTGGCCCCGGGGGCGACGCCCTTGAACCGGCCGCCCGCTCCGGCGCCGGTCCCGGCCGCGGTGGACGCGACATGCGTGCCGTGCCCGTTGCGGTCCTCGGTGTCCGGGGAGTCGGAGAAGTTGGCCTCGCCCTTGACCTGCCCCTTCAGATCGGCGTGGGTCTCGTCCACACCGGAATCCAGGACGGCGATGGTGACGCCCGTCCCGTCGTAACCGGACTGCCATGCCTTCGGGGCGCCGATCTGCGCCACGCTCTTGTCCAGGCTGCCCGTGCGCACGGCATCCAGCCAGACCTTGGCGACCCCCGGCGCGGTCCGCGCCGCCACGGCGTCGCCGTCCCCCTCGGCCCGCCGGGTGAGGGCCTCCCACAGCGCCCCCGCGTCCCGCTCCGGCACGGTCACCGCGTCCGCGTTGAGCGACGGCAGCGACCGCTGCACCTCGGCATCCGCCCGTACCCCCTTACGGGCCGCCGGACCCGAAGCGCCCCCGTACACGACGACGACCTTCAGACCCTTGCGGTACGCCCGCCGGCTCTCGGGTGTACCGAGCGTGGTCACATCGAAGAGCCGCCGGTCGAGCGTCCCCCGCGCGATCAGCTTCTCGGCATCGGCCGGAACCACATAGGTACGCCCCTTCTCGGTCCAGCTTCTGACGGGTATCTTCTCCCGCCCCGGGCCCCGGTCGACGGTGACGGCCTGCCCGCGGGCGTCCACCCCGACCCGGTCCCCCGTGATCAGCGTGATCCAGCGCGTCCCGGGGCTCCCGGCGGTCGTGCCCTCGCCGGACTTACCGGACCCGCCGGTATCCGCGACGGCGTTCGTACTGGTCAGCCCGGCGGCCAGCGCCGCTGCCGCAACGGCGGCGGTGACGGTCGCCGCCCCACGGCCCTGACGTGTGGTGAAGAACAAGGTGACTCCCTGCCCTGCGGGGTCGGTCGACAAGATGCCGGGAACGGTCCCCGCTCCCCGCTCCTGGCCGGAAAGAGTGGCCGGCGGTGATTCCCGTTGTCCGGACCGGAGTTGATGGCCGAAATCAGCCTCCGGGCGGGCCGGTGATCCCGCTGCCGCCGCCGGACGGCCCGTACACGCTCCCCTTCTCCGGGCCGAAGGCCGCCCTCGTCGGGGAGAGGCCGGCGGACGGCGTTGCGGCGCCCGCGGCCCCCTGTGTGATACTGCCGTTTTGGTGAATCGACGACCCCGTCGGGCAGGCCCCGCACGGAGTCGGCGGGTCGCTCGCGTCCGTCGTCACGGCGCATTCGGCCGTGTTCCGCCCGTGCCTATGAGGGAGATTTCCGCTTTCCATGGCGACTGCACCTGATTCCGCGGCCCCCGGAGAAGCGGGGCACCGTTCCGCCGGCACCGGCGGCGCGCCCGGTGCCGGGGCACGCCCCGTGGGCACGGTGCAGATCGTCGATCACGCCCTCCAGGTGCTCAAGGCCATCGCCGAGGCGGACCGGCCGCGCGGGGTGCGGGAGCTGAGCCGGGATCTGGCGATCAGCAAGAGTTCCGTGCAGCGCATCCTGGTATCGCTGGAGCACGAGGGGCTCGCCGTCGCCGACGAGACCCGGAAATACGTCATCGGGCCCGCCGCCCTCACCCTCGCCTGGAAGCACACCGCCAACAGCGACCTCGTCGGCGCCGCCTCCGGCACCGCGTCCCGGATCGCGGCCATGACGGGGGAGACGGCCTGTGTCTCCACGGTCGTCGACGGGCGCCGGGTCACCGTCTACGAGGCCGAGAGCCCCCAGCCGCTGCGGCTGATCACGGGCGTCGGCCGCCCCTACTCCCTCTTCTCCGGCGCGACCGGCCGGGTCCTGCTGTCGATGCTGCCGGACGAGCGGGTCGACCAGTTGGTGCGCGAGCACACGGGAGCGGGCGGCGAGCCCAAGTCCGGATCCGGGTCCGAATCCGGAGCCGAGTCCGGGTCCGGAGCCGAGTCCGAGTCCGTCGTCAGGGCCCGGATCGACGCGGTGCGCGAGCAGGGGTACGCCATCAGCCACCAGGAGTGGATCCCGGGCGGCTGCGGAGTGGCCGTGCCCATCGGGACGCAGGGCAGCATCGTCGCGGCGCTGAGCATCTACGGGCCCGATGCCCGGCTCACCGACCAGCGGACGGCCGAGCTGGTGCCCGTACTGCGGGCCGCCGCCGCGGAGATCACCGTGCGCTGGCGCCAGCCCGCCTGACGGTCCGGGCCGCCTCCTCCGCAGCTCTCCTTCTCCGGGCCGCGCCCGTGGGCCGCCAGGCCCCGTGACGAGCGGATCACCGCCCGGCGGGCGACCCGCCTCCCCCACCCGCCTACGGCCGCCCCCACGGGCTCCCTCCTTTTCACCGCCGTACGGCCTCCCGAGCCGTCTGGCCGGAACGCGATGTCCGTATGGCGCGTTCAGTGCTTTCTTTCACCCCATTGACCCACCTCCGCACCCGTGGGTACGTTGTCCCAACCGATCTGGTCCACTGTCCCAGATTGATCGAAGGGCGCGCCGACGGCCGGAATCCGGCCCGGCGGCCCTTCCCTCCGCCACCAGAAAGAGGTGTGGTCCATGCTGCTCGGCTGGCGTGCCCGTATTGGGCAGATACGTCCCGCAACGGCCATCGAAGGTGCCGAGGAATGGCGCTCCGTCGCCCCCACCGGCGTCGCCTTCGCCGACGCGCGGACCATCGTCCCCCGCGTCGACGCCGACGGGCTGAAGGAGATGATGTCCCAGGTCCTGGAGGCGTCCCGGCAACTGGCCACCGCGAAGGTGGACCTCATCGTCCAGTGCGGCGCCCCCGGCACCTTCATCCCCGGCCCCGGCACCGACGAGAAGGTGACCGCCGAGATCGAGGCGGAAACCGGCATCCCGGCGATCACCATGATGCAGGCGCAGGTGGACGCCCTGCGCGCGGTCGGCGCCCGGTCCGTGGCCGTCGGCAGCATCTACACCGACGAGGTCAACGAGGCGCTGCGGGTCTATCTCACCGCCGTCGGCTTCGAGGTCCCCGTGATCGAAGGCCTCCAGATCACCGACCCCTACGAGGCCAGCGTCCATGACGCCGACAGCGCCTACCGGCTCGGCCGCAGGCTGCACCGGGCCGCCCCCGACGCCGACGCGCTCCTGATCTCCTGCGGCACCTTCCGCACCTTCGAGGTCCTGCCCTATCTGGAGCTGGACACCGGGGTACCGGTCGTCACCAGCAACCAGGCATCCCTGTGGCGGGCCCTGCGCCGTCTCGGCCTGCGCGACGAGATCCCGGCCCTCGGGCGGCTCGGCGCGATCGCCGAGTACTGAGAGCGCCGGCCACCGACTCCCCCTCCCCCGTATCCGAGGAGAACATCCCGTGCTCGTCGACGCCCTGCAATTCGTCAAGCCCTCCCGCGAACGCTTCGAGGAGTGGCACGTGGCCGGCATCCACGCCATCCACGCCACCGTCGCCATCTGGGAGGACTCCACCGAGACCATGCGCGAAGTGGGCCGCTGGCAGCGCCTGCTCGCCGAGAACTCCGATCTGCTCTGCGAGGGGCGCAGCGCCGACGACATCCGCCGGGCGAAGGAGCAGGGCCGTACCGCCGTCGTCCTGGGCTTCCAGAACAGCAGCCCGTTCGAGGACGACCTGGACCTGGTGGGCGCCTTCCACCAGGCGGGGGTCCGGATCGCCCAGCTCACGTACAACACCCAGAACTCCGCCGGGGCGGGCTGCTGGGAGGGTGAGGACGCCGGGCTCTCGCGCACCTACGGCATCAACCTCATCCGCGAGATGAACCAGGTCGGCATGGTCGTCGACATCTCCCACTGCAACGAGCGCACCTCCCTGGAGGCCATCGCGGCCTCCGAGCGGCCCGTCGCGGTCACCCACGCCAACCCCCGCGCGTTCGTCGGCGAGGACGTCGAACTGGCGCTCCGCAACAAGTCCGACACCGTGCTGAAGCAGACCGCCGAGTCCGGTGGGGTGGTCGGTCTGAGCATGTACCCGAGGATCGCCCCGGACGGGGTCGGCTGCACCGTCGACCGCTTCTGCGACATGGTCGCCTACACCGCCGACCTCATCGGCGTCGAACACGTCGGCCTCGGCTCCGACTACTACGCGGGCCACGGTGACGAGGAACTGCACTGGTGGCGACAGGGACGGTGGAGCCGCAGCCCGATGGTCCCCATCTCCGGCCCGGTCGAATTCCCCGACTGGTACGCGGGCGGGCTCGGTTACACGGCGGTACGGGAGCGGCTGCTGGAGCGGGGCTTCACGGCCGTCGAGGTCGAGCGGATCACCGGCGGCAACTGGGTGGACCTGTTCGAGGACGGCTTCACCGCCGCCGCCCCTGCCTGAGACCCGCCGGGGACCGCGCCCCCGTGCGCCGGGGTCCGCACCCCCGGATCGCGCCGGACCGGTGCCTCTCGCGCACCCCGACCGGCGCCCCTCGCCCATCCGGTCCGGCGCACCTCGCGCACCCGAACCCCCGCGCGCGCCGGAACACGGCCGGCGCACCGACACCAGGAGGACGAAGCCGGGATGAACCGTTACGACGCAGTCATCGTCGGCGGTGGCCACAACGGGCTGGTGACCGCCGCCTATCTCGGGCGCGCGGGGCTGAAGGTCGCGCTCCTGGAAGCACGGCCGGGGCTCGGCGGACCCTGCGGGGCGTACGAGTTCCTGCCCGGCCGCCGGCTCTCCTTCACGAACTCGCCCGGTTCGCTCAATCCGGCCGTCGTCGCCGAACTGGAACTCGCCCGGCACGGACTGCGGTTCGTCAGGGTGGATCCGACCGTGGTCCACCGGTTCGACGAAGGCTGTTTCATCGGCTGGCGGGACCCCGCCCGGGTCGACGAGCAGCTGAACGCCTTCGCCCCCGGCGAAGCCGCCCGCTACCGCGGCCTGATCAGCGGGCTGGAGCGGCTGGGCGCCCGGCTCGGGGTCCGTCTCGACGCTCCGCCGCCCGGACTCCCCACCCTGAAGAAACGTTTGTCCGACCCGGCGGACCTCCGCCTCTTCGACGCGGTCTTCGAGGGCGGTCTGACCGATCTGCTCGACACCCACCTCCGCTCCGACCGGGCCAAGGCGCTGCTCATGCTGCTCGCGCTCAACGCCCAGCTCGTACCGCCGTCCGCGCCGGGCAGCGCCGTGGGGCTGATGATGCGCCCCTTCGCGCTGGCCGCCGGGGCGGAGCCCGACGGTGCCGCACGGCTCGCGCTGCGCGGCTCCACCGGGCTGCCGGTCGGCTCGATGAGCGCCATCGTCGACGCCCTGGCCAGGGCCTGCCGGGCCCACAGCGTGGAGCTGCGGACCGGCACCCCGGTGGCCCGGGTGCTGCACGGGCCCGACGGGGTACGGGGTGTCGTCACCGCCACCGGCGAGGAGTTCACCGCCCGGCGGGTGATCTCCACCGTCAACCCGCACCACCTCTTCCGCGATCTGCTGGACGCGGAGGCCATGGACCCCGGGATCCGTACCGCCGTCCTCGGCAAACCGATGCGCGGCTCCGCCTTCAAAGTGGTCCTGGAGGTCGACGCCCTGCCGCCGTACGCCGGGCTGCCCGAAGGCGCCGACCCCGGGGCGGTGCGCGCCTGCCAGTTCCGGTTCGGCTCCTCACCGGGGTCCGTCGAAGCGGCGATCACCGCCGCGCTGGCGGGCCGCACCGGCGACGAGATCCTGATGTGGGGGCTGACACCGACCCTCACCTCCCCCGGGCTCACTCCCGGCGGCACCCATCTGATCAGCGTCAACGCCTGGCACGCGCCCTACCACCCGCACGACGGGCCCTGGGACGCCGAACGGACGGACCGGTTCGGGCGGCGCTGTATCGAACAGCTCGGTCTGCTGATGCCGGGCCTCGCCGACCGGATCGTGGACCACCGCTTCATGAACCCCGTGGAGATGGCGGCCGAACTCGGCCTGGAAGGCAGCAACATCACCCACGGGGACATGCTTCCCACCGACCTCTTCGGCACCCGCCCGCACCCCGCCCTCGCCGCCTACCGCACCCCCCTCGCCGGCTTCTACACCGGCGGCAGCGGGACCTGGCCGGGCGGCTACGTCACCGGTACGCCCGGCAGGAACGCCGCCGCCGCCGTCCTGCGCGATCTCCACCACACGCCCGCGGACCCGCGCCCATCCGTACTCGAACAAAGGCCGCATCCATGAGGTTCTCCCACCCGACCGGGCCACCGGGACCGGCTGGCGCCACCGTGCGCCGCGCCCTCGCCCCCCTCGTCGCCACCGCAGTCCTGCTCACCGGCGCGCTCACCGGCTGCGCGTCGCCGCCCTCCTTCGGCCGCGACCGGGACACCCTGGTCGTCGGCGCCGAGGGCGAGATCCCCGTACTCGACCCCCAGCGGCTCTCCGGCACCGTGGGACTGCGGGTCGTGGACGCGCTCTTCGACCCGCTGATCCGCGAGGACCTCGCCACCAGGACCGACCGGGCGCCCGCGCTGCGCCCCGCCCTGGCCACCTCGTGGAAGGTGTCCCCGGACGCCCTCACCTACACCCTCGCCCTGCGCGAGAACGTCGCCTTCACCGACGGCACCCCCTTCGACGCCGCGTCCGTGAAGCTGAACTTCGACCGGATCTCCGTCAAGGAGTCGCCGGTCTACGACGCCACCGCCGCGGGCAACATGAAGTTCCTGACCCGCTGGATCGACCGGGTCGAGGTCCGCGGCCCGCACACCGTCGCCCTGCGCCTCACCAAGCCGTACACCGGACTCCCCCGTGTGCTCACCGACCGCCGGATGTCCCTCATCAGCCCCGCGGTACTGCGCGCCCACGCCCCGGACGACGTCGGCCTGCACCCCGTCGGCACCGGCCCCTTCCGCCAGCACCGCGCCGACCACGGCAAACGGGTCGAGCTGAAGCGCAACACGGCGTACTGGGGAGGGGTCCCCAAGACCCCGTCCATCATCGTCGAATCGGTCAGCGACCCGACCACCCTCGCCATCGCCGCCCAGACCGGCGAGGTGGACGCCATCCTCAGCGCGGGCGCCCAGCAGGTGCGCCAGCTCGCCGGGCAGGACACCATGACCGTCCAGTACCCCGAGCCCGCCAACCAGTACTTCCTGCGGCTCAACACCCGTACCGCCCCCACCGACAACGCGCTCTTCCGCCGGGCCCTCAACCACGCCGTGGACCGGGAGGCCATCGCCACCCTCACCGCGGACCAGGTCGTCCCGTCGCACGGCCCGCTGCCCCTCGGCAACGAGGCCTACCGGCAGGCCCCCGCCGAAACCACCGAACCCGCCGAAACCACCAAACCCACCGACACCACCGGGACCGGCGGGACCGGCGGGACCGGCGGCTACGCCCACGACCCCGCCCTCGCCAAGCGGCTGATCGCCGAGAGCGGAGTGCGCACCCCCGTGACGCTCCGGCTGCTCGCGCCCGACAGCGGCCCCGGCTTCTCCCAGGCCACCGAGATCATGTCGCTGATCCAGCAGGACCTCAAAAAGGTCGGCGTCCGGCTGGACGTCCAGTACATGGAGTTCGCCTCACTCGTCGCCGAGGAGGGCGGCGGATACAAGAACGGCGTCCACGGCTCCTTCAACGGCTGGACCACCGGCGCCGACTCCGGCGACTTCCTGGAGCGGATGTTCAGCGGGGAACTGCATCCCCCCAACGGCGTCAACCGGGGCTGGTACCGCAACCCCGCCGTCGACACCCTCCTCGACCGGGCCCGCGCCGAACCCGGGGAGGAGACCCGGATGGAGCTGTACCGCCGGGCGGCCGACACCATCGCCGGGGACGCGCCCTGGGTCTTCCTCTACCAGGACCGGCTGCCCCGGCTGCTCAGCCTCAAGGTCGAAGGCGTCACCGCGGCGCCGTCCGTCTACATCGACTACACCACCATCCGCCGCGGGTGAGGAGGAGGTCCCCGTCATGAACGCCACTGCGGCACCCGTGCCCCGTACCGTGTCCCGGCCCCGCCTGCGCGAACGACTGCGCACCGCGGGCGGCGGCAACGCCACCACGGCCATCGGCGGCGGCATCGTCGCCCTGACCGTGCTGGTCGCCCTGCTCGCCCCCTGGATCGCCCCCGCCGACCCGCTCGCCACCGATCCGTCGGCCATCGGCCTCGCCCCCTTCAGCGGCGGCCATCTCCTCGGCACCGACGAGGTCGGCCGGGACATCCTCAGCCGGCTGATGCACGGCAGCAGGCTCGCCCTGCTCGTCGCGGTCGTGCCCACCCTGCTCGCACTGCTGATCGGCGGGCTCATCGGCCTGGTCTCCGGCTATGCCGGCGGCTGGCTGGACAGCGTCCTGATGCGCGTCTTCGACGTGATGTTCTCCTTCCCCGGCATCCTGCTCGCCCTCGGCATCGGCGTCGCCCTCGGCCCCGGACTGACCTCCATGGTGATCGCCATGGTCGTGGTCACCGTCCCCGAGTTCGGCCGGATCGTGCGCGGCAGCGTCGTCTCGCTGCGCCAGGAGCAGTACGTGGAGGCCGCCGCCGTACTCGGCTACCGGCACCGCCGGATCGCCCTGCGCCATATCGTCCCCAACCTCCTCGGCGGGCTGACCGTCTTCGCCACCCTCCAGACCGGGCGGAACGTCATCCTCGGCGCCAGCCTCGCCTTCCTCGGCCTGGGCGCCCAGCCGCCCGCCCCCGACTGGGGGCAGATGCTCAGCGGCGGCCGTGCCCTGCTGGTCACATCGCCGCATGTGGCGACCATCCCGGGCCTGGTCATCGTCGTCCTGGCGATCGGCTTCAACCTGCTCGGGGACGGCGTACGGGACCGGCTCGACCCGCGCAGCCGCCGGAGCCGGTCATGAGGGCCGCCCACCGCACCCACGGCCCCGTCACCGACACCAGCCCAGGAGGGGCGCCATGCTGACCTTCACCCTGCGCCGGGCGCTCCAGATGATCCCCGTCGTCCTCGGGGTGACCGTCGCCACCTTCGCGCTCGGCCAGATCATCCCCGGCGACCAGGCGACCGCCCTGCTCGGCCCCACCTCGTCCGAGGAGGACCGGCAGGCGCTCCGCGCCGATCTGGGGCTCGACGAGTCCGCGATCTCCCGCTACTTCACCTATCTCGGCAACCTCTTCGGCGGCGACCTCGGCCGCTCCCTCTCCTTCGGCCGCCCCGTCTCCGAGGTGCTGTCCGAACGGCTGCTCAACACCTTCCTGCTGTCCGGGACCGCGGTCGTCGTCGCCGCCGTCGCCGGGGTCGCCATCGGCACCTGGGCCGCCATGAAGCCGGGCTCCGCGCGGGACCGGGGACTGACCGTCGGGGTGCTCTTCCTCAACTCCGTACCGTCGTTCTGGTTCGGGCTCGTCCTCATCGTGGTCTTCTCCCTCCAGCTCCGGATGCTGCCCGCCACCGGGATGACCTCCATCGGCGGCGGGGGCGGGATCCTGGACGTCCTGGCGCATATGGTGCTCCCGGTGATCACCCTGTCGGCCTGGTCGCTCGCGGTGATCGCCCGGATGACCCGCTCGGCCGTCCTGGAAGTCATCGGCCACGACTACGTCCGCACCGCCCGCTCGCGCGGCGTCGGCGAACTCCGGGTCGTCACCCGCCATGTGCTGCCCAACGCGATGCCCTCGGTCGTCACCGTCATCGGGCTCCAGGCCGGTTTCCTGCTCAGCGGGGCGGTGCTCACGGAGACGGTGTTCTCCTGGCCCGGTATCGGACTCGCGCTGCACCAGGCCATCTCCACCCGGGACATCCCCCTCGTCCAGGGCGGAATCCTGATGATCGCCATCGCCTTCGTCCTCATCAACTTCCTTGTCGACGTGGTCCAGGCGTACTTCAACCCCAAGATCAAACTCGCGTAGCGGGAGGCACCATCGTGTCCGTCCTCGAAGTGGAACATCTCAGGGTCGCCTATCCCGACCGCGCCCGGCCGGCCGCCGCGGCCGCCGGACCGGGCCCCGTGCCGGGCCGGGTGGAGACCGTCCGCGACGTCTCGTTCCGGGTCGCCGAAGGCGAGTCCCTCGGCGTGGTCGGCGAATCGGGCTGCGGCAAAAGCCAGACCATGCTGGCCGTCCTCGGCCTGCTCGGCCACGAGGGCGCCGAGGTGCACGGCCGGATCACCTTCGACGGGCGCGATCTGACCGGGCTGCGCCCGAAGCAGTTCCGGGAGGTACGGGGCAGCGGTATCGCCCTGGTCTCGCAGGACGCCCTGTCCGCGCTCAACCCGGCCATGACCATCGGCGCCCAGATGGCCGAACCCCTCGTCCGCTACGACGGCCTCAGCCGCCGCGCCGCCCGGGACCGGTGCGCCGAACTCCTGGACCTGGTCGGCATCCCCGGCGCCCGCGACCGGCTCGCCAACTACCCGCACGAACTCTCCGGCGGAATGCGCCAGCGGGTCCTCATCGCCATGGCGGTCAGCCGGGAGCCCCGGCTGCTGATCGCCGACGAACCCACCACCGCCCTGGACGTCACCATCCAGGCCCAGGTGCTCGGCCTGATCGACCGGCTCCGCCGCGAACTGCGCATGGCGCTCGTCCTGATCACCCATGACCTGGGCGTGGCCGCCGGGGTCACCGACCGGATAGCGGTCATGTACGGCGGCCGGATCATCGAGACCGCGCCCACCACGGCGCTGTTCGACGCCCCCGGCCACCCGTACACCCGTGCCCTGATGGCCGCCGTGCCCCGGATGGACAGCCGGGTGGACCGGCTCCCCGCCATCCCGGGCTTCCCGCCGCACCCGGCCGACCCGCCGCCCGGCTGCGCCTTCCAGCCGCGCTGCGGCGAGGCCCGCCCGGAGTGCGGTGACGCCGTACCCGAACTCCGCCGCCTGCCCGGGGCCGATGCCGCGCACACGGTCCGCTGCCCGTACCCCGCGTCCGCCGCCGACGCGCCGCATCCCGCAGGAGCACCCGTATGAGCGCCCGCCCGAGCCACGAGACGACCGGCACCGACACGACCACCCGCACCCGCACCCGCACCCACACCCACACAGGCACCGGCACCGGCACCGGCACCGGCACCGGCACGGAAACCGGCGCCCGCCCCCCGGACGCCGTCACCGTCGAGGACCTCCGGGTCCACTTCCCCCTGCGCACCGGTGTGCTGCGCCGGGTGACCGGTACCGCCCGCGCCGTGGACGGGGTCTCCTTCACCGTCCCGGCCCGTTCCATCGTCACCGTGGTCGGGGAGAGCGGCAGCGGCAAGACCACCACCGGACGCGCCCTGGTCGGCCTCTCCCCGGTCGCCGGCGGGCGCATCCTCATCGAGGGCCGCCCCCTGGACCGGCTCCGGGCCGACCGGTCGCTGCCGCGCGTCGCGCAGATCGTCCACCAGGATCCGTACGCCAGTCTCAACCCCCGGATGACGATCGGCGCGATGATCCGCGAGGTCGTCCAGGTCCACCGCACGGTCCCCCGGGACCGGACCGCCGACCGGGCCGCCGAACTCCTCGCCCAGGTCGGTCTCGCCCCCGAACTCGCCGACCGCTACCCGCACGAACTCTCCGGCGGCCAGCGCCAGCGCGCCGCCATCGCCCGCGCCCTGGCCGTCGAACCCCGCTTCATCGTCTGCGACGAGATCGTCTCCGCCCTCGACGTCAGCGTGCAGGGCCAGATCGTCAATCTCGTCAAGGACCTGTGCCGGGACAGCGGGGTGGGCTTCCTGTTCATCTCCCACGATATGAGCGTGGTCCGGCATCTGTCCGACCGGGTCGTGGTGATGTACGGCGGGCGGGTGATGGAGAGCGGGCCGTGCGCCGAGGTGTTCGACACGCCCCGCCACCCGTACACCCACTCCCTGCTGGCCGCCGTGCCCGTGCCCGATCCGCGGGCCCCCGCCCCCGGCACCGGCGCGGCGGCCCGGCCCCGCGCCGAACCCCCGGACCCGGCCGACCCGCCGCCGGGCTGCCGCTTCCAGCGGGCCTGCCCCTTCGCGACGGAGGTGTGCCGCACCGAGGCTCCCCCGCAGACCGCCGTACCGGCCGGAACCGCTGAGGAGACCGGGGCCATGAAGCACACCGTGGCCTGCCACCACCACGACACACCCGGCGTACGGGCCGCGCTCACCGCGCCCGCCGCACGCACCACCGAGAGGACCACGACGTCATGACCCCGACCACCGCCGGCGGCCCGGCGGCAGCGCCCCCGCCCCCGTCCCCGTCTCCCGGGACCCCGCCGCCGGCCGAGTGGACCTCGTTCACCGGAGACCGCCGGTCGGCCCCCGGCGGCAGCGAAGTACCGCTCATCGACCCGGCGACCGGCGCCCGCTGGGGCACCGCCTGGCAGGATCCGGCCGCCGTCGACCAGGCGGTGGCCGCCGCCCGCGGCGCGCTGCGCTCACCGTCCTGGGCGGGGCTGCCCCAGCACGCCCGTGCCGATCTGCTGTACCGCCTCGGCGATGTGCTCGCCGCCCACGGCGACGAACTCGCCGCCCTGGAGACCCGCGCCAACGGCAAACCCCTGGCCGCGACCCGCGGCGAGGTGGCCGCGCTGGTGCGCTGGTACCGCTACTTCGCGGCCGTCGCCGAGACCCTGGAGGACCGGTCCCGCGCCCTGAGCGCCACCGCGAGCGCGGTGATCCGCGAGGAGCCGCTCGGGGTGGTCGCCGCGCTGACGCCCTTCAACGGGGCCCTCTCCCTGGGCTCGTGGAAGCTGGCCCCCGCCCTCGCCGCGGGCAATACGGTCGTCCTCAAACCGCCGCCCCAGGCCCCGGCCTCCTCGGTCCGGCTGGCCGAACTGGTGCTGGAGGCCGGCTTCCCGCCCGGCGTCGTCACCACCGTCATCGGCGGTGCGGCGGAGGCCCGGCGGCTGACCGAGCACCCGGACGTCGCCATGGTCACCTTCACCGGCAGTACGGCCGTCGCCCGGGTCCTCGGGGCGCTCGCCGCGGCCCGGATGAAGCGGTTCGTCTGCGAGGCGGGCGGGAAGTCCGCCCATCTGGTCTTCGCGGACGGTGATCTCGACGCGGCCGTCACCGCCGCCCGGCAGGGCGCCTTCTCCGCCGCCGGGCAGACCTGTGTGGCGGGGTCCCGGCTGCTCGTCGAGGAATCCGTGTACGACGAGTTCCTGGCCCGGTTCGCCGCGTCGGTGGAGGAGCTGCGGGTCGGTGACCCGCGCGATCCGGGCACCCACGTCGGCCCGCTCGCCTCGGCGGCGGCGCTGGAGCGGGTGGAGTCGTACGTCGCCGGCGCGGTACGGGACGGCGCCCGCGTACTGACGGGCGGACGGCGCCCCGGCAACGACGGCGGTTTCTGGTACCGGCCCACGGTCCTGGCCGGTGTGCGCGCCGATATGGCGGTCTGCCGGGAGGAGGTCTTCGGGCCGGTCGCCACCGTCCAGCCCTTCTCCGGCGAGGACGAGGCGGTCGCGCTCGCCAATTCCCTGGAGTACGGGCTCGCCGCGGGCCTGTGGACCCGGGACGCGAGCCGGGCCCACCGGGTCGCGTCCCGGCTGGAGGCCGGAGTGGTGTGGGTCAACACCTACCGGCTGCTGCACTGGTCGGTCCCGTTCGGCGGCCACAAGCAGTCCGGGCTCGGCCGGGAGAACGGCGTGGAGGCCGTACGCGAATTCCTCCAGACGAAGTCGGTGGTGACGGAATACGGCACCCCGGCCGACCCCTTCGCCCGCTGACCCATTCCCTGCCCCAAAACGGAGGACATCATGGAATTCCTGGTCAACATCCGCATCGGATGGCCCGAGGACATGGACCCGGCCCGTAAAGAAGCGGTGTCCACCGCCGAACGCGCGCATGCCGCCGAACTGGCCGCCGCCGGTCATCTGGTCCGCATGTGGCGGGTGCCCGGCCGTACCGAGAACTGGGGCCTGTGGCGGGCCGCCGACCCCACCGAACTGCACGCGATCATCTCCTCCCTCCCGGTCTGGCCGTGGATGGACGTCACCGTCCACGCCCTGGCCACCCACCCGGTGGACCCGCAGCCGCCACTCGCCGCGGACGCCTGAGCCCCCTTCTGCCTCTGCCCGCCGACGGTGGTTCCGGCGGGCAGAGGCAGGTATGCCCTGGGCGTCAGGAGTCCTGCTGCTGCTCCCCGGCGGTCTCACGGATCCCGGCACGGGCGGTGTCCGCCTGTTCCTGGATACGCCGCTGTACGGCGGCGGGGACGCCCTGATCCTGGAAGTGGGTGACGAGGGTGTCGAGGGTGGCCTCGGCGCGTTCGAGGTCGCCCGCCTTGGCGTGGACGGTGGCGAGCCGGCGGAAGGCCGCGTTGAGGGTGAGGTTGTCCAGACCGGTGTCCTGGTCGGTACGGGAGACGGTGATGGCTTCGGTGAGCTGGGAGACGGCGGTCTTGGTATCGGGCCCGCGGACCTGGAGGCGGCCGTCGCCGATGCTCTGGAAGTGGCGTCCGGCGTTGGCGCCCCGCGCGAGCCGGGCGTAGGCGGCGAGCGGATGGTCGCCGTGGCGTTCGATCAGCTCCTGGAGGGCGTCGTTGCCGCTGGTGAGATGGGGTGCGTCGGAGCCGAGGAAGGCCAGCAGGGTGCCCTGTTCGTCGCCGGTGAGGAGTTCGCCGACTTCCTGGTCGGCGCGGTCGAGCGGGGTACGGACCCGGATGGTGCGGGTGGGCGCGACGGTTCGGGCCCCGTCGAGGCCGGTGTGGACGGCGGTCAGCTGGTAGGTGCCGGGTTCGGCGAAATAGAGGCCGTCGCTGCCGTAGCCCAGATAGGCGGTCTCGTAGACGGCCGGGTTCGCCTCGGTGAGGGTGACGGTCCACTCCGCCGCACCGTGTCCGGAGCAGCCGCGGGCGACGGGGCGGAAGGCCCGGGTACGGCCGTAGTTGTCGGTGATGACGACGGTGGTGCGCTCGGCCTGCGGGCCGATGTTCCCGGCCACGGTCACATCACCGCGTACCCCGGTCCGGGAGAGCTTCAGTTCGACCATGACCGGTTCGCCGTAGCCGAAGATCAGCTTCCCGCCCAGGGAGAGCGCCAGGCCGGGGTCCTCGGGGGCGCCGGGCAGGACGAGCGCGGCCGGGGGCTGCGCGGGGTTGATGAGCGCCGCGTTGTAGCCGTATCCGTCCCCGCCGGGGACGACATTGCGGTAGAAGCCGTGGCGGAGGTGGCGCAGTTCGTCGTCGGTGAAGGCGAGGGGGAAGTCCTGCCAGAAGTGCTGGGCCTTCGCGCGCTCTCCGTTGGCGTAGTACGAGGGATAGTTCATCCAGGAGAGGTCCCCGTAGCCGTTGTTCGGCCCCAGTAGGCCGGGGGGAGCTGTGAGGTGTTTCTCCCAGGAGTGGACCAGATTGAAGACGTGCCCCAGCTCATGGACGTAGTTGAACAGCTCGAAGGCGTCGCCGATGTTGTTCTGGTCCCGCATATTGCTGTTGAAGACGGCCATGCCCTGGCGCTGACTGCCGGTGCCGTCGAACATCAATCCGGCCATATTGGGGTTGTCGGAGCTGCGGGAGGTGACGAAGGTCCAGATGCGCCACTGCTCCACGTCCCGGTGGAGACTGAAGTTGGCGGTCATGGCGGCGTGCAGCTCGGCTATGGACCACTGGAGGTCTGCGCCGGAGGTGTCGGCCACGGCGTTCACCTGGCCGGCGTTCCTCAGCTCGATGCCTGCCTCTGCGTAGGCGGAGGCGATGGTCAGCACCCGGTTGCGGTAGCCGCGTGGCGTTTCGTGGCGCGAGGTGTCGTAGCTCTGGAAGACGGTCTCGCCCGCCAGGGCATCGGTCTCCAGCTCCACCGACCGCAGCGCCGGACCCACGTAGGAGCAGGAGAGTTGCAGTGACGTGCTGTTGTCGCGGGTCAGCAGGGCGAAGTGGGCCGTGGGCATGGGGCTGTTCACGGCGACCCGGGACGCGTGGAAGACGAGCTGTGTCCATGGTGAGTTGTTGGCCCAGGAGAGGCCCGTAGTGGACACGTTGACCATTCCGAATCCCGATACGACGGACAGCTCGGCGGTGGTACGGAAGGAGTCGGTCCAGGTGCCGCCGGTGAACAGGTCGCCGCTGATGACTCCCAGCGTCCGCTCGCCCTCCATATCGACCCGCACCTTGACCCGCTGGTTGCCGAGGGTGCCCGACCAGCGGCCGGTGAACGGACGGTGGGCCGTACGGTAGTGCTGGGGGAGCGCGGCCAGCCCCGGCACACCGAGCCGGTCCAGGGCGCCGGAGGCCAGCACCCCGCTCTTCCAGTTCAGCAGCACGCCCTGGGCGCCC
This sequence comes from Streptomyces sp. NPDC094448, assembly GCF_044763775.1. Taxonomy (NCBI): domain Bacteria; kingdom Bacillati; phylum Actinomycetota; class Actinomycetes; order Kitasatosporales; family Streptomycetaceae; genus Streptomyces; species Streptomyces sp. NPDC094448. The sequence continues at coordinate 318,595 of NZ_JBIWGU010000004.1, read as the reverse complement.
TTGATCAGCAGGCTCTGCCGGGTGCCGTCGGCCGCGGGCTTGTACGGCGCTACATGGTCCAGCCCGGAGCGGAAGTCCTCGGGTAACTGCGCCCAGCCCGCGCAGCCCGATGCGTCCGGTCCGTCGGTGATCAGTGCCTCGCGTACGACGCCGGTGGACCAGTTGAGGGTGAGGACCCGGTTGCCCTTGAAGAAGTACGTCTGCCGCGAGCCGTCCGCCGCGTGGGGAGCCTGGAACAGGGCATCTACCTGGGTGCGGTAGCCGGCCGGAAGCGCCGTGCCCCAGTTCGCCAGCGTCGTCCACGGCCCCTCGCTGAGGACCCGCCCGCCCTGCTCCCAGTCGTACCAGGTGTAGGTGTTGCCGTGGAAGAAGAGGCTCTGCTGCGGCTCCCCCGGCCGGGACAGCAGCAGCGCGCTGAGCGCCCCACCCCGGTTCGGGAAGTTGTACAGCTGGGGTGCCAGCCCGGTGAGCCAATCCGAGCCGATCCGCTGCTGCTCGTTGATCAGGGCGCCCTCGTTGCCCTCTGCGAACAACAGCCGCCACTCACTGCCCGCCGGAACCGCCAGCACCCAGCTGAAAGCCGTCGCCTTGTAGCGCATGAACCCCATGACCCGTACTCCTCTCAGAGAAGGTGAAGTCCGCGGACCGGCATGCCGCTCTCCAGCAGTGACCCCGCCCTGAAGCATGAGCGAAGGGGGGAGTGCCGGGCAGGAACAGCCGCTGTACAGAAAGCGGGTAAAGAAACGGTCATGCCGAGCCGGGCACAGTCGACCACACCCCGCCCTCACCGAAAATCGAACAGACAGTCCCCTGCGCTCGCACAGAGACGGAATGGCGCATACCCCCCTGATCCGGGAAGTCCGCGCTTCCCGCGCTTCCGGGACGCCGCCGAGACTCCGCCCGCATCCGGAACGATCGCCCCCACTGCCCGCACTCGGCGCCAGCAGCCCGAACGGCGGACCGCCCCGGAGCCCATGCCCCAGCCCCGTATCCCTGGGCTCCGCGGCCGTCCGCCCGCCGCCCCGCGCACACCAAGGGGAACCGCTCCACTCCCCTCTCCCCGGCCCCCGAGAACGACCGGAACCGGCCCCCCGGCAACGCGGGCCGCGCCCTGCCCGTACGTGCAAAGCAGTGAAGTTCCGGGCTCCGCGGGTTGCGGCGGACCCCGGACGGGGAGCGCTCCTCCCGGATGGACCCCGGACCGTGAGAACTCGCTCTCGGCGACCGGCGGTCCCGGCAGGTTCGACCGCGAGGAGTGATGACCACCATGGGGTGTCGCCGTACGAAGTTGATTTCCGGGCTGGCTGCCGGGGCCGGTGCGCTGGCCTGCACCATGGCCCTGGGCCTCCCGGCCGCCGCCCAGACCGCGCCGGCGCAGGCAGCCGACTTCGCCTGGCACTGTGCCGGAGAGTCGGGATGGCACTACCCGCAAAGCACCTTCGAGGTCCGCACGCTCCTCTGCCTGGGCGAGAAGTTCGGGCAGCTCACCCCGACCCAGACCTCGGAGTGCAAGTTCAACGGAAACTTCGGCTGGGCGCCGTCCCAGTGCGACTCCAAGGACCTGCGGTTCCGCCTCACCGACCCGAACGGCACGGTCCACAACGGCTCCATGCCCGACGGCACGGGCTCCTACTGGGACAACTACGGCACTCCCGAGGTGCCCTGTGTCGTGGGCGACTGGAAGTTCGAACAGTCCTCGGCCCACCGCAAGTACGGCGACAGCCCCACCTGGAACCCGCCCGGCCCCTGGGGCGACACCTCCTCCACCAGAACCGTCCACGTCAGCGCCTGCACCTGACCCACCGAACCACCCACCCGGCCCCTGCCCCCAGCAGGGGCCACCACACCTCGACCGGCCGGCACTCCCGGCCCCTCACAGTCGCCGCCCAAGCCTCCCGGGATCATAAAAAAGCCAGGTCAGACTAAGTCTGACCTGGCTTTTCGACTGAGCCGCCTTCGGGATTCGAACCCGAGACCTACGCATTACGAGGGCCTGCAAGATCGTGACAGGTGATGCCTGACCATTACACAGAATCCCGTTTCCCAAGGTCAGAAGCCTGCCAGCTCTGCAAACATGACTCCTAATCCAATGGATGCCGTGCAGTCCGCTCACGCATCGCTCACGCGAACCTGTCATTCACACCAGACCGAAGCCGCCCCCGAACTACTCCCACTAACCTCGGCATGGCAATCCGCGGCCCCGCTTTGCCCGTTTCGTGCTACAACTTCCGTTGTGCGCCAATCAAGTCCCCGACTGGCAGTCGCGGGACCCCTGCCTGAGCTTCCCTGTGCGACACGAAGTTGCGATCCAAGTCCACACAAATTCCCATCACAACATAACCCTGCTCGACACGCTCCAGTCCGCCGTCCAAGCGACCGTACCCGCAGCACCGATTGCACCGGGATTTGCCACCTGCCCCACAGCAAACGTCTACCGCCAACGTCATGAACCTGCGATGCGGCTCGCCGACAAAAGCCGCTCGCAGATCTCAAGCCAGAAAGGAGAGTGGCCTAAATCTCCCACCTCAGACGGGGTACTCGTCAGGAATTTGCATCCCAGGTCGCCCATTGAACAAATTTGGCTTCAAATGCACCCGACAGCCAGCCTCATGTGCCTGAACCACCAATCGAGCCACCCAATCAAATGGAGGCGCAAAAGCAGGGACCTTTTCTCCCGCCTGGTTAGTCTCAGTCTGAGCTCCGATGACCACCCAGTCGAACATTGAGAGGTCGGAGAACTCAAGTGGCTCTTTCAGCGGCTCAAGAGATAGCCACTTGACCTTCACACCATCGATTTCCCGGAAGGCATTTTCCGCGATCCGCACACGCTTCTGCTCATCCACGCTCGTCCCCACCCAGGCCGACGGCGGCAAGTCCAGTCCCACGTAGCGGGCTGGAAACTTCGTCAACAGCAAATACTCCCATTCAGGTGCGGCAAGCATCGCGGAATGCACCTTGAGAATCCACTCATCCGGGACCCATCGACCGTAAAGGTCTGCCATTGAGCAGACAAACACTCGCCGCCAGGCTGGGTCATCCTGGTGCTTCCCAGGGACCTTAGTGTTGGCTGGCGCTTCAAGCCTTTGGTCATGAAAAAGCGGAGTGAAGCCAGCTGGATAGACGTCCTTAAAGCGGGAAGTAATTTCTCGAGCATAGCAATAGTCACAGCCGTGCAGGCAACCTGTGACAGGATTCCATGACCAGCGCGCCCAGGAAATCCCATCACCGCTCGTCTGGTTGAACGTGGCCTTCCCTTCTGGCTTCGGGTAGGGAACCTCCTCGCCCCTATGAGTACGCAGGGTGAGCATGATTGGGGACGCCTTGGGAGCTGCTTCCGGCTTCGGCTTCCCTGCTTCCCTGTGCTTAAGCTCGCCATAGGCCGCCGTCAACGACATTTCCCCGGCCTTGACTTTCTCGCCAAGCTCAGGGGCCCGCTTCGCGATAGCGTGAGCTCGCGTTACAGAGTCTTTGGACGCCCCAACGATCTTTCCCGCTTTTTCGCTGGAGCCACCAGGCAGCCTGTCGAGGCTTTCCGAGTCACTGCCGCCAAGCATCTCTCGCGAATCCCCATCAGGGATAGAAATTTTCTTCTGATGACCCAGGTTATCCATTCGCCGCCGCTCAGCGTCCTTCGCAAAGCGTTCCTTATAGGCAAGCCCGATAAAGGCGCGTTGCCCGGTGGTGAGTTGACGACGGGTAACGTTTTTGGACACAATGAGATCGGTGATCATCATATCCGTATAGATCTCGGGCAGCGTCTTGTAGGTAGGCTCGATACCAGCCGCTCGACAGGCGCGGTATCGATTGCGGCCATCGATGAGAACGGTACGCTCGTGATTGAGCAGGATTGGATCTTGAAGTCCATGCTCCTTGACATTGAGTACCATCTCGTCGAACTCTTCACCTTCGATGAGGGGGAAGAGTTCGGCAAAGGGGTGCACCTCAAATGGGCCGAGTCGGTTCATCTACCTTGGTCCTTGCATAGGATCAGTCGAGGTCGAACAAGGTGCCGAGTTGGGTCGGCTGGCGGGGCTTCGGAGCTGGCTTCACCTCTGGCCCCAGGAGTTCGTATCTGCGCTCATAGTCGGCTGCGTCCCACTCGGCTGCGCGTCCGCGGACAGCGCGGTACTCGACTTTAGTGAGCGCCATCCGCATCCTGGCATGGCGGAAACGATTGGGATCTTGCCCATACCATGCAATCTCCACATCGAGGGCGTTGCGACCGAAAGCAGAGCGAATCTCCTCGTCAGTCTGATCCCGCCACACGCGCGGAGTCTCCAGCAGGTAGGACCACTGGGCATCGTCTCGGTCGGTCCAAGCCAAACACAGATCCCGCCTGGCACCGAGATTGTCAATCTGGGGCGTAATAAGGTCGTAGCGCTGTATTCGATCTTCGCGCGTGGCCCACGCCTTGGCGCCGGCAACATTCCAACCAAGGGTGGAGAAGCTACGAAAGAATGTGGTGCGTTCGCTGATCTCCGCCGGAAGTGAATCCCGCATGGCCCACGTCGGAACACCGTTGGGGTCATTGAGGAGCAGAACCGCGTCGCTACGCCGCAGAAAGGACACCGGCAGTTCAAGGCTGTTGCAGCGCAACACCTGGAGAGTCACCCGGCCACCACGCTGGCCCACATGCACCCACTGGTTCGGCTTGATCTGTTCGTATCCAAGCTCGAGGAGGCGCACTGTAAGGTTGTCAAGAAGTATCTCGTACGTATCGTGATTCTTCTCTACGAGAAGAACTTCGACGGGCTTGGTGTTACGGGCCCATGAAGCGTGGTAGGCAAGGATGCCGGGCGAGCAGCTCTTTCGCCAGTCGTCCGTCTCAGCCTGCAGAGCGGCATCTCCGGCAGTGAGGTCAATCCACACCAAGCGGCGTAGAGGCTCCGGCAGCTGTGCTATCCGCGGAGTATTGATGACCGCGATCTCTTTTCCGACAAACCGGTTAAGCACTTCATGCTTGCTGTAGGTGCGGGCTCCGCTGCGGCCGACGCGATCACTTCTGGCAGACAACCGTTCCCCCTCATCCTGGGCAGACGGCCCCGTCCCGGACGGTTGAGCGGAACGGGTGACAGATCAGGATATCGCAGTAACAAGCCTTCATGACAAGGCTGTTGACATACTCCTCAGTTCCGACGGGGAGTTGACATTTAACTCGACCAGCCTCAAAGCCCTTGGCATAGGGTCCAGTTCGGCTGTCTCACCTGCGGAAACACGGCCCCCGGCGGACCCGACAGCCTCAAAGGCACTGGCATCGACTAGCTGAGGACAGCGCGGGCCCGCGCACTGGGCGGCGACTTCGAGCCAGCCAGAGGAGTTCGCTTCATTCGCCAAGCAGGGCGCTCACCTCGTATTCGGAGGGCAGAGGGGTCACCGGGCCGCACACCCTCTCCTCTCCTCAACCAGCTGGACGGCTCCGCCGCGAGAGTCCATCACCTCAGCTGGCTTCCTCCCCCACCCAGCCACGGCCGACAGCGGAGGATAGTGCGTCAGTGAGGTGCCAGACCCAACACCGAACTAGCGGGAATCGCGTGGATCATCACCGTGAGGACTGGCGAGGTCGGTGAAGGCTGGCTCTGCCCGATGTCCACGTATCCCCACGTCCTGTAGAGCGCGCGGACCTTACCCTCGCCGGCAGCTGGGTTGACCATCAGAGTGGCGTACGGCTCCTCGCGGGCGGCGAGGAGGGCGTCGTGGATGCGGCGGGCCGTGCCGGTCTTGCGCCAGGCAGGCCGGACGCCGATCTCCTTGAGGGCCAGGGCTGGGTGCTCCATGTACTTCTCGGTCGGCTCCGGGGTGGTGCGCTGCCAGTAGCGGTCGCCGCGTTCGATGGTGTTGCCATAGGCGTAGCCGACCGGTTCGTCACCGGCGTACGCGAGGACGGCGACGAAGCCCGGTTCGGTGCCGTGGCGGTCCAGGCGTTCGCCGAAGGCGGTGACCGCGTAGTTCGGGAGGTGGAGGAGCGGGGCGCGGACGTCGGCGTAGACGTCGAGGAGGTCGCCGCGGACGGGGTCGAGGGTGGTAAAGGTGCGCAGTTCGATGGTGGGGGCGGTGGTCATGCGGTGGTCCTCCAGGTGGCGGCGTGCTCGGTCCAGGTCTGCGCGGTGGTGCTGCCGGGGGCGGTGGCGCGCAGGGCGGCGCCGAACTCCTGGAGCATGCGGGCTACCCGGGCGTGGTGGGTGGCGACGTCGGTGGGGACCTTCATCGCGGTGGCCGTCGCGGAGTCCGCGGCTCCTTGGGCGAGCTGGGCGTGGGCGAGGCGGGTCGTCGCGATGGCGCGGGATCTGATCATGTGGGGGCGGAGTGCGGCCAGGCAGCGGTGGGCGTGGTACTCGGCGGTCGGGTAGTCGCCCAGGGCCAGGTTCGCGGACAGGGCGAGCGAGTCCAGCTCGGCCTGGTCGTAGAAGGCGAGCATCCACACGGGGCGGTAGTCCGTGGGGTCGGAACGCAGCATGGCCTCCTGTGCCTGGTCGAAGGTTCGGCGCATGCCGCTGCGGTCCTGGGCTGTGCCCAGGATGGCCCCCTGCCGGGCCAGGCCGAGGGACGCGAACAGGGGGTCGCGCCGGGTGAGGAACAGGTTCCGGGCCACGTCGTTCGCGGCGAGTGCGTCGGCGGGACGGCCGAGGTGCCGGTACATGGTTCCCGTGTGGCTCCAGATGCGGAACTTGATCGCCTGGTCACCGGACATTTCGGCGAGGGTCTGAGCCTCCCGCATGTGGGTCTTGGCGTCGTCGTAGCGCCGGCCGTCGATCGCGGCCCACATCGCGGAGGAGCGGAACGCCGCTGCGGAGGCGTAGAGGCTGCTGCGTACGCGCTGGGTGGCGGTTCCCGCGTTCTGGAGGTTCAGTGCCTCGTCGGCGAGGGCAGCGGCGCGCTGTTCGATACCGAGCCGTCCGCCGTGGCGGTGGTCGCTGGCGATGATCTCGGCGAAGCGCTTCTGGAGACGGTCGACGTCGCTCATGCCGATCCTGCGTGGCGACGCGGTGCCGGGTGAGGCCGCGGCGACGGCGGCCGCCGTGATCCCGCCGACGAGTGTGCGGCGCTTCATGTCAGGGTCCTCCTGCTGCGGTGGAACCAGGGCCGACGGAGTCCTGCCCCGTGGAACGAACCCTAAAGCGGTGGCGGGCAGACCGGCGATCTCCTCAAGCGCCTTGCGGGTGGCCGACTTCGGCCACTTCACACGGCCGGCCTTCCAGCCCCGGACCGATGATCCGTCGAGCCCTCCGGACCTTCCGGTCAACTGCTCTAAGGACCTGTTCACAGCGTCGGCGAGGCTGTTGGAGCTGTAGCCGTGCTCTGCCATCCACCCCTCAAGAACGGTGTTGCGCGTGGCATCCATCCCGGCACGGTAGCGCTCGCGTCGCCCAGTCGTCAGGTAAACGCTAGGTCAAATCGCCCTAGGTCGACCCGTTGAGCGCATGCCTGATGGTCCTAACCAGCCGAACGGAAGCCGGGGTTATCTGGGTGTCGGCCGCCCACCATTCCGGGCGGCTGTTGACGGCCCGGTCCGCACGCTCATATCCCGCAAGGGGCGGACTGGGCGCCGAGACAACCCGAAGGCTCCATCCCCATGACGAGTCTCAACACACCTGTTCATGCCGCCCGTGTCGGGCGCCCCGCTTACAGCCAGACCATCCCGTGCCAGCCGTCCACTGCTGAGACCTGCCGCAAGCTCGTCCAGCGTGTACTCGGTGCGTGGTGCCTCGATGAGCTCGCCGACGGTGCCGTGCTGATCGTCACGGAGCTGATCGCGAACGCCTCGAAGCACACCTCGTGCCACGACATCCGTCTGACCGTGGGACGCCCGAGCGCGTCGCGAGTCCGTGTCGGGGTCGTGGACTGGGATCCGGAGCGTCTGCCCGCCGCCGGCCACGCGGACCACGGTGATGAGTCGGGCCGCGGCCTGCTTCTCATCGACGCGGTGTCGGACTGCTGGGGCTATGACCTGTACGGCTCGGACAGGTGTCCATGGGGCAAGGAGGTCTGGGCCGAGCTTCAGCTCACCAGCGACGGATGAACGACCCGTCGGCTGCATCAACCAGTGAACCCACGAAACAAGGAGGTAGTCACCATGACGCGCAACATCGTGGTCCCCAGTCTCACCCAGGTCCGCCCCCAGGCGCGGGAGGCGTCGGACGGCTTCGACCTGGACGTCTCCCTCGTCGAGATCGCCGACCCCGCTGGGCTGGTCAACCTGACCGACGACAACTGCGGCACCACCTGCGGAGCCTGCACCACCAACGTCGCCTGACCTGTCTGTGGCCAGTTCGGCTGGTGCCGCCGCCTCCGTGCGGCGGCACCAGCCACCCGTTCCCACACCCTACGGAGGTAATCGGTGGTTACCACGACCGCGGCGTTCCGCGCCGGAACAACCGTCCTCGTGCGCGCCGTCGCTTTGCCGCCGCTGGCGGTCCCTCCGTGGCCCGACCTGGACGGCGGGTTGCCCGGTGCCGCAGCAGCTCAAGCAATGTGGCTGCGTGCGGTCTGGGCGAACGAGGACCTCGTCGAGACCTTGCAGCACTCTAGTCCGGCGCTGGCCACGCAAGTGCAGAGTCTGTGCACAGGTCAACGGCCCGATCCGCGGGCTCTCCGGCGTGCGGTGCTTTCCGTGGTCCGGTATTTGTTGCGGGCCCAGCATCGGGCGACTCCCTTTGGGCTGTTCGCCGGTGTGGCCGCCGCATCATTCGGATCGCGGGCGAGTTCGGAGTGGGGCGAGGAGCACGTGCTCGTCGGCCGAGCCGGGGCAGAGTGGCTGGCCACGGTCGTACAGCGGCTGGAGTCGTGCGCGGAGCTGCTCGAACGGCTGCCCGTTGTTGCCAACAGCACCGCGTCGGTCCGTGGGGACCGGCTCATCGTGCCGTTTCAGTCTGATGACCAAGGCGACGAGACCCGCGCTGTCGAGGCATCGCTGACCCTTACCGCACCAGTGCAGGCGGCCCTCACTGCGGCCGAGGCGCCGATCAGGGTGGGCACACTTCGGAGCAAGCTCCGGGCAGAGTTCCCCGGGGCCGGGCCGGAGAAGACTCGTCGGCTGTTGGCGGAGCTGATTCGACGGCGAGTGCTGATCACCAGCCTGCACGCCCCGAGCACGGAGACCGACGCTCTCGGGCACCTCGTCGACCGGCTCGACGCCGTCGAAGCCGAGAGCATTGCACCGATCTCGAAGACGGTGGCCGAGCTGCGCGCGATCCGGGCAGCCTTGAGGGAGTGCCCCACGCATGACGGTCGGGAGAGAGCCGCCGCGCGGATGCGGGAGCTCGTGCCGGACGGGAATGGCCACCCCATCGCGTTCGACCTACGGCTGAAAGCCCAGCTCGTACTGCCGGAGGCGGTGGCCCGGGAAGTCGAACGTGCCGCGCTCGTATTGACCCGGTTGAGCGCCCGCCCGTATGGAACCGCCGCGTGGGGTGAGTATCACCAGCGGTTCTACGAGCGGTACGGCATCGGCACGATGGTGCCCCTCAAAGAGGTCGTGGCGGACAGCGGCATCGGCTATCCCGACGGCTACCCAGGCACTCCGGCCGGTGCGCGTCGACCTCAGGTCTCCGCTCGGGACGACGTACTCGTAGGCCTGGCGCAGACGGCCGCGCTCGAAGGCCAGGAGGAGGTCGTCCTCACCGACGAACTGATCGCCGCTCTCGATGTGGGCCCCGACGAACCACGGGTTCCGCCGCACCTGGAAGTAGGCGTACGGGTGCACTCGGCCGGCTTGGACGATGTGCGGCGCGGGCGGTTCCGGCTGGAGGTCGTGAGCGTGTCACGCGGGGCAGGCGTCTCCACGGGCCGCTTCCTCGGTGTGCTGGAGCCCGGTGATCGGGAGGCGCTGAGCGCGGAGCTGGCCGATCTGCCGACTGCGGACGGCGACACCGTGCCCGCGCAGCTCTCCTTCCCGCCGCTGCTCCCCGAGAGCGCTCACGTCACTCGCACACCTCAGGTTCTGCCCACCGTGATCAGCCTCCAGGAGCATCGGGCCCCCGACCCGGGCGTTCTCACCCTCGACGACCTCGCGGTCGCGTGCGACGGACGCCGGATGTACCTGGCCGCCCCCGAGCGGGGCCACCGCGTCGAAGCCGTGGGGATGAACGCGCTGAACCTGCGTACCCACACCCCGCCGCTGGCGCGGTTTCTCACCGAGCTGTCCCGGGCCCAGTGCGCGCAGGTCACCGTGTTCGATTGGGGCGTCGCCGCAGCGATGCCGTTCCTTCCGCGCCTCCGCTACGGACGTACGGTGCTGGCCCCGGCGCGCTGGCGGCTGGAGTCGTCGGAGCTGGCCAGCGGCGCCAAGTGGGACGCGGCCCTGGCCGACTGGCGGGTTCGGCGGCGGCTGCCGCGGCAGGTCTATCTCGTGGAGGGGGACCAGCACCTCTTCCTCGACCTCGACGAGGCCGGTCACCGAACGCTGCTCCGCCAGCACCTCGACCGTGCGCACACCGCCGTGCTCGTCGAAGCCTCGGAGACATACGGCTGGTGCGGCGGTCGAGCCCACGAGGTGGTCGTGCCCCTCAAGGCGGTACGGCCTACGGCGTGGCCGCCCCTGCCCGCCCCCACCCCGGCTCGTGCACTCTCACCAGCACAGATGCAGCCGCCAGCCACCTCCTCCGTACTGTTGGCCACCCTGTACGGAGACGGCCGCCGCCAGAACACCGTGCTCACCCAGCACCTACCCGGCCTGCTGGAACGGCTCGGCAACCCACCCTGGTGGTTCATCCGTTTCCGCGACCCGGCCCAGCATCTCCGCCTCCGTATCGCCCTCCCCCATCCGGACGTCTTCGCCAAGACTGCCCGTGCCGTGAGCGAGTGGGCCGACGAACTGCGACGGGACGGCCTGCTGGCCGATCTGCGCTATCCCACCTCGTACCGCGAGATGGGCCGCTGGGGTTCCGGAGCGGCGTGGGACGCTGCCGAGGATGTCTTCCGGGCTGACTCGCGCGCCGTGGTGGCGCAGCTCGCGCAGCGGCAGCGTCCCCGCCAACGCGCCCTGGTGGCGGCGCACACCGTCGCCATCGCCTCTGCCTTCCTCGGCAGCACGGAAGCCGGGATGCGGTGGCTGATCGACCACATTCCACCAACGGCTCCCGCACCTGTACCGCGCCCGCAATTCACGGAGGCTGTACGGCTGGCCGACTCCCGTGGCGACTGGGCGGCGCTGCGCGGAGCACCGGGCGGGGACGCCATCGTGTCCGGGTGGGCGGAACGGGACGCGGCCCTTGCCGCCTATCGGCCGCATCTCCCGGGCCCAGACACCCAGGGAATCGCCGTCGATGACGTTCTGACGTCCCTCTTGCATGTCCACTTCGTGCGGCATGTCGCGGTGAACTTCCCCAAGGAGGAGGTGTGCCTCTACCTGGCGCGCGCCGCCGCTCTCGCCTGGATCGCCCGTACAAAAGGGAGGTCGTCATGACCACACGCCCGACCCTCGACCTGGTCGACGCCATCTCGTCCCAACTCGCCGATCCCGATGTGCCCCGGTCCTGGGCCGTGCCCGCGTACGGGCAACATCTGGCCTATGGCCCTCCCGGCATCGCACTCCTGCACATCGAACGGGCCGCGTGCGGCCTCGGGCCATGGCAACGCGCTCACGACTGGCTCGCCGCCGCCTCCCGGCAACCCCTCACCAGCGGTCACGACAGCCACCCCTTCTACGGCGCTCCCGCCCTCACCCATGCCCTGGCCTGCGCGGCGGACCAACTCCCCGGGGCCTATCAGAGTGCCCTGGACTCGTTGGACCGACAGATCGTGATCGACGTCCGACGCCGTCTGGAGGCCGCCCATCGCCGCATCGACGCCGGACGGCTACCGCAGCTCGCCGAGTTCGACGGCATCCGAGGGCTCACCGGGTATGGGGCCCATCTTCTGCGGCGCAGCCCCGACGGCCCCTCGACTCGTGCCGTGCTCGACTACTGCGTACGCCTCACCGAACCACTGATCGACCAGGACGAGACCCTGCCCGGCTGGTGGACGGAGACCGGCCCCTCGGGCAACCCGGATGACCGCTTCCCCGGCGGCCACGCCAACCACGGCATGGCGCACGGCATCGGCGGCGTACTCGCCCTCCTGGCCCTGGCCGCCCGGCACGGCACCGTCGTCAGCGGCCACCACGCGGCGATGCGCACCATCCTGTCGTGGCTGGACCGTTGGGAGACCGGTGACAGCTCGGCGTGGCCGTACTGGATCACCCGCGACGAACTACGGACCGGCCGCGTCACCTCGTCCGCGCCCCGGCGACCGTCCTGGTGCTACGGGACCGCCGGCCTCGCCCGTGCTCAGCAGCTCGCAGCGCTCGCCCTCAGCGACACCGACCGCCGTATCCGGGCGGAGAGCGCTCTTGTGGCCGCCCTCACCGACTCCGATCAGCTCAAGGACACCACAGACAACGGCCTCTGCCACGGCTTTGCGGGGCTCGCCCACCTGGCGGCCCGTGTCGCGGAGGACGCCCATGCCACGACCGCGGACCGGATACGCGCCGCCATCCCGGCACTCCTAGACAAGATCCACCCACCAGGCGCAGCGGTCGGGAGCGGAGATCCTGGCCTGCTCGACGGTGCCGCCGGTTTCGCCCTGGCGCTCATCGCGCCCAGCACCAGCACCCCGGCCCGATCCTCCTGGGACTCCTGCCTTCTCATCGCCTGATCCGCCTGACCGAAGGACCCCAATGCCCTCCGACCGCTGGCACCAGCACAACATCACCTTCGTCGACCGCTCGCGCGCCCAGCTGGTCATCACCGAACACCTCGCCCCCGCGCTGATCACCGCTGAGGCGGCCGGGCAGCTCTCCGGCTGGTGGTTCATGAACAAGCAGCCCTGGCCCCTGCGGTACCGCGCCGACGAATCGGCCCCAGTCGTGGAGTCGCTGCTGGACGACCTGGTCGGTGAGGGTTCAGTCGTATCGTGGCGGCCTGGTATGTACGAGCCGGAGACCGACGCGTTCGGCGGCCGGGTAGCCATGGACGCGGCCCACGAACTGTTCCACAGCGACTCCCGCCACCTGCTGACGTACCAGCCGGGACCGAAGCGCCTTGGGCGGCGGGAGACCGTCGTCCTGCTGGTGAGCGCCATGCTGCGCGGTGCCGGGCTCGACTGGTTCGAGCAGGGGGACGTCTGGTCAAAGGTCGCCGCCCTTCGAGCGGCCACCGATCCGCTGCCGGCCGAACGGGCTGCCGAGCTTGCTCCCGCCGTACGGAAGTTGATGACGGCCGACGCCCGCGGTCTCTGCCACCCGGGCGGCCCGTTCCACAGGCATGACGAATGGGTCACCGCCTTCGATCGGGCCGGGGCGGCGCTCGCCGATCTCGCGGACCACGGTGGTCTCACCCGTGGCCTGCGGGCGGTGCTCGCCCACCACGTGATCTTCCACGCCAACCGCGCCGGTCTCCTTCGGGACGACCAGAGCGCTCTGTTCAACATCGCACGAGAGGTAGTCATGGGAACCAGTGACAACACCGCGTCCCTCAGCGGAGCAGCAACGGACGTCGACAGCGTCGGCGCGGTGAACACCGACACGATCACCACCGACTCGGCGGAGGCCGAGCGCCTCCGGAACGCCCTGGTCGACCAGATCCGGGCGAACGGACACGCCCGCACCGCAGCCGTCGAGACCGCCCTGCGGGCCGTCCCCCGCCATGTGTTCGTGCCTGACGCGTCACTCGAAGATGCGTACGCCAATGCGCCGGTGCACATCAAGTACGACACCGAAGGCACCTCCATCTCGTGCGCCTCCCAGCCGGGGGTCGTCGCCCTCATGCTGGACCAGCTCGATGTCCGTCCCGGTGACCGCGTCCTCGAACTCGGCGCCGGAAGCGGCTACAACGCCGCACTTCTCGCACACCTGGTCGGCGAGACCGGTCACGTCATCACCCTCGACGTCGACGACGACCTCGTGGAGGGTGCCCGTGCCCACCTCGCCGCAGCCGGGGTCACCAACGTCGAGGCCGTGACCAGGGACGGAGCCCTCGGATACGCCGAGGGCGCACCGTACGACCGGATCATCGCGACCGTCGGCGCGCACGGTGTGCCGCACGCCTGGCTGGAACAGCTCGCCCCCGGCGGACGGCTCCTCGTCCCCCAGCGCCTCAAGGGCAGCGTCGCCCGCTCCATCGCGTACGAACAGCGCGACGGCCGGTGGACGTCGCTCGGCAGCGAGATGAACACCTTCATGCCGCTCCGGCGGGGCATCGCCGACGACGACCGCCGTGTCATCCCGCTCAGTGCCGACGGAACCGTCCGGCTCCAGGCACCCGCCGGCCAGTACATCGACGCCGACGCCGTCGCCCGTGTGCTGGAGCAGCCGCGCACCGAGGAGTGGACCGGTATGACGGTCCGCGCCATGGAGTCGCCGGAATGGATGGAGCTGTTCCTCACTTGCTCCCTGCCCTCTGGGCTGATCCGGATGCTCTTCCCCCAGAGCGCCAAGGGCGGGCTGCTCGCCGAAGACCCGTACCCCTCGTCCACCGCGGCCGTCGAGAAGGGCGCCGTCACCTACCTGGCCCGGCGACTGCTGGAGAAGAGGACCCCGGAGGGCGGCAAGCTCTGGGAGTTCGGCGTCATCGGCCACGGCCCCGGCAGCGAGGAGCTGACCGCGACGGTCGCCGACGCCGTCCGCACCTGGGACCGGGAGTACCGCGGCCGGGAGGCCACCTTCGAAATCCAGCACCTCGACGCCCCGTCCATCGAACAGCGCCCCGGTCTCTTCGCCCTCGACACCCCGCTGAACCGGATCGTCGTCGACTGGCGGTGACAACCGACAGATCGAGGACGGTGCCCGTCGGCCCACGGCGGGCGGGCACCGTCGCCAAACCACGCCCCGGGGGACTCATGGACCCGCACGGACCCACCGCCCAGCGCTTTCCACTCGTCGCCCGATTCCGCCCCGCCTGCTTACCCCTGCCCCAACGCATCCGCGCGCTCGTCGACCTGGCCGACACCGCGGTACGGAAGGCCGACCAGGGCCTGGCGTCGGCCGTCTACAACCAGGCCGCGCTCATCGCCTCCGACCTCGGCCTTCCCGACCTGGCGCGCAAGCTGTGCCACCAGCACGCCGCCGCGTACCTCCACGCCTGTCCGCTGCCCGGGATGAGCACGATCCGCGCACTCGAACCCGTCGTCAACCTCGCCCGCCTCCAGATCCGCGCCGGCCAGGCCGACGAGGGACGGCAACGACTGCTCGACCTGTACGGAGCCGTCGAAGCAGGCGCGCATGCCAGCTTCGACGGCGTCGGGATACCGGCGGACCTCACGGCGACCGAAGCCGACCGCCAAGAGGTCCGTGCTTGGCTCTGGCGCGTACTCCTCGCCGACGGCACCCGCACTCTCACCACCGCAGGCCGCTGGGTTGATGCCCTGAAGCACATCGAGTCGCACCGGGGCGTCGGCCGGCGGATGCTCGACGGCCGCCAGGTCGCCGTACTGTCCGCCCTCGTCTCCGGCGACACGACCTCGGCAGCAGCGCTCCTCCACGACACGACGCCCGGCGACCCCTGGGAACAACACGTCACGGCGTGCCTGACCGTCCTGTGCCGCCGCGACGCCCAGGAGCCATGCGGCGACCACCTGGCAGAACTGATCGCGGCCTACCTTCAACGGTCACCGGAACCTGGCATGACCGTCTTCGACATCCGACTGGGCCTCACCATTCTCGAAGCGGTCGGTCCCGCCGAAACACCCGCCGCGCAGCGCATGGTGCAAGACCTCCACCGCAGGACGGCCGAAGCCGAGGACGGCTACGCGGCCCGCGAAGTCCTGGCCCACCCCCTCTTCCTTGCCCTGGCCACAGATCGGGAAGCGCAGGACTACCGTGCCCTGGTCAGGGCCTGCGCGCTGGGGGCCGGGGCCATCCCGGATCATCTGCACGGCGAACTGGCGGCGGCCCTACGCGCCAGCGACAAGGTGATCCGGGACAGCCTCGTGCCCTGATGATCAGCGTCGGCGCCCCGGCGCCGAAGGCTGTGGCGGCGTGAACTCTGCTTGACGAGACGGAGCGCTATTCGGTTTGGCGGTACTGCGTACCCGAGCCACACGGTCTCGGCTACTGGGCGCCTGGCCTGTGCTGAGTACCTGTACGCGCCATGTCAGCACTCGGGCGGGGTGGCGGGCATCATCCAGGGCACGCTGATCGGTGGCCTGTCGCAGCAGCTGATCCGGATCATGGCCAGCGGCCTCGACTTTGGACAGAACGGCAACGAGGGCGTCGAAAGCAGGGTCCGCGAGGACCCGCTCCGCCTGGCTGGGGACGGCACGACGTACGCGGTGGATGTGCCGTTCCACGATCTGCTGGGATGGCCGGCCTTGGGCGAGGGCGGTCAATGGAGCGACGGCGGCCTGGTCGTAGGCGACTTGGAGATGCAGCAGAGCCTGGTGGGCGGCTTCGACCTGTTGGTCGTGATGGCGGAGCTGATGCCAGCGAGCTGCGGCGATGACGACGAGGACGGCGGCGTCGAGAAGCATCGCCAGGAAGGCTCCATCCTTTCGCGGGGGCTGCCGGAGCATTGCTCGTGCGGCGCTGCGCAGAGCGCGCAGGACCTGGCCGACCGCTGCGAGGAGCTGGGGCACCCGATCCCACGCAACGTGATCGCCAATATGGAATCCGGCCGCCCGCCACCCTGCCCCTGGTAGACGTCATGATCCTGGCCGCCGCCCTGGAGACCTACCCGGTCTGCCTGATCTTCCCCGTCGGCCACCTCGAGGAGACCCAGGAACTCCCCTTCCAGGAACTCGTCCCCACCTGGGACGCCCTGCGCCGCTTCACCGGCGAGGAAGACGTCTTCGAGAACGACCCCGGAATGGTGCCCGAGTTCGAGCACCACACTCTCCTCATCCGCACCGCACTCGCCGCACTCGACGAGGAGAAGCAGGCCCGCTTCGACACCAGAACCGCCGCCTCCCGCCCCGCGAAGACGGCACCCGCCGCTCTTTCAGTCGCGCCGGCTACGACACCCTCAAAGCCGCCCAGGCCGACCTCGACCACGTCCGCGCACTCCTCGGCCTCACCGACACCGACGACCCGGAGGGCATGACGCTGATCGCGGCCATGCTGGAGGAGATCGGCGACGAGAAGGCACCCCTCCCCGACGTGGAGGAGACCCGCCGCCGTCTCAACGCGGGCCAGGACCTCGTCGGCAGCCTCACCGTCGCGGAAGACGCCAACGCCGAGCTCCTCGAACAGAACGCCCAACGACGCGCCGCGATCGACGAACTCGCGACCATCCCGTGGAAGGGCGCGGAGCACCGGGCCCACCGTAAGACTCTGAAGGCCGCGATCGACACGATGCCACCGTTCCACCGCGTCACCGGCCCCGCCACCCGCCAGCACGTCAAGGCCACCCTCCGCGCCGCCCTGAACGACGCCATCGGCCAGCAGATCATCACCTTCAACCCGACCGCGCACGTCGAGATCGACCCAGCACGCAAGCCCAAGGCCCTCGTCTGGACGGACGAGCGCGTCGCTGTCTGGGAGCAGACGGCGAGAGGCCGTCCCCCGTCATGGTCTGGACACCGCGCAGACCGGCGCGTTCGTCGACTCCGTTGCTGAGGACCGGCTGTACGCCATGTGGCACCTCATCGCCTTCCGCGGCCTGCGACGGGGCGAGGCATGCGGCCAGCCCTGGTCGGAAACCAACCTCGACACCCACTCCCTCACCGTGTCTTCGCAGCTCGTCCAGGACGGCTGGGCTGTCGAGACCTCCGAGCCCAAAACGGACAGCGGCTTCCGCGTCATCGCACTCGACGACGACACGGTCAACGTGCTCAAGGAACACCGCGAACGTCAGAACGCGGACCGCGAGGAGTGGGGAACGGCCTGGGTCGAGACCGGCATGGTCTTCACCCAGGAATACGGCACCTGGCTCCACCCCGGCAAGGTCACCGACCTCTTCGAACGCCTCGTCGCCGCCTCCGGCCTCCCGCCGATCCGGCTGCACGACCTCCGCCACGGCGCGGCCACCCTTATGCTCGCCGCCGGCATCGACGTGAAGATCGTCTCTGACACTCTCGGGCACAGCGACACCCGGATCACGCGGGACATCTACCAGAGCGTCCTCCCCCACGTCGGCAAGAGCGCCGCCGAGGCCACGGCCAAGCTGGTTCCGCTTCAGCGGCGCAAGGCGGAGAAGGCCCGGAAGAAAGCCGAGCGCGCCAAGACGGCCCAGGCCGAGGGCAAGAAGAGGGCTCGCCGGAAGAAGCTCAAGGAGTAGTGCCGAAGCCCCACCGCTCACGCATCGCTCACGCAGACCGTCTCGCGGCACCCCCGCCCGGACCGCCGACCGTCCCGAAAAACGAAAAACCCCAGGTCACGGCGAGTGAGTCCTGAGGTTCTTCAGAGCCGCCTTCGGGATTCGAACCCGAGACCTACGCATTACGAGTGCGTTGCTCTGGCCAACTGAGCTAAGGCGGCGCTTGCACCGAAGCAACTTTCTCGTGAGAGAACGTTCGCATCAGCAGCGGAGCTGAGTCTACAGGGTTACGGCGGGTGCTCCCGACCATCGCCCCTCCGACCAGCACCGGGGCCGGTTCCGGCGGCCCGGGACCGGCCCCGGCCGGTGTCAGCGGCAGCGTTTGCCGTCCTGGGGCGGGGTGCCCTCGATGAGGTAGGTGTTGATCGCGGTGTCGATGCAGTCGCTGCCGCGGCCGTACGCCGTGTGGCCGTCGCCGTCGTAGGTGAGCAGCCGGCCCGAGGTGAGCTGGGACGCGAGGGAGCGGGACCACTTGTAGGGGGTCGCCGGGTCGCGGGTGGTGCCGACGACCAGGATCGGGGCCGCGCCCTTCGCCTCGATGCGGTGGGGGGTGCCGGTGGCGGGGGTGGGCCAGTACGCGCAGTTCAGGGCCGCCCACGCGAAGTTGCGGCCGAAGACCGGCGACACCTCTTCGAAGTCGGGCAGCGCCGCCCGGACCTCGTGCTCGTCCGGGAAGGCGGGCGGGGCGTCCAGGCAGTTCACGGCCGCGTTGGCGAACATCAGGTTCGAGTACGTACCGTCCGCTTCGCGCTCGTAGTAGGCGTCGGCGAGCGTCAGCAGCCCCGCGCCCCGGCCGGCCATCGCGTCGGTGAGAGCGACCCGGAGCTGCGGCCACGCCGCCTCGTCGTACATCGCGGCCAGGACGCCCGTCGTCGCCAGCGACTCGGTCAGCTCCCGGCTCTCTCCCGTCGCCACCGGCTTGCCGTCCACCCGGTCGAAGAACGCCTTGAGGCGGGACCCGGCGTCGGCGGCGGAGGTACGGCCCAGGGGGCAGTCCTTCCGTTTGACGCAGTCCGTGGCGAAGGCCTGGAACGCCGTCTGGAAGCCCTCCGTCTGGTCCCGGTTGAGCTGCCGCGCCGAAAGCGAGGGGTCCATCGCCCCGTCGAGCACCAGCCGGCCCGTCCGTGCGGGGAACAGCTCCGCGTACGTCGCGCCCAGGAAGGTGCCGTACGAAGCGCCGACGTACGACAGCTCGGTGTCGCCGAGGGCGGCCCGGAAGACGTCCATGTCACGGGCCGCGTTCACGGTGGACACATGCGGCAGGACCGTGCCGGACTTCTTCTCGCAGCCCGCCGCGAAGCCCTTCAGCGCCGTGCGCAGCTCGCCCGCTTCGCGCTGGTCGTCCGGGGTCTGGTCGACCCGGGTGTACGCGTCCATGCCCTTGCCGTCGAGGCATTCGACGGGCTCGCTGCGGGCCACTCCCCGCGGATCCATGGCGACCATGTCGTAGCGGGCTCGGACGGGCGCGGGGTAGCCGATGCCCGCGTAGGACTGGAGGAAGTCGACCGCGGAACCGCCCGGCCCGCCCGGATTGACGTGCAGGGAGCCCAGCCGCGCCCCGGGGCCGGTCGCCTTCTTTCGGGCCACCGCCAGCTCGACGGAGTCACCGCCGGGCTTCGCGTAGTCCAGGGGTGCCTTGAGGGTGGCGCACTCGAAGCCCGAGGTGCCGCACTTCCGCCACGACAGTTTCTGTGTGTAGTACGGCTTCAGCTCCGCCGTGGGAGCGGACCGCGCGCCCTGGCCCGAACCGCCCTTCGAGGGCGCTGCCGAGGCGCTGGACGAGGAGCCCCCGCCGGTGCAGCCGGAGAGCAGCAGGCCCGTGGCTGCCAGCGCGAGAGCGGAACTGCGGAGCAAACGGCGTCGGTCCATCCCCGGAGCCTAGGCGAAGCATCCCGCATACAACCCCTTTACCTCCTTATTTCCCCCACTCCCGGCTCGTACGAGTGAATGGGATACGAGTGGATGGGAGGGGAGAAGGGTGGCGGACAAGGGGTGGGCGTCGCCGGTGCGGACTCCCGTCGGGCCGCACAGGACCGCCCTGCGACCGTGCACCCCGCCCGCTCAGCCCGCCCGCAGCGCCATCGTCATCGCCTCCACCGCCAGCAGCGGGGCCACATTCGCCCCCAGGGCCTCCCGGCACTGCCGGATCGCCTCCATCCGGCGCAGTGTTCCCTCCGGGGTCGACTCGCGGGCGATCCGGTCGACGGCGTCCTGGACGTCCGTATGGGCCAGGGCGATCCGGCTGCCGAACTGCAGCGCCAGGACATCGCGGTAGAAGCCGGTCAGATCACTGAGCGCCAGGTCCAGGCTGTCCCGCTGCGTACGCGTACGCCGCTTCTTCTGCCGGTCCTCCAGCTCCTTCATCGCCGACGCCGTCCCGCGGGGCATCCGGCCGCCCTGGGCGGCGCCGAGCGCGGCCTTCAGCTCCTCGGTCTCCTTGGTCTCGACCTCGTCCGCGACCTGCTTGGCGTCCTCCGCCGCCGCGTCGATCAGCTCTTGGGCGGCCTTCAGGGCGCCGCCCACATCACCCACGCGCAGCGGCAGCTTCAGAACCGTCGCACGCCGGGCGCGCGCCCCCTCGTCCGTCGCCAGCCGCCGGGCCCGCGCGATATGGCCCTGGGTGGCGCGGGCGGCAGCCGCAGCGGCCTCGGGCTCGATCCCGTCGCGCCGTACGAGCAGATCCATGACCGCGTCGACCGGGGGCGTCCGCAGTGTCAGATGGCGGCAGCGCGAGCGGATCGTCGGCAGCACATCCTCCTGGGAGGGTGCGCACAGCAGCCACACCGTTCTCGGCGCGGGTTCCTCGACGGCCTTCAGCAGCACATTGCCCGCGCCCTCGGTGAGCCGGTCGGCGTCCTCCAGGACGATCACCTGCCAGCGGCCCCCGGCGGGCGAGAGCTGGGCCCGGCGGACCAGTTCCCGGGTGTCTTTGACGCCGATGGAGAGCACATCCGTACGGACGACCTCCACATCGGCGTGGGTCCCGACGAGGGCGGTGTGGCAGCCGTCGCAGAAGCCGCAGCCGGGCACTCCGCCGAGCGCACGGTCGGGGCTGATGCAGTGCAGCGCCGCCGCGAAGGCTCTCGCCGCAGTCGCCGACCCGGAACCGGGCGGGCCGGTGAGCAGCCAGGCATGCGTCATCTTGGACGCCTCCGGCGGCGCGGTCCCCGCCGCCTCGGCAGTCACCAGCGCATCGGCGTCCCGCGCGGCGGTTTCGAGCTGCTCCCGCACCCGGTCCTGACCGACGAGGTCGTCCCAGACCGTCATGCCGTCACCCCTCCTTCTCGGATCCCCGGTCCCCGGCCCCGAAGCGCCGGGCCCTGGCCACGGCGCCGGTCCCGGGGGGGGTGGTCCGGAACCGTGCCGCGTGGTCCCCATTGTGAGGGGTGGGTACGACAACGCGAGAACGCGCACGTCAGGGCCGTATCCACCCCCGACCGCCCCGGACCCCTGCCACCCGGATCCGTACACCCCGGATCCGTACCGCCGCGGGCTCAGTTGCCGCGACGCGGCCCGCCCCGGCCGCCGCCGCGCCCGTCCCGCCGGTCCCCGTCGTCCTGGGACCCGAACAGTTCGTCGGCGAGCGTCGGCAGATCGTCCAGCGGGGTCTCCTCCGCCCAGTCGGACCGCCGCCGCGGGGCGCCCGTCTCCGGGTCGACCTGGGGCAGCTCGCGCGTACGGTCGTTCGGCCCGACACCACCCTCACCGACACCGCGGGCATCGTTCTCATCGGCGTCGTCGTCGCGGAAGATGCTCTGCGGCACCCGGTCGGCGGGCGATTCGCCCCGTACGGGAGGCAGCACGGCCGTCTCGTCCGCGTCCCGTACGGAAGGCAGGACCGCGGTCTCGTCGGCGTCCCGCACCGGCGGCAGGACCGCGGTCTCCTCCGCCTCCCTCATCTGCTCCGGCGTGAGCTGGGGAATCTCGTGCGTCTCGTCGTCCGGCCGGACGATCGGCGTCGGTACGGTGATCTCGTTCGCCGACTCCACAGCGGAGTCCGGGGCGGAGCCCGCGCCCGCGTCCCGTACCGGCGGTGCCGGAAGCTCCGTCGTCACCGTGGTCTCGGCCCGGCGCCGCGCCTCCTCGGCCTCCGCCACCAGCCGTGCCTCCTCGGCCTCCGCCGCCAGCCGTGCGGCCTCCGCCTCGGCGGCCAGCCTGGCCTCCTCCGCCTGCCGGCGCACTTCCTCGGCCCGCAGCAGCGCCTCTTCCGCCAGGCGCTGCTTCTCCAGCCGCCGCTCCTCGGCCTCGGCCCGCAGCCGGGCCTGCTCCTCGGCGAGCCTGCGGAGGCGTTCCTGCTCCTCGCGGTGGGCCTGCTCCTCGGCCTCCCGCTTGCGGCGCTCCTCCTCGGCGAGCCGGCGGGCCTCCTCGGCGCGCTGCCGCGCCTCCTCCGCCTGCCGTTCGGCCTCGCGCTGCCGCGCGGCCTCCTCCTCGGCCTTGCGCCGCGCCTCCTCCTCGGCGCGCAGCTTGGCGAGCTGCTCCTGCCGCTCGCGTTCCAGCCGTTCCTCCTCCGCCTTGCGGGCGGCTTCCTCCTCCGCCTTGCGCCGCGCCTCCTCCTCGGCCGCCTTGCGGGCCTCTTCCCGCGCCCGGATCTCGGCGGCGGACAGGGGGAGCATCCGGTCGAGCCGGTGCCGTACGACGGTGGTGACGGCCTCCGGCTCCTGTCCGGCGTCCACGACCACATAACGTCCGGGGTCGGCGGCGGCCAGCGTGAGGAAACCGGACCGTACCCGCTGGTGGAACTCCAGCGGCTCCGACTCCAGCCGGTCCGGCGCCTCGGTGAACCGTTCCCGCGCGGTCTCCGGGGAGACGTCCAGCAGGACGGTCAGATGCGGAACCAGCCCCTCCGTCGCCCAGCGCGAAATGCGTGCGATCTCCGTCGGCGAGAGGTCCCGGCCGGCGCCCTGGTAGGCGACGGACGAGTCGATATAGCGGTCCGTGATCACCACGGCGCCGCGCTCCAGCGCCGGGCGGACCACCGAGCCGATGTGCTCGGCGCGGTCGGCCGCGTACAGCAGCGCTTCGGCACGGCTGGTCAGACCGGCGGACGAGACGTCCAGCAGGATCGAACGGAGCCGTTTGCCGACCGGGGTGGCACCCGGTTCGCGGGTGACGACGACCTCGTGGCCCTTGTCGCGGATCCACCGGGCGAGCGCCTCGACCTGGGTGGACTTCCCGGCTCCGTCGCCGCCTTCGATCGCGATGAAGAAACCGTTCGGGGCGGTGGCCTGCTGCGGGTCGGCGCCGCGGCGCAGGGCGTCCCCGAGGTCGCGCCGGAGCGGTACGCCGGCCCGGTCGTCGGTCTTGGCCAGCACGATCGCGGCGACGGGCAGCAGCAGCGCGCCCGCCAGCATCAGCGTGAACGCGGCGCCGCCGTGTGCGAAGACGAAGTCGCCGCCCGCGAGCCGGTGCGGTCCGATGGCCGCCGCCAGCAGCGGTGCCACCAGCGCGCCGAGCGCGATCGCGACCCTGACCACGGCCTGGAGATGGTCCGTCATCCGGGCCCGCCGGGGCTCCTCGGTCTCCTGGTCGAGCAGCGCATGCCCGGTGGCCGCCGCGACACCGGCCGAGAATCCGGCCGTCGCGGCGATGAACAGGACGGTCGCCGTATCCGGCACCAGCCCCATGGCCAGCAGCGCGACACCGGTCACGGCGAGCGCGAGGGCCAGGAGCCGGCGGCGCGACAGGGCGGGCAGGACGGCGGTGGCCGCCCGGATGCCGATCCCCGTACCGCCGGTGAGGACGAGGACGAGGAGGGCGTACGCGGCGGGCCCGCCCGCCAGGTCGTACGCATGCAGTACGGAGACGGCGACGGCCGCGGCGATCGCAGCGGCGACGGCGGCACAGCCGAGGACGAACAGCGTCACCGAGCCGGTGCGGCCCTTGTCGACGGCCCGTCCGCCGTCCGGACCGCCCGCCAGGAGCGGCCTGCGCAGGCCCTCCAGCGGGGAGCGCGGCCGCGGGGTCCCGCCGCCGGGCAGCTGGACCGCCCACAGCAGGGAAGCCGATGCGGCGAACAGCCCGGCGGCGATGTACGAGGCGAGGGCCGCCTGGTGGAGCTGGAACCATTCGACGCCGGTGCCCAGCAGTTCGCTCACGAGTACGGCGGCCAGCAGCACCGCGGCGCCCGCCGGGATCACCACGAACGACGTCCGCAGCCAGAGACGGCGCAGGGCGTCCAGATGGTCGGGCAGCGGGCGCACGGCCGCGCCCTCCGGCGGCGGCGCGGGCAGCAGCGCCGGGGCCGCACCGTCGCGCGCGATCGTCCACAGGCGTTCCGCGGCAGCGGTGACGAAGACGGTCACCAGGAGCAGCAGGGTGGCGTTGGCGGGTGTCCAGTCGATCCACAGGGGGGCGACGATCAGCAGCGCGAGCCGCAGCCCGTCCGCCCCGATCATCGTCCAGCGGCGGTCGAGCGGGCCCGACGGCGCGGTCAGCGAGGTCAGCGGGCCGAGCAGAACGGCGCCGAAGAGGACCGTCGTGACGACCCGGACACCGAGCACGGCGGCCACGGCGAAGGCGGCCCCGCGGTAGCCGTCGCCGAAGGTGGCGTCGGAGACCGCGGCCTGAAGGGTGAGCAGGACCAGGACGAGCAGTCCGACCGTATCCGCGACACCCCCGGCGACCTGCGCGTTCCACAGCCGTCGCAGCGACGGGACTCTGAGCAGCGAGCGCAGGGCGCGCTCCCGGGAGTCGGCGGCGAGGGCCTCGTCGGGGCCGGTGCCGGGGGCGGGGGTGGCTCCGGCGGAGTCTGAGGCAGTCTCTGAGACGGCGCTCACGACCGCCTTCGGCTCGTCTGGCTGCTCGGCTCGCGTCATCCGCCCAGCCTAGCCGGACCGCCACCGCTGCCGGAGGCCCCTCCGAACGGACGGCGGTACGTTGCAGCGAGTGCCTTACCCCTTTGATACGAGGGCGTTACCAGGCGTTACGCGGTGTACGGGGCCGCTCACCGGGGGCACCGTACGGGGCCGCGAACGAATGCGCCCCGTACCCGGTGGGGGTACAGGGCGCACCGGGCCCGAGCCCGCTGTCCGTCCGGTCCGCGACCGCCGCTCCGGCCGCTACTCCTCGACCGTCTTCGACGCGGCCGCCGCCTTCGTGGCCGCCGTCTTCTTCGCGGCGGTCTTCTTCGCGGTGGTCTTCTGCGCAGCCGTCTTGGCCGCCGTGGTCTTCTTCGCGGCGGTCTTCTTCGCGGCCGCCTTGGCGGGTGCCTTCTTCACGGCCTTCTTCGCCGTCTTCTTCGCGGGCCCCTTCGCCCGCTTCTCCGCCAGCAGCTCATAGCCGCGCTCCGGCGTGATCGTCTCCACGCTGTCGCCGGTCCGCAGGGTCGCGTTGGTCTCGCCGTCGGTGACGTACGGACCGAACCTGCCGTCCTTGACCACCACCGGCCGCTCGCTCACCGGGTCCGTCCCCAGCTCCTTCAGCGGCGGCTTGGCCGCGGCCCGGCCCCGCTGCTTGGGCTGGGCGTAGATCGCCAGCGCCTGCTCCAGCGTGATGGTGAAGAGCTGGTCCTCGGTCTCCAGCGAACGGGAGTCGGTGCCCTTCTTCAGATACGGGCCGTAGCGGCCGTTCTGTGCGGTGATCTCCACGCCCTCGGCGTCCGCGCCGACGACCCGCGGCAGCGACATCAGCTTCAGCGCGTCGGCCAGGGTGACCGTGTCGAGGGACATGGACTTGAAGAGGGAGGCGGTCCGCGGCTTGACCGCGTTCTTGCCGGTCTTCGGGGTGCCCTCGGGGAGGATCTCGGTGACGTACGGACCGTAGCGGCCGTCCTTGGCGACGATCTCGTGGCCCGAGGCGGGGTCCTTGCCCAGCGCGAAGTCACCGCTCGGCTTGGCGAGCAGCTCCTCCGCGTACTCCACGGTCAGCTCGTCGGGCGCCAGATCATCGGGCACGTCGGCGCGCTGGTGGCCCTCCGTGTCCTTCTCACCGCGTTCGATGTACGGGCCGTAGCGGCCGACGCGCAGGACGATGCCGTCGCCGACGGGGAAGCTGGAAATCTCCCGGGCGTCGATCGCCCCCAGGTCGGTGACCAGCGCCTTCAGCCCGCCGAGATGATCGCCGTCGCCGTTCCCGGCCTCGGCGGCCGAACCCTCGTGCGCCGTACCCTCGCCGAAGTAGAAACGCTTCAGCCACGGCACCGCCTGCGCCTCGCCGCGCGCGATGCAGTCGAGGTCGTCCTCCATCTTGGCGGTGAAGTCGTAGTCGACGAGCCGGCCGAAGTGCTTCTCCAGCAGATTGACGACCGCGAAGGAGAGGAAGGACGGCACCAGGGCCGTGCCCTTCTTGAAAACGTACCCGCGGTCGAGGATGGTCCCGATGATGGAGGCGTACGTCGACGGGCGGCCGATCTCGCGCTCTTCCAGCTCCTTGACCAGCGACGCCTCGGTGTAGCGGGCGGGCGGCTTGGTGGCGTGGCCGTCGGCGGTGATCTCGTCGGCGCGCAGCGCGTCGCCCTCGCCGACCTGCGGCAGCCGCCGCTCGCGGTCGTCCAGCTCGGCGTTCGGGTCGTCGGCACCTTCGACGTACGCCTTCATAAAGCCGTGGAAGGTGATCGTCTTGCCGGAGGCGGTGAACTCGGCGTCCCGGCCGTCGGAGGCGGTGCCCGCGATCCGGACGGTGACCGAGTTGCCGACCGCGTCCTTCATCTGGGAGGCGACGGTCCGCTTCCAGATCAGCTCGTAGAGACGGAACTGATCACCGCTGAGACCGGTCTCGGCCGGAGTGCGGAAACGATCACCCGAAGGGCGAATCGCCTCGTGCGCCTCCTGGGCGTTCTTCACCTTGCCCGCGTAGGTCCGCGGCCGGTCCGGCAGATAGTCGGCCCCGTACAACTGGGTGACCTGCGCCCGGGCCGCCGCGACCGCCGTATCGGAGAGCGTCGTGGAGTCCGTACGCATATAGGTGATGAAGCCGTTCTCGTACAGCTTCTGGGCGACCTGCATGGTGGCCTTCGCCCCGAAGCCGAGCTTCCGGGAGGCCTCCTGCTGGAGCGTGGTGGTACGGAAGGGGGCGTACGGGGAGCGGCGGTACGGCTTCGATTCCACCGCGCGCACCGAGAACGCGGCGTTCTCCAGCGCGGCGGCCAGCGCCCGCGCGTTCGCCTCGTCGAGGTGCAGCACCTGACCGGCGGCGGCGCCCTTGAGCTGCCCGTCCGGGCCGAAGTCACGGCCCTGGGCGACCCGGCGGCCGTCGACCGCGGCCAGCCGGGCGGAGAGGGAGGAGGGGTCGGAAGGATCACCGGCGCGGCCGGTGGCGAACATACCCGTCAGATCCCAGTACTCGGCGGAGCGGAACGCCCTGCGCTCGCGCTCCCGCTCGACGACGAGCCGGGTCGCCACGGACTGCACACGGCCCGCCGACAGCTTCGGCATGACCTTCTTCCACAGCACCGGAGAGACTTCGTAGCCGTAGAGCCGGTCGAGGATGCGGCGGGTCTCCTGGGCGTCGACCATCCGCTGGTTCAGCTCGCGCGGATTGGCGACGGCCTCGCGGATCGCGTCCTTGGTGATCTCGTGGAAGACCATCCGGTGGACCGGGACCTTGGGCTTGAGCACTTCGAGGAGGTGCCAGGCGATGGCCTCGCCCTCGCGGTCCTCATCGGTGGCGAGGTACAGCTCGTCGCTCTGGGCCAGCTGCTCCTTGAGCTTTCTGACCTGGGCCTTCTTATCGGCGTTGACGACATAGACCGGCTGGAAGTCGTGCTCGACGTCGACACCGAGGCGACGGACCTCGCCCGTGTACTTCTCCGGCACTTCGGCCGCGCCGTTGGGGAGGTCGCGGATGTGCCCGACACTTGCCTCGACGACATAGCCGGGGCCGAGGTAGCCCTTGATCGTCTTCGCCTTGGCAGGCGACTCGACGATCACGAGTCGGCGGCCGCCCTGTGCGGTCTCGCTGGTCGGGGACAACGTGGCTCTTCTCTCCGGTCGGCGCTCGGTGCGCGGCGGATACGGCGTGGTGGTCGGTGGTGCCGTGCGGTGCTGCGCTGCTCGGTACGTCGGCGTTCGGTGCTCGGTGCTTCGGTGTTCGGTTGGGCGGCACCCGGGCCTTGGCGGCCCCGGATGGGGTCGCACTGCCCGGCACGGCACGGTCCGGCGCGGCGCGCCGGTGCCGTCGCTGCGGAGTGTGACGGTACAACCCGCCCCCGTGTCAAACGGCAAAAGCCCGCAACGGCCACTCGAACGGTAACCCGAGACCGGCTGTTCCTGCCGCCCGGACCGGTATGACGGTGGGCCGGAACCCTCCGGCGGCCCCCTGGAGCCCGCCCCCGGGCCGAGGCCGCGGGTGAGGGCCGGATTCCTGATGGGGACATGTTCGGGCCCGCTGCGCCACCGGATGCCCGCCCGGATCCCGGCCGGGTTCCCACCGGGTTCACACCCGGGTCAGACACCACACCCCGAGGGCGAGGGAGACCACGCCGGTGAGGGTCGTGAGGGCGGCGGCCGTGGCGGGACTCACTCCCGCGGCGACGGGCGAACGGTGTGCCGTACGCACCCCGGTCCACACCAGCAATGCCGCTCCGAACAGGCCGAACGCCACCGCCGCGAAAATCGCCGGACCGCTCTCCATGCCCGTTTCCCGCCCTTCTGTAACCCTTCGGAGCCGTCTCCGGCACCGGTCTTCCGAGGCTGACAGCTCAGGGCGGCGGAGTTGCGAATTCCGGGTGAACGGCGCGGGGGTTCACCCGGGTGGCGGTGGACGGCCGCGGACGGGGGCGGGAGCTCGGCGGAGCGGCCGCGGCCGCTCTCGTACCCGCTCCGACCGGCGGGGGGTGACCGAGGGGAAGCAAACCGTCACGGAGAACGAACATTGGCCGATTCCCCCCGCCCCGGAGGAGCCCCGGAGGAGCCCCGGAGCTGCTGTGGAGCTGCCGTGGGGCGGGCTCCGGAGCTGCCGCGGAGCGGGACGGGGTCAGGGCGGCACCGGGAACGAGGCCGGAGACGGGACCCGCCCGCCGCCAAGGCCTCTGTGTACCTCCGTACCTCCGCCCGCCGCTAAAGCTTCCCCACCCCCACCGGCTCCAGGAACCCCTCCCCCACCAGCACCCGCAGCGCCGCCGGGGTGCGGTCCCGCAGCAGTACGGGATCCTCGCCCAGCAGCTGGGCGATGGCGTCGAGGATGCGCCCGGCGCTCAGCGTCCCGTCACAGGCCCCGGCGAAGCCCGCGCCCACCGTGTCCACCCGGGTCGCCCGCCGCATACCGCGGTTCTGCCGCAGCACCAGATGCTCCGGGTCCTCCGCGCCCGGCGGCCCCACCTGCTCCTGGACGACCTCCGCCGCGAGGACGAAATGGTCGGCGAGCAGTGCCGCGTCGTCGTGCTCGCGCAGATAGTCCTGGCGGGCGAAATGGGCGACGACCGTCGCTCCGAGCGGCTGCTCCACCGGATGCGCCCACTCCTCCACCACGACCGAAGGCCGCTCGGAGGCCGACTTCCGCAGGGTGATCCACCCGAAGCCGACCGCCTTCGTGTGCTGCGCCGCGAACTCGTCCAGCCACTCCTCGTACCGGGCCGCGTAACGCTCGGGGTCCCCCCGGTGGTCGCCGCTGTCGCGCAGCCACAGCTCCGCGTACTGCGTGACGTCCTGGACCTCGCGCTGGACGATCCACGCGTCGCAGCCCGCGGGCACCCAGGCACGGACCCGGTCCTGCCACTCCTCGCCCTCGACGTGCTGCCAGTTGGCCAGGAACTGGGCGTACCCGCCCTCGTTCAGCCGCTCCCCCGCCTGCTGGACGAGCGTGCGGCAGAGGTCGTCGCCGCCCATACCGCCGTCGCGGTACGTCAGCCGGGCCGCGGGCGAGATCACGAACGGCGGATTGGACACGATCAGGTCGTACGTCTCCGCGGCCGGCAGCGGCTCGAAGAGGGAGCCCGCCAGCAGCTCGGCTCCGGGCGCGCCGGAGAGCGCGAGGGTGAGCCGGGTGAAGGCGAGGGCGCGCGGGTTGAGGTCGGTGGCGGTGACCCGGGTCGCGTGCCGGGTGGCGTGCAGGGCCTGGATGCCGGAGCCGGTGCCCAGGTCGAGGGCGGAGGCGACGGGGGTCCGTACGGTGATCCCGGCGAGGGTCGTCGAGGCGCCGCCGACGCCCAGGACC
Source organism: Streptomyces sp. NPDC094448 (assembly GCF_044763775.1). NCBI lineage: Bacteria > Bacillati > Actinomycetota > Actinomycetes > Kitasatosporales > Streptomycetaceae > Streptomyces > Streptomyces sp. NPDC094448. The sequence goes on along the minus strand of NZ_JBIWGU010000004.1, from coordinate 288,281 downwards.
ACGGCCTCGCCCTGCCCGCCGGCGCCCGCCGCGCCGCCGACCGCGCAGCCGAGGTCGGAGACGATGAACCAGTCCTCGCCCGCGGGCCCGCTGTAGGGGCGCACGTCCACGGTGGCCCGGACCGTGTCGCCGTCGCGGACCAGCCACCCGTCGGCCAGGCACAGGTCGAGGGGGAGGAGGTCCCGTACCCGGTCGCATGCGGCGGACCGCTGGAGCAGGAAGAGCCGGACGAGTTCGTCGAGAGGGCCGTCACCTCGGGTCGCCCGCAGCGCGGGGACCGTCTCGCTGCGGGCGAGGGCGGCATAGGCGCCGGCCCCGAGCCGTTCGAGCAGCCCGTCGGCGGTGAAGTCGGCGGCGATGAGCGCATCGCGAAGCCGGGGCGCGTGGTCGGGGGCGGGGATGGGCGGGGTGACGCCGGTCGTACTCACCCGCCCATTGTCCCCGTCGGCGGTGACACCGGGCGGCCGGGACGCGATACGGCGGGTGCGGTGTGGGCCGTACGGAGGCTCGGGCACGTACGGAAAGGAATCGCACCGTACGGAGACCGGGCACCGCGCGGAAAGGGTCCGCACCGTACGGACACCCGGGCACCACCGTACGAAGACCCGGGCACCGCACGGAAACGAGCGGACCCTACGGAAACGGGCCGCCGCCCGGACAGGGGAACACGGCCCCGGACCAACGGAACGCGGCCCGGAAAGCGGAACGCCGTACGGACTCGGGGGACCGTACGGCGTACTCGGGTGGCCGCGCCGCCGCGGCGGCGCGGGCCGTCAGGAGGAGGCCGACGGCGAGGGGCCCGCCGCGGCCGGCGGCTTCGCCTTCACCGTCCGGCAGCCCTCGAACTTGCCCATCGCCTTGCCCGTCTCACTGGCCCGGAGCTTGTTCCACGCCTTCTCGTTCGCCTCCGCCTTGGCGAAACCCTCGGAGACGACCATCAGGCCGTCCGCGAACTCCTGCTGGTCGGCGGTGTCGAGAGCGTCGACCTGCTTCTTCAGGTCGAGATAGAACGCGGCACTGGCGTCGCGCTCGGCGGCCGCCGCGCGGACGAGCTGCTCGTCGTCCTCGACGGGGGTCGTACCCACCGTACGGAAGGCCGCGGCCAGCGCCTTGTTGACGTTCGCAAGGTCCTGGAAGGCCTTCGAGTCGGCCGCCTGGAGGTCGGCCGGCTTACCGTCGATCGCGGTCACGGCGATCAGCTGATCCGCCTCCGCTTTGATCTTGAACTGGGTCTTGACCTGATCGCAGTACTTCCTGGCCCAGTCGTCGACCGGGTTGGCCTTCTCTTCGCTGCTGCACCCGGACAGTGCCAGTACCAGTACCGCGCCGCCGGACAGCACAGCCGCAAGCTTCTTGTTCACCGGATCGGTCCCTTCCGAGGCTCCTTGCGCCCCGGAACATACACGCCGGGCCGCTACTCACCGCCCGCCAACCGACCGGTTCATGTGCCATTGAAGCCATTTGCACCAAGGATGAAGGGGAGAGAAGCCTCACCAGATGCACGGGAACGCCCACCTGCACCGGCCCGGACGCCGGAAGGCGGCCGGTGCGCCGGAGCACACCGACCGCCCGCATCCTGAACTCCGAGAACCGATGAACTGACGTGTGACGTGTGACGTGTAACGCGTTCCGGGACGAGTCGGTCAGGACACCGCCGCGGGGTCGGGGGACGAAGCGTTCCGCTCCGCTTCCGTCGGGCCCGGTTCGTCGTCGCCCACGACGGTTCCGCGGCGCTTCGACACATACACCGCCCCGACGATGACCAGGATCGCGAGCCCGGCGATCAGCGCCCGTACCGGAGCACTGGCGTCGTCCCCGTAACTGAACTGGACCACGGCAGGGGCGATCAGCAGTGCCACCAGGTTCATCACCTTCAGCAGCGGGTTGATCGCCGGGCCGGCGGTGTCCTTGAACGGATCGCCGACGGTGTCGCCGATCACGGTCGCGGAATGCGCCTCGCTGCCCTTCCCGCCGTAGTGACCGTCCTCCACCAGCTTCTTCGCGTTGTCCCACGCGCCGCCGGAGTTGGCGAGGAAGACCGCCATCAGGGTGCCGGTGCCGATGGCGCCCGCCAGGAACGCACCGAGCGCACCCACACCCAGGGAGAAGCCGACCGCGATCGGGGTCAGTACGGCCAGCAGACCGGGCGTGGCGAGTTCGCGCAGGGCGTCCTTGGTGCAGATGTCGACGACCCGCCCGTACTCCGGCTTCTCCGTGTAGTTCATGATCCCGGGGTGTTCGCGGAACTGCCGCCGCACCTCGTAGACCACCGATCCGGCCGACCTCGCGACCGCGTTGATGGCGAGTCCGGAGAAGAGGAAGACCACCGCCGCGCCCAGGATCAGCCCGACGAGGTTGTTGGGCTGGGAGATGTCCATCACCAGGTTCGTCGGAGCGCTGTCGCCGAGTTTCTCGCCGACGTCCTGGGCTGCCGTCGAGATGGCATCACGGTACGAGCCGAAGAGCGCCGCCGCCGCCAGCACTGCCGTGGCGATGGCGATCCCCTTGGTGATGGCCTTGGTGGTGTTGCCGACCGCGTCGAGGTCGGTGAGCACCTGCGCACCCGCGCCTTCGACGTCGCCCGACATCTCGGCGATGCCCTGGGCGTTGTCGGAGACCGGGCCGAAGGTGTCCATGGCGACGATGACACCGACGGTGGTGAGGAGGCCGGTGCCCGCGAGCGCCACCGCGAAGAGCGCGAGGGTGATCGAAGCACCGCCGAGGAGGAATGCCCCGTAGACGCCGAGACCGATCAGCAGCGCGGTGTAGACGGCGGATTCGAGGCCGATGGAGATCCCGGCGAGGATGACCGTCGCGGGACCGGTCAGCGACGATTTGCCGATGTCCTTGACCGGCCGGCGGCTGGTCTCGGTGAAGTAGCCGGTCAGCTGCTGGATCAGGGCGGCCAGCACGATACCGATGGTGACGGCGACCAGGGCGAGGATCCGGGGATCGCCGTCGTGGGCCTTGATGGCCGTTTCGGTGACCCCGTCGAGGTCGGCATAGGAAGAGGGCAGATAGAGCAGTACGGCGGCGGCGACGAGGCCGAGGGAGATCACGGCCGAAATGAAGAAACCGCGGTTGATCGCCGTCATCCCGCTGCGGTCGGTGCGCCGCGGAGCGACGGCGAAAATACCGATCATCGCGGTGACCACACCGATCGCCGGGACGATCAGCGGAAAGGCGAGCCCGGCGTCGCCGAAGGCCGCCTTGCCGAGGATCAGGGCCGCTACCAGGGTCACCGCGTACGACTCGAAGAGGTCGGCGGCCATACCCGCGCAGTCGCCGACGTTGTCGCCCACGTTGTCCGCGATGGTGGCGGCGTTGCGGGGGTCGTCCTCCGGAATGCCCTGCTCGACCTTGCCGACGAGATCGGCACCGACATCCGCGGCCTTGGTGAAGATACCGCCGCCGACCCGCATGAACATGGCGATCAGCGCGGCGCCGAGACCGAAACCCTCCAACACCTTGGGGGCGTCGGCGGCATAGACGAGAACGACGCAGGAGGCGCCGAACAGTCCGAGGCCCACAGTGAACATTCCGACCACGCCACCCGTACGGAAGGCGATCTTCATGGCCTTGTGGGCTACATCCGTCAGGTCTTTCTGCGGTTCACCAGGGGCCGGGCTCGCTTCCCGCGCCGCGGCCGCGACCCGGACATTCGCCCGTACCGCGAGCCGCATGCCGATGTAACCGGTGGCTGCCGAGAAAATGGCACCCACCAGGAAGAACACGGAACGCCCGGCGCGCTGCGACCAGTCGTCCGCCGGAAGGAGCAGCAGCAGGAAGAACACCACGACCGCGAAGATCCCGAGGGTGCGCAGCTGACGCGCGAGATAGGCATTCGCGCCCTCCTGCACCGCGGCCGCGATCTTCTTCATGGAATCGGTGCCCTCACCGGCCGCCAGTACCTGACGCACCAGCAGTTGGGCGACGACGAGCGCGGCCAGGGCGACCACGGCGATGACAACCACGATCACCCGGTTGTCATCGGTGAGCACCGCGGCCGACAGAGAGATGGACTGATTGATCATTTCCTGATCTGTCTGATGGAAGAGCCCCGCCATTCGTCCTCCTTGACGTCGTTCAGAGCTCAAGATGTGGACGGAGTCTAGGGAGCGGACCCTGATCAAAACAGAGCACGACAAATGCAAAGTGACCTTTGCTGCCCTTGGCAAATGATCGCGTTCCGTAAATACACCCGAAAGAAGTAATGGGATGGGGGCATTGACCCGTGATCACCGAAGCGGTCGATCACGGAGAAAGTGATCCGGAAATGATCGGAACGCGGCCGGGATGTGATCGCAGAAATACGAGAAGGGCCTGCTCAGCACGGTTCTTGAAGTGCTGCGGAGCCGGTGGGGACGGCTCGGGAGGAGCGTCCGTGAAGATCGTGCCCGTAGGGCCGGCCGGGGGAATCGCCCACCCGTACGCCCGGCCGGGGCGACCACGGCCGGGGAGAGCGCCGCGCCGAAGGTCTCAAAAACGGATCCCGGGCGTGGCCCGCCCGGGGTCACGGACCGGATCGGGGCGGATCGGGGCGGATCGGGTGCCGACGGGGAGAGCACGCGCGGGGCTTCCGGCCCTGCGCCCGGGCCCGCGAGACGGCGGGCAGCGGGTACGGAACAGGCACCGGGTACGGGGTACGGGTCGCGCCGGGGTGCCGAGCAGGGCGTGAAGACCGCGAACGGCGGGACCCGTACCCCGCATCGGAGCGGGCCCCTCCCGAGCCGGGGCCACCCGACAGGCCGGGCCCGGAGCGCCGGGGCCGCACGGTGGGGCGCGACCTCGGGCGCATCCTCGGACACCTGCGCAAAGCTGCCCGAAGACACCTGGAGCCGCCCGGAGCCTCAGAGCGGACGGGCGTGGGCCGCGTCGGACCCGGCCCGTCCGGGCCGGACCTCGACAAGACCCGGCGGACCGGGCAGACCTCGGCGGACGGACCGGCGGGAGCCTTACGGCAGTGCGGTGATCTGGGACTTCGGCCAGCTCATCCGGATCACACCACCCTCTTCGGTGGTGGACACCTCCATATCGTCCACCAGCCCGCTGATCACCGCGAGGCCCATATCGTCCTCGCCCTCCCCAGCGGTGTCGCCCGTATCCCGGTGGTCGCCGCCCCGGCCGTCGGCCGGACCCGGGGAACCGTCGGAACCGGAGGCGGGGACCTCGTCCCCGACCGCGATGGAGAAGGTCTTGTCCTCCTCCGTCAGCACGACCTCGATGGGTGAGGTGATGCCATGGGAACGATGCCGTCCGACGGCCCGGCTGCAGGCCTCGCCCACGGCGAGCCTCACCTCGTCGAGCACGGCCTCGTCGACCCCGGCCCGGCGCGCCACGGCAGCGGCCACCAACCGGGCGGTCCTGACATGCTCGGGCTGAGCGCTGAATCGAAGTTCGACGGTGGTCATGCGATCCCCCTCGGACGTACGGGCATACGTGCGGGGGCACCGGACTGGCGGCCCGGTTCCCCCCTGGTACTGCTGTTTCTTCCGGCCGATCGGCCGACCCCCACAGGGCCCGGCACCCTCTCCGGCGCGGGAACCGGGCAGGCTCCCGTACCGAAGGCGGCGACAAGCCCGCTCCCGGCCCCTCTCACCGCTCCGCCCGCCGACACCGGACAGTCCGGTACCCCCGGGCTTCCCGGGGCGCCCGTGAGCCGCACACCGGCCCGACCGGAGACAGCCGGACCAGCACTCGGACAACCGGACACCCGGCCGCCCGGCGTACCGGACCTCCGGACACGGTCCCGGACCGGGCCGACCGGGAAACCGGACGGCCGCGGCGCGGGAAGATCCGGCGGACGCCGGACGGGGCGGTGAGAGGGACGGAAACGGCCTAGTCCGGGGCCGCGACGGCCTCGTCGACCGTGGTGTGGATCGGGAACACCTTGGTGAGTCCGGTGATCCGGAAGATCTTGAGAATGCGCTCCTGGTTGCAGACCAGACGCAGCGAACCCTCGTGTGCACGCACACGCTTCAGGCCACCCACCAACACCCCCAGTCCGGTGGAGTCGAGGAAGTCCACGCCCTCCATGTCGACGACCAAGTGATAACTGCCGTCGTTCACCAGCTCGACCAACTGCTCGCGCAGCTTGGGCGCGGTATACACATCAATCTCGCCACCGACCTCGACGACCGTACGGTCGCCGTTCGGACCGGGCACAACGCGAGTCGACAGGGACAGGTCCACGGATCCTCCAGCACCTTGCTATCGAGCGGCCGCCCCCTCAGGTCTCCCCGGCGGAGCCGGAGGACGGTCGCCAGCCGCGATGGCATTCAATCACTTACCTGCAACCATGCACGACGCCTTGGGACCATTGTCCGTCACGCCGGTGACACACTCGGTGCCGATGGCCAAGAATCTTCGCCCCCGACGACCCCACGAGAGCGGGGACGCCCGCCCCACCCCCCAGGCGGTCCTCGACCGCCTCTCCGCAGGGGCGAACCGGGCTGCGCGCATCACTCATACGGAGCACCTGCCCCCGCGACCGGGCCGTCATGCCGTCTGGCCCGACCGCGTCCGGCCGGAAGTGATCGACGCAATCCAGCAGGCCGGGATCGACCATCCGTGGGTCCACCAGACGGCCGCCGCCGAACATGCATTCGATGGGGAATCCGTCGTCATCGCCACCGGAACGGCGTCCGGCAAGTCGCTGGCATACCTCGCGCCCGTCCTCACCGCGCTTCTGGACGGCGCCGAGGCCCCCAACGGCCGCGGCGCGACCGCGCTGTACCTCGCCCCGACGAAGGCACTGGCGGCCGATCAGTGCCGGGCCGTGAAGGCGCTCGCCGCCCCGCTGGGCAACCGGGTACGGCCCGCCGTGTACGACGGTGACACCCCCTTCGAGGAGCGGGAGTGGGTACGCCAGTACGCCGGCTATGTCCTGACCAACCCGGACATGCTGCACCGGAGCATCCTGCCCTCCCATCCCCGCTGGTCCTCCTTCCTGCGCGCCCTGCGCTACGTCGTCATCGACGAGTGCCACACCTACCGGGGCGTCTTCGGCTCGCACGTGGCCCAGGTACTGCGCCGGCTGCGCCGGATATGCGCGCGGTACGGCGCCGACCCGGTCTTCCTTCTGGCCTCCGCCACCGCCGCCGACCCGGCACAGGCCGCCGGGAGGCTCACCGGGGTTCCCGTCCACGAGGTCTCCGACGACGCCTCGCCCCGCGGCGAACTGGTCTTCGCCCTCTGGGAGCCGCCGCTGACGGAACTGCACGGCGAGAAGGGCGCCCCGGTGCGCCGTACCGCCACCGCGGAGACCGCCGACCTCCTCACCGATCTGACCGTGCAGGGGGTCCGTACGGTCGCCTTCGTCCGCTCGCGGCGGGGCGCCGAGCTGATCTCCGTGATCAGCAAGGAGCGGCTCGCCGAGGTCGACCGCACGCTGCCCCGGCGTGTCGCCGCCTACCGGGGCGGATATCTGCCCGAGGAGCGCCGGGCCCTGGAACGCGCCCTGCACTCCGGTGAACTCCTCGGCCTCGCCGCCACCACCGCCCTGGAACTCGGGATCGACGTCTCCGGCCTGGACGCGGTCCTGATCGCCGGATATCCGGGCACCCGGGCCTCGCTGTGGCAGCAGGCAGGCCGCGCGGGACGCGGCGGGCAGGGCGCTTTGGCCGTGCTGATCGCCCGGGACGACCCTCTGGACACGTTCCTCGTCCACCACCCCGAGGCGCTGTTCGCACAGCCCGTGGAGTCGACCGTGCTCGACCCGGACAATCCGTACGTCCTCGCACCCCACCTCTGCGCGGCCGCCGCCGAACTCCCGCTCACCGAGTCGGACCTGAGCCTCTTCGGCCCGGCCGCCCCGGGGCTGATGCCGCAGCTGGAGGCGGCGAAGCTGCTGCGCCGCCGGGCATCGGGCTGGCACTGGACCCGGCGCGAGCGCGCCGCCGACCTGGCCGATATCCGCGGCGGGGGCGGGCGGCCCGTACAGATCGTGGAGGAGGGCACCGGCCGGCTCCTGGGCACGGTCGACGAATCCGCCGCGCACACCTCCGTCCACGAAGGGGCCGTCCACCTCCACCAGGGCCGGACCTATCTCGTCCGGCGGCTGGACCTGGAGGACTCGGTCGCCATGGTCGAGGAGGCCGTACCCCCGTACTCCACCACCGCGCGCGACACCACCACCATCTCCGTCCTCGGCACCGACACCGAAGTGCCCTGGGGGGACGGCAGGCTGTGCTACGGATCCGTCGAAGTCACCAATCAGGTGGTCTCCTTCCTGCGCCGCAAACTCATCACGGGCGAGGTGCTCGGCGAGACCAAGCTCGACCTGCCGCCGCGCACCCTGCGGACCCGGGCGGTCTGGTGGACCGTCACCGACGACCAGCTCGATGCCGCCCGGATCACCCCCGAACAGCTCGGCGGCGCGCTGCACGCCGCGGAGCACGCCTCCATCGGCATGCTGCCGCTCTTCGCCACCTGCGACCGCTGGGACATCGGCGGAGTCTCCGTCCCGCTCCATCCCGACACCCTCCTTCCGACGGTCTTCGTCTACGACGGCCACCCGGGCGGCGCGGGCTTCGCGGAACGCGCCTTCCACACCGCCCAGGCCTGGCTGACGGCCACCCGGGAGGCCATTGCGTCCTGCGAATGCGACGCGGGCTGCCCCTCCTGCATCCAGTCCCCCAAGTGCGGCAACGGCAACGACCCCCTCGACAAACGGGCCGCGATCCGTCTCCTCACCCAGCTCCTCGCCGCCGGCCCGACCCGTCCCTGAACCCCCCGGGCGGCCCCGAACCCCCGACCACCGGCGGTCCGACGGCCGTGCACCGCACCGGCCCGTATCCGCCGACCAGGCGAAGACACCAGGACCAGGGACCAGGGACCAAAGGCCCATGGACCCGGGACCCGGGACCCGGGACCACGGCCGGGGCCCGAGGCCCAGGGGCCCGGATCAACCACCTCCGGGTGCGAAGGGCACGGACACCGGAGGCACGAGCGGCGCCGGCACAGGGGGCGCGGGCCCGGGACGGGCCGACGAGGACGGCTCCGAAGAGAACAGCTCCGGAGAGCCCGGCGCGGAGGCAGGAGGCCAACGCGCGGACGGAACCGGCACGGGACGCGCGGGGCCCGCCCGGGAGAGGGCCCTGGGGGTGAAAGGGCCCAGCCGGGATGCCGCCTCCACATCGGCGGTCTCCCCGAGCAGCTGGCACCGGAGCAGCACCGCACCCTGGGCACGGGCCGCCTCCGCCGCCCGGGTGCACGCCACGGCTTCGCCCCGTAAGGCATGGTCGGCCGCGGCGAGCGCGGCCAGATCGGCGGCCGCGGCCGCCCGGTGACGCGCGATCACCACCTGTCCCAGCGCCAGCACCGTGCCGAAGAGGGCGCAGAGCACGGTCGCGGCCAGTGCCACCCAGACCGTTGCCGAGCCGCCGTCCCGCCGTGCGGGCGCCCGCACGGACCGCGGGGAGCAGGCACGCGGGCCATCGGTGATCCGGTGCGGCGGGGCACCCCGTACGGCCCGGGGGAACGCCGTCCTCACCACCCCGCCACCTCCGCCGCCGTCTCCTCCGCACGGACCGCGGCTTCCGCGCTCAGGGTGAGTGCCAGGCTCCCGGGGCCCGGCGACGGGGACTCCACCCGGACGCGCCAGAACTCGCCCGCGCGGTGGACCCGGATCCGTGCCCCGGCGGGCGCCGCCGACCGGGCCGTTTCCACGACCACCGAGCGCGGTTCGGACCGTGCGGCCGCCCGAGCCCCCGCATAGGCGGCGTCCACGCACCGGATCTGTGCCACCGCGGCCGTCAGCGCCCAGAGGAACGCCGCGACCAGGGCGACCAAGGCGGGGATCGCCACCGCCGCCTCCGCCGTCACCGCACCCCGGTCCCGGACGCCGGTGCCCGGCTCAGAACGGCGCACTGAGGGCCTCGCCGATCAGTGACTCCAGGCCGCGGGTGACGCTTCCCCCGGTGACGACCCGGTAGAGGACCGCCGCCAGGGCACAGGCGGCGACGGTTCCCACCGCGTACTCGGCGGTGGCCATCCCCCGGTCCCCGTGCAGAGGAAGCGTCCGGCGCGGCCGTTGTCGCGCGGCGCCCCTCGGATGCTCCCCCGGGGCCTTTCCGGCACCAGCATCTGCGTCGTCGTGCTCCGTCAAAGGCTTCTCGGTCATCGAAAACTCCTCGGGTTCGAAGGATCCGGTCCGGTTCAGCGGAATTGAGTCGTGTTCAGACGGATCCGGTCGGATTCAGTGCGGACGTTCCTGGACGGTCCGTCCTGGCGCCCGGACGGAACGGACCAGGCGCTGACGAGATCTGCGGCCGCGCGCCGCCCTTGTCAGGTGCGGTCGAGCAGCCCGGACGCCAGACCGATGGCCACGGGTGCCACCCCCACCGCGAGGAACGCGGGCAGGAAGCACAGCCCCACGGGCGCGGTGACCAAAACCTGGGCCCGGCGGGCGCGGGCGGTCGCGGTCCGGGCGCGGGCGGCCCGGAGACGCTCCGCCTGCCTGGCGACCGGCTCCGCCGCGGGAGCGCCCGTGGCATCCGCGCGGGCCAGACAGCGCGCCAGTTCCCCGGCACCCGGTATCCGGGCGAATCCGCCCCACGCCGGATCGGGTTCACCGCCGAGCCTCAGTTCGGCGGCGGTACGGACGAGCTGCTCGCCGACCGGACCGCCCAGGGACTCGCCGACAGCCTCGGCCGCCTCGCGCGGCCCGGCGCCGGCGGACACACACGCGGCCAGGAGATCCGCGGCGAGGGGGAGCCCGCGGGCCACCGCCGAATCCTCCACCCGCTCTCCCGGCGGCCGGTGACGCCGCCACAGATGGACCGCGCAGCCCGCCACCGCCCCTACGGCGCAGCCGGGCAGCCCGCCGACCAGGAGGCAGCTTCCGGCGAAGGCAGCCAGTGGCGGCACCCAGCTCCGGGCCCACTCCGGCCGGGCCCGCCGCCGCGGGCGGGTCCGCTCCCGGCCCAGCAGACGGTCGGCACGCAGCCTCGTCCGGCGCTCCCGGCGACAGTCCGCAAGAGCAGTCAGGACCAGCACGGCCATGACCACGAACCCCGGCACCACCACGGGCATCAGTTCCGGGCGGCCGAAAGCGGCCGGGCTCACCGGAACCGCCCCCGCTGGACGATCCGCGAGGCCCACCAGAGCCCGGCCGCCTCCAGCACGGCACCGGCCAGCAGGCAGAGAAGGCCCGCGGGGGTGTGCAGCAGCACCCGGAGCGGATCGGCGCCCAGGGCCGACCCCAGACCGAGGGCCACCAGGGGCAGGAGGGCCAGCAGAACGATCGTGGAGCGGGTGCCGGCCAGTTGGGCGTCCAGGTCCTCCCGCTGGTCGTGTTCCGCACGGAGCGCGGCTTCCAGCCGGTCCAGGCCGTCCGCCAGCCCCGCGCCGCTGCCGACGGCCACGCTCCAGCAGGCGGCGATCCCGGACAGCCCCTCGGCACCGGGCTCCGCCGCCGCGTCCCGCAGGGCACGGGGCACATCTCCGCCGAAGCGGACCGCCGCGAGCACCGCGGGCTCGGCGGCCCCCAGCGCCCGCCCCGCCCCGACCGCGGCCAGCGCCGGTCCGGGCTGGAGACCCGCTCTCAACTCCGCCGCCAGGGAGCCGCACAGGGCGATGACCTCCTCCGCCCGCCGGACCCTCGCCCGCTCCCGTTCACGAGCCCGCCGGGCGCGCCGGAGCAGCGGCACGGCCAGGGCCCCGACCAGCAGCGGCACCACCGACTCCGCCAGGACCGCGGCCGTCAGCGCCCCCGCCCCGCAAAGCCATTCGCCCCGCGCCCGCAGCTCCGGGACCGGCCACCGCCACCGCGGCCGGGGCGGCGGCATCGCGGCGCACCCGGCAAGGACCAGCTTCGCCCGCCGCCCGCGGCCCCGGCCGTCCATCAGCAGTACGGCGGCCACCATCGCGCCGAGCAGCGCGGCATGCACCGGCTCGACCGGGTTCACCACTCGTCTCCGATCAGATCCCGCAGCCGGTCCCGGCCGCGCCCGTATACCAAGGAGTCGCCGCGGTGCCGCACTGCGGGCACTGTGGTCACCAGTCCTCCCGGACCGCGTTCCAGTACATGGATCTCGGCGATCCGGCGGTGTCCGGCGGGGCCCCGGACGAGGTGGATCACCACGTCCAGCGCGGCCGCGAGCTGGCTGTGGAGGGCGGCCCGGTCGAGACCGGCGGCGGTGCCGAGGGCTTCGAGGCGGGCGGGCACATCCGCCGCCGCGTTCGCATGGACGGTTCCGGCGCCCTGGTGACCGGTATTCAAAGCGGCGAGCAGATCTGCTGCTTCCGAGCCGCGGACCTCCCCGACGACGATCCGGTCGGGACGCATCCGCAGCGCCTGCCGGACCAGATCCCGCAGGGTGACCAGGCCCGCGCCCTCCTGATTGGCGGGGCGGGATTCGAGCCGGACCACATGGGGGTGGTCGGGCCGCAGTTCCGCGGAGTCCTCGGCGAGAACGATCCGCTCGTGCTTCCCGACGAGGCCGAGGAGTGCGGCCAGCAGAGTGGTCTTCCCACTGCCCGTTCCACCGCTGATGAGGAACGAGACCCGCGCCGCGACGAGCGCGGTCAGCAGCCGGTCGCCGCCGGGCGGCACCGTGCCCTCGGCCATCAGCTCGGGGAGTGTGAAGGCCCGGGGCCGCATCACCCGTAACGACAGACAAGTCGATCCGACGGCGACCGGCGGAATGACGGCATGCATCCGGGTACCGTCGGGCAGCCGGGCGTCCACCCATGGCCTGGCGTCGTCCAGCCGACGGCCCGCCACGGCGGCGAGCCGCTGGGCCAGCCGGCGCACGGAGGCCGCGTCGGTGAAGGTGATTCCCGCCCGCTCCAGGCCGTGGCCCCGGTCGACCCAGACCCGGTCGGGCGCCGATACCAGCACGTCCGTCACCGCCGGGTCGGCCAGCAGCGGCTCCAGCGGTCCGGTGCCGACCAGTTCGCAGCGGAGGGACTCCGTGCCGCCGAGGATCTCCGTATCCCCCAGCAGGCGCCCCTGGGCGCGCAGGGCGGCCGCGACCCGCGCCGGGGTGGGCTCGGCTCCGCTCTCCGCGAGCCGCCGCCGCACCGCGTCCAGCAGTACGGCGCTCATACGACCACGTCCCCGCCGAGGGCCCGGTCCCAGAAGGCCGCGCAGAAACGCGCCAGCGGTCCGTCCCCACCGCCCGGCGGAAAGGCCTCGTCCCGGCCGCGCCGCAGAGCGGGCTCCCGGGGCAGCTCACCGGCGAGCGGCAGCCCCAGCGCGGCGGCGATCCACTGCTCGTCGAGCCCCGCGGCATAGGGGCCGTGGGGTACGGCCCTGAGGTCCTTGAGGGCCGGGCCCGCCGCGGCCACCACCCGGCCGGCCGCGGCGACGGCCCGCAGCTCGCCGGGGACGACCAGCAGACCGATGTCCACCTGGACCAGCGCCTCGCGCGTGCCGTCGTCAAAGTGGCGCGGCAGATCCACGACGACGGCCCCACCGCGCCTGCGGGCCGCCGCCAGCACGGACCGCACCGCCTCCGGCGGAACAGCCACATCGGCCCGGTCCCAGCTCAGGACCCGCAGACCGTGCAGCTCGGGCAGGGACTCCTCCAGCGCGCCGCCCGCCAGCCGCCCCCTGGTGCCGACGAAATCCGGCCAGCGGAGCCCTTCGGCCCGCTCCCCGCCGAGCAGGATGTCGAGACCGCCGCCGAGGGGGTCGCCGTCGACGAGCAGGGTGCGCACCCCGGCTCCGGCTGCCGACACGGCCAGGGCACAGGCCAGTGTGGAAGCCCCGGCGCCGCCCCGGCCGCCGAGCACCCCGACCGTCAGCGCCTGCTGTCCCGCGCCCTCGACAACATCGGCGATCCGGCCGACCAGCCAGCTCTCCGCATCGGGCAGCCGCACCACCGATTCGGCGCCGATCTCCACCGCATGCCGCCAGAGGACGGGATCGACCGAACCGGCCACCCCTTCCCCGTCCCGGTCCCGCCCCACGAGCAGCACCCCGCTACGGCGGCCGGCGCCCCGGCAGTACGCCGCGGCATCGTCGCCGACCAGAACCAGCGGGGAGTCCTCCCAGCTCTCCCGGCGCTCGGGCATCCGGGCCCGGACCTCGGGCTCGGCTCCTGCGGCGGCGCACAGCCTCAGCAGATCGTCGAGCAGTTCCATGTCCTCGGTGAGGATCAGCGGGCCCCGCCCGCATCCTTCCCCGGTCGTCGCCCGCAGCGATGTGAGGGATCCAGCCACACTCTCCACCCCTTGTTTGCCGCGATCCCGCGGTGAAACGGGATCGGTGATTCCAGAGGCCCGCGAACTACGCGGGTGGAATCACGGTGCAGCGCACCGGAAAATCGTGTGGATCTTGCTGAAAAACTGTGGACAACCGACCACTTGTGAATAACTTGGTCGCCCATACCAGTGGTTCCCCCTGCGCACCCCTTCCATCACACACAGTGACGATGCAGAGTGTTCGGAGAGGCAGGCCCGGAGAGCCGCACAAAGGGGAGGTCGAGTCCGGTGGATCTTGCGGTGGACAGAAAACCCGTCCGGACATGCGACGACCCCCGCCGGGGGGGAGAGCGGGGGTCGCCTCTCCGGCCGGCTCGGGGGGGGGAGGAGCCGGACCGGGTTAGCACGGTCGCGAACGATCCGTGACTTCCATGGTGTACCCGAGAGCCTTCGCAAGCAAACCCACACGCCCGCGCGTACGCCGAATGGAGGCCACCTATGCTCGGGGCGTGGAAAACCACTCCTTGCCCCGCACAGCCGCGTTCTTTGACCTGGACAAGACGGTCATTGCGAAGTCTTCAACGCTGACCTTCAGCAAGTCCTTCTACCACGGCGGCCTGATCAACCGCCGGGCCGTACTGCGGACCGCGTATGCCCAGTTCGTTTTTCTCGCGGGCGGCGCCGACCACGACCAGATGGAGGGGATGCGCAAGTATCTCTCGGCCCTCTGCAAGGGCTGGAACGTTCAACAGGTGAAGGAGATCGTCGCCGAGACGCTTCATGACCTGATCGACCCGATCATCTACGACGAAGCCGCTTCTCTCATCGAGGAGCACCACACCGCGGGCCGCGATGTCGTCATCGTCTCCACCTCGGGTTCCGAGGTCGTCGAGCCCATCGGCGAACTGCTGGGAGCCGACAGGGTGGTCGCCACCCGCATGGTGGTCGGCGACGACGGCTGTTTCACCGGCGAAGTGGAGTACTACGCCTACGGGCCGACAAAAGCGGAAGCCATCAGGGAACTGGCCGAGTCCGAGGGATACGACCTCTCCCGTTGCTACGCATACAGCGATTCCATCACCGATGTGCCGATGCTGGAGTCCGTCGGACATCCTTACGCGGTCAATCCCGACCGGGCACTCCGCCGGGAAGCGGGCGCCCGGGACTGGCCGGTTCTGGTCTTCAACCGGCCGGTCCGGCTGAAGCAGCGGCTGCCCGCCCTCTCGATGCCGCCGCGCCCCGCGCTGATGGCGGCGGCCGCGGTGGGCGCGGCGGCAGCGACCGCCGGCCTGGTCTGGTACGCCGCGCGCCGCCGGAGCGGTGCCGCAGCAGCCCGTACCGCCTCCGGGACCGCGGCGACCGGTGCCGCCTCGGGGACCGGGCCGGCCCGCGTCGTCGTGCAGGCCATCCGTACAACAGCCGGGGCCGCGGGCGCCGCGGTCGGCAACTCCGGCAGCACCCGGCGCACCACCGGCCGTCTCATCAGCCGCCCCACCGACCGTTTCCTCCGTATTTGAAGCTAAAAGTAAAGAAGTGGGGGTAGGGGTTCCGCTTCTCTGTCCGCAGGAGTACAAAGGATTCAACGGCCCGCGAGACCAAGGACATCCGAGAGGATCACCTAGTACACGCATAAAAGGCCCCACGGACCGAGCATGAAAACCGGGCACCCACGCGACGTCGACCCGTCGAATACGGGCCAGCCGCACCAGGTGAAGGGCAGAGTTCCCGGCCTGATGGGCGCATCATCGAGGACGCTTGGTAACTCGGCGGACATGCCAGCGGCGGTACCGGAACCGGTACCGCCGCAACCCTGTCCGGTGCCGGGCCCCGGCCCGACATCCCACCGCCTCCGGAGGCCGTGCCCCACGCCCGACGCTCCGGCCCTTCCACCACCCCGGGCCTTCGACCGGACCGCCCGTCCCACCGCTCCGGCCCTTCCACCACCCCGGCCCTTTCGCCGGATCGGGCAACCGACCGGGGCGGACCTTCCAGCGCATCGGGCAACCGACCGAAGCGGACCCCCGCGCCGGCTCAGGCCGCGCCGCGCTGGAGCGCCTCGCAGACTGCCGTGGACTCGCGCACCCCCAGCTCCACCGCCCGCCCGCAGTGGGCAATCCAGGCGCCCATACCCTCCGCCGTACCCGACAGATAGCCCTCCAGGGCCGCCGTGTAGGCTTCCCGCCCCAGCTCCGCATGACCGACCTCGGCCGGGCAGATCGACTTCGGGTCCAGCCCGCTGCCGATCAGCACGATCCGCTGCGCCGCCCGCGCCACCAGCCCGTTGTACGAACGGAAGGGGCGCAGGGCCAGCAGTTCGCCGTGCACCACGGCGGCGTTCACCAGCGCCGGGGCGGCGCTGCCCGCCACGATCAGCCCGGCCAGCCCCTCCAGCCGGCCGCTCAGCTCCGCGGCATCCGGCAGCGGCGCCGTCACCAGCGGCTCGTCGACCGCCTCTCCGGCCAGCCGCGGCCGTCCCACCGCACCATCGGCCGGGGTCCCCCCGGCCGCGACCAGATGCAGCCGGGCCAGCACCCGCAGCGGCGACTGCCGCCAGACGGAGAGCAGTTGACCGGCCTCGGCGGAGAGCCTGAGCGCCGCCCCGACCGTATGCGCCTCGTCCTCGGCGCCGAAGTCCGTACGCCTGCGGACCTCCTCCAGCGCCCAGTCGGCACCGGACAGCGCCGCCGACCCACGGGCCCCGCGCAACGCGGCCTCCGATGTCACCTCGGCACCGCGCCGCCGCATGATCCGGTGACCGTAGACCCGGTCGACCGCCGTCCGTACGGAGGCAACGGCTTCGGGCACCCCAGGCAGTTCACCCAGGGCGGCGAGCGGATCGGCGGAGGGGGCGGGCACGGCGTTCGTCCTCATGCCATGGAGGCTACGCGCCCCCGGCGTACGTCCCCCTTTGGAGTGGTCTTCTTCACCTCACTTGACAACACAGGGCAATATCAGCACTACCCTAGGTGAACATGAAGATCGCTTTCGTGGGGAAGGGCGGCAGCGGTAAGACCACGCTGTCCTCGCTGTTCATCCGGCATCTGGCCGCGGACGGGGCCCCGGTCGTCGCCGTAGACGCCGATATCAACCAGCATCTGGGCGCAGCCCTCGGCCTCGACGAGGACGAGGCCGCCGCGCTGCCCGCCATGGGCGCCCAACTGCCCCTCATCAAGGACTATCTGCGCGGCACCAACCCCCGGATCGCCTCCGCCGAAACCATGATCAAAACCACGCCCCCGGGCGAGGGCTCCCGGCTGCTGCGCGTCGGAGAGGAGAATCCCGTCTTCGACGCCTGCGCCCGCCCGGTCCGGCTGGACGGCGCCTCGGTCAGGCTGATGGCGACCGGCCCCTTCACTGAGTCGGACCTCGGTGTGGCCTGCTACCACTCCAAGGTCGGGGCGGTGGAGCTGTGCCTGAACCATCTGGTCGACGGACGTGACGAGTACGTCGTGGTCGATATGACCGCCGGGTCGGACTCCTTCGCCTCCGGCATGTTCACCCGCTTCGACATGACGTTCCTGGTCGCCGAGCCGACCCGCAAGGGCGTCTCCGTCTACCGCCAGTACAAGGAGTACGCGCGGGACTTCGGCGTCGCGCTCAAGGTCGTCGGCAACAAGGTCCAGGGCGAGGACGACCTCGACTTCCTGCGCGCGGAGGTCGGCGACGACCTGCTGGTCACCGTCGGCCACTCGGACTGGGTACGGGCGATGGAGAAGGGCCGCCCGAAGCCGTACGGCCTGCTGGAACCGGCGAACCGTGCTGCTCTGCGGACCCTGCTGGCAGCCGTCATGGACACCTACGAGCGGCGCGACTGGGAGCGGTACACCCGCCAGATGGTCCACTTCCATCTGCGGAACGCCGAGAGCTGGGGCAACGCGAAGACGGGTGCCGACCTGGCGGCCCAGGTCGACCCCGCCTTCGTTCTCGGCGAGACCGCCGCCGGAATCAGCGCTCCGCTTCCGGCCTGACCGCGGGGCCGGCGGCCGCGACGGCCGCCGGCCCGTCCTCCTCCGCCCCGTCTCCGGCGGGCGGCACCGCCCGGTCCGACGTCTCGGCCGCCGACCCGGCGGGGTCACCCGCCGGACCGGCCGGCACCCCGCTCCGGAAGGCGGCCCAGCCCGCCTTCGGGGCCTCGCCGACCTTCAGCGTCCGCAGTTTGGCGAGCACCTTGGGATCCTGCGCGTCCAGCCAGTCCACGAGCTGTTTGAAGGAGACGCACTTGACATCCTTCTTCACACAGACCGTGGCGATGGTGTCCTCGACGGCCCGCATATACGTTCCGCCGTTCCATGATTCGAAGTGGTTGCCGATGATCAGCGGCGCCCGGTTCCCGTCGTAGGCGCGGTCGAAGGCCTGGATCAGCCCGTCGCGCATCTGGCGGCCCCAGTAGTCGTGCTGCGCGGGGTCGCCCTTGACCGTCCCGGACTGGTTGACCATGAAGTTGTAGTCCATGGAGAGCGTCTCGAAGCCGCGGCCCGGGAACGGAACCATCTGGAGCCCTAGGTCCCAGACCCCGCCCTCCTTCTCCGGCCAGATCTGGTCGTTGATACCGCTGGTGTCATAGCGGAAGCCCAGCTCACCGGCGGCCTTCACAAAGTTCTTGCGGCCTTCCAGACAGGGGGTACGGGCGCCGATCAGCTCCTTGTCGTAGTCGAACGGCAGCGGCTTCTCGTCCTTCAGACCGGAGTTCGTCCGCCAGTTCTTCACAAAGGATTTGGCCTGGCCGATCTCACTCTTCCAGTCCTCGACCGACCAGCTGTCGCCACCCTCCGGCCCGCAGAAGTGACCGTTGAAGTGGGTACCCACCTCATTGCCCTCCTGCCAGGCGGCCCGCAGCTCGCGCACGGTGTCACGGATGCCCTGGACATCGTTGAAGCCGATGTCGGAGCGCCCGGCTGAGTGCTTCGGCGGTAGATAGAGGGAAGCTTTCTCCTCAGGCAGCAGATAGACCCCGCTGAGGAAGTACGTCATCGTCATGTCGTACTTCCGGGCGACGGAACGGAAGTGGGAGAAGAGCTTCTGGCTGTCCTCGCCCGCGCCGTCCCACGAGAACACGACGAACTGGGGCGGCTTCTGGCCCGCCTTCAGCTTCCGCGGCTTCAGCTGGTTCGGCTGCGTCCCGGTGTACGCGGTCGAGCCGTCCCCGATCAGCTGCGGCGCGGCCTTGGGCAAGGGCGCCTTCTTGGCACCCGGCGCGCCCTCCTGTGCGGACCGGTCACCCGGAAGGGAGCAGCCCGCCAGCCCCGCGAGCAGTGCCGTGGCCACCGCGCCGACGGCGGCCCTCTGTGCGACGGCGGCCTTCATCCGTCCACCCACTTTCATATGACTTTGTGTTTTTCCGACCGGTAGTACCGATTCGACAAAGTCGCACCGCAGCAGGGGGGAGCCGCCGATGGCGGGCCGCATTAACCGCATTAATCACTGGAAGGAGTGAAACGTTGACCTATATGCCCGGAGTACCCGACCTCGGTCTTTACTCTCCATTACGATCAATTTACTGAGAGTTGAGTCTCTGCACGTATCCCGCCGCTGCACGCCGTGACCCACGGCCGCGCCCCCACATTCCGCGACCGCGCTGCCCCGGAGGAGACGGGAACCATGTCCGCCTGCGTCCCCACCCGCACCGACTCCCCACCCGAGCCGCCCGAGGGCTCTCCCCTGCCCCACAGCCCGCCCCCCGGCGGCTTCCGGATCGCCGGCGCCGATCTGTCCGCCTCCATCTCGGTCTTTCTGATCGCGCTGCCGCTCTCGCTGGGCATCGCCCTCGCCACCGGAGCCCCGCTCCAGGCAGGGCTGGTCGCCGCGGCCGTCGGCGGGATCGTGGCCGGCCGGTTCGGCGGCTCGCCCCTCCAGGTGAGCGGTCCCGCGGCGGGCCTGACCGTCGTCACAGCCGATCTCATCCAGCAGTACGGATGGCGTGCCACCTGCGCCGTCACCGTTCTCGCCGGTCTCACCCAGCTCGGTCTGGCCGCCCTGAGGGTGGCGCGATCGGCCCTCGCGGTCAGCCCCGCGATCGTCCACGGCATGATCGCGGGCATCGGGGTCACGATCGCCCTGGCCCAGCTCCATATCGTGCTCGGCGGCACCCCACGCTCCGCCGCCCTCGACAACGTCCTCGCCCTGCCGGGCCAGTTGGCCGCGCTGCACACCGACGCCGTCACGGTCAGCGCCGTCACCGTCGCCGTACTGCTGGCGTGGCCCCGCATCCCCGGCCGTACAGGACGGGCGGTACGACGGATTCCGGCCGCGCTCGCCGCCGTCGCGACGGCCACCGCGCTCGCCGTCGTCGCCCGGCTCGACGGTCTGCCCCGCGTCGACCTGCCGTCGTGGAGCAGCCATGCCCTCCCCCAGCTGCCGCAGGATCCGGTGCTCGGAATCGCCGCCGCCGTCGTGACCATCGCTCTGGTGACCAGCGTCCAGTCCCTGCTGTCGGCGGTCGCCGTCGACAAACTGCTGGCCAAGCGGGTGGAGACCGCGGAGGGTGCGGCCCAGTCCCGGATCCCCCGCTCGAATCTGGACCGCGAGCTGGCAGGTCAGGGCGCGGCGAATATCGTCTCCGGTGCCCTCGGCGGACTGCCGGTGGCCGGAGTCGCCGTCAGAACGGTCGCCAATGTCTCGGCCGGCGCCGTCAGCCGTCACTCCACCATGCTGCACGGGCTGTGGATCGTGCTCGCCGCCCTGCTGTTCGTTCCGCTGCTCGACCTCATCCCGCTGGCGGCGCTCGCCGCCCTGGTGATGGTCGTCGGCGTGCAGATGGTGAGCATCACCCATCTGCGGACCGTCCGGCGGAATCGGGAGATGCTGGTCTACGCGGTGACCCTGCTCTCCGTCGTCGCCACGGGCGTGCTGCAAGGCGTGGCCATCGGGATCGCCGCCGCGGTCGCCGTCTCCCTGCACCGGCTGACCAGGACCCGGATCTCCCAGGAGGAGTACGACGGCGTCCGCCGGGTGCGGGTGCGCGGCCAGTTGACGTTCCTCGCGGTGCCCCGGCTGACCCGGGCGCTCGGCCTGGTTCCCCGCGGTGCGGACTGCGTGGTCGAGCTGGACGGCTCCTTTATGGACCATGCGGCGTACGAGGCGCTGCACGACTGGCAGGTCGCGCATGTGGCCCACGGTGGGACGGTGGAGTTCACCGGCCGGGCGGGCGGCAGGATCAGCGGGCCCGCCTCGGAGTCGCAGAACTGCTGCCGCCCCTGGACCCCCTGGCGCAATCATCACTGCCACAGCTCCCCCGGACAGCGGTCCGGCCGGGAGCTGGCCGACGGCCTCGGCTCCTTCCAGCGCGATACGGCTCCGCTGGTCCGTGACGAGCTGGCGCGGCTGGCCCGCGAGGGGCAGCGCCCCTCCCAGCTCTTCCTCACCTGCGCCGACTCCCGCCTGGTCACCAGCATGATCACGGCCAGCGGCCCCGGCGACCTCTTCACCGTACGGAACATCGGGAATCTGGTCCCCCTGCCCGGCGAGGAGAGCGGCGACGATTCGGTCGCCGCAGCCATCGAGTACGCGGTCGAGGTGCTCGGCGTCGGCTCCATCACGGTCTGCGGGCATTCGGGCTGCGGTGCGATGCAGTCCCTGATCGGGCTGGAGCCCGACGGTGAACAGACCCCGCTCCGGCGGTGGCTGCGACACGGGCTGCCGAGCCTGGAGCGGATGGCCGACGGCCGGGGCGCCATGGCGCGCCTCTCGGGACGGCCGCCGAAGGACGCGGTGGAGCAGCTCTGTCTGACCAATGTGGTGCAGCAGTTGGAGCATCTGCGGTCGTACGAGACGGTGGCCCGAAGACTCGCCGACGGCACCCTGAAGCTGCACGGCATGTACTTCCACGTCGGAGAGGCCCAGGCCTATCTCCTCGCGGAGGAGGACGGCCGAACGGGCGGCGGCCCCGCGCGACCGGCACAGCCGGAGCCGTCCGGGCGGCTCGAAGGGCAGCCGGCGGGGAAACAGCCCGTGGACGGAGAGCCGGACAGAGAGCCGGACAGAGAGCCGGGCGGAAGGACGGAAGGAAGGACGGAAGGAAGGGCGGACGAAGAGCCGGATACGGCTGCGGGGCCCGCGTTCGGCCTGGTCTTCCACCGGGTTCCGCCGTCCGGCGCCCGGTCCGTCCGAGCCCGGAGCTGACCGTTCCGCCGTCCGGCACCCGATCCGTCCGGGCCCGGGCCCCAAGCCGGAAACACCCACCGCAAAGACGGGGTGAACCAAAGCCGTCCGGGGCCCGTGCAAAGGGGTGACGGTCCCTCCTCCCCGCCGCCCGGGGAGGAGGGACCGTCCGGAAACCAGCCGACACGCCCGCCGCCACCTGGTACTTCTCCCCCGACAGCCGCAGCGGTTCACCATCACGGGGCAAAACCCACGACAGGTCTAAACCATTTACCCGAAGGCTCTTGTCACCCGGGCCTCCGGCTGATGAGCTATGGCCCGGGACACACAGGTATTGAGGACGCCCTGGGAAAGGGAGATGTCGTGAGCAACGAGAGCCTGGCCAACCTGCTGCGGGAGGAGCGGCGGTTCGCGCCGCCTGCCGCGCTGAGCGCGGACGCCAATGTCACGGCTGACGCCTATGAGCAGGCGAAGGCCGACAGGCTCGGCTTCTGGGCCGAGCAGGCGCGCCGGCTCACCTGGGCCACCGAGCCGACCGAGACGCTGGACTGGAGCAACCCGCCCTTCGCCAAGTGGTTCGCGGACGGCAGGATCAACGTCGCGTACAACTGCGTCGACCGCCATGTCGAGGCGGGCCTCGGGGACCGGGTCGCGATCCACTTCGAGGGCGAGCCCGGCGACAGCCGCAGCGTCACCTACGCGGAGCTGAAGGACCAGGTCTCCCGCGCCGCCAACGCGCTGACCGAGCTGGGAGTCGGCAAGGGCGACCGGGTCGCCGTCTATCTGCCGATGATCCCCGAGGCCGTGGTCGCGATGCTGGCCTGTGCCCGGATCGGCGCCGCCCACTCCGTGGTCTTCGGCGGTTTCTCGGCCGACGCGGTCGCCTCCCGGATCCAGGACGCGGACGCCAAGCTGGTGATCACCGCCGACGGCGGTTACCGCCGCGGCAAGCCGAGCGCGCTCAAGCCCGCCATCGACGAGGCACTCACCAAGTGCCCGCAGGTCGAGCATGTGCTGGTGGTCCGGCGGACCGGCGAGGACACCGCCGTCACCGAGGGCCGCGACGTGTGGTGGCACGACATCGTGGACCGCCAGTCGGCCGAGCACACCCCCGAGGCCTTCGACGCCGAGCAGCCGCTGTTCATCCTCTACACCTCCGGCACCACCGGGAAGCCCAAGGGCATCCTGCACACCTCCGGCGGCTATCTCACCCAGGCGGCCTACACCCACCACGCCGTCTTCGACCTCAAGCCCGAGACCGACGTCTACTGGTGTACGGCCGATATCGGCTGGGTGACCGGCCACTCGTACATCGTCTACGGCCCCCTGGCCAACGGTGCGACGCAGGTCATGTACGAGGGCACGCCCGACACTCCGCACCAGGGCCGGTTCTGGGAGATCGTCCAGAAGTACGGCGTCACCATCCTCTACACCGCGCCGACCGCGATCCGGACCTTCATGAAGTGGGGCGACGACATCCCCGCCAAGTTCGACCTGTCGAGCCTGCGGGTCCTCGGCTCGGTCGGCGAGCCGATCAACCCCGAGGCGTGGATCTGGTACCGCGAGCACATCGGCGGCGGCCGGGCCCCCATCGTGGACACCTGGTGGCAGACCGAGACCGGCGCGATGATGATCTCCCCGCTGCCGGGTGTCACCGAGACCAAGCCCGGTTCCGCGCAGCGCGCGCTGCCCGGTATCTCCGCGACCGTCGTCGACGACGAGGCGAACGAGGTGCCGGACGGCGGTGGCGGCTATCTGGTGCTCACCGAGCCGTGGCCGTCGATGCTCCGCACCATCTGGGGCGACGACCAGCGCTTCATCGACACCTACTGGTCCCGGTTCGAGGGCAAGTACTTCGCGGGTGACGGCGCCAAGAAGGACGACGACGGCGATATCTGGCTGCTCGGCCGGGTCGACGACGTCATGCTCGTCTCCGGTCACAACATCTCCACCACCGAGGTCGAGTCCGCCCTCGTCTCGCACCCGAAGGTCGCCGAAGCGGCGGTCGTGGGCGCAGCGGACGAGACGACCGGCCAGGCCATCGTCGCCTTCGTGATCCTGCGGGGTTCGGCGTCCGAGGACGAGAATCTCGTCGCCGAGCTGCGCAACCACGTCGGAACGACCCTCGGCCCGATCGCCAAGCCCAAGCGGGTGCTGCCGGTGGGCGAGCTGCCGAAGACCCGCTCCGGCAAGATCATGCGCCGGCTGCTCCGCGATGTCGCCGAGAACCGTCAGCTCGGTGATGTCACCACCCTGACCGACTCCTCGGTCATGGACCTCATCCAGTCGAAGCTGCCCAGCGCGGCCTCGGAGGACTGACCGGAAGGGGGGCGGTCCCGGACCGTTCCCCCCACGGTATGTGTACGGGCGGTGGCCCGCGCCTCTCGGTGAGGCGCGGGCCACCGCCCGTACCGCTTCTCCCCCTGCGGTCCGCCCCGACCCCCTCCGACATGCGAAAAGTCCGCGAGGTCCTAGAGTGAGAGGACGCCGGATGCCCCCTTGCCCACTTAGGTAAAGTAAGGACCGCGTCAAAGACGCAACAAGAAAACCTAGGTGCGCCGGGAAGTCTGGTCGGCATGTGCTTCGCCCTGCCCGACCGACCGCCGGAGGTTTCCCGCCATGCCCGCGCCCGTATCCACGCCCCGTAAGTTCCTCGGACGGCTCTCGCTGCCCGAGCGCACCTTCGTGGCGGACGCCCTGCGTACCGAGACGGTCGGCGGCGTCCTGCTGCTGCTCGCCGCCGTGATCGCACTGATCTGGGCCAATACGCCCCTGCGGGACAGCTACGAGGCGATACGTTCCTTCCATCTCGGCCCCGCGTCCCTCGGCCTCGACCTGTCGATTCAGCACTGGGCCGCCGACGGACTCCTCGCGATCTTCTTCTTCGTCGCAGGTATCGAACTCAAACGGGAACTCGTCGCCGGTGAGCTGCGGGACCGCAGGGCCGCCGCGCTCCCCGTCATCGCCGCGATCTGCGGTATGGCCGTCCCCGCACTCGTCTACTTCGCGACCGTCACCATCGGCGGCGGCTCCGCCAAGGGCTGGGCCGTCCCCACCGCCACGGACATCGCCTTCGCCCTCGCGGTCCTCGCGGTCATCGGCACCTCGCTGCCCTCGGCCCTGCGCGCCTTCCTGCTGACGCTCGCCGTCGTCGACGACCTCTTCGCGATAATGATCATCGCGATCTTCTTCACCAGTGAACTGAACTTCGCCGCGCTGGCCGGTGCGGTGATCGGTCTTGTCGTCTTCCGGCTGCTGCTGGTCAAGGGGGTTCGGGGCTGGTACGTCTATGTGCCCCTGGCGCTGGTGATCTGGGGCCTGATGTACAACAGCGGTGTCCATGCCACCATCGCCGGTGTCGCCATGGGTCTGATGCTCCGCTGCACCCGCCGCGAGGGCGAGGAGCAGTCCCCCGGGGAGCACATCGAACACCTCGTACGCCCCCTGTCCGCCGGTCTCGCCGTTCCCCTCTTCGCCCTCTTCTCGGCCGGGGTCGTGGTCTCGGGCGGGGCCCTGGGCCGGGTATTCACCGAGCCGGAGGCCCTGGGAGTGGTCCTCGGGCTGGTCCTCGGCAAGGCCCTCGGTGTCTTCGGCGGCACCTGGCTGGCGGCCAGGTTCACCCGCGCGGAGCTGAACGACGAGCTGGCCTGGCCCGATGTGTTCGCCGTCGCCACGCTCGCCGGTATCGGCTTCACCGTCTCCCTCCTCATCGGCGAACTCGCCTTCGCCGACGAGCCGGCGCTCACCGACTCGGTCAAGACAGCGGTACTGGTCGGCTCGCTGATAGCCGCCGTCCTCGCGGGTGTCCTGCTGAAGCTGCGGGTCCGCAGGTACCAGGCGCTGTACGAGGAGGAGGAGCGCGACGAGGACCAGGACGGCATCCCGGATGTCTACGAGCAGGACAACCCCGCGTACCACCTGCGGATGGCGGAGATCTACGAGCGGAAGGCCGCCGAACACCGGAAGCTGGCGGTCACCGCCGCGCAGGGCGCCGACCGGGGCACCGACGGGGGCGTCGCGCACTGACGGCCGGGGTCCGGCATGATCTGATGGCGGACCCCGGACCATCCGGCCCGGGTCCCGTCCGGTTCGGACGATCCGGCCCGGCCCGAACCATCCGGTCCGGTTCGGCCTGGTTCGGTCCGGTCCCCGGTCCGGACATCCGGGAACACACGGAAGTACGAGAGGGAGCAGCCATGAGCGACCCCGGCAGCGGTGCCGAGCGCAGCATCGGCCAGTTGGTCGCATCGGCGACGGCGGAGATGTCGGCGCTGGTGCACGATGAGATCGCACTGGCGAAGGCGGAACTCCGCCAGGATGTGAAGCGCGGCGCCACCGGCGCCATCGCCTTTGTCATCGCCGGTGTCTTCCTGCTGTTCTCGCTGCCCGTGTTCAGCTTCGCCGCGGCGTACGGCATCCATAATCTAGGACTGGGGCTGGCCTGGTCGTTCCTGATCGTCGGCGGGGCGTTCGTCGTCCTCGCGGCACTGCTGTCGGTGCTGGCGATCGCGAAGTTCAAGAAGGTCAAGCCGCCGGAGAAGACGATCGCGTCGGCCAAGCAGACGGCGGCCGTCCTTCAGAACGTCAAACCGCACCCCCGTCCGGAGGCCGACCGGCGCCCGCAGCTTCCGGCGGCCGTGGAGCGCGAGCTGTCGCAGCGCTGAATCCGGTTCGGCGGTTCGGGGCGCCGGGGTGCCGGACCCGGAGGCTCCGGTCCCGGTGCGGCCGGACGCCGGGCTCCGGCAGGGGCCGTCACGGAAACGGTTCCCCTGCCCCGTACACCCGTACGAGTGATGACCGCGGGCCGCACCACCGCGGCCGGTATGGCACGCTCGTGAACATGACGGCCCCTGACTCCGGCCCCGGCTCCGGAAGCCCCGTACGCATCGACGGCCCCTGGACCCACCGCGATGTGGCGGCCAACGGCGCGCGCTTCCACATCGCCGAGATGGGCGACGGTCCCCTGGTGCTGCTGCTGCACGGCTTTCCGCAGTTCTGGTGGGCGTGGCGGCATCAACTGCCCGCGCTCGCCGACGCCGGTTTCCGTGCGGTGGCGATGGACCTGCGAGGGGTGGGCGGCAGCGACCGTACGCCGAGGGGCTACGACCCGGCGAACCTCGCGCTCGACATCACCGGTGTGGTGCGGTCGCTCGGCGAACCCGACGCCGCCCTCGTGGGACACGATCTGGGCGGATATCTGGCGTGGACGGCCGCGGTGATGCGGCCGAAGCTGGTGCGTAGGCTGGCGGTCTCCTCGATGCCGCACCCCCGGCGGTGGCGTTCGGCGATGCTCTCCGACTTCGCCCAGACCCGCGCCGGTTCGTACATCTGGGGTTTCCAGCGCCCTTGGATCCCGGAGCGCAGGCTGGTCGCGGACGACGCTGCGCTGGTGGGCGAGCTGATCAGCGACTGGTGGGGGCCGAAGCCGCCGGACGAGACCGTTCTGGAGACGTACCGGCGCGCGATGTCCATCCCGTCGACGGCGCACTGCTCCATCGAGCCGTACCGCTGGATGGTGCGGTCGATGGCCCGGCCCGACGGTATCCAGTTCAACCGCCGGATGAAGCGCCCGCTGCGGGTGCCGACACTCCATCTGCACGGGTCGCTCGATCCGGCGATGCGGACGCGCAGCGCGGCGGGTTCCGGTCAGTACGTGGAGGCACCGTACCGCTGGCGCCTGTTCGACGGGCTCGGCCACTTTCCGCACGAGGAGGACCCGGTGGCCTTCTCCGCGGAGCTGATCAACTGGCTGAAGGACCCGGAACCGGACCGCTAGTGCGGTGACCGCCGGTCGTGGGGCACGGTTGTTCTGTACGAAAAGTACGGGAACGGCCATGTGCCCGGCGCATAGGCCAATTGGCGGCCCTCCGTACGGTTACCGACCTTGGGCCCCGGGCAGACGTCCCGGTATGGGCTGGACGTACGACTATGGCGACGTGGCACGTGACCGCCGCCCGGCCAGTGGGCCGGGCTCTCATGACGGCGATGGCCCCCGGGGCCGGAGCCATGACCACTCGGGGCAGGGCATCGGGATTCCCCGGATCCTGCGGCGGCGGGCGCGCTGGGTGTCGGCCCGGCTCCGGCACACCCGCGGCTGACACCGGCCGCTTCCTGCCGCGGAGGCCCGTGCCGGCCTGCGCCCCTGGCGCCCGGTCGGTGACGGTCGCCCTCTGAGGGCGCCGGTCCGGGACGGTCGGTCCGGGGCCAGTAGGTCTTTACGGGACAGTGTCCGTACGGGTCGGTCAGAGCGCGCAGCTCTCCGTGCTGACCTCCTGGTTGGCGGCGAGGCCGGTCGTGATGTCGTCGGCGATCTCGTCGACGGTCAGCGCGTAGCCGGTGTTCTTGTCGTCGAGGGAGCGGGCGAAGATAACGCCGTAGACCTTGCCGTCCGGGGTGAGCAGCGGCCCGCCGGAGTTGCCCTGACGGACCGTTGTGTACAGCGAGTACACATCGCGGTGGACGGTGTCGCGGCGGTAGATATCGGGGCCCGTGGCGTTGATACGGCCCCGGACGCGCGCGGAGCGGACGTCGTACGCGCCGTTCTCCGGGAAGCCTGCGACGATCGCGCTGTCCCCGCTGCGCGCGTCGGCGTCGGCGAACTGCAGCGGTTGCGCGTCGAGTCCGGGTACGTCGAGTACGGCGATATCGCGCCGCCAGTCGTAGAGGACGACCGTGGCGTCGTACAGCTTGCCCTCGCCGCCTATCTGCACGGTCGGCTCGTCGACACCGCCGACGACATGGGCGTTGGTCATGACGCGGCGCTCGCCGAAGACGAAGCCGGTGCCTTCGAGGACCTTTCCGCAGTTGTCCGCCGTACCCACGACCTTCACGATCGACTTCTTGGCGCGGGCGACGACCGGGCTGCCGGCGAGCGCCGGGTCCGGCGGCCGGACCTCCTTGATGGGCTCGTTCGAGAACGGGCTGAAGACCTGCGGGAAGCCGTTCTGCGCCATGGTTCCCGAGAAGTCGTTGAACCAGACGGAAGCCGATTCGGGCATCACCTGGTCGACGCCCTGAAGCACCTGGGAGGTCCGGACCTGCTTGGCGAGCGTGGGCAGCGTGGTGCCGGTGAGCGCCGAGCCGATCAGCCAGGCGACCAGGAGCATGGCGACCACATTGACCAGGGCACCACCGGTGGCGTCCAGCGCTCGGGCGGCTCCCCCGGTGATCTGGCGGCGGAGCCGGCTGCCGAGATGGGTGGTGAAGGCCTGGCCCACGGAGGCACAGACGATCACGACCACGACGAAGACGACGATCGCGGTGGTGGACGCCTCGGTCCCGTTCATCAGCTCGTCCCAGAGCACGGGCAGCAGATAGACCGCGACCAGGCCACCGCCGAGAAAGCCGATGACGGAGAGGATGCCGACGACGAAACCTTGCCGATAGCCGATGATCGCGAACCATACGGCCGCGACCAGCAGCAGGATGTCCAGCACGTTCACCGTCATTTGCCTCGCAGTCGCTGTCTCGGCTCCGGCTCCGCTCGGTCGGATCGGGGCCGCTGGGGTCGGAAGGTGTCCGGGGTGTCCGGGGCATCCGGGGGGGTACGGGGTCGGCGCATCGGGCGCGAAGAAATCAGCCTGTCATGCGCGCCGGTCCAGGGGGACCTGCCGGGTCCGGTCCCAGGGCCGTTCCCAGCCCGCGAAGTGCAGGATGCGGTCGATCACCCCGGCCGTGAAACCCCAGACCAGGGCCGATTCGACCAGGAATGCGGGGCCTTGGTGGCCGCGCGGGTGAACAGCCGTGGCCCGGTTGGCCGGGTCCGTGAGATCCGCCACGGGGACGGTGAAGACGCGGGCCGTCTCGGCCGGGTCGACCGCGCCGACCGGGCTGGGCGCCCGCCACCAGCCCAGGACGGGGGTGACGACGAAACCGCTCACGGGGATGTAGAGCTTGGGCAGGGTGCCGAAGACCTGGACGCCCTCGGGGTCGAGTCCGGTCTCTTCCTCGGCCTCGCGCAGCGCGGCGCGCAGCGGACCGGTGGTCTCCGGATCGCCGTCCTCGGGGTCGAGGGCGCCGCCGGGGAACGAAGGCTGTCCGGCGTGCGACCGCAGACCACCCGCGCGCTCCATGAGCAGCAGTTCGGGGCCGGTCGCGCCCTCCCCGAAGAGGACGAGGACGGCCGACGGTCTGCCGCGGCCGCCGGCGGGCGGCAGGAACCGGCTGAGCTGACGGCCCTGGACGGTGTCCAGGATCGTGACGACGGGATCCAGCCAACCGGGCAGGCCGCTGGTCGAGACGGTGACGGTCCCGGTGGCGCCTCCGGGACCACTGACATCTCCGACACCATCGATACCGGCGGGCGCAGCGCGGTCGGCGGGGCCCCGGGCCCTACCTCGACCGGCGGGACCGCCGGAACCGCCTGCGGCTCCCGCAGCGGACCGCCCGGGGTCTTCGGAGCCGTCACGGCCGGTCATACGGCCGGTCCGGGCGGAATCGTCGCTGCCGTACCCGCCCGGGAACCGGCCGGGGCGGGCCGCGCCGTCGCCGTCCGGCTGACCGTTGTGCACCTCGGCCTCACCGCCACCGCCGGTTCTCGTCTCTTGTGCGCGCATGGGCACCCCCTCGTCTCACAACGCACCGGGCCGCACGGATCGTTCCGACCGCTCCACGGCAGACGGACACCGGTCGGGGACGCCCGGCCGGCCCCCGTAACGCATACCCGGCCAACCCGATCCGTCCCGTCCGGCCCCGTACCACCGAACCCGCCTGAAACCATCGGATCCATCCGAAAACGCCGGACCGTCCGCGGGGCGTCCCTGTGAGCACCCCGGCGGTCCCAGCCCGCCGCGACCGGAGGGCCGGCACCTATGCGGAGACCTGTCCGGAGGTACCGAGGGGCGGCGCGGGGGTGCCCGGATAGTCCGCGGGCGGATTCAGCCGCTGCCCCGGCTGACCGCCCATCTCGTACTTGAGCAGCTTCTTCGCCTTCTCCGGATCGGTCTCGCCCTCGCCGTAGGAGGGGCAGAGATGGGCGATCGGGCAGGCGCCGCACGCGGGCTTGCGGGCATGGCAGATCCGGCGCCCGTGGAAGATCACCCGATGGGACAGCATGGTCCACTCGGACTTCGGGAAGATCTCCGCGATCTCCGCCTCGACCTTCTCCGGGTCCTCCTGCTCGGTCCACTTCCAGCGGCGGACGAGCCGCCCGAAATGGGTGTCGACCGTGATGCCGGGGACCCCGAAGGCATTGCCGAGGACGACGAAGGCGGTCTTCCGCCCGACTCCCGGCAGTTTCACCAGGTCCTCCAGCCGCCCCGGCACCTCTCCGCCGAATACGTCGCGGAGTGCGGCGGAGAGCCCGAGAAGGGAGCGGGCCTTGGCCCTGAAGAAGCCGGTGGGGCGGATGATCGCCTCCAGCTCCTCGGGAACGGCCGCGGCCAGCTCCTCCGGAGTGGGGTAGGCGGCGAAGAGCGCGGGCGTGGTCTGGTTGACCCGGAGATCGGTCGTCTGGGCCGACAGCACGGTGGCGACCAGCAGCTCGAACGGGTTGCGGAAGTCCAGCTCGGGATGGGCGTACGGATAGACATCCGCCAGCTCGCGGTTGATCCGGCGGGCGCGGCGGACCATGGCGAGCCGGGACTCGGTCCGGGTTCCGGCTCCGGGCGCGGTGCGCTTCCGCGCTCCCGGCGCAGCAGCCCCACCCTTGGATTTGCCCGACTTTGCGGCATTTCGGGTATCGATGGGAGCTTGTTCGCCCATAGCGGAATCTTGCTTTCCGGACACTCTTCCGGCCCCCTTGGCCTGCGCTGTCACCGGCGACTTGGACACCCGGCCACCCTACGGTCCACCACCTTCCTCCGCCCCGGCCACCGCCGATCCGGACCCAATCGGGCCCCTGGAGCACGAACACCTGCTCCAGTGCGTCAAACTTGTTGTGATTGATCGCACGAATATTTACTTGCCAGGTCCGCCGCGGCGAAGCTGTCCTACGCGTCCCGCCCGCGGTGTCCCCCGGACGGGCACGGTGCGGTCCGGCATCATGGGGGACCACGGTCCCTGAGCAGGTCGACAAGGAGAGAACTCGTGGACGACGTTCTGCGGCGCGCCCCGCTCTTCGCGGCGCTCGATGACGAGCAGGCGGCGGAGCTGCGCGGCTCGATGAGTGAGGCGACGCTCGCCCGAGGTGACGCGCTCTTCCACGAGGGCGACCCCGGTGACCGCCTGTACGTGGTCACCGAAGGCAAGGTCAAACTCCACCGGACCTCGCCCGACGGCCGCGAGAACATGCTCGCCGTCCTCGGCCCCGGTGAGCTGATCGGTGAGCTGTCACTGTTCGACCCCGGTCCCCGTACCGCGACCGCGACGGCGCTGACCGAGGTCAAGCTGCTCGGTCTGGGCCACGGCGACCTCCAGCCCTGGCTGAACGCCCGGCCCGAGGTGGCGTCCGCGCTGCTGCGTGCCGTCGCCCGCCGGCTGCGCAAGACCAACGACCAGATGTCGGACCTGGTCTTCTCCGATGTGCCGGGCCGGGTGGCGCGGGCCCTGCTCGACCTGTCGCGCCGCTTCGGCGTCCAGTCGGACGAGGGCATCCACGTCGTCCACGACCTGACGCAGGAAGAGCTGGCCCAGCTGGTCGGCGCCTCCCGCGAGACCGTGAACAAGGCCCTGGCCGACTTCGCCCAGCGCGGCTGGCTGCGCCTGGAGGCGCGTGCCGTGATCCTGCTCGACGTCGAGCGGCTGGCGAAGCGCTCCCGCTGAGGCCCGGAGCCGTACGAGGTACTCGCAACACGGCAAGGGGCGTCCGGAACCGTTCGGTTCCGGACGCCCCTTCCGCTGTTCTCCAACAGACCGGTTCGCCACGGACCGGTTCGCAGGGTCCGGTTCGCCACGGACCGGCTCTCGACCGACCCACCGCTCCCGACCACTCCCGGCCGGCCGCTCCCGACCAGCCCCTCCCGACCGGCCGGTCCGGGTGTCAGATCAGCCCGTGGTCGCGCAGGTACTCCAACTGCGCCCGTACGGACAGCTCCGCCGCGGGCCACAGTGAGCGGTCCACCTCCGCGTACACCGCGGCGACGACCTCCCCGGGGGTGCGGTAGCCGTTCTCGACGGCCGTCTCGACCTGGGCCAGCCGATGGGCCCGGTGGGCCAGATAGAACTCGACCGCACCCTGGGCGTCGTCCAGTACGGGTCCGTGGCCGGGCAGCACGGTGTGCACCCCGTCGTCGACGGTGAGGGAGCGCAGCCTGCGCAGGGAGTCCAGATAGTCACCGAGACGGCCGTCCGGATGGGCGACCACCGTGGTGCCCCGGCCGAGGACGGTATCGCCGGTCAGCACGGCGGCGTCGGCGGGCAGATGGAAGCAGAGGGAGTCGGCGGTGTGGCCGGGGGTGGGTACGACCCGCAGTTCGAGGCCGCCGACACCGATCACGTCCCCCGCGCCGAGCCCCTCGTCACCGAGCCGCAGGGCGGGGTCAAGGGCCCTGACCTTCGTCCGGGTGAGTTCCGCGAAGCGGGCCGCGCCTTCTGCGTGGTCCGGGTGGCCATGGGTGAGCAGGGTGAGGGCGATGCGCTGTCCCGCCTGTTCGGCGCTGTCGATCACCCGGCGCAGATGGGTTTCGTCGAGCGGGCCGGGATCGACCACCACGGCGAGCCCGGAGCCGGGCTCGGCGAGAATCCAGGTGTTGGTGCCGTCGAGGGTCATCGCCGAGGCGTTGGGCGCGAGAACGTTCACGGCACGGGCGGTGGCGGGTCCGGAGAGCACTCCGCCCCGGGGCTGTCCGGGCAGGGCCGCCGCCTCCGTCATCGGGTACCTCCCGAGGCAGGGATGTGTTTGGTGAACTCCTCGTGCCCCGGCCAGCTCAGTACGAGGGTGCCGTTCTCCCAGCGGGCCGTGGCCAGGACCGGGGCCAGATCGCGGCCGTCGGCCGCGGCAACCGCCTTGGCGGCCGATTCGTACGGGCCGAGATCGCGCAGCGTGGAGATGGTCGGGGGCATCATCAGCAGTTCGCCGCGGTCGTATCCGGCGGCCGCCTCGGCGGGCCGGATCCAGACCGTACGGTCCGCCTCGGTGGAGGCGTTGCGGGTCTGCTGGCCCTCGGGAAGGGCTGCGACGAAGAACCAGGTGTCGTAGCGGCGGGATTCGAACTCGGGTGTGATCCAACGGGCCCAGGCACCCAGCAGATCCGAGCGCAGCACCAGCCCCCGGCGCTCCAGGAAGTCGGCGAAGGCCAGTTCGCGGTCGACCAGCGCCTGCCGGTCGGCCTCCCAGCCGCCACCGTCCCCGGGGGCGGACACCTCGTCCCCGCCCACGGCGCCCAGCACCGTATCGGCGGTGAGTCCGGCGAGCAGCACCCCCGACTCCTCGAAGGTCTCCCGTACCGCGGCACAGACCACGGCCTGGGCGGTCGCTTCGTCCGTACCGAGTCGGTGGGCCCATTCGGCGACCGGCGGACCCGCCCAGCCGACGGGCCGGGAGTCCCGGGCATCGACCCCACCGCCCGGATAGGCGTAGGCGCCTCCGGCGAAGGCCATGGAGGCCCTGCGGCGCAGCATATGGACGGCGGGGCCGTCCGGGGTATCGCGGAGCAACATGACGGTTGCGGCCTGCTTGGGCACGACGGGGACGAATTCACCGGCCGCGAGTGCGCGGATCCGCTCGGGCCACTCCGGGGGGTACCACTGACCATCGGGCATGGCCGGATGCTATGCGGATCGGACGGGATGTTCGAGAGGCGCCGGGGGCGGGGCGGCTGTTTCACGTGGAACGAAGATGGCCCCTACACGGGACCTGGCGGCCGCTCTGCGGGACGCGGAGGCGGCACCGGACCAACGGGGGCCGCCGGAGCTTCCGGGCGCGGCCACAGGCCCGTGCTGCGGGTGCGCTCGTCCCGAAGGCCGTCCGCACCTGCGCACCGCCCCGGGCGGAACAAACGCAGCGGACCACGAACGCAGCGGCCACGGGCACAAACAGCCCTCGGTGGGCGGACCACCGGACCGTTCCGGCGACGGGCGGTGGCGGAGCGGAGCGGACCGTACGAGCGTTCTCGCGCCGGCCGCTCCCATCCCTGCACACGCACCGGCGCGCCTGCTCGGCAACGCCGGTGCCGGATGGTGCCGGGCCTCCCTTTCGGATCCCGCCGGCCTCCGGCCCGATCCGAAAGAAAGGCTCTAGTCCTGCACCAGTTCGATCTGGAACTCGACCTCGACCGGCGCGTCCAGAGGAAGCACCGCGACACCCACCGCGCTCCGCGCGTGGACGCCCTTCTCGCCGAGGACCTCACCCAGCAGCTCACTCGCGCCGTTGACCACACCGGGCTGCCCGGTGAAGTCGCTCGCCGAGGCCACGAAGCCCACGACCTTCACCACACGGGCGATCCGGTCCAGGTCGCCGACGACCGACTTCACGGCGGCCAGGCCGTTGAGCGCACAGGTCCGGGCCAGTTCCTTGGCCTCCTCGGCGGTGACCTCGGCCCCCACCTTGCCGGTGATCGGCAGCTTGCCGTCCACCATCGGAAGCTGGCCCGCCGTGTAGACGTACGGCCCCGAGACGACGGCGGGCTGGTACGCGGCCAGCGGCGGGACGACCGCCGGCAGCGTCAGCCCCAGTTCCGCCAGCCGTGCCTCGACGGCACCGCCACCGGCGGTCGTCACGAGGTCTTCTCCCTCTTCAGGTACGCCACGAGCTGCTCGGGGTTGGGGCCCGGAACGACCTGGACGAGCTCCCACCCGTCCTCGCCCCAGGTGTCCAGGATCTGCTTGGTCGCGTGCACGAGGAGCGGCACGGTGGCGTATTCCCACTTCTTGGTCATGGAGCCGACTGTATCCGCCCCGCCGGGGCCACCCGGATCCACCCGGCACCTCCCGCCGTCTCCCACCCGTACTCGTACACCTGTCCCGTGGGCACGTGACGCAGCCCGCACACGACCTCGTGCGTAGGGCACGGTCCGACTGGTTAGGCTCGAAAGCGTGAGCAGGCTCCAGGTCGTCAGCGGCAAAGGCGGAACCGGTAAGACCACGGTCGCCGCCGCCCTCGCGCTCGCCCTCGCGACCGAGGGCAAGCGGACACTCCTTGTGGAGGTCGAGGGGAGGCAAGGCATCGCACAGCTCTTCGAGACGGAAGCGCTGCCGTACGAGGAGCGGAAGATCGCCGTCTCGTCCGGAGGCGGCGAGGTCTACGCCCTCGCCATCGACGCCGAGCGCGCACTCCTCGACTACCTCCAGATGTTCTACAAGCTCGGCAGCGCCGGACGGGCCCTCAAGAAGCTCGGCGCCATCGACTTCGCGACGACCATCGCACCCGGCGTCCGGGACGTCCTGCTGACGGGGAAGGCGTGCGAGGCCGTCCGGCGCCGTACGAAGCAGGGCGCGTACGCCTACGACTACGTGGTCATGGACGCGCCGCCGACCGGCCGGATCACCCGGTTCCTCCATGTGAACGACGAAGTGGCGGGGCTCGCCAAGATCGGGCCGATATACAACCAGGCCCAGGCCGTGATGCGGGTGCTGAAGTCCCCCCAGACCGCGGTCCACCTGGTCACGCTGCTGGAGGAGATGCCGGTCCAGGAGACCGCGGACGGTGTGGCCGAGCTACGGGCGGCGGATCTTCCGGTCGGGCGGGTCATCGTGAACATGGTCCGCCCCCATGTGCTCGACGAGGCGGCGGTGCGGGGCGCCGCCGACGGACGCCGTACGGAGATCGCCGCGGCGCTCACGGCCGCCGGGGTCAGCGGTGCGCGCTCCCTGGTCACCCCGCTGCTGGAGCAGGCGACCGACCATGCCCGGCGGGTGGAGCTGGAGCGGGAGCAGCGGGCCGCGCTGGCCGGTCTTGAGCTGCCCTCGTACGAACTGCCGCTGCTCAGCGAAGGCGTCGACCTCGCCGGGCTCTACCGGCTCTCGAAGGAACTGCGCGTCCAGCAACAGCAGCAGCAGCAAGGAACGGGAGCCGGTTCATGAGCCTGGACGCAGCGGCCGACCCCCTGCAGGTCGACCCCCTCATCGACGACCCGAACACCCGCATCATCGTGTGCTGCGGTTCGGGTGGCGTCGGCAAGACGACGACCGCGGCCGCTCTCGGGGTACGCGCGGCCGAGCGCGGCAGGCGGGTCGTCGTCCTCACCATCGACCCGGCCCGCCGGCTCGCCCAGTCGCTGGGCATCGACTCACTCGACAACACACCGCGCCGGGTGAAGGGCATAGAGCCGGACGGTACGGGCCCGGCGGGCGAGCTGCACGCCATGATGCTGGACATGAAGCGGACCTTCGACGAGATCGTCGAGGCCCATGCGGATGCCGAACGGGCCCGCGCGATCCTGGAGAACCCCTTCTACCAGTCCCTGTCGGCCGGGTTCGCCGGTACGCAGGAGTACATGGCGATGGAGAAGCTGGGCCAGTTGCGGGCCCGGGACGAGTGGGACCTGATCGTCGTCGACACTCCGCCGTCGCGCAGCGCGCTGGACTTTCTGGACGCGCCCAAGCGGCTGGGGTCCTTCCTCGACGGCAAGTTCATCAAACTGCTGGTGACCCCCGCGAAGATGGGCGGCAGGGCGGGGATGAAGTTCCTGAACGTCGGCATGTCGATGATGACAGGGACCCTCGGCAAACTGCTGGGCGGCCAGTTGCTGCGGGACGTCCAGACGTTCGTCACGGCCATGGACACCATGTTCGGCGGCTTCCGCACCCGGGCCGATGCCACCTATCGGCTGCTTCAGGCCCCGGGGACGGCGTTCCTCGTGGTGGCGGCGCCGGAGCGGGACGCGTTGCGGGAGGCGGCGTACTTCGTGGAACGGCTGGCGGAGGAGGAGATGCCGCTGGCTGGGCTGGTGCTGAACCGGGTCCACGGCAGCGGGGCCGCCAGGCTGTCGGCGCAGCGCGCCCTGGCGGCGGCGGAAGCGCTGGAACCGGATTACACGGAAGACACAGACGACACAGAATGCACGGAATGCCCCGACCACGACGGGCCTGACGAGCACGACGAGTACGGGGACACCCCCGGGCCCGGCGAGGGACGCGACTCCGGCGGGTCGAACGAATCCGATGCGCCGGACCTGTCGGAGGAGTCCGACGAATCAGATGAGTCGGATCAGTCGGATGAGTTGCCGGTGGAATCCTCAGAAAATCTTGCCGAGGCCCGCATTGTGGATCATGGGGCAGGGAAGACTGGTGTTCGTGAGGCCACGGGCGCCTCTCCCGAATCCCCGCCCGTGGACCACGCCCCCGAGCACCCCACCCCTCTTGAGGCACACCACGAACACACCACGGAAGAACTGACGGCTGGTCTGCTGCGCCTGCATGCCGAACGGATGCAGGTGCTCGCGCGTGAGCAGCGCATGCGGGACCGTTTCACCGCGCTTCATCCCGAGGTGGCGGTGGCTCATGTGGCCGCACTGCCCGGAGATGTCCATGATCTCGCGGGACTGCGGGCGATCGGTGAGCAGCTGGCGGCCGGTGACGCGGGCAACCGGCGGTCGGCGACCTAGCCGCACCGGACCTGGCCGCACCGGCTGGCGGGAAGGCACGCGCGCGGCCCTCCGTGCCGTACCACCGTCGACGCAGGCCGCCGGCCCGGCGGGCATACAGCAGCAGTAACGCGACGGTCCTCCACGGGCCGAACGGACCGCTCCACCGCAGGCGGGGAGGTTTCCCGCTGCGGCCCCGGCAAGTCCGCCGGTGAACGGTGGCATCTGGATCCGCCGCCATGGACGCATCACGGAAGGCACCCATGGCAGTAACCGTGGGGACGCGGACCCCCGGGGCGTAGCAGTGGAGTGATACGGCTCGCGAGCGAGGGGCTATCCGACGGCCGCGTACGCGGCGTACGTCTCGTCGTCGTCGAGCCCGACCGGCAGCATGCCCGCGCCGCGCTCGTACTCTGTCCGCGCGGTCTCCAGAAGCCTGCGCCAAGAGGTGACCGTGGGGCGCCTGCGCAACAGCGCGCGCCGTTCCCTTTCGGTCATTCCTCCCCACACACCGAACTCCACCCGATTGTCGAGGGCATCGGCCAAACATTCGGTTCGCACCGGACATCCGGTGCAGACCGCTTTGGCCCTGTTCTGCGCTGCCCCTTGTACGAACAGTTCATCCGGATCGGTAGTGCGGCAGGCTGCCTGCGCACTCCAGTCGGTTACCCAGCCCATCACGGCTGCCGTCCTCTCCCGAATCGAGGCTCCCCCACGGCGGCAGCGGCATATTCACCGCTGCCAGTTGAGGACGTTACGGAAGGCGGGCGCGGCGCAACACCCCCTGCGGGCCCAATCTCGAATGGCCCGAACGGACTATGCGTACGCGGCAGATCACCCAGGGGAGTGAGCCGGGGACATATAAACCCAACCCCTCGAACCGGGACAGAACCATCAGATCATCAGGGCCGATGCGCGGCACATAGGGAAGATTCGGCAAGATTTCGGACGGCCCGCCGAGCGGCCAGTCCTGGAATGCCGAACTCCACTTTCTCGTTCACCAGGCCCCGATGACTACGGGACACGCCAGGAAGACGGTTGGGGAGTTCCGGTGAATTCCGGGAACGATCCATGATTGCCTTGTTGCAAAACCGCACTGCTGTGACAGTTGGGAGCAGCTTAGGCCAACGGCTGCCCCCGTGTCCGGCAATTGAGAACGTAGGCTGACTCCATGCCAAAGACCCGCTCCGGCGGTGGTCTGTCAGGGACCCAGCAAGCCGCCAAGTTCCTCGGTGTCAGTGTGCTCGCCGGAGCCGTACTGGCGGGCATCGCCCTGCCGGCTGCGGGCGCGCTGGGACTGGCCGCAAAAGGCACCGTCAAAGGGTTCGACGAGATCCCCGCGAATCTGAAGACTCCCCCGCTCAGTCAGCGGACCACCATCCTCGACGCCGAGGGCGGCGCGATCGCGACGGTCTACTCGCGCGACCGTACCGTCGTCCCGCTCACGGCCGTCTCCCCGTACATGCAGAAGGCGATCATCGCCATCGAGGACTCGCGCTTCTACGAGCACGGCGCGGTCGATATGAAGGGCGTGCTGCGGGCACTCAACCGCAACGCCCAGTCGGGCGGCGTCGCCCAGGGCGCGTCGACCCTGACTCAGCAGTATGTGAAGAACGTCTTCGTCGAGGAGGCCGGCGACGACCCCGACAAGGTCGCCCAGGCCACCCAGCAGACGCTCGGCCGAAAGATCCAGGAGCTGAAGTACGCCATCCAGGTCGAGGAGGAGCTGGGCAAGAAGAAGATCCTGGAGAACTACCTCAACATCACCTTCTTCGGACAGCAGGCCTATGGCGTCGAGGCCGCGTCCAAGCGCTACTTCTCCAAAGCGGCCAGGGACCTCAATCTGCAGGAGTCCGCCCTGCTGGCCGGACTGGTCCAGTCCCCCAGCCGCTACGACCCGGTGAACGACACGGAAGAGGCGAAGAAGCGCCGGAACATCGTCCTCCAGCGGATGGCGGACGTCCGTGACATCACCCAGGCCGACGCGGACCGGGCGAAGGCCACCCCCGTCGCGCTGAGGGTGAGCACGCCGAAGAACGGCTGCATCACCGCGGTCAGCGGCGCCGGGTTCTTCTGCGACTACGTCCGGAACGTCTTCCTCGGGGATCCGGTCTTCGGGAAGACCCGCGAGGACCGGGCCAAGCTGTGGAACCACGGCGGTCTGACCATCCGCACCACCCTCGACCCCCAGTCGCAGGAGTCCGCCCAGGATTCCATCAAGGAGTACGTCTACCAGGGCGACAAGGTCGCCACCGCGGTGACCATGGTCGAGCCCGGCACGGGCAAGATCCTGGCGATGGGCCAGTCGAGGCCGTACGGCTTCGGCAAGAACGAGACCCAGATCAACTACTCCGTCGACAAGAGGATGGACGGGTCGAACTTCGGCTTCCCGGTCGGATCGACGTTCAAGCCGTTCGTCGCCGCGGCGGCCATAGAGCAGGGAACGCCGCTGTCGCAGACGTACCCCTCGCCGTACGAGATGCCGTATCCGAGCCCCATCCAGACCTGTGACGGCAAGCCCTGGGTCAACGCCGAGAACGACAAGGTCGAGAACGAGATGGAGTCGGAGGTCGGTCCGTACAGCTTCAAGGAGGCGATGGAGAAGTCGGTCAACACCTACTTCGTCCAGATGGTCGCGGACATCGGGCTCTGCCCGGTGAAGGAGATGACCGACAAGCTCGGCCTGATCGTGGGCAACGGCAAGAACCTCGCCTTCACCCCTTCCGGCATGACCCTGGGCTCCGAGGGCATGTCCCCGCTGACCATGGCATCGGCCTATGCGACCTTCGCCAACCGGGGCACCTACTGCACCCCGGTCGCCATCGAGTCCATCAAGACGGCCGACGGGCGCAAGCTGGAGGTGCCGGAGAGCACCTGCCGGCGGGCGATGAGCCAGAACACCGCCGACAGCATCAGCTCACTGCTCAGCGGGGTGGTCTCCGACGCCGGTACGGGTGCCAAGGCGGGGCTCGCGGGGCGGGACAACGCGGGCAAGACCGGTACCACGGACGGCCGCCGCAACGCCTGGTTCGTCGGCTACACCCCCAACATGGCGGGGGCGGTCTGGGTCGGCAGCCCGACCCAGCAGGTGAAGATGTTCAACATCACCATCGGCGGCCGGTACAAGCCGAAGGTCTTCGGCGGTGAGGTACCGGGCTCCATCTGGCGCAAGGCGATGACCGGTGCGCTGGACGGCAAGGTGGCCCCGAGGTTCAACCGGGTCACCATTCCGGATGTGAAGAAGCCCGAACCGGGCGAGACTCCGGGCAACGGTGAACGGGAACGCCCGGGTGACGGGGACAACGGGGACGGTGGGGACAACGGTTCCTGGGGCAACACCGGAGGCAACGGCAACAACGGCAACAACGGGAACGACGGAGGAGACGGCGGCAACTGGGGGGACAACGGTGGCTGGGGTGGCGACGGCGGCTCCGGGAACGGCGGCGGCGAGGGTGACGCGGGTGGCACCCCGATCCCCGGTATCTCCATGGCGCCGGGTGTCATCGGAGGCGGCGGGCAGCGGGGCCAGGGACCCGGCGGACCCGGCCAGTCCTGACCGACGAACCTCCTGAAGCAGCAGAAAGAGGGGACCCGGGGCGCGCCGCCCCGGGTCCCTCTTCCACTGCTTACTGTCTCTTCCTCTTATCCGTGTTCCCCACCGTGTTCTTGACCGTGTTCGCCTGGTCTCAGCCGGCGAGCAACCGCTTCACGGCCGCGGCCACCCGGCCGCCCTCCGCCCGCCCGGCGACCTTCGGATTCACGATCTTCATCACGGCGCCCATGGCCCGGGGCCCCTCGGCCCCGGCGGCCTTCGCCTCGGCGACGGCTTCGGCCACGACCGCCTCCAGCTCACCGTCCGACAGCTGCTGCGGCAGATACTCGTCCAGCAGCGCGCCCTCGGCCAGCTCCCGCTCGGCCTGCTCGGCCCGGCCGCCCTTGCTGAAGGCATCGGCGGCCTCGCGCCGCTTCTTCGCCTCGCGGGCGATGACCTTCTGCACCTCGTCGTCGGAGAGCTCACGGGCGGTCGTGCCCGCGACCTCTTCCTTGGAGACGGCCGCGAGGGTGAGGCGGATCGTCGACGAGCGCAGTTCGTCACGCGCCCTGATCGCGTCGGTGAGGTCGTCCTTGAGCTTGGCCTTGAGCGTGGTCATAGAGAGAGTGTGACAGGTACGGGTCCGCTCCTGCCCGCCGATTTCGCCCGCCCGTCACCCTCCGCGCCACGGTCATCACCGGATGAATCCGCCGATTGCCCCCTCATGATCACTCCGCCACGCGCACCCCGCGGCGGGTCTGCGACGATGGACCCATGCGCGCACGCTATGGAGTCCCCCTGGCCATCACGGCGGTCGGCGCCGCCGGAATCGCCTACGCAGCCGCCTTCGAGGCCCGCTCCTTCCGCCTCCGGCGGCTGACCGTCCCCGTACTCCCGCACGGCATGCGCCCCCTCAGAGTCCTCCAGGTCTCCGATATCCACATGGTCAGCGGCCAGCGCAAGAAGCGCGCCTGGCTCCAGTCGCTGGCGGGCCTGCGCCCCGACTTCGTGATCAACACCGGCGACAACCTGTCCGACCCCGAGGGCGTCCCGGAGGTGCTGGACGCGCTCGGCCCGCTGATGGAACTTCCCGGCGTCTACGTCTTCGGCTCCAACGACTACTACGGCCCCACCCTCCGCAATCCCGCCCGCTATCTGCTGGAGAAGGCCCAGGGCCGCCACGGCCTCAACGGCAACGCACCCGCGGTCGGCGTGGTCCACAACCCGTGGGAAGAGCTGCGCGACGCCTTCGACACGGCGGGCTGGGTGGGCCTCGGCAACACCCGCGGCAAGCTGAAGCTCGACGCCGGCGAGATCGCCTTCACCGGTCTGGACGACCCCCACATCAAGCGCGACCGCTACGAGTCCGTGGCGGGCGGCCCCGACCCGGCCGCCGACCTCTCCCTGGCCGTGGTCCACGCCCCGTACCTGCGCGCCCTCGACGCCTTCACCGCCGACGGCTACCCCATGATCTTCGCGGGCCACACCCACGGCGGCCAGCTCTGCATCCCCTTCTACGGCGCCCTGGTCACCAACTGCGACCTCGACACCGACCGCGTCAAGGGCCTCTCCACCCACACCGCCGCGGACCACACCTCCTACCTCCACGTCTCCGCGGGCTGCGGCACCAGCCGCTACACCCCGGTCCGCTTCGCCTGCCCGCCCGAAGCCACCCTCCTGACCCTGGTCGAGCGGCCCTAGCGACCGGGCCGAAAGCGGATTTCGCGTGGGGGCGCGGGTGGGCTAAAGTTAGCGATGTCGCCGCGATCGTGGCGACATCGGGGTGTGGCGCAGCTTGGCAGCGCGCTTCGTTCGGGACGAAGAGGTCGTGGGTTCAAATCCCGCCACCCCGACGCTGGTCAGATGGCCCGGTGAGCTTGCTCACCGGGCCATCTGCGTGTCCGTACAGCAGCGGAGTGCAGTAGCCCGACCGCGCCCGCCGGGGTCCGGTAGCCGCTCATCGTCCCCGTGGTGTTCCGGGCTGCTGCTACGGTCCCCGCATGACGCAGTCGGCCTCCGCTGTTCGCGCTGTCGATCTCCGGGTCGAGCCGGTCGACAAGGTTCTTGATCGGGTCGAGCGTGCTCTTGGGACACTGGTGGATCCGGGGACCGTGGTGCGCAAACGTCGGTCCGTAGGGGGCCGGACGGATCGGGGCACCTGGGTGCGGGTGGAGCGGCGTCCGATTGGCAAGATCAACGATCAGGGGTGGAACGGGACGGAGAGCGCGGCCCGTCTGGAAGGCGTCGCTCAGCCGGTGTGGCAGGGGTGCGTGGTCTGGCGGGATCCGGGCGGGTCCGTGATGTGGCGGGCCGACGAGACCGGACTCCTTCCCGGTAC
Organism: Streptomyces sp. NPDC094448; assembly: GCF_044763775.1. Taxonomy (NCBI): domain Bacteria; kingdom Bacillati; phylum Actinomycetota; class Actinomycetes; order Kitasatosporales; family Streptomycetaceae; genus Streptomyces; species Streptomyces sp. NPDC094448. Next base: position 243,763 of record NZ_JBIWGU010000004.1, on the reverse strand, counting down.
GCCGATCGGGGCCGCCGTACTGGGCCAGGAGCCGGCGCTGCCCGGGGAGTGGTGGCGAGGCCTCGGGGCCTCCCTCGATGCCCTCGCGCGGAACACCACCGGGCGCGTGGCCACTCCGGACACCGTCACGATCACGCAGGAGCTGGTCAGCGCGTCGATCCGGGGCGTGTTCCCCGAGGTGACCGACACCACCGTGGAACGATGGGTGCCGGCCCACGCCGACCTCAACTGGGCCAATATGAGCGGGCCCGCCTTCTCCCTCTTCGACTGGGAGGACTGGGGGAACGCTCCCCGGGGGCTCGACGCCGCTACCCTCTGGGCCGCCTCCCTCGCCGTCCCCGCACTGGCCGACCGGGTACGACGCGAGCGGCGGCACGACTTCGGCAGCCGGGACGGCAAGCTGATGACGCTCTTCGTCTGTTCGAAGATCCTCGGGCCGGGCGCCCACCCGGAAGACCCCCGGATCGAACCCGCCCGGCACAGGGCACGGCAGGTTGCTGCCGCGCTGGACTCGTGAATCGTCCGCTCGGCCGCGGTTCCGCCCGTCTCGGTTGGATGCCACCACCGGCGCGGTCACTGGGCGGCCCTTCGGAGGCATAAAGGGGCTGGATATCATCCGATGATGATCAGTTCCAGCGTGCGTACGACCGTTTTCGACATCGACGGCACGCTCTGTTTCGACGGGCGCTCCATCGACCAGCGGATCGTCTCCGCGATCGGGGACTGCGAGCGTGCCGGGCACGAGCTGGTGTTCGCCTCCGCACGGCCCGTCCGTGACCTGCTGCCCGTGCTCGGTGGAGCCTTTCCTTCCGCCACGTTGATCGGCGGGAACGGAAGTCTTGTGTCGGTCGGTGGCCGGGTCCGGGCGCGGGCCGCCTTCGGGGGTGCGGAGTTGGCTCTGCTGCTGGGCGAGGTCGAGCGGTACCGGGCCGGGTTTCTGGCTGACGGGCCCTGGGACTACGCCTACACCGGGCCCGCCGGCCACCCCATTCTGAACCGTGTCGACCAGGGCGGTCTGGCCCGCAGAGTCGAGCTGGGCGAGCTGCCCGCGGTGGTGAAGTTCCTGGTCGTCGACGCCACCGATATGGCCGCCCTGGCCGAGGCCGGGCGGGCGCTCGGGATGACCGTGAACCACCACCTCGACGAGGCCGTCATCGACTTCGCCCCGGGTACGACGACGAAGCGGGAGGCGCTGGCTTCGCTGGGGATCGACGAGTACAACGCCTTCGGCAACGACATCAACGATCTGGAGCTGCTGCGCGGTGCCCGGCATTCGGTACGGGTCGGGGCGCATCCCGGCCTGGACGGGGTCGCCCGTGCAACCGTACCGCCGACCCCTGAGGCCGTGGCCGCCGAGATTTCCCGGCTGGCGGCAGCCGGAGAACTACGCTGAGCAGCGTACGGTCCCGTCGGCCGGGTGCCGCGGACCCGGGACGGGTCAGCCGAGGGTGAGGAGTTCCTCGTAAAAGCCTCCGAACTCTCCTTCTCCGTGTACCAGGTGAATCTCCAGAATCCAGTGGCAGGTGCGGCCGGCCTTGTCCGTGCGACGGAGGGGGGTTCCGTTGTCGGGGGCGATGTACGACTCGATGTCCGCACCCTCGATCGACTCGTGCGGGAACTCTCCGACCAGGTGCCCCGCGTGCCATCCGCCCAGTTCCCAGCCGGCCTCGCCCGCCAGCCGGGCCACCTCGGTGTGGAGTTGTCTGCCCGTGATGTCGCCGTGCCGTGCGAAGTGCTGCTTGGCCGCCGCGAAGACCTTCGGCAGGTCCGCGCAGAGCCGGTGTTTGACCGGGTCGTCCCCGAGGACGAACGTCCGGCCGAAGTCGGCCTCGTACTCCTCGAAAATCGGACCGAAGTCGGCGAAGACGATATCGTCCGCGCCGATGATCCGGTCCGGCGGATTCTCCTTGTAGGGCATGAGGGTGTTCGGTCCCGAGCGGACGATCCTCTTGTGCCAGTGCCGGGTGGTGCCGAACAGCTCGTTCGCCAGATCGCGGATACGGTCGCTGACCGCCCGCTCCCCCTGCCCCGGGGCGACCAGACCGCGTTCCTCGATGGCCTCGAAGAGCCGTACCGCCTTCGTCTGGGCACTCAACAGTCGCGCTGCACGCGTGGGTTCGTCATCGGACATGAGGCCGAACCTAACCAGCGGGGATCATCGGTGGCAACGGGCTTCCCGGGGCGGTGCCCGACGAGCCGCGGGGTCGTTCCGGTCCGTGCGCGCTCCGCGGCGCGATGCGGGCGCGGAAGAAGCTCCGGATGTCGTCGACGAGGAGTCCGGGCACTTCCATGGCGGCGAAGTGGCCGCCGCGGTCGAACTCCGACCAGTGCCTGATGTCGTACCGCAGCTCGGCCAGGGGACGTACCGGCCGGGTGATGTCGTGCGCGAAGACGGCCACCCCCAGCGGTACGGGGCACGGTTCGGCCCGGCGCGGGGCATCGTGGTGCAGGCGGGCGGCGGAGGCGGCGGTCGCCGTGAGCCAGTACAGCGAGACGTTGGTGAGGATCCGTTCGTCGTCGATCGGGGCGCGGGGGTCGGGTCCACTGGGCGAAGCGTTTCGCGATCCACGCCAGTTGGCCGACGGGCGAGTCGGTCAGTGCGTAGCCGATGGTCTGCGGGGTGAGGGCCTGGAGAGCCTGGTACGGCGGGCGGTTCCAGAAACGAGCCGGGCCGGCCGTGGGTGAGGATCAGCGCGAGGGCATCGGGGTCGGCGGACCGGACATGGACGAAGTGGATGTTCTGGCCGTCGATCTCGGTGGTGAAGTGCGGTAGTCCGTTGAGTCTCTTCTCGTGCTCGCGCCAGTCGTAGCGGGTGCGCCAGTGCTCGCGCTCAGCCAGGCCGGGCTCAGCCGCCGTAGCGGCATCCATGTCAGCGACCTGGTCGCGGCGATCAACGAACTCGCCGGACGCGGACTGGTCGAGCGGGCCCCCGACCCCTCCGACCGGCGGCGCAACATCATCTCGCTGACCGCCGAGGGCGGACGGCAGCTCCGGCGGCTGGAGAAGCCCCTGGCCGAAGCCCAGGACGCGCTGCTGGCGCCGCTGTCGTCCGCGGAGCGGCAGCAGTTGACCGGCCTTCTGGCCAGGCTGCTGGACCACCACGACCGGCGGAGCGACGAAACCGAAGAGCCTCGGCGCTGACGGGGACGCGTCCGGGTTTGGCGGCGAAGGGGACGGGGACGCGTCCGGGTTTGGCGGCGAAGGGGACGGGAAGCAGGCCGGGGGAAGGACCGTACGCGCGGAAAACCACGAGTTCTTCGGCCGGTTGGGGCGCTCCGCACAGGATCAGCTCATAGGGTGACGCCTCTGGCCGGTCCGGTGCGCTCCTCCCCCGGGGGTGCGCCGCAGCTGCGCTCCCGCTCTGGAGACCCACGTGAACAAGTCCCCGTCGTCGTCGCGCAGGTTCACCGGTGCAGCCGCGCTCGTCGTTCTGACCGCTCTGTACGTCGCCCAGGCCGGGGCGGCGCCCCAGGCATCCACCCGGGTCGCCACCGTACCCTCGGCGGATACCGGTGAGCCCTCCGTGCGGTCGGGCGACGGGAAGGCCCCGAGGGAAAGCGCGGAAGGGGTGGCCGCGCCGGTCCGGGTGCCCGCACGGCTGAACATCGACTCCGGGCAGCAGCCGGAGGGCATCGTCGCCGAACCGGACGGTTCGGTCGTCGTCACCTTCGCACCCACCCGCCAGATCGTCCGGATCACCCCGTCCGGCGAACTGCGCGTCCTGGCCACACTGCCGGCTCCGCCGCCGCACGCCGAAACGCCCGCGGTCGGTGAGCCGTACGCGGGCGGAATCGTACGGTCCGAGGACGGGACGCTGTACGTCACGTACGCCACCGGCACCGACGATCTCACCGGTGTCTGGCGAGTGGCGGCGGACGGGGGCGTTCCGCGCCGGATCGTCGCACTGCCCGGCGGGGGTCTGCCGAACGGGATCGCCCTGGACGCCCGGTCCCGGCAGCTCTACATCACCGACTCCTTCGCCGGACGGGTGTGGCGGGCGCCGTCGGCGGGGGGTCCGGCCGTGGTGTGGAGCGCCGATCCGCTGCTCGCCCGCCATGCCGAGGGCTTCGCCGGGGCCAACGGGATCAGGGTGCACGCCGGAGCGGTCTGGGTCACCAACCACGACCGCGGCACCGTGCTGCGGTTTCCGGTGACGGGACCGCGGTCGGCGCCGCTCGCGGGGCGGCCCGAGACGGTGGCCGAGGGGCTGGGCGAGATCGACGATCTGGTGTTCACCGGCGACGGCGACGCCCTGCTGGTCGCCGGGGTCACCGACAGCCGGGTGCTGCTGGTCCGCGACGGCGAGGGGGTTCCCGTACTGGACGAAGAGGACGGGCTGCAGAATCCCACGGCACTGGCCCGGCACGGTACGACGGTGCACATCGCGAGTTCGGCGCAGTACACGCTCACCGATCCGCATGTCCTCAGCGTCGGCACGCCCCGGCCCCGGTGAAGGGCGGGGGAGAGGCCGGCAAGGGCCGGTCGGCAGGGAGCGGCGGTGGGTGCCGGGCGGGCACCCACCGCCGTGACCGGCGGAAGGATCAGAGCAGCGGGGCTTCCCTGTCCTCCGAGCGGTACACCGCCAGTGCCCAGATGATGAACACGTCGATCGCGATCACGATCAGGGCCCAGACCGGCAGATAGGGGAGGAACAGGAACTGGGCGATCAGGCTGATGGAGGCCAGGAAGATGCCCAGCCAGCGCGCCCACTCCATGTTCTTGAGCACCCCGTAGCCGGCGATCACCAGCAGAACGCCGATGATCAGGTGGATCCAGCCCCAGCCGGTGAGGTTGATCCGGTAGACGTAGTCCCCGACCGTTCCGTAGATCACGTCCTTGTTGATGGCCGCGATGCCCTGGAGGATCGCGAGAACACCGCTGCACAGCATCAGGACCCCGGCGAAAACGACCCCGCCGACCGCCCATGAGCTGTTGCCCGATGAACCGGGGCCGGTGCCGTGGGCCCCGGACCTGTGCGGCGGGGTCCCGGTCGGCTGTGGTGCCTGGGTCATGGGACTCTCCTTCGTCGTCCCGTACGCCCGACGCATACGGGGTCCGGATTCGAGCGTCGGACCGGACCTCTCGTACCGCTATTCGGATGCACCCGTTCGGGTGATGTCCGCAGCCGGGTCCTCGTCGAGGAAATCGACGATCGCGAAGGCGAGCAGCAAGGCCAGGGCAATACCGACCACGACCCATGCCGTGGGATAACTCCACACCAGATAGACGACGAGCGCGACCGCGACCAGCGCCCAGACGATCCAGCGGCGGTGGCGGTGGATCCACGGTCCGACCGGGCCCGTACGCATGCCGTAGTGGTCGGCGGTGGACCGGACGGACCGGATACCGGAGTGCCAGAGCCGCCGTACGAGGGCGGCGCGGCGGCCCGGTCCGGTCAGCCAGGCGGCCAGCGCGACCACGATCCCGAGGACGACGACCATGCGGATGGTCGTACGCATCAGCCTGACCAGCGCGTCGTACACGGCCCCGGCGGCGGGCTGGGAGGCCGACGCCGGCAGAGCGTCCAGATAGACCGCCCGGAAGACGGTCAGGCCCAGACCGAGGACCAGGGTCGCGAAAGCCACCCCGAGCGCGGCGGCGACCAGGGCCCTGCGGCGGCGCAGGGCCAGCAGCACTCCGGCCGCGACCAGCACGATCGCCAGGACCGGCAGCCAGAACCCGGCCAGCTGAAGCAGCCGGAACCCGGTCTTCAGCTTTCCGATGTCATCGGATTTGATGACCGTGAACTCGGTGTGGATCTCGGGGATCTTGCCGGCCGCGGTCAGCCCATCGGCCACCAGACGCTCTTTGAGCTGGTCGATCACGGGCGCCAGGTCGATCTGGACGGCGTTGTCGGTGAGCTTGACCGCTCCCCCGCCGCTGCCGGTCAGAGCCTTGTCCACAGCGCTGTGGATTTTCCGGTTCGCCTCCGTCCAGAAGGTGTGGAAGCGGTCGGAGGCGACGACCTGCTCGGCCTTGTCGTGGACGAAGCTCCTGAGTGCGTTCTCCAGAGCGCCGCCCACCTTGCCGAGCGCGGCCGTCAGCCGGGGCCGGTCGGCCGGAGCGACGCCCTCCAGGAGGGTGTTGAGGTCGATGTGCTGCATCACCGCGTCGGTGACGCGGTTCGCCACCGCGTTCTGCACATCGCCGTTGGAGGCGATCGGGGCGACGGTCGCCACGTACCGGTCCGTGTTCCCGACCTCTTGGGCGGCCCAGGCGGCGACCACGCTCAGCGGGGCGAGCACACAGCCGACGACGATCAGCAGGGCGGAGAAGAAGGCGCGGGCCCGGTGATGTGCGGGGCGTACGGCGGTCTGCTGCGCGCTCTCCAGCGCTGCGACGCGCTCCCGCAGTCGATTCAGTTCATCGGGGGTGTGGGTGCCGGGGCCGGGGGCCTTGCGGGGGCCGTCGGACGGACCGGTGGGCGAGTCGTCGGACGGACCGGTGGGCGGGACCTTGCCGGGGTCGTCCGGCGGGTCGACGGACGGGACTTTGCCGGGGTCGTCCGGCGGGTCGGCGGACGGGCCGGGGGCGTCCGGTGGTTCCTGTGCCATGCGCCGCCTCCGCCGCTGTTGCTGTCGCTGTTGCTGTCGCTCTCCGCCGCCGTCGTACCGGGTGCCGGGTACGAGGGCCTGTGTCCGGCCGCGGCGCCGCACCGCCGGGACGGACCGGTGCAGCCAGCGAACCGGCGGTGCGGCGCGCGGGCGAGTCGCACTGGTCCGTACGGGAACCAGCTCACCCGTACGGGCCCGTCCCCGCGCAGGCGGCACCGGCGGGGCTTTGAGTGGGGGCATGGGTACGGACGAGGGAAGCGCGGCACCGGGCGGGAGCGGCGACTCCGGTTCCGGATCCACCGCCGGAGGGCCGCCGGGGAAGGGCGGGAAAGCACAGGGCGCGGGGAGGCAAGTCGCTGGGACGGAGGGTGGGCAGGGGGCAGCAGGGGCGGAGGGGCAGGGTGCGGGCGCGGAGAGTCGGGGCGCCGCGCCCAGTGGGCCCGGGACGGCCAGCGCGGTGCCGCTGGGAGACATTCTCCGGAGCCGCGGCTATCTGGCCCTGCTGCTCTTCTCGGCGGTCCTCGGCGCCCCGATCGCCTTTCTCGCCTTCCTCTTCGTCAGCCTTCAGCACGAACTCCAGCGCGCCGTCTGGACCGATCTGCCCGAGGCCGTCGGCTACACCGAAGCCCCCTGGTGGTGGCCGCTGCCCGCGCTGCTGCTGGCCGGGCTGATCCTCGCGCCGGTCGTCACCCGCCTCCCCGGCGGCGGCGGTCACCACCCGGTGGACGGGCTCGGCGGCCCGCCGCTCGGGCCGTCGGCCCTGCCGGGCGTCGTGATCGCGGCGCTCGCGACACTGCCGCTGGGCGTGGTGCTCGGTCCCGAGGCCCCGCTGATGGCACTCGGCAGCGGTCTCGCCCTCCTCGCCCTCGGGGCCGTGAAACGTTCCGCCCACCCGAAGGCCGGACTGGTGCTGGCGATGAGCGGATCGACCACCGCGATCTCCACGATCTTCGGCGGGCCACTGGTCGCGGTCGTGATGGTCGTCGAGGCGGCGGGGCTGGCCGGTACCCAGCTCTTCGTCCTGCTGCTGCCCTGTCTGCTGGCCAGCGGGGTCGGCGCGCTCGTCTTCACCGGCTTCGGCAGGTGGACCGGCTTCTCCACAGGCGCGCTCGAACTGCCGTCCGTACCGCCGGACGCCACGCCGGACGCCGGGGACTTCCTGTGGGGCCTGCCCATCGCCGTACTGATCGCCGTGATCGTGTTCTGTGCCCACCGGATCGGTACGGTCACCGCCCGGTGGACCGCGCTGCGCACCGGGCCCCGCACGGTGGCCTGCGCCGTCGCCGTCGGGGTGCTCATCGCCGCGTACGCCCTGATCACCGGCCGGTCCCCGGCCGAGGCTGCGCTCTCCGGGCAGACCACGCTCGGGGCGCTCGCCGCCGATCCGGGCGCCTGGCCGGTCGCCGCGCTCCTGGTGCTCGTCGTCTGCAAGGGGCTGGCCTGGGGCATCGCGCTCGGCGGGCTGCGGGGCGGGCCGATCTTCCCGGCTGTGCTGCTCGGGGCGGCGATGGGGGTGGCCTGCTCGGGGCTGCCGGGGCTCGGGACGACCGCGGGGCTCGCGCTCGGAATCGTGACCGCGACGGCGGTGGTCACCCGGCTGCCCGTCACCAGTGCCGTGCTGGCCGCGCTGCTGCTCGGGCCGGACGCGTCGAACCAGATGCCGCTGATCGCGGTCTGCGCGGTCGTCGGCTTCGTGACGGCGCATCTGCTGGAGAGCGCGAGGCGGAGGCAGGAGAGGAAGGGAAAGAAGGAGGGGAACGCGGGGGAAGTTGTCGGGAGGGCGTGAACCCTGGTGCGGCCGGAGGGGTACGAAACAGGGCCGGGCCCTCCCGGTAGCCGTTGTCACGGCTGGGGTCGCAGCCTGGATCGCAGCCGGTGTCGCGGTCGCTGCGGTGGCCTTCCGGGAACTAACCCGACAAGAAGTCTTTGTCGTATCCGGGAACCGGACCCGGGGGCGGCTCGTTGGGCATATTGGGCAAAGGAAACGTCAAGAAAGGCGCGGCCCGCGCCGGATTGGGCAGGGATTTCCATGGGTGTCAGCCTCTCCAAGGGCGGCAATGTCTCGCTTACCAAGGAGGCCCCTGGCCTTAGCGCGGTCATCGTCGGCCTCGGCTGGGACGTCCGCACCACGACCGGGACGGACTTCGACCTCGACGCGAGCGCGCTGCTGATCGACGGCAGCGGCAAGGTCCTCTCCGACCAGCACTTCATCTTCTTCAACAACCTCAAGAGCCCCGAGGGTGCCGTCGAGCACACCGGTGACAACCTCACCGGCGAGGGCGAGGGAGACGACGAGCAGATCAAGGTCGACCTGGCCGCCGTCCCGGCCAACGCCGAGAAGATCGTCTTCCCCGTTTCGATCCACGAGGGCGAGAGCCGCGGCCAGTCCTTCGGCCAGGTGCGCAACGCGTTCATCCGCGTGGTCAACCAGGCCGGCGGCGCCGAGCTGGCCCGTTACGACCTCAGCGAGGACGCGTCGACCGAGACCGCGATGGTCTTCGGCGAGCTGTACCGCCACGGCGCGGAGTGGAAGTTCCGTGCCGTGGGCCAGGGCTACGCCTCCGGCCTGCGCGGTATCGCCCAGGACTTCGGCGTCAACATCTGACGGTGCCGACGCGCTGATTGCACAGGGTCCGCTGCCTTCGGGCGGCGGACCCTTGCCGGTTCCCGGAGCGGGTGATCCACTGGAGGCCCGGACCGGCGCCGGATCAGCGGCCGGGCTCCGTACCGGCCCGCCACGCGGACCGGGCGGCGCACACCGGACGGGCGACGCCGTCCCCCGGCTGCACAGCCGTTCCGCCGTACAGCCGCGCAGCTCTGCCCTACAACCGAAGAACCGCGACAAGACGAGGTTTACATGGCCACGACCGCCGAGCACCTCGCACCACCCCCGGGCGTCGACCTGGTCTGGTACGGCCGAGTGGCCGAGCTGACCGAAGAGGCGCTGGCCCACCGCCATCTCCTCGACGCGGAGGAGTCGTCCCGGCTGGACGCCTTTTTACGCCCCAAGGACCGCCATGCCTATGCGGTGGCACACGTGGCCCTGCGCAGGCTGCTGGGCACACATCTCGGCATCGCCCCCGGCGCCGTCGCCATGGAGCGCCGCCCCTGCTCCCGCTGCGGAGGCCCCCACGGGCGGCCCGCGATCCCCGGTGACCGGGTGCACTTCTCCCTCTCGCACACCAGCCGTACGACGGACGGCAGAGTCCTGATCGCGCTCGCCCGCACCGCGGTGGGGGTGGATGTCGAAGTGGTCCCGGGCGAACAGACGGTCGCCGAGGTCAGCCGCCAGCTGCACCCCCATGAGCGGACCGAACTGGACGCGCTGCATCCGGCGGACCGGCCACTCGCCTTCGCCCGCTGCTGGACCCGTAAGGAGTCCGTGCTGAAGGCGACCGGCGCCGGACTGGGCGAAGGAGTGAGCGGCATTCACGTAGGCGCGGGACCGGTGCCGCAGCAGCGGCCCATGGGGGCCGGACTCCCCTGCGCCCTGACCGATCTCCCCGCCGGGACCGGCTATGCGGCCGCCGTCGCCGTGCTGGGAACGACTGCGCGAACCCCCGGCCCGTCCCCCGACGCCCACGGAGCCTGACGTATGCAGTTCATCATCTTCATGACGCTTCCGGGGCTGGTGATCCTGCTCACCGTCATAGCCCTCGTCGACTATCTGATGCGGGCGACGGGCCGGGGCAAACGGACCGGGCGGGTGTCCGCGACCGGCTTCGAGCAACTGCACGCGTCCTTCTCCCCGGGCAAGGCGACGGAGCTGAAGGAGCGGCAGAGTTCGCTGCTGATGAAGGACGACGACGAGGACGGCGCTCCGCCGAATCGTTCCGTCGTGGATCTCGACGGCGGGGTGGCTGTGGTACGGCTGCCGCCCGCGGCGGCCGGGGGCAGCACCCGCTGAGACGGATCACGGCGGTACGCACCTGCCCACCGGGCCGGCCGGGACCGTTCGCAGCCGTACGGTGCCCGCCCGCGGCGACCGCGGGCGGGCACCCGGGACCGGCGGGTCGGCCGGTTGTCAGGAGGCAGCGGGTCTGCTCGCCTTCAGGGAGTACATCAGCGGGACCCTCGGCTGCCCGGCCGGGAAGCGGAGGTAGCCGTCCCGCTTCTCCAGGGCGTCGAAGCGGTCGAACAGCGATACGTCGTGCTCATGAAGGAACTCCAGCCGCAGCCCGGTGGCGCAGAGCGCCGAGACGACCTCACCGATCGGATGCTGCCACTCCACCGTGCGGTTGTGGACGGTCTCGGCGGACCGGTCGGCGTACGTTCCGGACTCCTCCTCCAGCCACGGCTCGCGGGCGAAGTAGTCGTGGACGACACGCGAACCGGTCTCGTCGTCGAGGACATCGGTGATCGGGTGGAACTCCGCGAGGTAGAGGAATCCGCCCGGCGCCACGAAGGACGCCGCGGTCTCGGCCCAGCGCTTGATGTCGGGAAGCCAGTTGAGGGCTCCGACGCCCGTGTAGACGATGTCGTACGGCCCTTTGGGCACGGCTTCCGCGGCGTCGTACACATCGGCGGCCACGAACGCGGCGCGCTCCGGGCCCAGGCCGATCTTCGCGGCGAGCGTGCGGGCGCTCCGGACGGCCGGTGCGGAGAAGTCGAGGCCGACGACGCGCGAGGCGCCGCGGCGTGCCCATCCCAGGGTGTCGAGACCGATATGGCACTGGAGGTGGAGCAGGCTGCGCCCGCTGACGTCACCGACCTCCGCAACTTCGAAATCGCGCAGCAGATCCTTGCCCGCGAGGAAGGCGTCGATCTCGTAGAAGTCGCCGGTCATATGAATGGGGACGCGCTCGTCCCAGTTGGATTTATTGGTCTCTTGCCAGCCTTCGGGGATCTCGCGCAGGTACATGATTCCCGACGTTATCCACAGGCTGCGGACAGCGCGAACGGTTTGTCGGCGTCCGGCGCAGAATGGGGTCATGACTGAGAACACACAGCCGGACCTGACGGAGTCGCCGGAGTCGCCGGAGCATTCGTCGCCGTCCTCACCACAGGGGTCCTCACCAGAGGGGTCCTCGGCTCAAGGGCCCTCGGCTCAGGGGTCGTCCCCGTTGTGGGAGCAGCGTTTCCGGGCGCCGCGTGTCTCGCTTCCGGACTGGGCCCAGGACGCTCCGGACCGTTCGCTCTTCGTCTCCAATGCCACGGGGACGTACGAGTTGTACGCGTGGGACCGGGCGAGCGGCGAGCAGCGGCAGGTCACCGACCGGCCGAACGGCACGACCGACGGGGTGCTGTCCCCGGACGGCGAGTGGATCTGGTGGTTCTCGGACAAGGACGGGGACGAGTTCGGCATATGGCTGCGGCAGCCCTTCGGCGGCGGGCCGGACGTGCCGGCCGCGCCGGGGCTGGATCCGTCGTATCCGGCGGGGCTGGCGATCGGCCGGAACGGCGTCGCGGTGATCGGGCGATCCACCGACGAGGACGGTACGACGATTCATATCGTCCGGAACGCGGCCGCGTGCAGTCCGCCGGTGGAGATCTACCGGCACCGGGAGTCGGCCGGGGTGGGCGATCTGTCCCGGGACGGGACGCTGATCGCCGTCGAGCACACCGAGCACGGCGATGCGATGCATTCGGCGCTGCGGGTGGTCGGCCTCGGCGGTGAGACGGTCGCCGAGCTGGACGACACCGAGGGCGGCACCAAGGAGCTGGGGCTGGAGGTCCTCGGCTTCGCTCCGGTCGACGGGGACACCCGGCTGCTCGTGGGGCATCAGCGGCGGGGCCGCTGGGAGCCGATGATCTGGGACGTGGCCTCCGGGGCCGAGACCCCGCTGGCGATCGACCTGCCGGGCGATGTGAACGCCGAGTGGTATCCCGACGGCTCCGGGCTGCTGATCGCGCACAGCTTCGAGGCCCGCGGTGAGCTGTGGCGGTACGACCTGGCTTCGGGCGGGCTGACCCGGATCGACAGTCCGGCCGGTTCGGTCTCGGGGGCGACGGCCCGCCCGGACGGCGAGGTCGAGTATCTGTGGTCGTCGGCGGCGCTGCCGCCGCAGGTGCGGTCGACGGCGGGCGGGATCGTGCTGGACCCGCCGGGTCCGAAGGCGCCGGAGTCGGTGCCGGTGGAGGACGTCTGGGTGGAAGGGCCGGGCGGAAGAGTGCATGCGCTGGTGCAGCGGCCCGCGGGGGCGGAGGGTCCGCTGCCGACGGTCTTCGAGATCCACGGCGGCCCGACGTGGCACGACAGCGACTCCTTCGCGGCGGGCCCCGCGGCCTGGGTCGATCAGGGCTATGCGGTGGTGCGGGTGAACTACCGCGGCTCGACGGGATACGGCCGGGCGTGGACGGATGCGCTCAAGCACCGGGTCGGGCTGATCGAGCTGGAGGACATCGCGGCGGTCCGCGCATGGGCGGTGGCGTCGGGGCTGGCCGATCCGGAGCGGCTGATCCTGGCGGGCGGCTCCTGGGGCGGCTATCTCACCCTCCTCGGGCTGGGGACCCAGCCGGAGGACTGGGCGCTGGGTCTGGCCGCGGTGCCCGTCGCCGACTACGTCACGGCGTACCACGACGAGATCGAGGCGCTGAAGTCGATGGACCGCACACTGCTGGGCGGGACCCCGGAGGAGGTGCCCGAGCGGTTCGCGGCGTCGTCGCCGCTGACCTATGTGGACGCGGTGCGGGCGCCGGTCTATATCTCGGCGGGGGTGAACGACCCGCGCTGCCCCATCCGCCAGGTGGAGAACTACGTCGACCGGCTGGCCGCGCGGGGCGCGGTCCACGAGGTCTACCGGTACGACGCGGGGCACGGCTCTCTGGTGGTCGAGGAGCGAATCAAGCAGGTGGCGATGGAGATCGCGTTCGCGGCGGCGCATCTGCCGGTCCCGGAAGGCGGCGCGGGGCGCCAGGACGGCCCGGCCGGAGAGGGGGGCGCGCAGCAGTAGCCGGAGGACGTTCCGTACCGTGGAGGGGTGTACAGGTTCCTGCTGACGCCCCGCTGGTGGGGCATCAATGTCTTCGTCGCGCTGGCGATCCCGCTGTGCATCTTCATGGGGACCTGGCAGCTCGGCCGGTTCGAGGATCGCGCCGAGGCCCAGAAGGAGGCGGAGCGGGCGCCGACGGCGGAGGAGCTGAAGCCGACGCCGCTGGACGAGCTGCTGCCCGTCGACAAGGAGACGTCCGGCCGGACGGCGACGGCCTCCGGGAGCTACGGCGAGCAGTTCCTCGTCCCGGGGCGGCAGCTGGAGGGCCGGACCGGTTCCTATGTGCTGACGCTGCTGAAGACCGACGGGGGCCGGGCCCTCCCGGTGGTCCGGGGCTGGCTTCCGGAGGGGGCCGCGGCGCCCGCGGCACCGGCGGGCCGGGTCTCGGTCGCGGGTGCCCTCCAGGCGTCCGAGACCGTCGGCAAGGACGGGGTGCACGCGGCGGGCGGGCTGCCCCGGGGACAGCTGGCCATGATCAGTGCGGCGTCGCTGGTCAATGTGGTCCCGGACCAGGTGTACGACGGGTGGGTCACCCTCACCGAGGCGGACGCGGGCCTGCGGCCCGTACCGGCGACCCTGCCGGAGGGTGCCGGGCTGGACCTGAAGGCCTTCCAGAACCTGGGGTACTCGGGCGAGTGGTTCGCCGGCGTGGCGTTCATCCTCTTCATGTGGGTCCGGCTGTTCCGGCGTGAAGTGGAGATGCTGAAGGACGCGGAGCTGGGTGCGGCCCTGGAAGCGGAGACGGGGGCGGTGGCAGGCGGCGGGGATGCCGGTGCCGTCGATGGCGATGCGGCGGGCGCAGCCGATGCGGCTCCCGTGGCTGCGGCTGTGGCCGCGGTGCCGGGGTCCGGCGGTGCGGAGGGCCGGGCCGAAGGCTCGGGTACGGGATCGGCGGCCGGGCGCACCTCGGTCTGATCCCGCGGGCGCCCACGGCCGCCCCTGCCGGTGCCGTACCGCTGCCCTGCCGGTGACCGGTCGGTGTGCCCCGGTGTTCAGCCGGGGTAGGGAATCCAGCCGGGAGTGGTACGGGTGGAGCGGGACGCGGAGACCGGGACGACGGTGCTCAGCGGGATCCACTCGTCGTCGGGCGCCCAGGAGCCGTCGGCGGAGGCCTGGACGTGGAAGGGGCTGGGGGCCCAGCTGAGCAGGGCGCAGGGACCGGTCATGGACGCGGGGCGCTCCGGGAGGTCCGGGTCGCGGTCATCGGTCTCGCCGGCCTCGCCGTCCCCGGCCGGGGACGGGTGGAGGTCCGCAACCCAGCCCTGGAAATGACGGCCGTCGTGGAGCATGAAGCCGACCCGGTCGGCGCGCTCGCAACACCCTTGCAGATAGCCGCGGAGCGTCTCCGTACCGTCATCCGCAGAGGGTGCGTCTTCCGCGGGCAGCCCGTCACCCATGATCCGTCCTTCCCTCATGATCCGCCCTTCACCCGGCGGCCGTCCGTCGTCGAGAAGCCGTCCGCTCCGCTGCCAGTGCTGTGACCGGAAAGGTCTGCCGTGGGCCCGCGGCTCCCCCGGCCCTGCGGCCGGGTGGGGCCCCCAGGTGCGGTGCATCTGACGCCGCGGGCTGATCCTCGAAGATCGCCCGGACGGGACCTAGCCGCCCAGGACGCCGGTCCGGTAGATCGTGCCGGAGCAGGCGTTGGGGATGGTGGCCTCGGCCGTGGGGGCGCCGGGGTCGGCGGTGTGGGTGACCGAGACGCTGCCTTCGGTGGAAGCCGGGTCGGAGCCGCTCAGCTGCGGTTCGGTCCCGGTGGGCGGCGGGCCCGCGGGGCTGCCGGTGCCGCCGCTGGTCGTGCCCTCCGTGGCGGAGGGGTCCGGGGACGGCTGGCCGGTGGGACAGCTCTCGTCCGGGACGAACGCGAACCGCACCTCGTACGCCGAGGCGGGCTTCAGCACCAGCGGGGTCTGCTTCTCCCTCGCGGGGGCGGGCAGGCCCGGGGCCGCGTCGCCGCCGGTGTGGTCGACGACGTTGATCTTCGACTCGTCGGTGGCGCCGCTGACGGTGAAGGCGATCGTGCCCTCGCCCTTGACCGCGCATTCGTTGTCGGAGACGTTGGCGACCCGGAACGCGCCGTACACCCTGCCGTCCGCGTCCGGTGCCTCGGCCGCCGCCGAGACGACGTCGAGCTGGGCGGATTCACAGGCCGGGGAGGAGTCGGCGGGGGCATCGCCGCTGCCACCGGTGGCCTCGGGGTTCTTGGCCGTGTCGGCGCCGGGCGTGGGGGCCGACGAGGGGCCGCCGGAGCGGGTGCCCGTCTCGTTGTCCGGGCCCTTGCCGGAACCCGGCCGGGGACGCTCCGCATTGTCCGGGCCGCCGGAGATACCGGAGAGTTCGCCCTCGCCGCCGGTCGGCTGATCGTGTCCGGCGTTGGCGGTGTTGGTGCTGGTGGTGCTGCCCGAGCGGGCCACATGGACGAGTGCGGGAACCGCGGTCCCGGTCAGCACGACCGCGGCGACCGCGCCCACCAGCATCTGCCGCTTGCGGGCACGCCGCGCGGGGACGGCCGTACGCAGCCGGTCCAGGGCGCCGTCGGAGGGCTGGAGCCCGTCGACCGCGTGGTGGAAGAGCTGCCCCAGATCGGACGAGAGGTCGAATCCGGGGGCGGCGCCGGGGCCGCGGTCCGGTCCCGGGACCGGTCCGGAAGCCGCTCCGAAAAGCGGTCCGGGATCCGGTACACCGCCGGAGCCGGAGCCCGCACCCGCGCCCGCGCCAGGTCCGGAACCCGCGCCAGGTCCGGAACCCGTACCCGCGCCCGGTCCGGAGCCCGTACCCGGGGCAGCGTGGTGTCCGGGCCGCGGGTTCCGCTGTTCCGAGGGCTCCGGCGCATCCGCGCCGTATCCGTTGTCCGGCCTGTTGTTCACGTTTCCGTTTTCCGTCCGGTTGTCGAGCGGCCCGTCCGGTTGCCCCTCCGGCTGCTCGTTCTGCCCGGTACCCGGGTTCTTGCCGTGCCCGCCGCTCACTTCGTGGCCCCCATGGCCACCCGCAGGGCCGCTATGCCCCGGGAGCCGTACGCCTTCACCGAGCCGAGGGATATGCCCAGCGTCCGGGCGACCTGGGCCTCGGTCATATCCGCGAAGTACCGCAGGACGAGGACCTCGCGCTGACGGCGCTGGAGGCCGCGCATCGCCTTGATCAGGTCGTCCCGCTCCAGCCGGTCGTACGCCCCCTCCTCCGCGCTCGCCATATCGGGCATCGGCTTGGAGAGCAGCTTGAGGCCGAGGATGCGCCGGCGCAGCGCCGAGCGTGAGAGGTTGACGACGGTCTGCCGCAGATAGGCGAGGGTCTTCTCGGGGTCGCGGACCCGGTTCCGCGCGGAGTGGACCCGGATGAAGGCCTCCTGGACGACGTCCTCGCAGGAGGCGGTGTCGTCGAGGAGCAGCGCGGCCAGCCCCAGCAGGGAGCGGTAGTGCGCGCGGTAGGTCTCCGTCAGATGGTCGACGGTCGTGCCGAGGGCCACGGCCGGTGCCGTGGCCGCGGCGTTCTCCCGCTGCGCGGGGATGCCCGGGGAGAGCGCCGCTCCGGGCGGCGTCGAGGGGGTGGACGGCACGGGCGCGATCACCGGCATGCCCCCCGGCAGGCGTGGCCTGCGGAAAGGGCGTACCGAGACACCGGGTGCCGCCACCCTTGCGAAGTCGAGTACCTCTGCCACGTCTGTTGGACCCGCGTCCGCCCTTCAGGGTTGTACGCGCATGCTTCGGCTTCCGACCGTGGTTTCTCTGCAGCCATGCGTCGTCGCTCTTCCCCAATGCCCCTGTTTCGCGGCGCCGACCGGCGGTGCCCGCAAAGACGCTCCCCGCCCAACTGACGGTTGCAGTAAGGGAGTAGGGAACCGTTGGTCATCTTCGCACCCGAGCCGAGCCGGTACTGACCTGCGGTGCACTCACGGGGCGTTCACAGATCCTACAAAGTGTAGGCACCATTTAGACAGGTCGAAGGGCCCGAAATAAGCCGCGAACCGATCATGGGACGGGGTGGGAGGGCATCAGCGACTGTGCGACGGCCTCGGCGATCTGCGCGGTGTTCAGCGCCGCGCCCTTGCGGAGGTTGTCCCCGCAGACGAAGAGTTCCAGGGCGCAGGGGTCGTCCGGCGACCGCCGCACCCGGCCCACCCAGGTCGGATCGGTGCCGACCACATCGGCGGGCGTCGGGAACTCCCCGGCCGCCGGATCGTCGAAGAGGACCACACCGGGCGAGGTCGCGAGGATCTCGTGGGCCCGTGCGACCGTCACCTCCGATTCGAAGCGCGCGTGCACGGCGAGGGAGTGCGCGGTCAGTACGGGGACCCTGACGCAGGTCGCCGAAACATGCAGCCCCGGCAGGTCGAGGACCTTGCGGACCTCCGCCCGCAGCCCCAGTTCCTCGGAGGACCAGCCGTCCTCGGCGGGTTCGCCGGTCCAGGGCACGACATTGAGGGCGACGGGCGCGGGGAAGGGCCCGAAACCGGTGGCCGGAGCCCCGGAACCCGGCACCCCGAAGCCCGTACCCGAAGCGCTGCGGCCCGTACCCGAGCCGCCGAAGCCCGCACCCGGAACACCCTGGTCCGCGCCGCCCGCGCCGCGGCCCGCCGTCGCCTCCACGGCGCGGCGTACGTCCCCGGGCGTCTCGCCCAGCCCGGTCCCCGCGACCAGCGCGGTCTGCGCCCGCAGTACGGCGACGGCGTCCCGGCCCGCACCGCTGACGGCCTGGTACGAGGCGACGACCAGTTGCCGCAGCCCGAACTCGGCGTGCAGGGCCCCCACCGCCGGGAGCATCGCGAGGGTGGTGTCATGGGGTCCGGCGACGATGCCCCGTGGCCGTACCCGTATCGCGTGGGGATTGATTTCGGGGACGACCAGCGGCACGTCCGGATCGAGCCGGAACGCCGCGGACGCGTCCACCACGACCGCGCCCTTGGCGGCCGCGACCGGCGCCCACTGCGCGGACACCTCCGCGGGCACCAGGAACATCGCCACGTCGATCCCGCCGAGCGCCTCCTCCGTCAGCGGGACGACCTCGCACTCCTCCCCGCGCACGGCCAGCTTGCGGCCGGCCGAGCGCGGGGAGGCGACGAGACGGATCGCGCCCCAGACGTCCTCGTTGCGGGAGAGCAGCTCCAGCATCACCGCACCGACGGCTCCGGTCGCTCCGACGACCGCGAGCGCCGGCTTGCGGATCATCGGCCGGTGCCTCCGTAGACCACGGCCTCGTCGGTGTCGCTGTCCAGACCGAAGCGGCTGTGCACGGCACGCACCGCCTCGTTGACGTCGTCGGCCCGGGTGACGACCGAGATGCGGATCTCGGAGGTCGAGATCAGTTCGATGTTCACCCCGGCGTCCGTGAGCGCCTCGAAGAAGGAGGCCGTGACCCCCGGATTGGTCTTCATACCGGCGCCGACCAGGGAGATCTTGCCGATCTGGTCGTCGTAGCGCAGCGATTCGAAGCCGATGCGGCCCTTGGCCCTCTCCAGCTCTTCGAGAGCCCGGGCGCCGTCCGTCTTGGGCAGCGTGAAGGAGATGTCGGTCAGAGCGGTGGTGGCCGCGGACACATTCTGGACGATCATGTCCAGATTGATGTCGGCGTCCGCGATCGCCCGGAAGATGGCCGCCGCCTCGCCCGGCTTGTCGGGCACCCCGACGACCGTGATCTTGGCCTCGGAGACGTCATGGGCGACTCCGGAGATGATGGCGTGCTCCATCTGCTGGTCTCCCTGCGGTTCGTTGCTCACCCAGGTGCCGCGCAGCCCGGAGAAGGACGAGCGGACATGGATCGGAATGTTGTAGCGGCGGGCGTACTCGACACAGCGGTGGAGCAGCACCTTGGAGCCGGAGGAGGCCAGCTCCAGCATGTCCTCGAAGGAGATCCAGTCGATCTTCCTGGCCTTGGGGACGACCCGGGGGTCGGCGGTGAAGACGCCGTCCACATCCGTGTAGATCTCGCAGACCTCGGCGTCCAGCGCGGCGGCCAGGGCGACGGCGGTGGTGTCGGAGCCGCCGCGGCCGAGCGTGGTGATGTCCTTCTTGTCCTGGGACACACCCTGGAAGCCCGCGACGATGGCGATATTGCCCTCGTCCAGCGCGGTACGGATCCGGCCCGGCGTGACATCGATGATGCGCGCTTTGTTGTGGACCGAGTCGGTGATGACGCCGGCCTGGCTGCCGGTGAAGGACTGGGCCTCGTGGCCCAGGTTTTTGATCGCCATGGCCAGCAGGGCCATGGAGATCCGCTCCCCCGCGGTCAGCAGCATGTCGAACTCGCGGCCCGCAGGAATCGGCGACACCTGCTCCGCGAGGTCGATCAGCTCGTCCGTCGTGTCGCCCATCGCGGAGACCACGACGACCACTTGGTGGCCGTCCTTCTTGGCATCCACGATCCGCTTGGCGACGCGCTTGATGCCTTCGGCATCGGCAACGGAGGAGCCGCCGTACTTCTGCACGACAAGGCCCACGTGCGCTCCTCGCTCGGTTTCTTTCCGCCGCAGTCCTGTGGTCTGCGGTCGGCCCAGTTTAACGAGCGGCCCCGGTCCGGCCTCCGGCACATCACATGCTGAGATGCCCGGCTCGCCTGATGAACAGTTCCGCCCGGCAGGCCTACTGCCCCGGAGAGGACCTCGGTACGCACCATGTGGGCGGCCTCACAGGAACGGACGCGCCGTGTCCCGCCGAAGCCGCCACCGGTTCCGCGGTACGGGTCAGGGGCTGCGCAGCCCCAGCGGCGCGGCGATCTCGGCCGCCATCACCCGGCCGGCCTCCTCCGCCAGCGCTTCCTCGGCCAGGTCCTCGTCCGTGTCCAGCCCGTCCAGCTCGGCCAGCGGCTGGTCCAGCCGGACGTGCGAAACCAGCGACTGGAGCGCCCGCAGGGTCGCCGACGCGGTCGGCCCCCAGTTGGAGAAGTACGAGAACTGCCACCACCACAGTGCTTCGGTGGTGCGCCCGGCCCGGTAGTGGGCGAGGCCGTGCCGCAGATCGGTGACGATATCCGCGACATTGTCCGAGATACGGAACGCAACGGGCGCCTTGCGGGGCTCGTAGGGGTCGAAGACCTCGGAGAACACATCGACCGGTTCCAGCATCCGGGCGAGCCGCTCCCGCAGCTCGTCCACGTCCGGCTCCGGCCCGGTATCCGGTTCGTACCGCTCGTCGGGAACGATGTCCTCATGTGCGCCCAGTCGGCCACCGGTCAGCAGCAACTGAGAGACTTCCAGCAGCAGAAACGGTACGGCGCTATCCGGTTCGTCACCTTTCGCGACTTCCGTCACAGCAACGATGAAGGACTCGACCGAGTCTGCGATCTGGACCGCGAAATCGGCGGGGTCCTGGTTCACGGCGTGCAGCATGGCGTCAGACATCGAGAAGTCGTCTCCCCTCGAAGGCACGTCCCAGCGTGACCTCGTCGGCGTATTCCAAGTCTCCCCCCACAGGGAGACCACTGGCCAGCCGGGTGACCTTCAAACCCATGGGTTTGATCATCCGGGCCAGGTAGGTGGCCGTGGCCTCGCCCTCCAGATTGGGGTCCGTGGCCAGGATCAGCTCGGTGACCGTGCCGTCCGCGAGCCGCGCCAGCAGCTCCCGGATCCGCAGGTCGTCGGGGCCGACGCCCTCGATGGGGCTGATCGCCCCGCCGAGTACGTGGTAGCGGCCCCGGAACTCACGGGTCCGCTCGACCGCCACGACGTCCTTCGACTCCTCCACCACACAGATGACGGCGGGGTCGCGGCGCGGGTCGCGGCAGATATTGCACTGCTCCTGCTGGGCGACATTGCCGCAGACGGAGCAGAAGCGGACCTTGTCCTTCACTTCCAGCAGGGCGTGGGCGAGGCGTCGGACGTCGGTCGGCTCGGCCTGGAGGATATGGAAGGCGATCCGCTGCGCGCTCTTGGGACCGACGCCGGGCAGCCTGCCCAGCTCGTCGATCAGATCCTGAACCACGCCTTCGTACAACGGACTGCCTTTCCTCTGCTCCTGGCCACTGCTCTACGACCGGAATACCGGCCGCCGGGCACCCCGGCCACCCGGCCGACCGGTCGCCCCGGGATCCCGCGGCCCGTCTCACCGTAGTGGCTGAGCCGCCCCGTCCAGAAGACCGGATGCCCGGAAGCAGCCCGGATGCCGGATCAGAACGGCAGACCCGGCATCCCGCCCAGCCCCTGCGTCAGCGGGCCGAGCTTCTGCTGCGCGAGCTGCTGTGCGTTCTCGTTGGCGGCCTGTACGGCGGCGACCACGAGGTCCGCGAGGGTCTCGGTGTCCTCGGGGTCGACTGCCTTGGGGTCGATCACCAGGGCACGCAGTTCACCGGAGCCGGTCACGGTGGCCTTGACCAGACCGCCGCCCGCCTGCCCGTCGACCTCGGTACGCGCCAGCTCTTCCTGGGCCTGCGCAAGGTCCTGCTGCATCTTCTGGGCCTGCTGGAGGAGCTGCTGCATATTGGGCTGGCCACCACCGGGGAACACGGTCACTCCTGGCATCTCGGCATCACAAACGGGTACGCCGTACATCACAACGGGTACTCCGTCGAGCCTACGTGGTCCCGGTTCGGAGCGCCGCACCGAGCGGCGGTCCGGCCGCCGGAGGGGATAGGCTGCGGGGCCCGTCTTCCGATCAGGGCCCTCGCCAGGGCCTTCCGCCGACGGAAATACCGGGATTTCCCCCACACGGCCACCCATTCGGCGGTAGGAAAGGACATGTCGTTCCCGTATGCAGGCGCATCACCGCGCACGCAGCCCGCACGGCACCGCACCGCACCGCATACGGGAACACTGCACACGGGAACGCCGCCGGCCACGGCAGCAGCACCCGCAAGAGCCTGAAAAGCGCCAGAGCCAGAGAAAACCAGAGCAACAAAGCAACCCAAAGCAACCCGAGCAACCCGAGCAACCCAGAGCAACGCCGTACACGTCGTAGAGGAGTGTCCCGGTGAGTCAGCCGGAGATGCAGCCCGGGGGCCCGGCCCCGGAGGAGCGGAGCGAACGGAGCGAGCCGCCGCGCGGTGATCTGACCGGCCGGCCCTTCCCGCTGGGCGACTGGGGCGAGCCCGCCGAACGCCTCGACGAGCTGTACCGCTGGGTGGAGGCGGCCGCGCTGAGGACGGTGGACTGGTATCTGGCGGACCGGGTCTGGAAGCGGCGTACGGGACGGCTGCTGCGGCTCGGTACGGCCCTGGGCACCATCGCCGGGGCCGCCCTCCCCCTGCTGGATCTGACCGGCCGGCTGGCGGGCGCCGCGGGGTGGGGTTATCTTTCGCTGCTCCTGGGCGCGGCCTGCCATGCCTGCGACCGCTATTTCGGGGTCACCGCGGGGTGGATGCGGAATATGGCGACCGCGCAGGCCGTGCAGCGGCGATTGCAGATACTGCAATTCGACTGGGCTTCGGAGAGCGTACGGGAGATCCTCGGCCCCACCGACGGCACCGCGAGCGAGGCGGCTGAGCGCTGTCTCGCGGTGCTGCGGCGCTTCTCGGAGGACATCCAGGAGCTGGTACGGGCCGAGACCGCGGACTGGATGCGCTCGTTCCACGGCGGTCTGGACGCACTGGTGCTCCAGTCGGGCATGCTGCCGGGCCCCGGCACCGCCTCGGCGCGCGGTCCGGAGCCGGGCGCCCCCGGGCTCCGTACCGCACTCCCTCCGGGCACCCGCCCCAACATGCCGCGCCAGCGCCCGCCGGAGCCGCCCCGCTGAACCGGCTCACAGGCCGGCTCCGGGACCCGCTCCGGGGCTCGCGCAAGAACCCGCGCAAGAACCCGCGCAGGGACCCGCGCAAGGACCGGGCCTAGCTGAAGACGATCATCGAACCCTGGCCCAGGCTGCGGGTGGCCGCCGCGTGCAGTCCCAGCCAGACGTACCGCTCGCGCGCAAAGGGGCTTTCGTCGTACGGAATCGGGCCGGCGGGCTCCTCCAGCTCCGTGCCCCGCTCCGGAGCCCGGGGCGCGGCGGGCGGGTTCGCCGGGTCGATGCCGATCGCCGGGGCGACGTACTCCAGCTCCCGCAGCAGCCCCTGCGACGAGCCCAGCGGGCCCCCGCCGGCGAGGAGTTCGTCGGTGGACAGCGGGGCGGCGAAGTCGACCGGGACATAGGCGCCCGCGTGGTCGTAGTGCCAGACCAGATGCGACTGCCGGGCCGTCGGCTCGAACATCTCCAGCAACTGTTCGTAGTCGCCGCCGAGTTCGTCCACCGGGGTGACGGCGAGTCCGCAGAGCTGGAGCAGATAGGCGCGGCGCAGGAAGTGCAGGGCGTCGTAGTCGAATCCGGCGACGGGGGCGACGTCTCCGGCGAGCCCCGGCATATACGCGAATACCGGCACGGTCGGCAGCCCCGCCTCCGCCAGCGCCGTGTCGTACGAGGCCAGCTCTTCGGCGAAGGGGTTGTCGGGGCTGTGACAGAGCACGTCGACGAGGGGGACCAGCCACAGGTCACAGGCCAAGGAAGGGCTCGCTCTCCACGATAGGGACGACGAGAGACAACGGGGGCGGCGCGGCGCACCAGACTATGCGGCGCCGGGCCCGGTGTGCAGTACGGCCCCGGGACCGGTCCGGAGCCGGAGCCCCGGGGGCCGCCGGGAACCGTACCCCGGACCGAGTCCGTACCCGCCCGCTCCCCCACTCATGCCGCACCGGCCCGTTCAGCCGGGCCGCTGTCCGCCGGGCACCAGGTCTCCCACATCCCACACCAGCACTCCGCCGACCCAGCGGCCGGGCCGTTCCAGCAGCGTCTCCAGCGCTTCCTGGAGCGGATCCTCGTTGTACTGCGGCGGCAGGACGACCACGCCCGCCCGCCAGTCCCGGAGATCGGCGCGGGCCTGTTCGCGCTGGAGCGGTCCGATGTCCGGGATCTTTCCGGAATGGCGCACATCACTCAGGAGGTTGGCGGTGTGGCGGGGTACGGCTCCGTAGATCCCGAGGTCGTCCGGGCCCCAGGGACCCATGAAGTAGCCCCCGGCAATGGGGAAGCGGAAGCCGGTCGTGGACTGCCAGTGCAGGGCGTCGGCATCCCCCGGGCTCGGCAGCGGCACGATCACCATCGACTCGCCGGGCCCCAGGTAGTCGCGGTAGGTGCCGTCGGTGACGAAGGCGGGGACGGTGTTCCGTTCCCGTACCGGATAGGGGGTGGGCACGATGGGGAGCAGCGCCGCGGCCAGGGCCGCCGCGCCCAGGATCCGTACCGCCCGGCGGGGCTGCCCGGCGAGCCGTACGGCCGCGACGGCCAGGATCATGCCGAGCACGGGCGCGCAGATCATCGCCACCCGCGACTCGATGACGGCCTCGAACAGCGGTGCCTTGCCGAGCGGTGTCCACGGGCCGGGCACGGTGTGGTCGGTCAGCGGGACCGGGATCTCCGCGCCGAGGGAGAGCAGCGCCGCGGCCCCTGCGGTCAGGGCGAGCGCGGCGACGAGGGTGCGGCGCCACCACTGGATCACGATGCCCGCGATCAGCGCGATCAGCGGCCAGCCGTAGAAGGCGTTCTGCTCGGTGCGGTTCATCGCCAGCGGGTCGGCGCGCTCGTCCGTACCGAGCAGCGAACGGCCCGCGAATTCGAGGAAGGCGCGGGGGCTGTTGTACGTCTCGGAGCCGTGCAGCACCCCCGAATAGCTCTGCGGCCCGAAGAACTGCCAGGCCAGCGGCCCGGCGACCAGCGGCAGACAGACCGCGAGCCCGATCCCGGTGCCGCGCAGCAGCGGGCGCCAGGAGCGGCGGGCGGCCTCGCGGTCCAGCAGGGCGTAGAAGAGCGCGAAGAGCAGCATGCCCATGGCGGCGAGCAGCAGCGGCTCCTCGCCGATGAAGATCTGGTACGCGGCCAGCAGGCCGAGCACGATCCCGTCGCGGACCACCCGGCGGCCCTCGCATAGCCGGAGCGCCCGGTCGATGAGGAGGGGGATCACGAACAGGACGAGGAAGTTGGGGTGGGCGTTGCCGTGGGAGATCATCGGCGGCGCGAAGGCGGCGACGGCGGCGCCGAGGGCGGCGGCCCAGCGGTGGCCGTTCCCTCCTGTTGCTCCCTGTGCCCCTGCCCGGGAACCCGCCCCGGATTCCCGGGAACCCGCCCCGGATTCCCGGGAACCCGCCCGGGATTCCCGGGAACCCGCCCGGTATCCGGACCGGGCTCTGGCCGCGGGTCCCGTGATCCGGCGGACGATCAGCCAGTACCAGGCGATGGCGGTGGCGGCGAGGCCGAAGGTGAGGACGATGGCCCAGGTGACGGTGGGGCCGAGCAGGAGGGTGACGGGGGTGAGCGGCAGGGAGAGACCGAGCATCACCGTGTTCGCCATCAGGTTCACCCCGTCGGGGGCGTTCTGGGCATGGCTGAAAAGGGGGTTGCGGAGGTTGACGACGTTGTCGGCGGTGACCGCGAAGAACCACTCCCACTGGTTCTGGTCCTGGCCGGCGTCCGCGAGATAGCCGCGGTCGAGATCGGCCCAGAGGTCTTGGTAGAGGACCAGGGACACCAGGCAGAACAGCAGCCCGATGAGGAGGTCGGTGCGGAGGTGGGTGCGGAGACGGGTACGGAGGCCGGTACGGAGGCCGGTACGGGAGTCGGTACGGAGGCCGGTACGGTCCGGCGCGGCGGCCCGCAGCCGGACGAGTTCGCCGAGGACCCGGGCGTAGTCCAGCGGCCGCACCTTGGATCCAGGCCGGTGCGACCAGCGCACGGGCGCCTCCACCACGGGCCAGTCCGAGCGGCGGAAGTGGCGGAGGATTTCGACGTCGATGGCCCAGCCGTCGAGTACGGAGGCGGCGAAGGCCGCGCGGGCACGTTCGCCGTCGAAGAGCTTGAAGCCGCACTGGGTGTCCCGCAGCCCGGGTACGGCGACGGCCTGTATCAGCAGGTTCCCGGCCCGGCCGAGCCACTCGCGGCCGCGCCACTGGTGGACGTCGATCCGGGAGTCGGGATGGGCGCGGGAGCCGATGACCGCGGACGCGTCCCGGTCGGTGAGCAGGGTGTCGAGGTGGTCCAGTTCTTCGACGGGGGTGGCCAGATCGGCGTCGGTGACGAGGACCCGGCTGCCGTACGAGGCGAGGACGCCCTGGCGCAGGGCATGGCCCTTGCCGCGGTTCTCGGGGCTGGTGACGACATGAATGCGGGGGTCGCCGGCGGCGGCTTCGCGGGCGACGGCGGCGGTGTCGTCGGTGGAGCCGTCGTCGACGACGATCAGCTCCCAGGAGCCCCAGCGGCCGGGGGCGGCGTCGAGATGGTCGCGGACGGCGTGGAGGGTGGGCAGCAGGCGTTCGGCTTCGTTGTAGGCGGGGACGACGACGCTGAGCCGGATCCCGCCGTCGGCGCTGCGCCGGCCCTGGGCGGGCAGCGTTCCACGGTCGGCGGCGGTGTCGCGGGGCCCCTCGGCGGCGGTCACCACACCGTCCCTCGCGCTGTCCCTCGCGCTGTTTTTATCGATGCCCCTCGCGCTGTCCCTCGCGCTGTCTCTTTCGATGCCTCTCGCGCTGTCGTCCCTTGTACCGTCCCTCGCGCTGTCCTTCATGACGACAACCGTTCGTCCAACCGGGCCGCCCAGCTCAGCGACAGGTCGTTGTAGGCGCACAGCACCTCGCGGGCCGCGTCGACCTCCCCCGAGACCAGCGCGTCGACCAACTCCTCGTACCCCGTGAACAGCCAGCGCCGGACCTCGGGTTCGATGCGCAGATGCGGCATCGCGAAGACCCAGATCTGCACCCGCAACTGGTGAAGAAAGTCCGAAATGTAGCGGTTGGAAACTATTGTGCCCAGCTCACGCCAGAACCGGAGGTCGTAGCCGATCAGGATGTCGAGATCCCCGCCGCGGGCGGCCCGGTCCGCCTCCTCCGCGCGCCGCCGCACCGGCGCGACGGTCGCCGCGTTGACCCGGGTACGGCCCGCGCGGCGGGCGTGCTGGACTATCCCGTCGATCACCAGCGACCGGGTCTCCACCATGTCCCGGTAGTCGTCGACGGTGAACTGGTGGACCCGGAAACCGCGGTGGTGGTCCGACTCCAGCAGCCCCTGCGCCGACAGGTCGACCAGCGCCTCCCGTACCGGCGTCGCGGAGACTCCGTACTGGTCGGCGATCTGCTTGACCGTGAACTCCTGCCCCGGCTGAAGGCGTCCGGCGAGCACCTCGTCGCGCAACGCGTCCGCGATCTGCTGCCGCAGGGTGCTGCGGGTGACCGGGGTGCCGCCGGAACCGGGCATCGTGGGCTTCTCCTTCACGGGGGTTTGCGGCAACGATAGGCCAGCCCCGGGTGAGGAAGAGGTGAGCGGGTCGTGGTGGACGATGGGTGAGGTCTTCGAACCGGCGACCGGTGACGGCGTCGTGGCTTCCGGAACCGCCGGCGGTACGAATGCCGAGGTGGCGCGGGCCGAGGAGGTCCGTACCGCCTATGCGGGGCTGCTCCAGATCCGCCGGATCAGCGGCTCCGCCCCGGCCGCCTGGGAACGCGGGCAGCCGGTCCGGGCCGTGGCCCTGACCCTGGAGGCGGCGGGGATCCCGCCGTCCGCGCTGACCCCCGCGGGCGAGCGCGCCGCCACCGGCTACCGGGTCTCGTCCGGCCCCCGCCCCGGCACCGCGCACATCGAGTGGCTGGGCCCGCCCGGCAGCGGCGCCCCGACGGAGGCGGGCGCCCGGCTGCGGGCCTGCGTGGCGGCCCTGGACGCGGCGGGCGGCTGGGACGCGCTGCTGTACCGAGGGGAGCGGGGGCGGCGGTTCGTGGAGGTGGAACCGCTCGGGTAGCAGCGTGTGCCGAAGGGGCGGTACGGAGCCGAGGGAGCGGTACGGAGCCGAGGGGGCGGCCCCCGCCCCGTACCGCTACTTCGTCGCGGTCACATACACGCTCCCCCACCGCCGCTTGGGATTCGCGAGCGCCTCGTCGAAGTCCCACGGCTCCACCGCCCCGAACCCGGCCTCGGTGAAGAGCTGCACCAGCTTCTCGTGGTCGTACGCCCACAGATGCGGGGTGTAGTGGGGATCGTCGTCCTGATCGCGGAAGACCAGGTTCACCAGGTCGAGCCGGGTGTTGATATGCGGCCGGCAGTCCCGGCGGCCGTACCAGCGCCGCATGGTCTCCGCCACCGGGTCCAGCGGCCCGTAGTAGCCGCCGAGCGCGAACGCCGCGTCCGGGACCCCCGTGACGATCCGCCCGCCCGGCGCGAGCACCCGGTGCGCCTCCGCCGCGTAGCGCTTGGCCGAGCGGGGGTAGTCGATGTGCTCCAGAAAGTGTTCGGAGAAGAGCAGCTCGACGGAGTCGTCGTACAGCGGCAGCCCTTCGCGGACGTCCCAGAGGAGATCGGCGGGCGGGGCCGCGTCGATGTTGAAGAAGCCCCCGATGCGGTGTCCGCCGCCGCCGATCTGGACCCGGGCGGGCCGGTGCGCGATCCGGCCGTCGGGCCGGGAGCGGCGTCCGGCGAGGTGGTGGCGGTGGAGTTCCAGCTCGCGGGCGGTGGCGCGGAGGGCGCGGGCGAGACCGTGGGTGGTGGCCGGGTCGGCGAGGGTGGCGGCTATCTGTTCGCCGAGGCCGTCGGCCGCGGGTGTGCCGAAGGAGCGCATGAGGGTTCTCCCGGAAGGAGTCGATACCGATGGGTGAAGGTGCCGGTGGGTGAAGGTGCCGGTGGGTGAAGGTGCCGGTATGTGGCGGTGCCGGGGCGCGCCGGGGCTCTCGGCTGCGGACGGCGCCGTGTTCTCAGGCCGCGCTGGACGCCGGAGCGGCCCACTGGTTGTTCCGCATGAGCGTGTACTTGATGTCCACCAGCCGGGGCGCGATCGTCAGCGGAAGCTGTTCGACCGGATGCACGTGCCCGGTGTCGTCCCGCTCGGCCCGCCAGACGCGGTGGCCGAGGTGGGGGTAGGCCGGATTGATGCCCACCTCCCCCTTGGGCATCGTGCCGTTGAACGGCGCGACGATGTCCATGTGGTTCCAGTAGTTCCAGGCCTGGAGCGCCTTGTACTGGTCGAAGTAGAAGTAGAAGTCCGGATAGCGGCCGAAGGTGCGCAGCTCGCGGTGGATCAGATGGCCCAGCAGCGGACCGAAGCGGGGGGTGAGGGCGTCGAACTCCCAGCGCGTGTGGTGCCAGGCGCCGGGGACCTCACCGGGCGCGATCAGCCGGGCCGCGACGAGATGGCTGATGCGTTCGACGAGGTAGTCGGCGGCGTGGCCGGGGTCGACGGTCGGGTCGATCGGGCGGAGCAGACCCGGCAGCTGCTCCGGCCCGGGGTGGAAGACGGCCAGGTCGAACTTCCCGGCCGTGCCCGGGTACGAGGCGAACAGGACGTCCTTGTAGAGCCGGTTGTTGAGTTCGCCGAGGTCGGCGAGGTGCCGGGTCTGCCGGGACGTCGAGTGGAGCATCAGATACTCCGACAGCGCCTCGAAGTAGAGGTAGCCGAGGATGGGCAGCCGCGGTACGGCGTCGACCAGCATCCGCAGAAACGGTGCCGCACCGATCCGTAACCCCTGGTGGGCGACGGCCGCCGCGGTGGCCAGAAAGACCGCGGAGTTACGGACCCGGGCGACCACCGCGTCCCGCAGCCGGTGTCGTTCGGCGGCGCTCAGCAGATACTCCAGATGCCGGTAGATCCCCAGATGGATCAGGCCGAGCCGGAGGTAGTCCACCCCGGCGAGCCCCCGGTAGGCCTGCGGGGGCAGGTCGATTTCGAAGATCAGCGGGGTGGGGGCCCGGTCGGTGACGCCGAGCCGGGCGAGTCCGGCGGGCGCCTCCTTGGTGAGGATGTACTCGGCGAGGTTGTGCATCCGGTAACCGCGATCGGTTGGGGTGAGCGGCGCGCAGTAGACGCTGCCGACGAGACAGCCGCCGGACGGGTAGAGGACGCCTTGGCGGCTGATCTGTTCCAGGGCGTGGGTGACGTGGAGGAGATGCAGCCGGCTGCTGCCGCGCAGGGCGTCGAAGAGTGCGTTCCGGCGGAGCAGATGGCCGTTGGGTGTTTCGTGCAGCCGCCGCTCCCAGGCGGCGGACCGGCGGGCGAGCGGGCCGTCCACCGGGCCGGTGAAGGGGATTCCGGCGGCGTCGAAGAAGACGTGGGCATCGGCCCACGGCCGGTAGGCGTCCAGGAGTTCCGGCCCGGCCGCCGGGTGCGGGTCCGTATGCGTCGTCTTCTTCATGGTCCTGATCGTGGAGTCGGTCATATCAGGCGATGTCCTTCTCCGCGAGCACGGACAGGACGGCGTCGGCACTGTCCGCTCCGGCGAGCCGGGCCCGTTCGGAGCCGATGACGAGATCGAAGGCGAGGGCGCGGAAGGTGTCGAAGGCGGGTTGCCGGACCCGGCGGGTGTCGGGCCACCAGGAGGCCTTCGGCAGCCGGTAGCGGTCGAGCGCGTCGGCGGCCTTGACGAGGTCGCAGACGGCGCGGTGTTCCTCGTACGGGGTGCTGTTGTACGGGCTCCGGCCGCTGTCGCCGCTTCCGGGGGCGAAGTCCTCGTACGGGACGTCGTGCAGCCGTACGGCGGTGGCGGCCCGGACGACGGCGTGCGGCGCCGGGGCCGGGAGGCCGAAGTGGGCCCACACCTCGCCGGCGCGGGCGGTCAGCCAGTGGGCCGCCCGCTCGCCGTGCCCGGGGTCGTCCCGGTCGTGGCGGCGGCGGCAGTCGTGGACCGCGGCGGCCACGACGGCGATCGCGGTATCGGCGGCGTCCAGGCCGTTCGCCTCGGCGAGGACGCCCGCGATGGCCGCGGTCCGCATGGCGTGGCGGATGCCGTGGAGGGAGTCGGCGAGCCGGGGTTCCGCGGTCCAGTGCGGGGGCGTCGCCGACCGCCGTATCAGGGCCCGGGTCGCGGGTCGCGGCACCGGGTGGGACGACGGGCCGGGGCGGGGCCGGTGGGCGGCCATCCAGTCGAGCGTGGGCCGGTCCGGGTACTGGTGCGGGGGCAGTTGTCCGCGGGCGGCGAGGGCGACGAGGCTGTCGGGCGGTGAGGCGGGTGCCCCGGCGGGCGTACCCTCCCGGAGGCCCGGTGAGGCGGGTGCCCCGGCGGGCGTACCCTCGCGGTGGTCGTACGCGGTCGTGGGGTCGGTCGTCAGGTGCCTGCGGGCCACCGCTCGCTCTCCTTGCGCTCCTGCTCCCGGGCCTCGAAGGCGGCGGTGAACTCGGCCAGTTCTGCTTCGGTCATCAGCTCGACGCCCAGTCCGGCGGCCACGCCCGTGATGCGCTCCACCGCCGCGGTACGGGCGGCCTCCGGCGCGTCGTCTTCGAGCAGGACCTCGAACTCGGCGTGATGCCCCCACGCTTCGCTCCACTTGACCGCGATCTCGACGCCGTCGTAGCGGAAGTTGTGGCGCCGGGTGAAGGCCTCGTGCCGTGCGGCGGCGAAGCCGAGGCCGTCGAGCAGGCGTACGGCGGTGTCCACGTCCGCCGGGGCGATGGCGAACTCGGTCTCCGTGAAGGCGGGGCCACGGCCGATCCGGCTGTCCTTCAGGCTCACCTTCGCGGTGCGGACGGACACGTTCTCGGTGACCTTCAGCAGCCGGTCGGGGAGTACGTAGAAGTGGATGCGCTTGTCGTCGGGGCCCAGATCCTCGCCGTCGCGCCGCAGCCGGCCGACGAGCCGGTCATGGGCGTGGGGGCTGAAGCGGGCGCGCATTTCGATCTCGACGGGCACGGTGTGATCGCCTCCTCGTTGGGGCATGACGGGCCACCGGGCCGGCTCGGGGGTGGTGCGGGGTCCGGAGCCGGTCCGGCAGGCGCCAATGGGGTGGTGCGGCGGGTGTGCGTCGGGCGGGGCGGGGCTGTGTCGTACGGGTCGTACGCGGGGTCAGTCCGGGTCGCCGAAGCGGGCCCGGACCACGCCCTCGTGCAGAAGACCGGGAAGCGGTACGCCGCCGACCGCGGTCCGGCGGGTGGCGATCTGCTCCTCGGTCTCCTCCGGGAAGCCGTCCAGCAGCCTCAGGCACTGACGTACCCATGTCCGGGACGCGGCCCAGTCGCCCTGCTCGCGGTGGAGCACGGCCAGGGCGTAGGCGGTCTCGGCCGCGGCCCACCGGTCGGCAGGCAGTTCGCGCCGGAAGACGGCCTCCAGCCCGGCGGTGGAGGCCGGACGGTTTCTCTGGTCGCTCATGGTCCCTCTCGGACGTCAGCGGGGGTGTTCACCGATGCGGCTCAACGCTCCGGCGCCCCGGGGGTGACGGCCGGAGGCGACCGGTCAGTACGTGTAGATCTCCGCCAGCGTCCGGTAGTCGTGCAGCTCCTCCTTCCCGAACCAGAGGGCGACCTCCTGCTCCGCCTCCGCCCTGTTGCCGGAGGCGTGCACGAGATTGGCCACGGCCTTTCCGGAGGCGATGCTGGCGGCCGAGCTGTAGTGCGAGAAGTCGCCGCGGATGGTGCCCGCGGGCGCCTCGTTCGGGTAAGTGCTTCCGACGAGCTTCCGTACGGTGGCGATCGCGTCGAACCCTTCGAGGGCCAGGGCGATCACCGGCCCCTGCCGCATAAAGGCATCGGTCAGCCGGTAGACCTCGGGGCCGAGCCGTTCCTCCAGGTCGAAGTAGTGGCGACGGGTGAACTCCTCGTCCATCCAGACCATCTTGGTGCCCACGATCTTCAATGCGGCGTCCTCGAATCGCGCGAAGATGCGTCCCGCGACTCCGCGTGCGAGTGCGTCGGGCTTGAGCAGAACGAGTGTGCGCTCGACGGAATGTTCCCGATCCTGGGGCATGGGTGTCCCTTCGATTTCCAGCACCTTGCGGATGACGGCCGGAGGACGACCGTCCGGTATCGAGGCTACCGGCGGAACCTCACCCGAACTGTCGACCGAGTCAACACCCGTTCGCGCGATATCCCATGATCGAAGCAGTGGAATACCGGAGCGAACGGGGAGCCCGTTCCGGCCACTGTGCACCGGACGGGCCACCGTCCATGGGTACTCCTTTAAACTCTTTACCGTTACTGGCGTTACAGGCCGCCAGGCGTTCTTGTTCGCTTTGGGGAAGATCTTCCGGAGGGTTTCCAGGACGGGCATCCCACACGATCACCCGTCCCGCTGACCGCCATTCTTCCCGATACGCCTCCGGCCCCACCATGCAGCGCCGGTGCAGCCGTAGTGCACCTTCAGTGCGGATGTTCCCGCAGCGGGAACACCCAGGGGGCGGAGGGGGCGGCGATGGATGTGATCGACGTCTGGAACGGCCGGTACGCCTGTCTCTTACAGGCGTCACTGAGGCTCACGAATGAGCAGTTCGCCGCGCAATTGGGCATCGGCGTGCGGACGGTGGCCTCTTGGCATTCGGATCCCCATGTGGTACCCCGCCGGGAAATGCAGCAGCTTCTCGACACGGTTCACGAGAAGGCCGTATCGACTGTGCGGCAGCGGTTTGCCCTGCTGATCTCCCGGGAACGTGGCAGCCATGTGCCGGGCCCTTCCGGGGCGCAGGCGCTGCGGGTGGCGATCGCGGTGGTCATTCGCGATCAGGAGGTACTGCTGGTCTGCCGGAGGGACACGGATGCGAGTGGTATCACCTGGCAATTCCCGGCGGGTGTCGTCAAACCCGGAGCACGTCCGGAGACGGCGACGGTACGGGAAACACTCGACGAGACGGGAGTGCACTGCGCGGTCCGCCGACGGCTCGGCGACCGGCTGCATCCCGTGACGAGCGTGCTCTGTGAATACTTCCTCTGTGAATATCTGGCGGGCGAGGCCACGAACTCCGACGCCGACGAAAACGTCGACGTCATGTGGGTGCCGATCATTTCAGTGCCCCGGTTCATTCCCGCCCATACGATCTTCCCACCCGTTCTTGCCGTCCTGGAGGAACCGAAATGACGCAACAGGAGCCCGATATCCGACCGGGCATCGCGGCGGCGGTCATCGTCCACCAGGGCCGGGTCCTGATGGTCAGGCGCCGCCGAAGTGAGGGTTCGCTGTCCTGGCAGTTCCCGGCCGGCGAGATCGAACCGGGCGAATCCCCCACGGAGGCGACCCTCCGCGAGGCCCGCGAGGAGACGGGCCTCGACGTCTCCGCACTCCACCCCCTGGGCGAACGCGTCCACCCGGCGACGGGCCGCCTGATGACCTACACGGCCTGCGGCGTCCTGGGCGGCACGGAACGCGTGGGCGACCCGGAGGACCTGGCGGAGCTGGCGTGGGTCGGCCTGAAGGAGATCCCGGAGTACGTCCCGTACGGCCTCTTCGAGCCGGTGCAGAGGTATTTGGAGGAGGAGCTGGGGGACGGGTAGCCGTTCCTGGTGGGGCGGCAGTCAGGAGCCGATGAGCCTGCTGTCGAAGCCGGCGCGCAGGAGTCGCTCGTACGCATCATGGACATCTCCCGGTACCTCCTGCTCGACGGCGAAGCCGAGTGCCGGGTACTCGATGACCCGTTGCAGATCGCCCACGAGCATGTCGACGACGAGCTTCTCGTCCCCGATGGACTTGATGTAGTCGTCGAACTCCAGCGGCTCGGAGGCGCAGACGACCTCGGCCTCCGGCCAGAGCTTGCGGCATGTGGCGTAGGACCGGCGCTCCATGTACGGCTTGGAAATCAGGAGCAGCGACTCGACCTCCACACCGGCCTTGCACAACACCTCGCGGGACAGGGCGATGTTCTGGCCGGTGTTCCCGGCCCTGGGCTCCAGCAGGATCGCCGCGTCGGGAACACCCAGGTCGAGAGCGTGCTCCCGGTAGTGCACTGCCTCACCGCGCGGGAAACGGGCCGCCGTGGTCGGGCTGTTTCCGCCGCTGAAGACGACGACGGGGAAGAGGCCGGCGCGGTAGAGGCCGGCGGTGGCGGTGGCGACACCGAGGTCATGGCTGCCCAGGCCGATGGCCGCCGAGCAGGGCCGGACCTCGTGGCCCATCAGGTGATAGCGCCAGATCAGCACGGCGTCGTTCCACTGCTCGTCGGTGATGGTGCGCTCTGCGCGGTCCGGCACGGGGACTCCCTCGGTCATGGCTGCCTTCGCCTCGACACGAGGGCCCGCGGGTCGTCGTAGGACCGCCGGATCCCCTCGATACTGCGGAACTGGTGGCTCAGGCCGTGTTGGGATGCCATGCACGCCGCGTTGTCGAGGACGGTCAGCCCATCATCACGGGTGGCCGGGTCGGACAGAAGGATGTGCGAAAACGCGGTGTCCAGCCTGACGCGCTGCATGGGGGAGTCGACGGATCCAGTCGAGCGGGCGGTGTCGATGTAGTGCAGGGCCTGGCCGAGGTCGCCCACCCCACGATGGGCGAGGGCGAGCTTCTGGTGGGCGACCGACCAGTCCTCGGGCTCTCCCAGCTCCTCAAAGTCCCTGATAGCGGATTGCATGACCTGGGTGGCGTACTTGTTGTCGCCGCGTTTGCTGAGGGCCGTTCCCACCCAGAGACGGGCGCGGGCCCGGTCTCGGTGGCTGAGGCGCTCGTCCGTGGCCAACTGCTCGTACTGGCGGGCCGAGGCTTCAAGCTGTCCGGCCATTTCCGTAACCACGGCGAGGGAGAGCTCAACCTGAGCCGTACGACGGGGGATGGCCAGGTCAAGGAACAGGCTGTGCGCGCGCAGGTACGACTGGCGTGCCGAGAGCGGACCGAAGATGGCACCCTGGTCGCGTTGTAAGTCTCCCAAGAGGACGAGAGAACGGCCGTAGAGATAGACATCCTTGTCGTCGAGGACGCGCGGATCGTGACGGCTGAGCCATCGGTTCAGCAGCTCCGAGGCGAAGGCGAACCGCTGGTGACTAAGACAAACAATGGCACGGTCGAGATCCTCTGCCCATGCCTCGTGGTCGACGGAAGGGATACTCCGCCGACCGTGCAACGCCTCCTCGAAGCGCGCGTGCGAAGCCTCGTCGGCGCGAGCGAGAGCCGTGTCGAGGATGGCCTGCGTGTCTGGGCGCGGGTGGGTGTCTGCTCCGTGCTTCTCCCATTTGGCCACAGTACGCAGCGCCACGCCCAGATGCTCCGCGAAGGCACGGGTGCTCATCCGGAGTGCCGAGCGCAGAGCTTTGGCCTCTCGGCCGGTCCACTGCTGCACACTGACCACGGGCTGCCTCCCTCCGTCGCGTATCGAAGCACGCCGGGCGTACCTGAGGGGCTGGAAGTGCAACGAAAGTGCAACAGAAGGTCATTTCGAGGCCGCGCGGTTGCCGGGACGCTCAGTGCATGGAACAACGCATCACGGAGCATCGTGAGGCCGGTGAGGTCCATGCCCATGGGTACCTGCGCCATACGACGGGCTCTTCGGCCCGCCGCACCGCACTGATCGACCTCGTCCGGTCAGCGGCCCGGGGTTTCGGGCAGGGCAGTCACGAAGGTGCCGAGCCCGACCTCGCCCCGCAGGATCCCCTCCTGCTTCAGGTGAAGGAACGCCTTCTGCACGGTCGACGTGGCCACTCCGAACTCGGCAGACAGTTCGACGACGGGTGGCACTCGGCTTCCGACCGGATAGGTATCGCTCGCGATCCGGTCGGTGATGATCTCGGCGATCTGTCTCCAGATGGGCCGGGTGCGATCAAGTTCGTGCTTCATGTACTTGACGCTAGGTAACCGCAGCAGACCGCGCGACCGCGGTCGACTGCCATTAACTGCGGTTAACCGCGGTGAACTGCGGTATATATAGACAATGCGAGACCCCCGCAGCCGTGCAGGGCTCGGGGGTCTGGCCGACTGAAACGGAGTCGACGCATGCATCGTACTGACGACCGGACCGGGCTGAGCAGTCCCGGCCCCGGGGTGACGCTGGACCCGGCCGCTCCGGTGGAAGCCTGGCCGCCGTGCGAGTGCGGCCGGCCGGTATGCCCGGACCCGATTCGCACCGAAACACCCCCCGGGCCGGCGGTGGAGGTGCCTGCGCCTTCCACGATCGCCGCCTCCGTCGCACGCCCCGAACCGGTGTACCGGCAGCGGCCCCGGTAACGGGAACGATCATGGCCAATAGTCCGGGCTCCGTGCCCGGTTCAATGTCGGAGTACTGCGTCTACTGCGACCGGCCGGTCGAGCGGTCCGAGGAGAACCTCGTGATGCTCGGGTTCTCCGCGTCCGGCGCGCGGCCCTCCCTGTATGCGCACCCCGAGTGCCCCCGCCCCCGCAGAGTTCGCGCGAGGCGCTGAAGGCTCCCGTACGCGCCGCAGCCCCAAATGCCCCGCGTACGGGACACCGGTCCCGGCCTCGCAGACGACCCCCGGCACGGGGCCGGGACCACCCAAGCCACGTAGACACAAACGCCCCGAGAGACCGGTGCAACGGTCCGTCGGGGCTCAACCGACCAGCTTGCAGAGGAGCTGATCCGTCGTATGCGGAACCCTATCGTCACGGCCCTCGCCCGTCTCTGGGCTTTCCTCGACCGGCGCCCGAATCGGACCGTGGTCGTCCTGGTGGCCGCACCGGCTCGCCCGGATCCGTGGACCCGGCCCTGGACCAGCCCCACCAAGGAACAGGCCCAGGCCATCCTCCGGGACCAGGCCAACACCCCGCGCCCACCCCGGCGGCGGCTGGTCATCGCGCCGTACGGGATCCGGCTCGCTCAGCCCGTCGCCGTACGCGCCTCCCGGCCCGGACCTGCCTGGACGTGGGTCGGGTGACCCTCGAAGGACTCCTCGTCCGAGCCCCGGAGACCGTCACCGCCCACTGCTGCATCTGCGGGCGGAACACGGCCGCGCCCGTCGAGGTGCACCCCGGGCAGATCACCTGCCCCGATCACATCACCGACGCCCTCAGCCCACTCGGAGACCGGACATGATCCTCAGCCTGGACTTACCGCGCAGCCCCACCGACGTCACTCACTGCGAGGCCTGCTGGCGCGAGCCCGTCACCACCGCGCGCATCACCCCCGAAGGACGCGACCTCCTCTGCACGCCGTGCGCGCTCGCCGACAACCCTCCCAGGGTCGTGCTCTTCCCGCCTCTGGGGATCTACCGGCTTACCGAGCGCCGGCTCGACATGGGCAAACACGGAAAGCCCAAGCCTCAACTCCCACCGGACCCCGGGCCCCATCCGCCCAAGCCCACTCCCAAGTCCCCACCCGGCACGCCACCGGTCTGAGCGAAGTACCCGGGGCCGCACTGTCCATCCGGAGGGGACCCACACATGTTCAGGCAACGGGTCGGACGGGTACCTCTGCCAGCCTTTGTACACAGCGCAAACATCACAGTGCGGGAGCCAACAGGTCCCGCAACGCGATATGTCGTCGAACCTCGGGGAAAAAGACACCTGACGTTGTGCGCTGGATCGAGGAGTCCCGCCGATGGACCTGAAGTGGTACACGCACGCAGATGCCCGGGACGTGCGCTCGTTGCTTCTGGACCTGCACGATGAGGTGTACAAGGGCGATCCCGACCCGTTCCACTCTCGCGAGAGATTCTCGTACTTCGTCGAACTGTGGTCCGGACGTCCGGACTGGCGGTGTGTCTCGGGATGGGAGAGCGGCATTCCGGCCGGGTACGCGTACGGCTCCGCGTTCAAACCCGGAGGCTGGTGGAAGGGGTCGGTTCGGCCCCCGGAGCGTGCGCGGCCGGATCTTCGCGCTGTCCGAACTCATGGTGGTCCCCCAGTGGCAGGGCACCGGACGGGCACAGCAGATTCACGATGCGCTGATCCAGTCGGCCGACGCCGACTTCGCAACGCTCCTCGTCGACTCCGCCCACCTCAAGGTGCAGGCACTGTACGAGAAGTGGGGTTACGTAAAGTATGACGAGGCACAACCCTCCGAGGACTCTCCCGTGTACGCGGTGATGGTGCTCAGGCTGCGGGCTGCCACCCCGAGGTCCATACCCGTCCAGCCCTCTAACACTGGATGACGAGTCGGGCCTCGCCGAAGCGCCGGGCGGTCAGGTCCTCCGGGCGGATCAGCCAGTACAGGGTGCCCTCGTCGCCCCACACCATGTCCGCTTCTCTGTCGCTGTCGAACTGGGCGAGGACCAACCAGCGTCCGGCTTCCTCGTCCAGGAGTGCGTCACCCCAGGGGCGTTCGACACCGGTCTCCGCGTTCGCGACCTCGTACTCCACCGGGCCCTGGACGGGTACGGCGTGGCCGCCGATCCGGTGGCCGGCTCGGTCGTTCAACCGCATCAAAGCACGGCGGAACGAACGGATCCCGGCGGGGGTCTCACGCAGTTCGGGCCACGGTCTGCGGTCTCCGAGCAGGGCTTCCCGGACCTGAGGCAGCCAGA
Source organism: Streptomyces sp. NPDC094448 (assembly GCF_044763775.1). Taxonomy (NCBI): domain Bacteria; kingdom Bacillati; phylum Actinomycetota; class Actinomycetes; order Kitasatosporales; family Streptomycetaceae; genus Streptomyces; species Streptomyces sp. NPDC094448. The sequence goes on along the minus strand of NZ_JBIWGU010000004.1, from coordinate 204,263 downwards.
GGTCAGGGGCACTCGGCTCCGGGGCCGCGGTCAGGTCCAGTCGCGGGTAGGGATTCAGCCCCTCCGGTGCCTCCGCCGGGGAGACCGGCGTGCCTTCCGGGACGTACAGCACCTGGGCCCCGGGCCGCGACTCGGGGTCGTAGACGGAGACAAAGGCCCCTTCGCCGTCGGTGTCGGCCCAGCCGTCGTAGCAGAAGAAGAACAGGGTCCCGTCGTACGGGAACTCCTCGGCCAGCCCCTCGTGCGGCAGCTCCGCGCACCGCACCGACGCGACGAAGGACAGCGGTCCGTGCCCCTGCCACTCGGGCCAGCCGACCCCGGCGGGCAGTTCCGGTACACCGCCGAGGGCGGCGGCGGTTCGCTCGCCCCGGGCGGACCGGCGCAGACGTATGCACGGTCGCAGCAGTGCGATCCACCGCTCGGCGAGATCAGCGGGCAGATGTTCGGCGGCGAGCCGGGAGAGCCGTTCGTCGGTCATGGCGCCCATGCTCCCCGCTGCCACTGACATCCACCCGTGGCGCCGGAGCGCGGGGACACGATAGATCTGACCATTTACCCCAATCGGAGGCGGTAGGTCCGATCCCTCGGAAATGCGGGGTGGCAGCGTAGATGATCTTGGGCGAGGTGCCCTTCCACCCGGGGCCGCATTCCGGCCCCGGGCGCCTTCCCCCAGATCACGGAGGATTCATGCGACACCCTGTCTCCCGCCCGCGTATGCGCGCACTGGCCGTCGGGCTCGCGCTGGCGGCGTCCGTACTGGTGCCCTCCGGGTCCGTCGGGGCGGCCGACCAGTACGAGTGGGCCGCGCTCGGCGACTCGTACACCGCCGGCGGCTTCGTCGGAGACCCGCAGCCCCCGCTGGGTGACCCCTCACGTGACGGCTGCGACCGCACCACCAACGCCTACCCCGACGTCGTCGACCGCGAGCTGGCCGAGTTCCCGCCCGGCAAGCCCGTCAACCTGACCAACGTCAGCTGCGGCAATGCCACCATCGCCGATATCGCCAACGAGAAGCAGAAGCCGATCAGCCCGGTCGAGCCTCCCGCGGACGGCTGGCCCGCGGTGGACCCGCAGATCCAGCGGGCCCGGCTCGGCGACGGGACCGACGTCGTCACCGTCGGCGTCGGCGGCAACAGCCTGCCCTTCGGCGGCATTCTCCTCAAGTGCCTGGAACAGGGCGCGGTGGGCAAGAACTGTCGCGATTTCTACACCAACCCGCCCGAGGGCGAGGAGAGCATCCAGGACAAGCTCGCCCGCGTCCAGGACGAGTACATCGAGATGCTGGCCAAGGTGCACCAGGCCGCACCCAACGCCAAGGTGATCACGGTCGGCTACCCGGCCGTCCTGCCGGAGACGGGCAGCGAATGCAACCGCCTCTCCCTCACCGAGCTGGGTCCGATCAACCACGCGGACATCGACTGGCTGCGTGAAGACGTCCTCAAGCCGCTGAACAGCACCATCAAGCGCGTCACGGACTTCTTCGGCGACCGGTACACCGACGTCTACTCCTCCAGCATCGGGCACGACGCCTGCCAGCCCGCGGACACCAAGTGGGTCGAGGGGCTCTGCGGCACCGCCGCGGACTACTGGCCCAAGAGCCTTCCCGGCACGCTGCTGAACTGCGGTCTCATCGGCAAGCGCGTCACCCTGGTCCACCCCAACGCCGCCGGCTACGCCAACACCGCGGCCCACGTCGAACGCGCCATCCGCATCGCCCTCCTCGAACGCTGACCCACCGGAGCCCCGGGTGACCACGCGAAAGGCGCGGCCCCGGGGCTCCGGCCCGGATGCTGAAAGGGGTCGTCACCCAGGCCCCCGCCGGACATCCGGCTGGTCAGGTGGGTGAGACGGGCTAAGGCAGTTGCTGTCCGCCGGATCCGGTCACCCGGACCGGGTCAGCCGAGCTTCTTGAGCTGGGCGTCGATGACGTCCTTCGACGGCGCGGGCTCGCCACTGAACGTCAGGCTGTGGGAGTTCAAGATCTCCGTGCCCTTGCGGACCACGACGAGCCGGCTCTTCATCGGCTCGCCATCGAGTTCCATCGTGACGGTGTAAGCCAAGGCTTCGTCGCCGCCGGTGTAGGAGCCGGGGGCGACCTTGGTGTACTTGGTCTTGTCGGCCGCCACCGTGCTGGTGAAGCCCGAGGCGCAGGACTCCGCCGACTTCTTCAGTTCGGCCATGGCCTTCCCGGCGGCCTCGCCGTCCGGGTACGAACCCAGCGAGAGCTGGTTCACCGTCACGTTGTTGATGGCCTGGATCGCTGCTTCGGTCTTCTCGTCGATGGTGCCGGTCGCCTTCTCGGGGGTACCCGGCGAGTGCGCCACCTGGCGCGCGGCGAAGGCGACCTCGGGGCCGGGGGCTCCGACGGCGAGGGCCTCGTTCAGCGTCGCGCACTCCTTCTTGTCGGCGGTGGCGGCCTTCGCATCCTTCAGCTCCGCGGGAGTCGGAGTATCCACCTCGTACCCCTTGAGGTCCGTCTTGGCGAACATCAGCTTTTCCAGCTCGGCCTGCGACTTGGCCGGAGCCGACTGCTTCACCTCCTCCTTTCCGCCCTTCTCCCCCTTGGTGTCCTTGTTGCTGTCGTCACCACCGCAGGCGGCGAGCAGCAGGGCGAGGGAGACGGCGGACGCGGCAACGGCACCACGACGGACAATGGCGGTCTGCATGAAAGGGCTTCCTTGAGGAATGGCTGGGCATGAGTTGCGGTACAGGGCCGGGACGGACGAGCCGCCACGGGACCTGCTGTTACTGCTGAGTGGAGCGGAGCGGAGTTCCCCCGACCCGACCGGTTCGCGGACGACCGTCGAGGCCTCGGGCAGCTCCGGATTTCGAGCGGTGCGGCCGTACGATGCCGCCGGTGTCCGCGCGTCGGCACGCGGCGAACCCGCTCACGGGCGCGAGGCGCCCTCTCGTGGTGGCCGTCAAAGAGTGGATGCGACCAGACGGCTCAGGAACGGAAGCACGCTCCGCAGATCGTCACCGTCGACGGCGACAGTGGCCGTCTCGGGCGCTCCCGCGGAAGCGTTGAACGCCACACTCAACCCGACGGGAGCGAACAGCGGTAAGTCGGAGCGGCTGTCCCCGACAGCTCCGCAAGAGCGGGGATCCGGCCCCACTCGTGTGGCGACGAGGGTGCCGTCGACATCGAAGAACACCGCGCTCGCATGATCGGATGAGGACACCGGGCAAGGATGCCACCACCACGCAAACGGCGGATCAGGGCACCCCCGGGGAGAACCCGGTACGCGCCCTGATCCGCCGGTGGGAACCGGTCCCGCCGCGGCCCCACCGAGGGGGCGGAAGGAAGGGGTACGGCGGTTGTTGCCCGCCGTACCCGCCGACCCGGACCGGGTCAGCCCAGCTTCTTGAGCTGGGCTTCGATAATGTCCAGCGGCTGTGCGGCCTTGCCGCTCAAGCTGACGGAGTGTGCGGAGACGATCTCCGTGCCCTTGCGGACCACGACGACCTCGCTCTCTACCGGGCCCTCGCCCGTCTCCGCCGTGACGGTGTACGCGAGGGCCTCGTCGCCGCCCTTGTAGGAGCCGGGGGCGATCTTGGTGAACTTGGTCTTCTCGGTGGTCACCGTGTTGGTGAAGCCCGAGGCGCAGGATTCCGCGGACTTCTTGAGGTCGGCCATGGCCTTCCCGGCGGCGTCGGCGTCCGCGTACGAGCCGAGGGTGAGCAGGTTGATGGACGCGCTCTTGAGTGCCTCCAGCGCGGCCTGGGCCTTCTCGTCCTCGGTGCCGGACGTCGGCTTCTCTCCCGGCATCCGCGACGTCTGCCGGGCCGCGAGGGCGCCCTCGGTGCCGGGGGCGCCGATGACGAGGACCTCGTTCAGGGGCGCGCACTCGTTCTTGTCGACCGTGGCGGTCTTCGCGTCCTTCAGCTCGGCGGGCAGCGGGGTCTTCACGCTGTGGCCCTTGAGATCCGTCTGCGCGACGATCAGCTTGTCCAGCTCGGCCTGCGACTTGGCCGGAGCCGACTGCTTCGTCCCCTCACCACCCGCCTTGTCCCCCTTGGAGTCCTTCGTCCCGTCCTCCCCGCCGCAGGCGGCGAGCAGCAGGGCGAGAGAGACGGCGGACGCGGCAACGGCACCACGGCGGACAATGGCGGTCTGCATGAAAAGGCTTCCTTGAGGAATGGGCGGGACATGACAGGCGTTACAGGGTTGCGGCGGCCGGCGGGCCGCCGCGGGACATACTGCTACTGCTTCGTATACCGGAGCGGAGTTTTATCCGATCCGACCAGTTCGCGGACGATCGTCGAGCCGCCGGGCATCTCCAGCCTGCTCCACGCACCCGGCCCGCACCACTTCGCTTCCCCCGATTCGACTCTGCTGGGGCCGAGTTCGAGCGGAGTGCCCGCGGATTTCAGCGTGGCCGACCAGACGCACTCGTACTCGGGCGCTGTCTCAACCAGTCTCATGACCTTCTCGCCGGACGTACCGCCTTCGATGGTCATCGTGTGCACGCGCTCCCCCTGCGCAGACGTGGATGTCGCACGCCACGTGCCAATATATGGCTCCGGCACGCTGTTTCCGTTATCTCGCGTGATATCACCGGGTTTCAGCTGCCCGTCTCCCTCCGGCGCAGGGGAGTTCCGGCCGGTGGCAACCGGTGTTGTCTCCCGGCCCGAGACCTTCGCGCCGTCGTCGCCGTCGTCCGCCAGGAAATTCGTGTAGACGAGTCCGGCCACCACGGGGACGGCGACCAGCAGGACGAACGCGAGGGCCAGATAGGTTCCGATCCGGCGGCGCCGGGGAGCGGGGGGCTGCGCCGCGGTCGTGAGCACCACCGGTGCCGGTGGTGCCGGTGGGGCCGGCGCCACCGCCGTGGCCGGGGCGGGTGCCCCGTGGCGGCCGTACGCAGGCGGCTGCGGCAGCGAGACCCGCGGCTGCGGACCCGTGCTGTGCTCGACCTCCAGCAACCGGACCGCGTGCCGACCCAGTTGTGCCACCAGCGCCCCCGGCAGCCAGGGTTCGCCGTCCGACTCCGCCGCCGGTCCCGCCGTCCGGGCGAGGAGTTCGTCCGGCGACGGCCGCCGCACCGGGTCCTTGTGCAGACAGTCCCGTACCAGCTCCACGAGACCGGCCGGGAGCCCGCCGAGGTCCGGCTCCTCCTCCGCGATCCGGAACATGACGGCGTGACTGTTCTCCGTACCGCCGAACGGCAGCCGTCCGGTCGCCGCGAACATCAGGATCGAGCCGACGCAGAACACGTCGCTCGCGGCCGTCACCCGCAGGCCCCGCACCTGCTCGGGCGCCATGAAACCGGGCGAACCGACCACCGCCCCGGTACGGGTGATACCCGCGTCCGCCGCCTCCAGCGCCCGCGCGATGCCGAAGTCGATGACCCGCGGGCCGTCGATGGTGACCAGGATGTTCGACGGCTTCAGATCGCGGTGGATCAGACCCGCGCCGTGGATGGAGCGCAGGGCGTTCGCCAGACCGGCGCCCAGAATGCGCACCGAACGCTCCGGCAGCGGGCCGTGCCCCTTGGCAACCACGTCGCTCAGCGACGGGCCCGCGACATAGCCGGTGGCCACCCATGGCACGGCCGCCTCGGTGTCCGCGTCCAGAACGGGCGCGGTCCACTCGCCGCCGACCCGGCGGGCCGCGTTCACCTCCAGCCGGAAGCGCTCCCGGAAGGACTCCTGGGCGGCGAGTTCGGCCCGGACGAGCTTGACCGCGACCGTACGGCCCCGGTCGCTGCGGGCCAGATACACCTGGCCCATACCGCCCGCGCCGAGACGGGCGAGCAGCCGGTACGAGCCAATCCGGCGCGGATCCCCAGGCGCCAGCATCTCCATCGTTCCCCCTGGCCCCGTCATCCCCGTCGCTGGATTCCATGAGGATAGGCCGCGCCCGGCACAGGCCGTGCCCCGCCCCTGACCACCCGCCGGGAGCGGTTGCGGACCGCGGCCGGGGCGGGGGTTGCGCCGACCGGCGTCACGGGCGTGCGCCGGGGTTCACCCGAAGGCGGGAAGATCGCCGGTCGCCCTTTCCCGGTGATCTCGCGCGGCCGAAGACTGGGCGGGCCGGGGCACTGCCCCGGCCCCCTCCTGTCGCCTCCAGCGCGACGCCCGAAACTCTCGAAAGGTGCTCCCATGTTTGTGCGTGCGGGGAAGAAGACCCTGGCGGCCGCGGTGATCGCGGGCGCGGCGGCGACCGGACTGCTCGGCGCGCCCGGCGCCCAGGCCGCCGCGGCCGCGACCCTCTACACGGCCGAATCGTTCGCGGGCCTCTGCCTCGAACTCCGGGCCGCCGACAAGTTGCTGGTCCAGTCGGACTGTACGGGCGCTGCCGACCAGCAGTTCGAGTTCAAGTCGGTCGGCGGGGGCGCGTACGAGATCCGGGAACTGGGCACCAACCAGTGCCTCGACGTCAAGGAAGCCAGCACCGCGGCCGACGCGCCGGTCATCGGCTACGAGTGCGGCGGACAGCCGAACCAGCGGTTCCGTGTGGTGCCGGGCGGCGAGGGCTATGCCATCGAGACGTTCGCCGGGAAGTGCCTGGATGTGAAGGGCGGGAGTGAGGCGGCGGGGGCGCCGATCGTGCAGACGGAGTGCGAGCTGGCGAAGGAGAGCCAGACGTTCGCCATCGAACGTCTTCAGCCGTAGGGCCTCGGGGCCCGGGGAAGGGGTGCGGGAAGCGCCGTTGGTGGTGGTGGCGGATGCGCGGCCGAACGCGGGCCGTCTGCGGGCGGCTGGTCGCGCAGCCTCCCCCTACGCCTGGCGGCGTGGGAGGTGCCCCCACCCCTACGCCTGGCGGCGTAGGAAGTACCCCCACCCCTACGCCTGGCGGCGTAGGAAGTACCCCCACCCCTAGGCCTGGCGGCGTGGGTGGGGGTGCCTCCGGGCGAAGCCCAGGGGGAGTGCCCCCAGCGCCCCTTCCCGCCCGTACCGCCCCTGTCAGGTGTCCGGTGATTCCGCCGTTGCCATGGCCTCCGACAGGCGTTCCAGGACCTCGGCCGTTTCCGCGAAGGCCTCCGGGCCCAGCGTTTCCGCCAGATGGGACGCCAGGGTCGCGTGGCCCGGGCCCAGACGGCCCAGGGCGGCCCGGCCCTCGGCGGTGGCCGAGAGGAGTTTGGCGCGGCGGTGGGCCGGGTTGGGGCGGTAGACCGCCAGACCCTGGTCGACCAGGAGGTCCGCCGTCCGCTGGACGCTCTGGCGGGTCAGGCCCATTGCGCGGGCCAGCGCCGAGACCGGCTGCGGGACCCGGGCCACCGCGCCCAGCACCTGCCACGAGGCCGCCGTCAGCCCGCCCGCCTTCGCGATCCGCTCCGAGACCGCGATGAAGTGGCCGTTGAGCCGGAACACCCCGAGCGCGGTACGCGTCAGCAGCGCCTGCTGTTCCAGCCGCCGCCGGCGCTCGTCCGGGGTCTCCGCCGCATCGCCGGGGCCGCTCACGCCGGCTCGCCTTCCAGGACCGCGTACGCCGAGGGGTCGGAGTCGTGGAAGAGCCGGTACCAGGCGTCGAGCTGCTCGCCCTCGTAGACCCCGAGCCGGGCCAGGATCTCCCGGGCGAACGCGACGGGCTCGGTCGGACCGGCCGTGATCAGATCGCCGTCCGTGACCGCGTCCGCTTCCCGGTAATGCTCCCCGCCCCCGTAGCCGGTCGCCGCAAGATAGAAGGAGACCGCGCTCGTGTGGTCCCGGTCGTCCAGCAGCCCCTCGCGGGCGAGCCCGGCCGTGGCTCCGCAGATCGCGGCGACCGGCACGCCCGCGCCGAGGAACTCCCGCGCCTTGGCGGCGAACGGCGCGAGAGCGTCGCCCGCGTCCCAGGCTCCCGCGCCCGCCAGGATCAGCAGCGCGCTGTCGGCCGGGGCGAGATCGGCGAGGGCGAGATCGGGCCGGACCCTCAGGCCGCCCATGGTGGTGACGGTATCGGTGGTGGGGCCCACCGTGCGCACGGTCCAGCCGTGCCGGGCGAGGACGGCGGCGGCATGGCCCGTCTCCCAGTCCGCCCAGGTGTCGTAGACCGCGAGGTGAACGATGCGGTCGGTGCCACCGGTCCGGTCGGTGCCCTTGCCGTTGCTCTGCTGCTCCCTGGCCGCTGTCATGACAGAAAGCTGTCATGATGACAGCATGCTGTCAATCAATTGATGGACAACCCCGTCGGAGCGACAGAACGCCGCAGCTCAGGGGCGCATCGCAGACAACGTGCCGCTGCCGGGGAGGGGCAGTCCCTCCTTACGCTGACGCGCATGACCCCTCGAACCACCGCCTCCTCCCCGACCGACGGCACCCAGGACGACACCCTCGCGGCCGTGTCCCGGGCCGCCGGTGCCGCCGTGAAGGCCGCCGACCGGGCGCACGTCTTCCACTCCTGGTCCGCCCAGGGCCTGATCGACCCCCTCGCCGTCGCCGGTGCCGAGGGCTCGTACTTCTGGGACTACGACGGCCGCCGCTATCTCGACTTCACCAGCGGCCTCGTCTACACCAACATCGGCTACCAGCACCCGAAGGTCGTCGCCGCGATCCAGGAGCAGGCCGCGAAGCTCGTCACCTTCGCCCCCGCCTTCGCGGTCGAACCGCGCTCCGAGGCGGCCCGGCTGATCGCCGAGCGCACCCCCGGCGACCTCGACAAGATCTTCTTCACCAACGGCGGTGCGGAGGCGGTCGAGAACGCCGTACGGATGGCCCGGCTGCACACCGGCCGCCCCAAGGTCCTCGCCGCCTACCGCTCGTACCACGGCGGCACCCACACCACGGTCAACATCACCGGCGATCCGCGCCGCTGGGCGTCCGACACCGGCACCGCCGGGGTCGTCCACTTCTGGACGCCGTTCCTCTACCGCTCCCCGTTCCACGCCGTGACCGAGGCCGAGGAGTGCGCCCGCGCGCTGAAGCATCTGGAGGACACGATCGCCTTCGAGGGGCCGGGCACGATCGCCGCGATCGTCCTGGAGACCATCCCCGGCACGGCCGGGATCATGGTTCCACCGCCCGGCTATCTCGCGGGCGTCCGCGAACTCTGCGACCGGCACGGCATCGTCTTCGTCCTCGACGAGGTGATGACCGGCTTCGGACGGACGGGCAAGTGGTTCGCGGCCGAACACTTCGGCGTCGTACCCGATCTGCTGACCTTCGCCAAGGGCGTCAACTCGGGTTATGTACCCCTCGGCGGGGTCGCGATCTCCGCGGAGATCGCCGCCACGTTCGACAAGCGCCCCTACCCCGGCGGGCTCACCTACTCCGGCCATCCGCTGGCCTGCGCCGCCGCCGTCGCCACGATCCGGGTGATGGAGGAGGAAGGCGTCGTCGAGCACGCGGCCGCGATCGGCGAGACCGTCATCGGACCGGGCCTGCGCGAACTGGCCGAACGGCATCCGAGCGTCGGCGAGGTCCGCGGTACGGGCGTGTTCTGGGCACTCGACCTCGTACGGAACAAGGAGACCCGGGAGCCCCTGGTGCCGTACAACCCGAGTCCGGCCGACAACGTGGCCATGGCGGGCTTCGCCGCGGGCTGCAAGGCGAACGGGCTCTGGCCGTTCGTCAACATGAACCGCACGCATGTGGTGCCGCCGTGCACCATCACTCCGGCCGAGGCCAAGGAGGGTCTGGAGGCGCTGGACGCAGCGCTTTCGGCGGCCGACGCCTACGCCGACTGACGGTCCGCGGGCGGCGGTACCCGGTACTGGTACCGGTGGGTCAGTGGTGGGGGTGGGCCGTGAGCGTCCATCCCCCCTTGGCCGATACCTGGATCAGCCGGGTGCCGCCGGGCAGATGAACCGTCTGCCGGAACGGGCCGACGGCCGAGGTGAGGAGGTAGTCGGTATCGACGAAGTCCGCCTCGGCCATGTCGATCTCGTCGAGGCCCATCGCGATCAGGCTCATCGACGATTCGTGGTCGCGCGGATCGGCCCGGTAGTCGATCTCCAGCCGGGCCTCCGGGCCGTGGTACGAGAGGACGTCCGAGCCTTCGCCGTGGGCCGGCACCCGCGCGCCGAGCCGCCGGGTCCCCGAGAGCGGGAGCGCGGTGATCGTCCAGGCCGCGGAGGACATGACCTTGACGCCCAGGGGGTAGCTGTCGGGCGCCACCGCGGGCGCCCGGGCCACGAGTTCGCCCTCGCACTCGCCGCCCAGCAGCAGATTCGCCGGTTCACGGCGCTGGTTGAGCTGATGCACCACCGGCCAGTCCGTGTCCCGGTCGCGGAAGACCATCTCCAGCAGGATCGGGCCGGGCGGGAAGGGGCCGGGGAAGAGCGGGGCGCCGTCGCCCGAACCGCGGACGGACTGGGGCGCGAAGGCGGGGAAGCGGGCGAAGGGGTCGGCGGGGGCGGTGTCGTGGGCGGTCGGGTCCGGGGGCTGCTGGGCCTGGGCCCGGTAGAGATCCGCGACCGGTCCGAACAAGGGGTCGTGCGGGTACGGAGCCGGGGGCTGGTGCTGGTGCTGGTGCTGGTGCTGGTAAGGCTGCTGATGTTGATGCTGGTGGGGCGGCTGCGGGACCTGGAACGGGGGCGCCGGAGCGGGCGCCGCCGCCGGGGCCACCGGGTCGACGATGCGATGGCCGGGGGCGTACGAGCGTCCGGGCAGGGGTGCCCTCATGTGTCCTGTGACAGCGGGTTGTTGAGGTGCGGCGGGCGGAGCGTAGGGGTCGTACTGCTGCCCGGACTGCTGCCCGTGCTGGGTCCCGTACTGCTGGTGGTACGGGCCGGGAGGCATGTGCTGTTGTTGCTGCTGCGGCACCTGTTGCGGCATCTGCTGTGGCGCCTGGTACGGCGGCGGCGCGAACTGCGGTACGGAACCCCCGGCCGGGGCCGCCCCGGAGTCCCCGCCCAGCCGCTTGTAGTCCGCGACGATCCCCGCGAGCCCGGAGGCGTACCCCTGCCCCACCGCCCGGAACTTCCAGCCGCCGTCCCGCCGGTAGAACTCGCCCATCAGCAGCACCTTCTCGCTGCCCGCGTCGGTCACGTCGTACCGCGCGACCGGGGCCCCCTCCACCGTCCGCACCTGGATGTACAGCCCCGGCACCTGGCCGAGCACCGGGCCGCCGGAGAGCCCGTCCGCGGTGGCGAGGATCAGGATGCGTCCCACCTCCGGCTCCACGACCGGCAGAATCACATCCCACTGGACGACCTGGTCCTCGTAGCCGAGGATCCCGAGGACATTCGTCCGCCCGAGGTGTGCAACCGCCCCCGAGGGGTGCCGGGCCTGGTCGGGTATATGGAGCAGGTCGTACCGCGAGCGGGCCCGGTCCCCGGCGTCCAGCAGCAGCGCGAGCGACTCGATGACGGGAACGGCCGGAGTGGGCGTGTACCCCATCAGGACACGCAACGGCGCATGCGGCACATGGACATTCGCGCCCTTGGGGATATTCGTCATGCGGCACATGCTGACATCGGGGACACCTCCGCGTCGACGCCCTTCGTCCCCGCCCCGCGCGTCGCGCCCGTCCGGGACCGCCGGGCCGGACGCCGCCGCCACAGTTGACCTCAAGATTGGTTGAGGTTCTACGGTTCCCGTTATGAGTATGGAGACCACGGCCTGGGTGCAGGCCTACCGCGCCATGCACGCCGAACAGGACCGGCGTCCCTTCAACCGCGCGAGCCTGCGGCGGATCGGGGAGTTCGCCCGGCCGCACCGCAGACGGATCGTCCAGTTCCTCGCGCTCAGCGTCGCCACCGCGCTGCTCGCCGTCGCCACACCCGTACTCGCCGGGCGGGTCGTGGACACGATCGTCAGCGGCGGAGACACCGGGACCGTCGTGAAGATCGCGGTGCTGATCGCGGTCATCGCCGTCGCCGAGGCCGGACTCGGCCTGGTCGAGCGCCTGTTGTCGGCACGGCTCGGGGAGGGGCTCATCCTCGACCTGCGGACGGCCGTCTTCGACCACGTACAGAAAATGCCCGTCGCCTTCTTCACCCGGACCCGTACCGGCGCGCTGGTCAGCCGGCTCAACAACGACGTCATCGGCGCGCAGCGGGCCTTCAGCACCACCCTGTCCGGGGTCGCCGGGGATCTGGTGACGCTGCTGTTCACGCTCGTCGTGATGCTCACCCTCTCCTGGCAGATCACCCTCCTCGCGCTGGTCCTGCTGCCGGTGTTCGTGCTGCCCGCGCGGCGTATGGGCACCCGGATGGCCGCCCTCCAGCGGGAAGGGGCCCGGCTCGACGCGGAGATGGGTACGCGGATGACCGAACGGTTCTCCGCGCCCGGGGCCACCCTGGTGAAGCTGTTCGGACGGCCCGATGAGGAGTCGCGCGAGTTCTCCGAACGGGCCCGCCGGGTACGGGATATCGGTGTCCGTACGGCGATGGCGCAGACCGTCTTCATCACCGCGCTGACCCTGGTCTCCGCACTCGCACTGGCCCTGGTCTACGGGCTCGGCGGCTGGTACGCGCTGCGCGGCAGCATGGAACCCGGGGCCGTCGTCGCCCTCGCCCTGCTGCTGACCAGGCTCTACGCCCCGCTGACCGCGCTGGCGGGCGCCCGGGTCGAGGTGATGGGCGCGCTCGTCAGCTTCGAGCGGGTCTTCGAGGTACTCGACCTCAAACCGCTCATCGAAGAGGCGGACGACGCCCGCGGGACGCCCGGTGGCGCGCTGTCGGTGGAGTTCGACGAGGTGCGCTTCGGCTACCCGTCCGCCGACAAGATCTCCCTCGCCTCGCTGGAGGAGGTCGCCGCGTTGGACACCCGCGGCGGCGACGAGGTCCTCAAGGGCATCTCGTTCCGCGCCGAACCGGGGCAGACGATCGCCCTCGTCGGCACCTCGGGCGCGGGCAAGTCGACGATCGCGGGACTGCTGCCGCGGCTGTACGACGTGGATTCCGGGGCGATCCGGATCGGCGGGGTCGACGTCCGCGAGCTGACGGCGGAATCGCTGCGGGCCACCGTCGGCATGGTCACCCAGGACGGGCACCTCTTCCACGAGTCCGTACGGGCGAATCTCCGGCTCGCCCGGCCGGACGCGACCGAGGACGAGCTGTGGGCCGCGCTGGAACGGGCCCGGCTGGCCCCGCTCGTACGCGCCCTGCCGGACGGTCTCGACACCGTCGTCGGCGAACGCGGATACCGGCTCTCCGGCGGCGAGCGGCAGCGCATGACCATCGCCCGGCTGCTGCTGGCCCGGCAGCGGGTGGTGATCCTCGACGAGGCGACCGCGCACCTCGACAACACCTCGGAGGCGGCGGTCCAGGCCGCGCTCGCGGAGGCGCTCGCCGACCGTACGGCCCTGGTCATCGCGCACCGGCTGTCCACGGTCCGGGCGGCGGACCAGATCCTGGTGGTCGAGGACGGCCGGGTGGTGGAACGAGGGACGCACGATGCGCTGCTGGCGGCGGGAGGCCGGTACGCGGAGCTGCACGACACGCAGTTCGCGGAGAGCGGCGCGGAGGGCCTTGCGGAGAACGTCGCGGAAGGCCTCGCGGAGGGCCTCGCGGAAGGATTCACGGACGGCTTCGCGGGGGACGGGGCGCGGGCGGCGGTCTAGAGACGCCCGGTCGTTGCCGGGTTCCCGGGGGCTGCCCGGGGCCGAGGGGCTCCCGGGGCGGGGGCGGCGGGCTGGGCCCGGCCGTCACCGAGCGGGGCTCGTCCACACCGGTCGGGGGCGCCCCCCCCAGAACGCCCGCGGGGCCGCCGCCGGGGCCGAGCGCCCGGCGGCGGCCCCCGGCCGTCACCGTAAGACGGGTGCCGCAGCCCCCGCCGTCACCGTCAGACGGTCTCCCAGACCGGCAGCCAGACGTCATTGGCCGCGCCGTCGGCCGTGCAGGTGTACTGGATGAGGTTGCGGCCCTGGCCGACCCCGCCCCGGACGTTGAGGCACTTGTCGCTGGAGCGGGCCACGAGCTGGTAGCCGGTGCCCTTCGCGACGAACTTCCACTGCTCGTTGGCGGCGTTGCCGCAGGTGTACTGGATGATCTCCGCGCCGTCCTGGTTGCCGCCGCCGCGGACGTTGAGACAGAGCCCGCTGTGGACCGCCTTGAAGCGGTAGTAGCCGCCGCCGACCGCCTCCGGCTCCCAGAGCTGGTTGGCGTTCCGCGAGAGCGCCCACTGGATGACGTTCGCGCCGTTCTGGGTGGACGCACCGCTGACGTCGGCGGTCTGGCCCGGGTCGCTCGCCAGCCGCAGCGTGACCCTCTGGACGTTCACCGCGGCAGCCGCGGCGCCCTCCGTCACCGGCACCGGCGCACCCGCCGCCGCCGTACCGGACATCCCCAGGGCCAGCGCACCGGCAGCCGCGACAACAGCGGCACTCGCCTTCAGCACAGAACGCATCGGACAACCATCCCTTCACTCACAGTGGGTTACTGATCGTCGCCATACGTAACCTGCGGTGGGGGCGGTCATGCGGGGTGTCGCTGCAACGCGCCAATAGACGGATGAGCACACCCGGGGCGTACGCGGAGCGCATACGACGGCGCCCCGGGCAGGACCGCGGGGTCCCGCCCGGGGCGCCGTCCGGCACTCCGGCCCCCGGGCTCAGTGCCCGGGGTCACGCATCAGAGGAAGGAGTTGATCTCGATGGTCTCGGTACGGCCGGGGCCGACACCGATCGCCGAGATCGGCGCGCCCGACATCTCCTCCAGCGCCTTCACGTACGCCTGCGCGTTCTTCGGCAGATCCGCGAAGGTCTTCGCCTTGGTGATGTCCTCCGACCAGCCCGGCAGCATCTCGTAGACCGGCTTGGCGTGGTGGAAGTCGGTCTGCGAGTACGGCAGCTCCTCGACCCGCTTGCCGTCGATCTCGTACGCCACGCAGACCGGGATCTGCTCCCAGCCCGTGAGGACGTCCAGCTTGGTGAGGAAGAAGTCCGTCAGACCGTTGACCCGGGTCGCGTAACGGGCGATCACCGCGTCGAACCAGCCGCAGCGGCGGTCACGGCCGGTGGTCACACCCCGCTCGCCGCCGATCCGGCGCAGCGCCTCGCCGTCCTCGTCGAACAGCTCCGTCGGGAACGGGCCGGCGCCGACACGGGTCGTGTACGCCTTGAGGATGCCGATGACCCGGCTGATCTTGGTCGGGCCGACGCCCGCACCCGTGCACGCGCCGCCCGCCGTCGGGTTCGACGAGGTGACGAAGGGGTACGTGCCGTGGTCGACGTCCAGCAGGGTGCCCTGGCCGCCCTCGAAGAGCACGACCTTGCCCTCGTCGATGGCGTTGTTCAGGATCAGCGTGGTGTCCGCGACGTACGGCCGGATCCGGTCCGCGTACTGGAGCATCTCCTCGACGATCCGCTCGGCCTCGATGGCCCGGCGGTTGAAGACCTTGGCGAGGAGCTGGTTCTTCGCCTCCAGCGCCGCCTCGACCTTCTGGGTCAGGATCGACTCGTCGTAGAGGTCCTGGACCCGGATGCCCACACGGTTGATCTTGTCGGCGTAGGTCGGGCCGATGCCACGGCCCGTGGTGCCGATCTTGCGCGTTCCGAGGAACCGTTCCGTCACCTTGTCCAGCGTGACGTTGTACGGGGTGATCAGATGGGCGTTTCCGCTGATCAGGAGCTTCGAGGTGTCGATGCCCCGGTCATTGAGCCCGCTCAGCTCGGAGAGGAGGACGGCCGGGTCCACCACCACACCGTTGCCGATCACCGGGGTGCACCCCGGTGAGAGGATCCCGGAGGGGAGGAGGTGCAGCGCGTACTTCTGATCGCCGACGACGACCGTGTGGCCGGCATTGTTGCCGCCCTGGTAACGCACCACATAGTCGACGGATCCACCGAGGAGGTCGGTGGCCTTCCCCTTGCCCTCGTCACCCCACTGAGCACCGAGCAGCACAAGTGCGGGCACAGGCGTACACCCCTTCCGGGCGGGGCATGTCCAAGGTCAGGGGGATCAGTGCGTCCCTCGTTCGTCCTGGATCCATTGGACCGGTTGCCCCGGAATAGACGAAGCCCCTGGCGCAATCGCGCAAGGGGCTCTTGCACAAAGATGCTACCCGAGGAAGGACCGAGGTGTCGGCTCACGACCAGCTCCTGGTGGTCATCGACCCGGTCGCCCGCCGTAATGACGGCGAGTCCGTGCGGATCGCGAAAGATGTGCTGTGCGGTGGATCGCGGGCGAAAATCTGCCTTCCGGAGAGTCCTGAGGAGTTCGCCAGGGCGCTGGCCAGGCGGGGCTCCCGGCGGCCCGTGATCGTCGGTGACGACCGGGCGCTGCTGCGCGCGGTCGCCCTGCTGCACCGGGACCGGCCGCCGGGCGACGGCACGCTCTCCCTGGTCCCGGTGGGGCCCGGGGTGGGGCTCGCGCACTCCCTGGGCGTGCCGCCGGGGCCGGTCGCGGCGGCGCGTGCGGTGCTGGACGGGGTGGTGCGCCGGTTCGACCTGCTGGTCGACGAGAGCGACGGGATCGTGGTCGGCGATGTGGCGATCCCGGCGCCGCCGGGCGGCCGCGGCGGGGCCGGGACGGCGCTGCGGGGCGCGTGGCGGGCGCTGTTCCGGGGGCGGCGGGGGGCGCGCCGGGCCGCACCCGCTCCCGAGCCCGGTCCCGGCCACCGGCTGCGGGTGGAGGCGGACGGCGCGCTGCTGTGCGATCTCCACGAGGAAGTGGCCGGAGTCACTCTCCGTACGGCGCACGGCCGTGCGGTGGTCACCGTGCACCATCCCGCGCCGGGCCCGCCGGTCACCGTGAAGGCGTCGACGGTGACGGTCTCCGGAGCGGACTTCCGCTATCGGGCGGACACCACGGTCACGGGCCCGGTCAGGACCAGGACGTGGGTGCTGAGGGCGGGGGCGTGGGGCCTGACCCTGCCGTGAGCCGTCCGGCGGGGTGGGGGGGGCGGGTCAGGTGGGGGCGGGTTGCTGTCATGGTGCCGACTGCGGGCAGTCCGTGGCTGAGCGCGCAGTTCCTCCCCCTACGCCTGGCGGCGTGGGTGGTACCCCCACCCCTACGCCTGGCGGCGTGGGTGGGGGTGCCTCCGGGCGAAGCCCAGGGGGAGTGCCCCCAGGCCCCTGTGCCTGACGGCACGGGGCGCCTGCCCGTCCTGAGGAGGGGGCCGTAGTCCTTGAGGCGGACACCGCAGGATCCGTATCCGTACGGACGACGTGCCTGGTCGGCCCCCGTACCGTCATGGTCGTGACCGAGACGAACCGCAGCCCCGAATTCCGCCTGGCCGTCGGGGTCCTCCACGGCCTGCGCGAGGACCTCATCCACGATGCCTTCGCCTACCGCCCCCTGTCGCCGATGCGGACCGACGGGGCCCTGCTCGGAGGGCTGCCCGACCCGATACGGAAGTGCGTGCAGTGGATACCGCACGCCTTCATGCTCTTCGTCGCGGCCGTCATCGGCGGCGCCGGACTCGTCTACCAGGGTCTGAACGCCGACATGTTCTTCGAGAACATGCTGCCGGCCGCGCTGATCGCCCTTGCCGTGATCCGGCCCGTCGGCGCCTTCTGGCTCACCCTGACCGCGCCCACCTGGACCTCGCTGTTCACCGGCTACTACGACTCCTACCACTGGCTGCCGGGCGCCTTCGTCGCCCATCTGCTGATCATGTTCGTGGTCGCGGTCCGGTCCCGGCCCAGGGCCGCGGCCTGGATGTGGCTGCTCACCACCATCAGCAGCGTCGGCGCCGAGGTCGTCATCGGCGACTACTACTTCCAGAACAATCCGCAGATGTTCCTGGGCTCGGCCATGGTGCTCGTGGTGGCCGTCGCGATCAGTGTCCGCAGGACCGCCGACCAGCAGGTGCGTGCCGAGCGGACCGTGACTGCCGTGGAGCGCGACAAGCGGACCGTGCTGGAGGAGCGCACCACCATCGCCCGCGAACTGCACGACGTCGTCGCCCACCACATGTCCGTGGTCGCCATCCAGGCCGAGGCCGCGCCCTACCGAGTCGAGAACCCGCCCGAGGAGCTGGTGAAGGCCTTCGCCACCATCCGCGAGAACGCCGTCTCCGCCCTCACCGAACTGCGCCGCATCCTCGGAGTCGTCCGCGCGGAGGACTACGAGGCGCCCGACGCGCCCCAGCCCGTCCTCGCCGACCTCGACAGCCTCGTCGCCAATGTCCGGGAGACCGGTCTCGACGCGGAGAAGATCGTCACCGGAGCGGTCCGGCCCCTTCCCCAGGGCGTCGAGCTGTCCGCGTACCGCATCGTGCAGGAGGCGCTGAGCAACGTGCTGCGCCATGCTCCCGGCGCGACCGCCCGGGTGGAGGTCAGCTATGTCCTCGGGGGGCTCGGGCTGCGGGTGGTGAACACCGCGCCGCAGGGCCAGGTGCGGCCGTCGCCGGGCGCCGGGCACGGGATCACCGGGATGCGGGAGCGGATCGCGATGCTCGGCGGCGAGCTGACGGCGGGGGCGACGGAGGACGGCGGGTACGAGGTGACCGTGTTCGTCCCGGTCGCGCTCACGGAGCGGGAACAGGCGCCGGAGCAGGGCCGGACACCCGAGCCGGAGGGGACGGCGGGAGCGGAGCGGGCGCGTGCCACCGGGAACCCCGGCATTCCCGGTACGGGCCCGGCGGACGGGACGGAGCGGCGGACCGTCATCCTGGAGAAGCCCACCACGCCTGCCAGCACCGAGGAGAAGCCTTCGTGACCGCCTCCACCATCCGGGTCCTGATCTGCGACGACCAGATGATGGTCCGGGAAGGCTTCTCCGTCCTCCTCAACGCCATGCCGGACATCGAGGTCGTCGGCGAGGCCGTCAACGGCCGCGAGGCGGTCGCCAAGGTCGCCGAGCTGGCGCCCGATGTGGTCCTGATGGACATCCGGATGCCGGAGCTGAACGGGATCGAAGCCACCCGTGAGATCGTCGCCTCGTCCGCCGACACCAAGGTGCTGGTGCTGACCACGTTCGACCTGGACGAGTACGTGTACCAGGCGCTGCGCGCGGGGGCGTCCGGGTTTCTGCTGAAGGACGCCTCCGCCCGGCAGCTCGCGGACGGCGTCCGGGTCGTCGCCGCGGGCGAGGCGCTGCTGGCGCCGACCGTGACCCGCCGGCTGATCACCGAGTTCTCCCGGATCACCCAGGCGCCGAAGGCGGGCGCCGTGGCCCAGGTCGGTGATCTCACCGAGCGGGAGACGGAGGTCCTGGTACTGATCGCCCAGGGGCTGTCGAACGCGGAGATCGCGGAGCATCTGGTGGTCGCCGAGTCGACGATCAAAACGCACGTGAGCCGGGTCCTGGTGAAGCTGGGGCTGCGGGACCGGACCCAGGCCGCTGTATTCGCCTACGAGGCGCGGCTTGTCACACCTTCATAGCTTTTCGGCATCCGTGCTGGTGGGGGCCTGGCCAGAACCCCCTACCGGCGGTTAACGTCCGATTATGGACGCACTTTTCGAGCCATGGTCACCCGCTTTCGTCGCTGATCCGTACCCCGCCTACGAGCGGCTGCGGGCCGACGGGCGGGTGCACTGGTTCGAGCCGACGCGGCAGTGGCTGGTCCCCCACTACGCCGATGTGTCGGCGCTGCTGCGGGACCGCAGGCTGGGGCGGACGTATCTCCACCGCTTCAGCCACGAGGAGTTCGGCCGGACGGCCCCGCCGCCGGAGCACGAGCCGTTCCACACCCTCAACGACAACGGGATCCTCGATCTGGAGGCCCCCGACCACACCAGGATCCGGCGGCTGGTCACCAAGGCGTTCACACCCCGGACGGTGGCCGCGCTGGAG
The DNA here is from genome assembly GCF_044763775.1 of Streptomyces sp. NPDC094448. Classification (NCBI taxonomy): domain Bacteria; kingdom Bacillati; phylum Actinomycetota; class Actinomycetes; order Kitasatosporales; family Streptomycetaceae; genus Streptomyces; species Streptomyces sp. NPDC094448. The sequence goes on along the minus strand of NZ_JBIWGU010000004.1, from coordinate 184,713 downwards.
CCGACCGTGCGGCGGCTGGCGGCGGAGCTGGTCGCCGGGCTGAAGAAGGACGGCGGCGGGGATCTGCTGGCGGACGTCGCGGAACCGCTGCCGGTCGCGGTGATCGCGGAGATGCTGGGCATTCCGGAACCGGACCGGTATCTGCTGCGGCCCTGGTCCGCCGATATCTGCGGGATGTTCGAGCTGAACCCGTCGGAGGAGACCGCGCGGAAGGCGGTGACGGCGTCGGCCGAATTCTCCGCGTATCTGCGGACGCTGATCGCCCAGCGGCGCACCGACCCGGGCGAGGACCTGATCTCGGCGCTGATCGCGGCCTACGACGAGGGCGACCGGCTCAGCGAACAGGAGATGATCTCCACCTGTGTGCTGCTGCTGAACGCGGGCCACGAGGCGACCGTCAACACCACGGCCAACGGCTGGTGGACGCTCTTCCGCCACCCGGAGCAGCTCGCCGCCCTCCGCGCCGACCATGCGCTGCTGCCGACGGCGGTGGAGGAGCTGATGCGGTTCGACACCCCGCTCCAGATGTTCGAGCGGTGGGTCCTCGACGATATCGAGATCGGCGGTACGGTCGTCCCGCGCGGCGCCGAACTGGCCCTGCTCTTCGGCTCGGCCAACCGCGACCCGGCGCGCTTCGACGATCCGGACCGCCTCGACCTGTCCCGTACCGACAATCCGCATATCACCTTCGGCGCGGGCATCCACTTCTGCCTGGGCGCCCCGCTGGCCCGGATCGAACTGGCGGCCTCCTTCGGCGAACTGCTCCGCGAGGCCCCGACGATGCGCCTGGCGGGGGAGCCGGAGTGGAAGCCGGGCTATGTGATCAGGGGCGTCCACGCACTGCCGGTGGAGCTGTAAGGGGCAGCGGGAGGGCTCGCGCCGTCTGCCTCGCAGTGGGGCGCTCGGAGGCAGTCCAGGACGATCGTCTCGACTCTCTGGTTCATGCGGCACCGGCACCCTCGGCCACGGGCGTCGAACGATGTCGAGGTCGGGCCGGACAGAGTGGCGGCGCCTTGAAAACGCCGCCCGTCCCCGCCCCCGTCCCCGTCCCGGATCACGCCGTGAACGCCGCCGCGTGGTCCCTCGCCCACTCGTCGAACGTGCGGGCCGGACGGCCGGTGACCCGCTGCACCGTGTCGTTCACGGTGCGGCCGGCCTCCGGGGTGTTCCCGTACACCTCCAGCAGGAAGTCGATGACGTCCTCCGGCTGTCCCGCCTCGTGCCACTGCGCGACCGCCTCGTCCCGGCTCAGTTCCACCAGCGCGATATCCCGGCCGCGCGCGCGGGCCAACGCCGATGTCTTGTCCCTGACCGTCAGCACCTCCGGGCCGCTGAGCAGGTACGTCTGCCCGGCGTGGCCCTCCTCCGTCAGTGCCACCGCCGCCACCGCGCCGATATCGCCCTCGTGGACCATCGCGCTGAGCCGGTCGACGAAGGGCTCGCGCACCTCGTCGTTCTCGCGGATCGCATCCGCCCAGGACAGCGCGTTCGCCATGAACTCGACCGGCATGACCACGGTCCACGCGAAGTCCGATTCGCGGACCGCGGTCTCCAGCGGGGTGTCCCCGCCGCCGTTGAGGACGGTGATCCGGCGGACGCCCGCCTCCCGGGCCAGTGCGAGGATGCGGGGGCCGGTCTCCAGGGGCGTGAAGTACGGGCCGCCGAAGGTGATCAGGTGGAGACCCGTCACCCCCTGCAACGCGGCCACCAGGCTCTCGGGATCCGTCAGATCGCCTTCGAAGACCTCCACGCCCTCGGGGAAGTCCGCGGTGGAGGGATCACGGGTCAGGGCGCGGACCGCCCGGCCCCGGTCGAGCAGTTCGGCCACGATCCGGCGGCCGACGGTTCCGGTTGCTCCTGCTACGAGGTTCGTCATGGCTCAGAAGGTACGGAGACTTGCGGACGGTTACGGTCCGCAAGCCGACCGGCATGCTGATTCCTGATTCACCACGCGAGCTGCGCGATCTCCTCCACCGCCACCGCGCAGGCATCCGCCCCCGGGTCGATCAGTGGGAAGTGGCCCACCTCCGGCAGCAGGGTCAGCCCCACCGCCTCCCCGGCCTTCGCCGCCGCCTCCGCGTAGGCGTCCGCCACCGCCGGGGGTACGACGATGTCCTGCTGCCCCTGGACCACGACCGTCGCGATCCCGGTGGGCAGCAGCTGCGCCGGATCGGCCTGGGCGCAGCGCTCCGCGAACCCGGCTGTATCGCCCAGCAGTTGCCGTACCGCGCCACCGCAGACCCCCAGCTCCGCGGCCCTGGCCAGATCCGCGAGAGGGGCCAGCGCCACCACCCCGCGCAGATTCGCGGGGGCTTCGGTACGCCAGGCGGAGCCCCGGGGAAGGACATGGCGGGCCGCAGCCCAGAGCGCGAGATGGCCGCCCGCGGAGTGGCCGGTCAGAACCGTGCGCCGCAGGTCGGCGCCGGGCAGCAGCCGCGCCACCGCCTCCGGCAGCGCGTCCATGGCCGCCGCCACGTCGTCGAAGGTCTCCGGCCAGCGCCCGGCGACCGGCGCGGCGGTGTCCGCCGTGCCGGAGGCGGAGGCACGCGGCTGCGGGATGTCCCGGCCGCGGCGGTACTCGACGCTCGCCACCGCGAAACCCCGCCGCGCGAGGAAGTCAGCGAACGGGCTGATGTGCACACGGTCGTACGGGGCCCGCCAGGCGCCCCCGTGGAAGACCACGACCAGCGGCGCGCTCTCCCCCTCCGGGCCGCGCGGCGCATAGAAGTCGACGACCTGGTCCGGGTGGTCGCCGTACGCCCACGTCGTATCGGGCGCCACGGGAGGGTGCGCGAACGCCGCCTCCTCCTCGGCCGCGTCCCGTGCGACGGCGCAGGCGTCCGGCACCGAGCCCCCGTCCCGATCCGGGTCCGGGTCCGGAAGTGCGGTGGCCCTGAAGTCCGGTACCGGCAGCCCGAGGCACCCCGGGGCCGGTGCGCCGGCGGCCCGACCCGCAACACCCGCAACACCCGAAGCACCCGAAGCACCCGAAGCACCCGAAGCCTGAGATTCCGGCACGCTGGGTTCCGCCATGCGGTTCCAACCCTCCCGAGGAAGCGCGGAATTGCCCGCGGCAACAACCTGATCAGCGGGGACGGTACCAGGACACCGCCCCCGCCGATCCACGTCAGCGCGAACCCGGCTCCACCGGCGCTCCCGCTCCCACTTCCACGAGCACCTCGGCCAGGACCGCGGCCGCGCGCTCCACATCGGCAAAGCCCGTGTACAGCGGGGTGAATCCGAACCGCAGCACATCGGGCCTGCGCAGATCCCCCACCACACCGCGGGCGATGAGCCGCTCCATCACGGGCCCCGCGGAGCCGGCGCACCCCAGCGCGATCTGGCTGCCGCGCTCCTGGTGCCGCTCCGGTGTCAGCAGGGTCAGCGGACGCCCGTCGAGCCCCGCGTACGCCGCCGTGCACTCCAGGAAGAAGTCGGTCAGCGCCAGGCTCTTCGCCCGTACCGCCTCGATGCCCACCCCGTCCCACACGTCGAGCGCCGCCTCCAGCGCCAGCATGGACAGGATGTCGGGCGTCCCGACCCGGCCGCGCCGGGCCCCGGCCACGGCCGCGTACTCCGGTTCCATCGCGAAGGGTTCCGCATGCGAGTTCCAGCCCGGCAGCGGTGAGTCGAAGGCCGCCTGGTGGCGCTCCGCGACGTACAGGAAGGCGGGGGCGCCGGGGCCGCCGTTCAGATACTTGTACGTGCATCCGACGGCCAGGTCCACGCCGTGCGCGTCCAGCCCCACCGGCAGCGCGCCCGCGCTGTGGCACAGGTCCCACACCGTGAACGCGCCCGCGGCGTGCGCGGCCGCCGTGAGAGCGGGCAGATCGTGGAGCCGGCCGGAGCGGTAGTCCACGTGGTTCAGCAGTACGGCCGCGGTCCGCGGCCCGAGCGCGGCCCGGAACGACTCCGCGTCGGCCGGGTCGACCGGCACCGTCGTACAGCCGGTCAGCCGGGCCGCCGACGTGGCGATATAGCCGTCGGTGGGGAAGGTCGTGGCGTCCACGAGGATCTCCGTACGCCCCGTGCCCGCCAGCCGGACCGCTCCGACCACGGCCTTGAAGACGTTCACGCTCGTCGAGTCACCGACGACGATCTGTCCGGGCCCGGCTCCGACCAGGGGCGCGATCCGGTCCCCGATCCGCTCCGGCGCCTCCCACCAGCCGCTCTCGGTCCACGACCGGATCCCCAGCTCGCCCCACTGGCGGCCGATGACATCGGCGATCCGGCCGGGGACATGCGCGGGGAGCGCGCCCAGGGAGTTGCCGTCGAGATAGACGACGCCCTCGGGGAGGGTGAAGCGGCCGCGGACGGGCCGGAGCGCGTCGCCCGCGTCGAGGGCGGCCGCGCGGGCCCGCAAACCGGATACCACTGACATCACTGACACCTCGGATGCCTCCCATGCCTCGGACGTCTCGAACGCTTCGGACGCTTCGAACGCCTCGGACGCTTCAGACATGGCTGCGCGCCGTCCACAGCTCCGGGAACACATTGCGGCGGGCCCGCTTCTCCAGCCAGGCCACCCCGGCGGAACCGCCCGTACCGGTTTTGGCGCCCATCGCGCGGCGGGTCGCCACCAGATGGTCGTTGCGCCAGCGCCACACCAGTTCGGCGACGTCGGTCAGGGCCTCTCCGAGCCGTACCAGCTCCTCGTCCCGGTCCGGATCGCCGTAGATCTCCGACCAGACCGCCTCGACGCCCTCGTCCGGCTCGTACCGGAGCGACGGATCGCGGCGCAGTACGCCCTCCGGAACGGCCCGGCCGCGGCGGGCCAGCAGCGCCAGCACCTCGTCGTACAGGCTCGGCTCGGCCAGCGCCCGCTCCAACTCGGCGTGGACCCGGGGCGCGCCGCGGTGCGGGACCAGCATGGACGCCGACTTGTCGCCCAGCAGGAACTCCATACGGCGGTACATCGCCGACTGGAAACCGGAGCCCTCGCCGAGCGCGCCGCGGTAGGAGTTGAACTGCGCGGGGGTGAGCTGCCCGAGCGGCCGCCAGGAGGCGTTGAGGGCCTCCAGCTCGCGCACCGAGCGTTTCAGGGCCGCTATGGCGACGGGGATGTCGTCGCGGCGCAGGGCCTCGGCCGCGGTCTCCCACTCGTGGACGATGACGGTGAACCACAGCTCCATCACCTGGGTGGTGACGAGGAAGACCATTTCCCCGGGGTCGTCGGAGAGCGGCCGCTGGAGGTGGGTGAGGACATCCGCCTGGACGTAGTCCTCGTAAGGGGTGGTGCCGGCGAAGTCGACGGTCGGCGCGTCGGGGGCCTCGTCGGCGGGCCTGGCGTGCTCGGCGCTCTGCCCGGCGGTGTGGGGGCGCGCGGGATCCGCGGGGTCCGCGGGCGGCGCGGTGGCTTCACGCGCCGGGGAATCGTGCGCAGCGGACTGGGACATCTCGTCTCCTCGATGTGTGTCCGGGTAGCGGTCCGCCCCTTCCTGTTGGTGGGTGGGAGCTCCGGTCCCCACGCGCATAGTAGACCGAGGCCCGTGTCCCCTCCAGGTACATCCGCACCAGGGGACACGGGCGTCGTCGACGACGGGCCCGGCCGGTCCGTCGGCCGAGCGGTCCGTCAGCCCAGGGTGTCGGCGGCGAGCGGCGACGAGTCGCGCAGGAACGTCGAGCACCGCTCGTACTCGTCCTTCTCACCGATCGACCCGGCGGCGCGGGCGAGGGCGTGCAGGGCGCGCAGGAAGCCGCGGTTCGGCTCGTGCTCCCACGGCACCGGGCCGTGGCCCTTCCAGCCGTTGCGGCGCAGCGCGTCCAGACCGCGGTGGTAGCCGGTACGGGCGTACGCGTACGACTCGACGGTCCGCCCGCCCTCGAACGCCTCGTCGGCGAGGAGCGCCCAGGCCAGCGACGAGGTGGGGTACTGGGCGGCGACCTCCGTCGCGCTGCGCCCGGCGGCGAGCGCCTCCCGCGGTCCGGCTTCGTCGGGCAGATGCGTGGGGGGCGGTCCCCCGAGCAGATTCTCATGAATGGACATGCGCCCAGTCTCCCCCATCGGGGCGGCGCCACGGCCGGCCGCCGGAACGCCCGCAGTGCCCCGGGGCCCGGATCAGGCAAGGCGCCGGCCGAAGTGCCGGGCCGCCATGGCGATCCGGTTCCGGCACATCGGCAGTCAACTCTCCGGACATCACCGCGTATCACCATCAATCAGTGCGACATACAAGGCCGCCGTCAGTAAAATTGCACCTTGCAAGCAAGTACTTTCTCCCGCAAGGCGGATTCTCTTTGAAGCTCATACGCATGTCCGCGATTGCCATGTCCCTGGCCGTCGCTCCGGCGCTGGTGTTCTCCCTCACCTCCGCCTCCCCCGCCACGGCCGAGGCTCCGGCGGCCACGGCCGCCCAGGGCGCCTCCGACGAGGCCAACCGGGCCGCCATCGAGAAGCTCCTGGCCGATCCCCGGTCGGGCCTGGGCGTCCGCGAGGGTGCTCAGAAGGCCCTGGACGGCACCGCCGAGGACCGGGCGCGCTTCCTCGACGCCGGCCAGCACCAGGCCCGGATGGACGACGACCGGGTTCACGTCGCGAGGCTCATCGGTACGGGCGGCCGGGGAGTGCAGGACGGCGCCAACAGGGCCCTGGACGCCAACACCCGCAAGGCGCTGGTCGAGTTCATCGAGAAGGGCCAGTACAAGGAGCGGGAGACGGACGACCGCGTCCGTGTCGCCCGCATCATCTCCGGGGGCGGCCCCGCCGTGCAGCGCGACGGCAAGGCCGCCATGAGGGCCGGCACCCACCAGGCACTGATCGACTTCATCGACAGCGGCCGGTACAAGGCCCAGTACGAGGACGACCGGGTCCGTACCGTCCAGATCTTCTCCTCCGGCGGCCCCAAGCTGAAGGCCGCCGGTATCGCGGCCTTCAAGGCCGACAGCCACCAGGCCCTGGCCGACTTCCTGGAGTTCGGCCAGCACAACGCCCGCAACAAGGACGACCGCAACAGCGTCGCCCGGATCGTCTCCTACGGCGGCACGTACGTGAAGGCCGCCGGAAACGCCGCGCTCAAGGCCGGCACCCGCCAGGCCGTGGTCACCTTCCTCGACAGCGGCCAGCACAAGGCCCGCGCCAAGGACCAGGCCGCCGCCGCCAAGGCGAAGCGCTGACCGTGCGGTTACCCCGGCAGCAACGGCGCACCCTCGACCGCGCCGCAACACCGGTCACCGCAGGCGGCACGGTTCCGGTCGCCTCGGCACCGCCCCGTATCAGCGGCGGCGGTGCCGCTCCGGCTCACCGCCCACCACCCTTCCCCGCCTCCAGCGGCGGCGCGCCCACCCCGCAGTTCACCCGGCACTCCGGCGCGGCGCACGGCGCCCCCGGGCGCCGGATCCACACGGCCGCCACCAGCGAACCCACCACCAGCACCCCCGCACAGATCGGCATCGCCCGGTCGAAGGCCGCATCGAACTGCGCCGCCGAGCGGTACGCCTCCGGGCCCATCCCGACCAGCAGCGGCAGCGCCGCCACCGCCACCAGACCGGCCGCCCGCGCCGCCGCGTTGTTCACCCCGCTGGCGATACCCGCCCGCGCCGTCGGCACCGACGACAGCACCGTCGCCGTGAGCGGCGCGACAAGGGCCACCATCCCGGCCCCCAGCACCAGCAGCGCCGGGAGCACATCCGCCCAGTACGACGGGGACGGCCCGACCCGCAGCATCAGCAGCAGCCCGCCCGCGCAGAGCAGCGGTCCGACCGTCAGCGGCAGCCGCGGCCCCGTACGCTCCGCCAACTGGCCGGACGCCGCCGAGAACAGCAGCATCAGCAGCGTCGTCGGCAACAGCGCCAGCCCCGCCTGGAGAGCCGAGTAACCGGAGACGACCTGGAGCTGGAGCGCGGCGAGGAAGAAGAATCCGCCGAACGCCGCGTACACACAGAGCGTCACCACATTGACCACGGTGAACATCCGCGACCGGAAGATCGACAGCGGCAGCATCGGATCCGGACTCCGCCGTTCGACCACCACGAAGGCCAGCGCGACCAGTACCCCGATCACCCCGGGCCACCACTCCGCCGCGATCAGCGCATAGGTCACCAGGGCCAGCGCGCCCGCCCCCAGCACCGCGCCCAGGATGTCGAAGCGCCCGCCGTGGGCCGCCGGATCCCGGGATTCCGGGACGTACCGCAGGGCGACCGGCACACAGAGCACGGCCAGCGGCACATTGATCAGAAAGACCCAGCGCCAGCCCGGTCCGTCGACCAGCCAGCCGCCGACGAACGGCCCGATCGCCGCGCCGACGCCCCCGAATCCGGACCACAGCCCGACCGCCCGCGACCGGTCGTCGGGATGGAAACTCGCCTGGATGATCGCCAGAGATCCCGGTGTGAGCAGCGCACCGCCGATGCCCTGGAGGGCACGGGCCGCGATCAGCACCCCCGCGTTGGGCGCGATCCCGCAGAGCAGGGAGCCCAGGGCGAACCACACCACCCCGACGACGAAGATCCGGCGCCGTCCATAGCGGTCGCCGAGCGCCCCACCGAGCAGGATCAGCCCGGCCAGGGTCAGCATGTAGGCGTTGACGGTCCACTGGAGGTCGGCCAGATCGGCGCCGAGATCCTCACCGATATGCGGCAGGGCGACATTGACGACCGTCGAGTCGAGCAGGGCCATGCTGGAGCCGAGCACGGTCGTGAACACGACCCACCGCCCGGTGGCGGAAGCCAGTCCGACCCCACCACCCGCATCCGAACCCGGCCCCGGACCGGGCCCCGAGCCGCCGCCCGCGCCCGTCGCGGGGCCGTAGTCCGGCGCAGGGCCCGCGCCGGTTGCGGAGCCCGTACCCGCTGCAAGACCGGTGTCCGGCGCAGGCCCGGTGTCCGGCGCAGAGCCCGTGCCCGTTGCAGGGCCGGTCTCCGGGCCGTCCCGGCCCCTCGCACCGCCTCCGGCGGCCGTATCCCCCGTATCCGCGTCCATAAGGGGATGATCCCAGCGCACCCCCGACCCGGCGACCCCTGTGGACAACCGCCTGTGGACAACGCGGCACCGGACCGCGGAAGGGCGGCCGGAAAGCCGTACGGCGCCGCGGCGCTCCCGCGCCACGACGCCGTACGATAAAAACACCGGCCACCACAAGTCCATGCGGCCCGCATGGACCGGCCGGGGAACTACTTCAGCTTCGTGCCCGCGGAGCGCAGCGCCGTGCAGGCCTCGACCACGCGCTGGGCCATACCCGCCTCGGCCAGCTTGCCCCAGGTCCGCGGGTCGTACGCCTTCTTGTTGCCGACCTCGCCGTCGACCTTCAGGACGCCGTCGTAGTTCTGGAACATATGCGCCACGACGGGCCGGGTGAACGCGTACTGCGTGTCCGTGTCGAGGTTCATCTTCACCACGCCGTTGTCGAGCGCGACCGCGATCTCCTCGGCGGTGGAGCCGGAGCCCCCGTGGAAGACGAAGTCGAACGGCGCGGCCTTGCCGTACTTCTCACCGACGCCCTGCTGGAGGTCCTTCAGCAGCTCGGGGCGGAGCACCACGTTGCCCGGCTTGTAGACGCCGTGGACATTGCCGAAGGAGGCGGCGAGGAGGTAACGGCCCTTCTCGCCCAGACCCAGCGCCTCGGCGGTGCGCAGCGCGTCCTCGACGGTGGTGTACAGCTCGTCGTTGATCTCGTGCGTGACACCGTCCTCCTCGCCGCCGGTCGGGGTGATCTCGACCTCAAGGATGATCTTGGCGGCGGCGGCCAGCGGCAGCAGCTCCTGCGCGATGGACAGGTTGTCGGCCAGGTTCTCGGCCGAACCGTCCCACATGTGGGACTGGAAGAGCGGGTTGCGCCCGGCCGCGACGCGCTCGGCGGAGATCGCCACCAGCGGACGGACGTACGTGTCCAGCTTGTCCTTCGGGCAGTGGTCCGTGTGCAGCGCGATGTTGACGTCGTACTTCGCGGCCACGATATGCGCGAACTCGGCGAGGGCGACCGCGCCCGTCACCATGTCCTTGCTGTGCTGGCCGCCCAGGAACTCCGCACCACCCGTGGAGATCTGGACGATGCCGTCGCTCTCGGCCTCCGCGAAGCCGCGCAGCGCGGCGTGGAGGGTCTGGGAGGAGGTCACGTTGATGGCCGGGTAGGCGAACTTGCCTGCCTTCGCCCGGTCGAGCATCTCGTTGTAGACCTCGGGGGTTGCGATGGGCATCTGTCCGCTCCTCGTGTCTGCGGTTCTGCGATATGTACGGGCCCTGACCTTGGGGCGACGTCATCGTCGGCCCCTATCTTCGCAGACCTCCCGGCCGGCCCGGCCGTCCGGTCTGCGGGCATACGTACGGGGTGTCCCCCGCCCGTGCCGTCAGCCCAGGCCCAGCTCGTCGAGGGAGTACGCGTACAGATACGGCACCCCGGCCGTCTCGCTGATCTTCTCGCCCGCGCCCGTCGCCCGGTCCACGATGGTCGCCACCGCGACGACCTCGCCGCCCGCCTCGCGCACCGCCTCGACCGCGGTCAGCGGCGAACCGCCGGTGGTCGAGGTGTCCTCGACGACCAGACAGCGGCGGCCCCTGATGTCCGGCCCCTCGACCCGGCGCTGCATACCGTGGGCCTTGGCGGCCTTGCGGACGACGAACGCGTCCACGCTCCGGCCGCGCGCGGCCGCGGAGTGCAGGATCGCGGTCGCGACCGGGTCCGCGCCGAGGGTGAGCCCGCCGACGCAGTCGAAGTCGAGGTCCGCGGTCAGCTCCGACATGACCTGCCCGACGAGAGGGGCCGCGGTGCCGTCGAGCGTGATCCGCCGCAGATCCACGTAGTAGTCGGCCTCGATGCCCGAGGAGAGGGTCACCCTGCCGTGCACCACGGCCTTGTCTTTGATCTGCTGGAGCAGGTCAGCGCGTACGTCAGTCATACCCACGAGCTTAGAACCCCCACCGGCCGTCTCTCACAGGCGGCGCCAGCTCCAGGTCGTCGAGGTCTCCAGCGGGTCGATCGGGGTGACCAGCCGGGGGAGGGTGTTCAGCCCGTTCGGCGGCCCGGACTGCGGTTCGACGCAGATCGCCTCGGGCTGCTCGTCGTAGACCACGACCCACTCGCCCGAGCCGGTGATCTCCAGTTCGAGCTGTCCGGGCCAGGTGAGGGTGGCGGCGACCCCGTCGGGCATGCCGAAGCAGTCGTCCCAGGGGCCGGGGCGGGGGTCGATCCGGCGCCCGGTCGGCAGATGGTCGTCGCCGCGCTCCTCCTGCCAGGCGGGGGCGAAGTCGAGTACGGCGTCCTCGCCGCCGATATTCCGCAGGAACCAGGGGTGCCAGCCCGCCTGGGCCGGGAACGAGTCCTCCTGCGCCTCGACGGCGAGGGTCAGCGTGAGGGAGGACTCCGTCAGCGCGAAGACCTGGGTCACCAGACCCGGGTACGGCCACGGTTCACCGAGTTCGTACGTGAACACCGCCTCGCTCTCGTCGGCCCTGCGGGTCCGCCAGACGGTGTCGCGGCCGGTGCCGTGGATCGCGTGCGGATCGGCGTTGACGGGGAGCTGATGCTGTACGGCGCCGTCCCGGAAGCGCCCGTGGTCCACCCGCCCGCACCAGGGGACCATCGGGAACGAGCCGTACCGCTCCCCCTGGCGGAGAAGCTCCGTGCCCCCGACGGTCAGGCTCGACACCCGGCATCCGTGGTCCGGCCGTACGGTCAACTCGGCGTCCCCGGCCCGGAGCCGTACGCCCTCTTCGCTGCCCTTGCTGCTGCTCACGCCCCGACCCTAACGGGAGCGCGGCGATCACGGCGCCGCAGGCCGTACCGCCGCGGGGGTACGGAACCGGGCCCGGGGCCCGCCGGCCGGATCAGGTCCGGCGGCGGCGCAGGGCACGGGCCAGCAGCAGCGCGGAGCCCACGGCCGCGGCACCCGCGACCCAGCGGACCGGCACCTTCCGGACGCCCGTGTCGGGTGCGGGGCGGGGCGCGTACCGGCCTCTCGGCGGGGCGTGGTCGACCTCTTCCGCGCTGCGGCCGATCATCGTGCGCCGGGCATGGGCCGCCTCCGCGGGCGGCTCGTCACCGGACCCGGCAGCCGGTACGCCCGGTGCGCCCGGTCCGCCGAGGCCGCTCGCATCGTCCAAGCCGCCCAAGCCGTCCAAGCCGCTCAATGCGTCGAGTCCGTCCAAGCCGTCCCCGAACCCCGGCGGCAGTACGGGCGAGTCGTATACGGCCCCTTCCGCCTCGCCGTCACCGTCGACCTCGTCGACCTCGTCGACCTCGTCATCCTCTGTGCCCTCTGTGCCGTCTGTGCCCTCTGTGCCGTCTGCGTGCTCCGCATGCTCCGCGCCCTCGGCCGCGTACGCCGCCAGCGCCTCGGCGAAACGGTCCAGCAGACGGCGCGCCGACTGCTCCCTCGAAGTGCCCGGCAGCCCCGCGAGCCGCCCCTCCGCCTGCGCCGTACCGGTGAAGTCCAGCGTCGTACCGCCCGTGGCATCGCCCCGTACCCGAAGGGTCAGCGCGGCCTTCACCGAACCCGGGCCGCGCGCTTCCACGCCCTCGCCCTCGACGGTGAAGACGCCGTCACGCTCCACGGTCCAGAGCCGCCCCCGGTAGGTGATGGTGTGGTTGCCGACCCTGATTTTCAGCCGACCCGTCACCGGCGCACCGGACTCACCGGACTCACCGGACTCACCGGACTCACCGGACTCCGAGGACTTCCCGGCTTCTCCCGGCTCCCCGGCCGCGTCGAGCTGGAGACCCGGAACGCAACGGGCCGCCCGTACGGGGTCCCTGAGCACCCGTCGTACGGACTCGACCGGAACCGGAACGAACACCTCATGGTCCATGACAACCGAGCCTACCCAGGGCGCCCCGTACCGTCTCCCCACCCGCGGCTTTCCGTTCGCACAGGGCGCCGGTCGCATCAGTCCGGGTAGCGCGGATGGACGAGCGTCGACGGCGGAAGACCGGTCATCCGGGTCCGCTCGGCGTCGCGGGCGTCCGCCACGAGCAGCATGTCCGTCAGCGAGCGCAGCGGGGGCGCGTCCGGGTCGAGGGCGAGCGGCGGGATCCGGCCGGGGGCGGCCAGCAGCAGCCCCCAGTCCTCGGGGGCCGACTCCGCGCCCAGCGTTTCGAAGTCCTCGTTGAGCCGGGCGTCCCGGCCGCCGCCGGAGGAGGCGGAGCCTGCGGTATCGGCCGGGCCCACGCGGTACGGGCTCGTCCCGTACCCCGCGGCGCGCAGGGTGGCCTCCGCCGTCCAGAACGCCCGGCGGCGGCCCTCCAGCGGGCCCGCGTGGACCGCCAGCCGCCCCTGGGGGGCCAGGATCCCGGCGACCAGCCCGTAGAACTCCTGCGAGTAGAACTTGCCGCCCTCGGTGGAGCCGGGGTCCGGCAGATCGGCGATCACCACGTCGTAACCCCCCGGCACCGCGCTGTCCGGGTCCCGCAGCCAGGCGAAGGCGTCGGCCGTGACCACCCGGACCCGCGGATCCTCGTACGCCCGGTCGTTGAGCGCGGAGAGGCCGGCGTCGGTCCGGGCGAGCCGGACCATCCAGGGGTCCAGCTCCACGATCGTCAGCGAGTCGGCCCCGGGGTGGCGCAGCACTTCCCGGGCGGCCAGCCCGTCGCCGCCGCCGAGGATCAGCACCCGGCGGTGGCGGCCGTTCATCGCGGGGTGGACCAGGGCCTCGTGATAGCGGTACTCGTCGGCGCCGCTGACCCGGAGTCGTCCGTCGAGGAAGAGGTCGAGCGGCCGGGCGCCGTCACCGGTCAGCACGACCTCCTGGACACCTGTCTGTACGGCGACCCGCACCCGGTCCCCGTACATCGCCCGCCGGGCCGCCTGCTCGAAATCCCCGACCAGGGCGGTCGCGGTGGCGAGCAGGGCGAGGACGAGGGCGTTGGCGAACAGCAGCCAGTTCCGGGAGCGGCGGGTCAGATCGCGGCGGAAGAGCCACAGCACCAGGGCCCCGCCGACCAGGGCGTTGACCGCGCCGGTGAGCAGTCCGCTGGTGAGCCGGCCGAGCCACGGCAGCAGCAGGAACGGGAAGGCCAGCCCGCCGACCAGCGCGCCCACGTAGTCCGCGGCGAACAGGTCGGCGACCGTCCCCTCCGCGTCCCGGCGGGAGATCCGCTGGATCAGCGACATCAGCAGCGGGATCTCGGCGCCGATCAGAACGCCGATGGCCAGGGAGAAGGCGACCAGGACCATCCGGGATTCGCCGAGCCACGCGAACGTCGCGTACAACACCATCGCCGAGCAGCCGCCGACCAGCGCGAGCGCCAGCTCCAGCAGACCGAAGCCGACGGCGGCCCGGCAGCGCAGCCGCTTCGCGAGCAGCGAGCCGACCCCCATCGCGAACACCATCAGGGACAGCACCACGGAAGCCTGGGTGACGGAATCGCCGATCAGATACGAGGCGAGGGCCACCAGCTCCAGCTCGTACACCAGACCGCAGGCGGCGCAGACGAAGACTCCGAGCAGCACCAGGAACCGGCCGGCGTCCGGGCGCACCGGCAGCGGAAGTGCCGCCGTCGGCGGGGACAACTGCGGTGACCGGTCGATCATGCAGTAACGCTACGTCACGTATCGCGCGCATCCTGTCACCCACACGTGTGCATCCGGCGCACGGACGCGGCCCGCCGTCTTTCGCGCTCCCGGCTCATCGGGTAAGAGCGCGCGCGAGGGCCGCGCACTCCGGACGGATCCGCACTACGACCGCACTACGACCGCACAACACCGGCACGCGCCCGCCGCCACACCCGTGACCGGCTCCTCGTACGAACGCGCCGCCGGGCCCGAGCCTCCGCGGTCCCGGTCCCGGTCCCGGTCCCGGCGCCTCCGCGCCCCGAACCTCCGCGCCTCCGTGGCTCCGCGGTGTCTGCGGTGTCTGCGGTGTCTGCGGTCAGAGCAGCACCTGCTCGGGGCAGCAGGCGACCTCCGCGCCCCGGGCGGCCACCCCGACCCGGGTCCGTGTGACGACCATCCGCCCCTCCTGCGGGTACGCGTGCCAGGTGCGCCAGAGCACCTGCCGGCCCCGGCGCTGGGCCATCATCGCGGTGAAGGCGTGCGGATCCCCGGGAAACGTTCCGGCGAGGGAGTTGGGATGGTCGGCGACCAGGGCCAGCAGCTCTTGGGCACGCCCGGCGAACGACCCCTCGGACAGCGTCTCGACCCGCGCGGCGAACTCGTACTCCCAGGAGCCGAGCCGCTCCGAAACCCCCAGGGGGAGGGGCGTTCTGCTGCCGGGCATGCAGGCCACGGTCTCCGAGCAGGTGCCCTGCTCCTCTTCCAGCAGCACCTGGTGGGAAGCGCCGAGCAGCCTGAGCTGGAGCTTGGCCCCGGCGAGTTCGAGGTCGAGTACGGCCAGGGCGGGCAGGGGCTCCCGGCCGAGAGCCCAGGCGAGGTCGTCGGCACGGGTATCGGTGTAGGCGGTATGGAGGGTGGTGAGCATGGATCGGCTCCGCAAACACGCTTCGGCGGTGGATACATGGACCTGAAGGCGCCCCGGAGCGCAAAGACGGCAGGATCTGAAGAGAAATGGGGACGCGCCTGATCGGGCCCGGATGCCGGCCCGGAGGCTGGACGGTTCCAACAGGTTCCGTCGTCAACGGAATCACGAAGTACGCGGGGCTCACAGCGTTTTTACCCAAGTTGGCGGGGTTTCCATCCCCTGGGTGGCCTTGCGGTTCACCTGTTCAAGAAAATCCGTACGTAGTATCGAATGACGGGAACCTCCTCACTCCCGTTACCGCCGCCGAGCATCCGCCCCGGCACCAACACCCGTACCCCCGAAACGACTTCGGCACCTGGCGAAAGGGTCGCCCCTCCCGCCAGGTGCCTCCGGGTCGCGGATCGGCTGCCCCGTGTCAGCCGCTTCCGCCGTCAGTGCCCCCCCGTCGCCTCCAGTCCGCATTAAACCGTTTCACGTAATTCACGCGATTCACGTAATTCACACCGTTAAAGCGTTTCCTTCATTTCCTTCGGTTCGCCCGGCCCCTCACCGGCACCCGTCACCGACCACTGGTCCCTGGTCCCTGGTCCCTGGTCACCGGAGCGGTTCAGTCCCCACCACCGCCGCCGCAGCCCCCACCACCGCCACAGCTGTGCCCGGTGTCCCCGCCGCTCCACCACGAACCACCGGAATCGGCATCGGAGCCCCTGCGGCTCCGTCGGCCCTCCCTCACCCCGCGCCTGTTCAGTGCCATGACGCCGAACCAGATCAGCGCCAGCAGGACCAGCACGATGACCAGCGGTACCCCCATGACCTTCACCGTTCCTTCCGATCTTCTCCGTATCCGGGATGCCCCGCCCCGCCGGACGCCAAAGCAGACTTGAGCAAGTCCAGAGCTTCGGCCCAGGATGGCCGCATGGCGACCACCGAGCAGTCCCCCACCGGATCTTCCACCGGCCCCGGGTCCGGGCCCGCACCGGGGGCCCGCCGGACGGCGGACCGCCCCCTGCTCACCAGCAGGCTCACCGGTTTCGGGACCACGATCTTCGCGGAGATGTCGGCCCTGGCCGCCGAGACCGGCGCGATCAACCTGGGCCAGGGCTTCCCCGACACCGACGGCCCCGAGGCCGTCCGCGAGGCGGCGGTTCGCGCGATCCGCGACGGCCGCGGCAACCAGTACCCGCCGGGTCCCGGCATCCCCGAACTGCGGGCCGCGATCGCCGGCCACCAGCTCTCCCGCTACCGGCTCCACCACGACCCGGACACCGACGTCCTCGTCACCGCGGGCGCCACCGAGGCCATCGCGGCGGCACTCCTCGCCCTGGTCGAACCCGGCGACGAGGTCATCGCCCTGGAGCCGTACTACGACTCGTACGCCGCCTGCATCGCCCTCGCGGGCGGCCGGCGCGTCCCGGTCACCCTCCGCCCCCGCGACGGCGCCTACCACCTCGACCTGGACGAACTGCGCGACGCGATCACCGACCGCACCCGCCTCATCCTCCTCAACACCCCGCACAATCCGACCGGTACGGTCCTCGGCCGCGGCGAACTCGCCGCGATCGCGGAGCTGGCCGTCGAACACGATCTGCTCGTCGTGACGGACGAGGTCTACGAACACCTGGTCTTCGAGGGCGAACACCACCCCATCGCCGGTTTCCCCGGAATGCGCGAGCGCACGGTCACCATCGGCAGCGCGGGCAAGACGTACTCGCTGACCGGCTGGAAGGTCGGCTGGATCACCGCGTCCGCCCCGCTCGTCACGGCCGTCCGCACGGTGAAGCAGTTCCTCACCTATGTCTCGGCCGGTCCGTTCCAGTACGCCGTCGCCGAGGCGCTACAGCTCCCGGAGGCGTACTACGAGGAACTGCGGGCGTCCCTGCGGACCCGCCGCGATCTGCTCGCGGACGGTCTCACAGCGGCGGGTTTCACGGTCTACCGCCCGGCGGGCACGTACTTCATCACCACCGACATCCGCCCGCTCGGCGCGTCCGACGGCATCGCCTTCTGCCGCGAGCTGCCGCGGCGGTGCGGGGTGGTGGCCGTCCCCAACGCGGTCTTCTACGACGACACGGCCCAGGGCGCGCCCTTCATCCGATTCGCCTTCTGCAAAAGCCCCGCGCTTCTCGAAGAGGCCGCCGACCGGCTGCGCCGTCTGTAGGCCGGGAGACGGTACGGCCTCCGGGGGCTGCGCCGTACGGGTGGGAAGCACGGCGCGGCGCGGCCTGTCGGGGCAGTGTGACTCGCGCGGCACCCGCGCGCGGCCCATGTTGGGTCGGAAGGAGACGAACCGCGACCGGAGGTGCCCCCTGTCCGCCGAAACGGCCTTCGACGACACAGCGGCACCCGCCACGCAGCACCCGCACCACACGCAGCACAGCCCCCGCGGCCTTCACTCGGCCCTGCTGCGCATCGCCCCCGCCGTCGGGCTGTTCGCCGCGGCACGGCTGACCGGGCTGGTCCTGATGAGCGTCTGGGCCTGGCACATCGGACGGCGGCCGCGGGCCATCCTCGGCCGGGCCTGGGACGCGGACTGGTACATGCTCATCGCCGAACACGGCTACGGGCGGGTGCTGACCTGGCCCGGTGCGGTCCAGAGCGACCTGGCGTTCTTCCCGCTCTACCCCGGGCTGGTCCGCGGTCTGTCGTACGCCGTCCCGGACCGGATCACCAGCGGGACCATCGGGCTGCTGGTCTCCTGGTCGGCGGCGCTGGTCGCGGCGGCCGGGATCTACGCGGTGGGCGAGCGGCTGCACGGCCGCCGGACCGCGACGGTGCTGGTGCTGCTGTGGGGGCTGCTGCCGCATTCGGTCGTGCTCACCATGGCGTACACGGAACCGCTGCTGACGGCGTTCGCCGCCTGGTCGCTGTACGCGCTGCTGACCCGCCGCTGGCTGTGGGCGGGGGTCCTCGCCGCGCTCGCGGGCCTCTCCCGGCCCAACGGGATCGCGGTGGCCGCCGCGGTGCTGTGCGTGGTGGCGTACGAACTCGTCCGCGGGGGGCGCAAAGGCCGCCGGGACCCGCGGCTGTGGGCGGCCGCGGCACTCGCCCCCACCGGCTGGTGCGGCTACGTCCTCTGGGTCGGCTTCCGTACCGGTGATCCGCTCGGCGGCTACTTCGCCGTACAGCGCGGCTGGACGTCGACCTTCGACTTCGGCGCCGGGGCGGCCCGGGTGGTCCGCGATATCGCGCTGCGGCCCGTCGCGCTGCCGCTGACGATGGCGCTGCTGATCGTGCTCGTATCGACGGTGCTGTTCGTCCTGCTGGTGCTGGCCCGCCCGCCCGCCGCGCTGCTGGTCTACACGGGGGTGCTGGTGCTGATCACCCTCGGCGGGTCCGGGTTCTTCGAGTCGAAACCGCGGTTTCTGCTGCCGGCGTTCCCGCTGCTGCTGCCGGTGGCCCTGGCAGTGACGAGAGCCCGGCCGCGGTCGGCGATCGCGGTGATCGCCGCCCTGGCCGGGCTCTCGTTCGGCTACGGCACCTATCTGCTGACGCTGTCACCGATGGCGCTCTGATCCGGCGGAACCCCCACCGGGCCTGCGCCGGGACGTGTCCGGGGCCGGATGTCAGGCCTCGTCGGGCCCGGCACCCTCCTGGCCGCCCTCCGAGGGCTTGAAGCCCATCTCGGTGGCGAACCAGTTGTCGAACTCCATCGACGCCTGCACCCAGCTCACGGTGGAGGAGACGAAGTGGTCGAGGCTCACGCCCATGCCGATCAGCATCTGTGCCTCGCCGATGAGACGGACGGACGCGCCGCCCTCCTCGTCCTCGTGCAGATGCGTGTAGACCTTCGGCCAGAGGGTGCGGCGGTTCCAGTCGTCGATCTTCTCCAGGATCCGGGTGCGCTCCTCGACGTCCAGCGGACGGTCGTAGAAGGTCCGGACGGAGAAGACCTGCTGCTCGTTCTCGCCGCGGAACATGAAGTACGTGCGGAACTCCTCCCACGGCGCGGCGAGGTCGCCCTCGTCGTCGACGACGTACTTCAGCTCCATCTGGTCGAGGAGCTGCTTCACGAGGTCCTGGTCGGGAACGACGGGTCCCGCCGGTCCTGCGGCCTGCGGCTGGGGCTGGCCCCCGAAATTCGGAATCGAGGACGGATCGATGGTCACCCTGGTATTCCCTTCGTACGGATGCGGCCATCCTCCCCCATGGCGGGGCCGGGCCCCAAGCGCCCCCGGGCGCATTCCCGGGGACGCTCCGGATCAGCCGGCCGCCACCGGTCCGACGATCAGCCCGTCCTCGAAGCGGTCCACCCGTACCGTGTCGCCGTCGGTGACCTCGCCGGCCAGGATCTCCCGGGCGAGCCGGTCCCCGATCGCGGTCTGCACCAGCCGCCGCAGCGGCCGGGCGCCGTAGGCCGGGTCGTTGCCCTCCTCGGCGAGCCACTCCAGCGCTTCGGGCGTGACGTCCAGGACGAGCTGCCGCTCCGCCAGCCGCTGCGCCAGCCGGCCGATCTGGAGACCGGCGATCCGCTTCAGCTCGTTCACGTCGAGCGCCGAGAAGACCACCAGATCGTCCAGGCGGTTGAGGAACTCGGGCTTGAACGAGGCGCGGACCGTGTTCAGCACCTGCTGCCGCTTCTCCTCGGCCGAGGTCGACGGATCGACCAGATACTGGCTGCCGAGGTTCGACGTCAGGATCAGGATGGTGTTGCGGAAATCGACCGTACGGCCCTGTCCGTCGGTGAGCCGGCCGTCGTCGAGGACCTGGAGGAGGACGTCGAAAACCTCCGGATGCGCCTTCTCCACCTCGTCCAGCAGCACCACGCTGTACGGGCGGCGCCGCACCGCCTCGGTGAGCTGGCCGCCCTCCTCGTAGCCGACGTAGCCGGGGGGCGCGCCGACCAGCCGGGCGACGCTGTGCTTCTCCCCGTACTCCGACATGTCGATCCGGACCATCGCCCGCTCGTCGTCGAAGAGGAAGTCCGCCAGCGCCTTCGCCAGCTCCGTCTTGCCGACGCCCGTCGGGCCCAGGAAGAGGAAGGAGCCGGTCGGCCGGTCGGGGTCGGCGATCCCGGCGCGGGTCCGCCGTACCGCGTCGGACACGGCCCGGACCGCCTCCGACTGGCCGATCAGCCGCCGCCCCAGCTCGTCCTCCATCCGCAGCAGCTTCTGCGTCTCGCCCTCCAGCAGCCGCCCGGCGGGGATCCCGGTCCAGGAGCCCACCACATCGGCGATATCGTCGGAGCCGACCCCCTCCTTGACCATGGTGTCCGTACGGGCTTCGGCCTCGGCCTCCGAGGCTTCCGCCAGCTCCCGCTCCAGCGCCGGGATCTCCCCGTACAGCAGCTTGGAAGCGGTGTCGAAATCCCCGTCGCGCTGGGCCCGCTCGGCCCGGCCGCGCACCTCGTCGAGCCGGGTCTTCAGCTCACCGACCCGGTTCAGGCCCTGCTTCTCCTTCTCCCAGCGGGCCGTCAGCCCGCGCAGCTCCTCCTGCCGGTCGGCCAGATCGCGGCGGAGCTTCTCCAGCCGCTGGCGCGACGCGGGGTCGGACTCGTTCTTCAGCGCCATCTCCTCCATCAGCAGCCGGTCGACGGAGCGCTGCAGCTCGTCGATCTCGACCGGAGAGGAGTCGATCTCCATCCGGAGCCGGGACGCGGCCTCGTCGACCAGGTCGATGGCCTTGTCGGGCAGGAAGCGGGAGGTGATGTACCGGTCGGAGAGGGTGGCGGCGGCCACCAGCGCGGAGTCCGCGATCTGCACCTTGTGATGGGCCTCGTAACGGCCCTTGAGACCGCGCAGGATGGCGATGGTGTCCTCGACCGTCGGCTCGGCCACCAGCACCTGCTGGAAGCGCCGCTCCAGCGCCGGGTCCTTCTCGATGCGCTCGCGGTACTCGTCGAGGGTGGTGGCACCCACCATCCGCAGTTCGCCACGGGCCAGCATCGGCTTGAGCATATTGCCCGCGTCCATGGCGGAATCGCCGCCCGCGCCCGCGCCGACGACGGTGTGCAGCTCGTCGATGAAGGTGATGATCTGCCCGTCGCTCTGTTTGATCTCGGAGAGGACGGTCTTCAGCCGCTCCTCGAACTCACCGCGGTACTTGGCACCGGCCACCATCGCGCCGAGGTCCAGGGAGACCAGCCGCTTGTTCTTCAGGGACTCGGGCACGTCCCCCTTCACGATCCGCTGCGCCAGCCCCTCGACGACCGCCGTCTTGCCGACGCCGGGCTCGCCGATCAGCACCGGGTTGTTCTTGGTACGCCGGGAGAGCACCTGCACCACCCGGCGGATCTCCTGGTCCCGGCCGATGACCGGGTCGAGCCGGCCCTCGCGGGCGGCCGCGGTGAAGTCCGTACCGAACTTCTCCAGCGCCTTGTACTGGCCTTCGGGGTCGGCGGTGGTGACCCGGCGGCCGCCGCGGGCCGCGGCGAACGCCGCCGTCAGCTTCTTCGCCGTGGCGCCCCGGCCGGACAGCACCTCGGCCGCCGCACCGCCCTTGGCGGCGGTGCCGATCAGCAGATGCTCGGTGGAGAGATAGTCGTCGCCCAGCTCCTTGGCGCGCTCCGCGGCGTCCGCGAGGACGGCGAGGAAGTCGCGGCTGGGCTGGGGCGGTGCGACGGTGGAACCGGTGACGCTGGGCAGCGATGCGAGCACCCGCTCCGCCCCCGCCCGGATCGCCGCCTGGTCGGCCTCCACCGCGGCCAGCAGATCGGTGAGGTTCTCGTTGTCGGAGCCGGAGAGCAGCGCCAGCAGCAGATGGGCGGGGGTCAGATCGGGATGGCCGCCCGACACCGCGCGACTGGTCGCGGCGTTGATGGCGTCCCGGCTCTTGTTGGTCAGCTCGGCGTCCACGTCCGGTAACTCCTCCTCGCAGGTCGCTCACGCAGGTCACACACATCGGATACGGGCCCCGGCCCGCATCCGGTCACTAAGTCTGACTCATTGAACCTGCACAAAGTTGAGTCTATTCCACTCAAGGCCCGGCCTCAACCGGTGGCGGGGTGCGCCATCGTTCGGCGTACGGGGGCTCCGGGGCTTCCGACCGGTACGGCCTACGCTGGATTCCATGGCGATCACCGATCTGCGCGAGCTGTCCCCCGGCTATCTGGAGTTCTGGCGCGAACACCATCTGTGCACTCTGACGACGCTCCGGGCGGACGGTTCCCCGCACGTGGTCCCGGTCGGGGTGACCTTCGAGCCGGAGGCCGGCCTGGCCCGGGTGATCACCAACAAGTCCAGCCGCAAGGTCGCCCATGTCCTCGCGGGCGCGGCGGACGGGCGGGGCGCGCGGGTCGCGGTCTGCCAGCTGGACCGGGGGCGCTGGGCCACGCTGGAGGGCCGGGCCCGGATCGTCACGGAGCCGGAGGCCGTCGCGGACGCGGTCCGGCGCTATGCCGAACGGTACGGACGCACCCCGAAGCCCAACCCGGACCGGGTCGTCGTCGAGATCACCGTGGAACGGGCCCTGGGCCGCACCTGAGACCCCCACCGGACCCGCCCGCGCCCGCCGGGGCGCCGGGGCCGGATCGCGGGCCCGGCGCCCGTACGCAGACGCACAGCGGCGCCATCGCGTTTCAGGTCCGCGATGGCGCCGCTGTGTGGGGGATGTGCCGGAGCGATCTAAAACGACGGGGGAATCGCTCAGGCACTTCGGGGGGTGGCTCGGGTGGTGTTGGTGTCCGGATCGGCCAGCCGGTGGTCGCGCTGGTCGAGGTTCACAAAAATCATTCCGTATCGGATGGCGCAGCGGACGGGCTGCGGCGCGCCCCTCGGACGGCGGAGGCACCGGTAGGCGCGGACGTCCTCGTCCTCTTCGCGGGCCACGACGATCGGCTCGCCGAACAGGGTGACCATCAACGAGTCGCCTCGGTGGGGAATGGCCGTGACGAGGTCGATGAAATGCCACCCGGAGCGGTAGGCCGTGGCCATCTCGCGTCGGAAGGAGCGGTCATCCGGTGGAACGGTCATGCGTCCGCACCTTCGGAAGCAGGTGCGGTGGTGAGTTCCCAGGAAGGCTCGCCGTCGTCGGCAGTGGCCGCCGCGAACGGTCCACCGACCTCCCACGAGGGCTCACCCTGGTCCGCCGCCGCGACGGCTGCGGGGACGCGCTCCCAAGAGGGCTCGCCGGTGAATCCGGCCGCGCCCAGCGCGGCGCCCGCCAAGGCAAGAGCACATAGCGCACGTAGCGTCCTAGACATGGGTGATCTCCACCTCATTTGATCATTCCTCCTCCCCCGCGCATAAGACGATGTCTCACTCCGAACGCTTGCACCAGCGACGGCAGGCATCATGTTCCTGTAATGCAGGAACATGAGGGGGTACATATGACGTCTCATGGGGGCGAACTCGGACACCCTCACTCAGACGGCAAGTTGTGCGAGGCGGGAAAGAGTCTTTACATCACCGCGCTGCGGAGCGGTCGGCTGTCCCGGCTGGAGGCGGAGACCGCGCCCTGCCTGTTCGACCTCGCACTGCTCGATCCGGACCCGTATGACGCCCAGTGGCTCCGACCGGTTGCTCCCACCACGGCACTGGCGCAACTGATTCACCCCATCGAGAGGGAGATCCAGGACCGCCGCCGGCGGGCCGTCGCCCTCACCGACGCTCTCGAACCGTTTATGTCCATCAGTGCCCAGGGCTCACCCGTGCCCGACGGCATCACCGTCCTCGAAGGCCTCAACCGGATCAACGCCAGTCTGGACCAGGTCACCGCCGACTGCACGGAGGAGCTTCTCACAGTCCAGCCGGGCAGCGGACGCCAGCCGCACTCCCTGGAGAAGGCGCTGCACCGGGTGCAGCCGCTGATCGAACGCGGGGTCCGGATGCGGACCCTCTACCAGCACACCGCCCGCCACCACCCCGCCACGCTCTCCTATATGGAGAAGGTCGGCCCGTCCGGAGTGGAGGTGCGCACCCTCGAAGAAATCATCGACCGGCTGATCATCGTGGACCGGAAGGTGGCCTTCATCCCCGCCAGCAGCGACCGGCTGTTCGCTCTGGAGCTGCGGCACAAGGGGATCGTGGACTATCTGGTCGGCGTCTTCGAGCAGTTCTGGCTGCACGGACTGCCGTGGGACGAGCCGATCTCGTACGGCCCCGATCTCAACGGAGTGACGGGCGTCCAGCGTTCCATCGCCAAACTGCTGGTGGAGGGGCATGTCGACGAGGCGATCGCCCGCCGGCTGGGGATGAACGTCCGGACCTGCCGGGCGCATATCGCCAAACTGGGCTCGTCGCTCGGCAGCGGCAGCCGTACCCAACTGGGGTATCTGATCGCCCAGTCGGGAATCCTGGAGCACGAAACGCCGACCACGGCGGGCTGACGGCCCCCCGCCCGCGCCGTTCACGAACGCAACGGAACGCGGGCGGGACGGGCTGTCGCACCGTACCGCGAAGCACTGCCGCCGGTGGGCCGCCGCCGACGGGCCGCTCACCGGTGGGTCATGCGCTCCGGCGGGCTATTCGCCGGTGCGCTTGGGCCGCCATACGACCAGCGCGCTCGCCTGCTGCACATCCTGGTACGGCACCAGATCGCGCCGGTACGAGGCGTGGACCTGCGATTCGCGCTGCCGCATCGCCGCCGCCGCACCCTCGACCGCGGCCGTCAGCTCGGCCACCCGGGACTGGAGCGCCGCGACCTGGTTCTCCAGCTCGATGATGCGCTTGATGCCCGCGAGGTTGATGCCCTCGTCCTGGGACAACTGCTGCACCGTACGGAGCAGTTCGATGTCCCGGGCGGAGTAGCGCCGTCCCCGGCCCGCCGTACGGTCGGGGGAGACCAGACCCAGCCGGTCGTACTGCCGCAGTGTCTGCGGGTGCAGCCCGGAGAGCTGGGCCGCCACCGAGATCACGTACACCGGTGACTCGTCGGTCAGTTCGTAGGGGTTGCGGCGCCTTCCGTCCATCGTCCTCATGCTCCCTTCGCGGCCTCGAAGAGCTGGGCCCTCGGGTCCTCGTCCGCGGTGGCCTCGCGATAGGCCTCCAGCGCTTCCTTCGCCTTGCCGCTCAGATCCCTCGGAACCGCCACCTCGACGGTGACCAGCAGATCGCCGCGGGTGCCGTCCTTGCGGACCGCTCCCTTGCCGCGGGCCCGCATGGTGCGCCCGTTGGGCGTGCCCGCGGGCAGCTTCAGGGTCACCGGCGGGCCGCCGAGCACGGGCACCTTGATTTCGCCGCCCAGGACGGCCTCCGGGTACGTCACGGGAACCGTGACGGTCAGATTGTCGCCACGGCGGCCGAATACGGGGTGCTCGCCGACATGGACGACGACATAGAGGTCACCGGCCGGGCCGCCGCGCTCGCCCGGGGCCCCCTTGCCGCGCAGCCGGATCCGCTGGCCGTCGGAGACGCCCGCCGGGATCCGCACCTGCATGGTGCGCGAGGAGCGGGCCCGCCCGCTGCCCTTGCAGACCTCGCAGGGGTCCTGGGCGATCAGCCCGCGGCCCTTGCAGTCCACACAGGGGTCGGTCAGCGAGAAGGAGCCGCTGCCGCCGCGGGAGACCTGGCCGGTGCCGACGCAGGTCGGGCAGACCCGGGGGTTGCCGTTCTTGTCGCCGGTACCCGAACAGGCCTTGCACGCCGCGGAGCTGGACATCCGCAGCGGGACCGTGGCCCCGTCGACGGCCTCGGTGAAGCTGAGCGTCACCTCGGACTCGATGTCCTGGCCGCGCCGCGGCTGGACCCGGGTCCCGGCGCCCGCACCACGGTTGAACAGCCCGCCGAACACATCGCCCAGACCGCCGCCGAAGCCACCGGCGCCGCCGGGCTGGGGGCCCCCGCCCTGGGCGCCTCCGAAGAGGTCGCCCAGGTCGAAGTTGAAGCTGCCGCCGCCCGGCCCGGCGCGGAAGCCGCCGTTGCCGAAGAGGGCGCGGGCCTCGTCGTACTCCTTGCGCCGCTTGGGGTCGCCGAGGATGTCATTGGCCTCGGAGATCTCCTTGAAGCGCTCCTCCGCCTTGTTGTCACCCTTGTTGGCGTCCGGATGGAACTCGCGGGCGAGCTTCCGGTACGCCTTCTTGATCTCGGCTTCGGTGGCGTCCTTGGGGACGCCGAGGACCTTGTAGTAGTCCTTCTCGACGAAGTCCTTCGTGTTCATCGACGTCCCTCCTCCCGGGCGGTGCCGCGCACGCTCCGTACGCGTACGCCTCTGCCTGCGTCAGCCCTTGTCCGGGCCACCGCTCTCCTCGCCGTCGGCCGCGCCGTCCTTGGCGTCCGCGCCGTCCGCGGCGGCCGTGGACTCCTTCGGATCCTTGGCCGCCGGTGCCGGACCGGCGCCGGGCTGCGGCTCGGCCACGGCCACCCGCGCGGGGCGGATGGTCCGCTCGCCGATCCGATACCCCGGCTGGAGCACCGCGACGCACGTCGTCTCCGTGACATCCGGCGCATAGCTGTGCATCAGCGCCTCGTGGATCGTCGGGTCGAAGGGCTCGCCCTCCTTGCCGAACTGCTGGAGGCCCATCTTCGCCACGCCCGTCTCCAGGGACTCGGCGACGGATTTGAATCCGCCGACCAGCTCCCCGTGGTCCCGGGCGCGGCCGATGTCGTCGAGCACGGGCAGCAGCTCGGCCAGGAGGGTCGCCGTGGCGATCTCCTTCACCGTGACGCGGTCGCGCTCCACCCGGCGGCGGTAGTTCTGGTATTCGGCCTGGAGCCGCTGGAGATCGGCGGTGCGCTCGGCGAGTGCCGACCGCGCCTGGTCCAGTTCGGCCGTCAGACCGGCGGTTTTGGCGGCGTCCCCTGCCGGGGCCGCCCCGCCCTCCTGCTCGGAGGGCGCGGCGGTCTCGGCGGCGTCGTCGGAGCCGGAGGGGACGTCGGGCTTCTCGTCGAAGCCCGGGGTCTCCTCGGTCACGCGGCACCGCCCTTGGGCTTCTCGTCGTCGACGATCTCGGCGTCGACGACGTCGTCGTCGGCCTTGGCCTGGCCGGCGTCGCCCTGCGGCGCGTCGCCACCCGCGGCGGCCTGCTGTGCCTGGGCATCCGCGTACATCGCCTGGCCGAGCTTCTGCGAGACGGCGCCGAGCTTCTCGGTGGCGGTACGGATCTCGGCCGTGTCCTCGCCCTTGAGCTTCTCCTTCAGCTCGGTGATGGCCGTCTCGACCTCGGTCTTCACCTCGCCGGGAACCTTGTCCTCGTTGTCCTTGAGGAACTTCTCGGTCTGGTAGACGAGCTGCTCGCCCTGGTTGCGGGTCTCGGCGGACTCGCGGCGGCGGTGGTCCTCGTCCGCGTACTGCTCGGCCTCCTGGCGCATCCGGTCGACCTCGTCCTTCGGCAGCGAGGAGCCGCCGGTGACGGTCATCTTCTGCTCCTTGCCCGTGCCCAGGTCCTTCGCGGTCACGTGCATGATGCCGTTGGCGTCGATATCGAAGGAGACCTCGATCTGCGGGACGTTGCGCGGCGCCGGCGGCAGGCCGGTCAGCTCGAACATGCCGAGCTTCTTGTTGTACGCCGCGATCTCGCGCTCGCCCTGGTAGACCTGGATCTGGACGGAGGGCTGGTTGTCCTCGGCCGTCGTGAAGATCTCGGAGCGGCGGGTCGGGATCGTGGTGTTGCGCTCGATGAGCTTGGTCATGATGCCGCCCTTGGTCTCGATACCGAGGGACAGCGGGGTGACGTCGAGCAGCAGGACGTCCTTGACCTCGCCCTTGAGGACACCGGCCTGGAGGGACGCGCCGATGGCGACGACCTCGTCCGGGTTCACACCCTTGTTGGCCTCCTTGCCGCCGGTCAGCTCCTTGACCAGCTCGGCGACGGCGGGCATCCGGGTGGAGCCGCCGACCAGGACCACGTGGTCGATCTCGGAGAGGGCGATGCCCGCGTCCTTGATGACGTTGTTGAACGGGGTCTTGCAGCGGTCCAGCAGATCGGAGGTCAGCTGCTGGAACTGGGCGCGGGTGAGCTTCTCGTCCAGGTGCAGCGGGCCCTCGGCGGAGGCCGTGATGTAGGGCAGGTTGATCGACGTCTCGGTGGAGGACGACAGTTCGATCTTGGCCTTCTCGGCGGCCTCGCGGAGGCGCTGGAGGGCCATCTTGTCCTTGCCCAGGTCGACGCCGTGGCCGTTCTGGAACTGCTTGACCAGGTAGTCGACGACGCGCTGGTCCCAGTCGTCGCCACCGAGGTGGTTGTCGCCGTTGGTGGCCTTCACCTCGACGACGCCGTCACCGATCTCCAGCAGGGACACGTCGAAGGTGCCGCCGCCGAGGTCGAAGACGAGGATCGTCTGGTCGTCCTTGTCGAGGCCGTAGGCCAGCGCGGCGGCCGTGGGCTCGTTGACGATACGCAGGACGTTGAGGCCCGCGATCTCACCGGCCTCCTTGGTGGCCTGGCGCTCCGAGTCGTTGAAGTACGCCGGGACGGTGATGACCGCGTCGGCCACCTTCTCGCCCAGGTACGCCTCGGCGTCGCGCTTCAGCTTCTGCAGGATGAAGGCGCTCATCTGCTGCGGGTTGAAGTTCTTGCCGTCGATCTCGATCTTCCAGTCAGTGCCCATGTGGCGCTTGACCGATCGGATCGTCCGGTCGACGTTGGTGACCGCCTGGCGCTTGGCGACCTCGCCGACCAGCACCTCGCCGTTCTTCGCAAAGGCGACGACGGACGGCGTGGTCCGGGCTCCCTCGGCGTTGGTGATGACGGTGGGCTCGCCGCCCTCCAGAACGCTGACGACGGAGTTAGTCGTGCCCAGGTCGATGCCGACCGCACGTGCCATGTCAATTCCTCCAGAGACTTCTTGAGTGGAACTGACTCAAGGATGCCCCAGCCCGTCGCGGGAGTCAACAGACCTGAGTCGACCCCACTCAACTTTTATCCCACGCTTATCCGCAGCCCGGCCGGCCGGTGCCGCATTCGCCGGGCCGCGCACAGCACCTGTCAACCGGCCGCGCGTGGCGACCACCCCTCCGGGGACCGCATCTGTCACAGTCATCCCCCACAGAACTCACTAAACACCTACACACCCCTATACATCGCCACTCATCCCGGAACTCCGGGTACATCGCTACTCATCCCGGAACTCCGGAAACTTCCCTTGCTGCACGCTTCGGCGGGAGAAGACAGATGTCCCTTTCGAAAAGAGCCGTCGATCTGCTGGGCACGGCCCTTCTGCTGCTGCTCCTCGCCCCGGCGCTGGCGGCGCTCACGGCCGCCGTCGCCATCTCGGCGCGCGGGCGGGTCCTCGTACCGAGGCGGTGTACGGGTGCGGGCGGGCGGCCGTTCCGGATGCTGGCGTTCCGGGTGGTGCCCGGCAGCCGCACGGGCCGGCTGCTCCACCGCCACTACCTGGACCATCTGCCGCAGCTCGTGAACGTACTCCGGGGCGAGATGTCCCTGGTCGGCCCGCGCCCGCTGCCGGTGGACCGGATCCCGGCGGGCAGCGCCCGGGCCCGTACCTCCGTACGCCCCGGAATCACCGGACTCTGGCAGACCGGCGGGCGGTCCGGGCTGCCGTGGGAGGAGATGGCCGTCCAGGATCTGCACTACATCAGGGAACACTGGCTGGGCATGGACCTGATGATCCTGGCCCGTACCGTCTCCACCGCCCGGCGCGGGCGCCCCGCACGCGCCGCGGCCGCCGCCCCGGCGCGCGTACCGCGCCCGCAGAGGCTGAGGCAAGCCTGAGCGACACAGATCACCGGCCGCGCGGCTACAGTGCGGCCCCATAAGTGGGTAGTCTCGGCCCGAAACGATTAAGTTACCGCTTAGTAATTTCTCGGTGGCCGGCCGCGCCCGGACCGGTCCCCCTCGCAGGCCCGAGGAGCCCGAAATGCAGCTCGCCGCGATCGTCGTGTCGCTGGTCCTGACCGTGGTCGCCGTCGCGCTCATCTCCCGAGCCGTCGCGCAGATCTACCGCTTTGTGAAACTCGGCCAGCCCGTGCCCGCGGGCAGCCGCACCAACGACCCCAAACAGCGCACGATCACCCTGGCCAGGGAGTTCCTGGGGCACACCCGGATGAACCGCTGGGGCATCGTCGGCTTCGCCCACTGGTTCGTCGCGATCGGCTTCCTCACCCTGCCGCCGACCCTGGTCCAGGCGTACGGCCAGCTGTTCCGGGCCGACTGGATGCTGCCGGTGATCGGCGACTGGGCGCCGTTCGAGATGTACACCGAATTCATCGGTCTGATGACGGTCGCCGGAATCCTTGTCCTGATGGCGATCCGGCTGCTGAACCTGCCCTCCCGGGCGGGCCGCAAATCGCGTTTCGCGGGCTCCAAGGCGTGGCAGGCGTACTTCGTCGAGTACGTGATCCTCACCATCGGCCTCGCCATCCTCGTCCTGCGCGGTCTTGAGGGCGCGATCCACCACGTCGACGGCTACGAGGCCGGGTACTTCATCTCGTACCCCCTGGTCGCCGCCTTCGAGGGCCTGAGCACCGGCACTCTCCAGAACCTCATCTACCTCACCGCCGCGGTGAAGATCGGCACCTCGCTGATCTGGATGATCACGGTGTCGCTGAACACCAATATGGGTGTCGCCTGGCACCGCTTCCTCGGCTTCCCGAACATCTGGTTCAAGCGGAACGCCGACGGCGCCACCGCGCTGGGCGCGCTCCAGCCCATGACCAGCGGCGGCAAGGAGATCGACTTCGAGGATCCGGGCGACGACGACGTCTACGGCGTCTCGCAGGTCGAGCAGTTCTCCTGGAAGGGCATCCTCGACTTCTCCACCTGCACCGAATGCGGCCGCTGCCAGTCCCAGTGCCCCGCCTGGAACACCGGGAAGCCCCTCTCCCCCAAGCTCCTGATCATGTCCCTGCGGGACCATGCCCACGCCAAGGCGCCGTATCTGCTGGCGGGCGGCGGAAAGAGCATGGAAGGCGAGGAGAAGGCGAGCCCCGAGGCGCTGAAGGACGTGCCGGCCGCCGCCCTCGCCGAGGCCGAGCGGCCGCTGATCGGGACGCTGGAGGAGAACGGCGTCATCGACCCGGACGTGCTCTGGTCCTGCACCACCTGCGGCGCCTGCGTCGAGCAGTGCCCGGTCGATATCGAGCACATCGACCACATCGTCGATATGCGCCGCTACCAGGTGATGATCGAATCGGCCTTCCCGTCCGAGGCGGGCACGATGCTCAAGAACCTGGAGAAGAAGGGCAACCCCTGGGGCCTGGCGAAGAAGGCCCGTGTCGAGTGGACCAAGGAGGTCGACTTCGAGGTCCCGATCGTCGGGCAGAACGTGGAGGATCTCGGCGAGGTCGACTACCTCTACTGGGTCGGCTGCGCGGGCGCCCTGGAGGACCGGGCGAAGAAGACCACCAAGGCCTTCGCCGAGCTGCTGCACATCGCGGGCGTCAAGTTCGCGATCATGGGCGGCGATGAGAAGTGCACCGGCGACTCCCCCCGCCGGCTCGGCAACGAGCCGCTGTTCCAGCAGCTCGGCCAGGAGAACGTGGCCATGCTGAACATGGCCTTCGGCGAGGACGAGGACGATCCGGCGACGAAGAAGCCGAAATCGGCGAAGAAGATCGTCTCCACCTGCCCGCACTGCTTCAACACCATCGCCAACGAGTACCCGCAGCTCGGCGGCGACTACGAGGTCATCCACCACACCCAGCTGCTCCAGCACCTCATCGACGAGGGCAGGCTGGTCCCGGTGACACCGGTGGAAGGCCTGATCACCTACCACGACCCCTGCTACCTGGGCCGCCACAACAAGGTCTACACGCCCCCGCGCGAGATCATGTCGGCCGTCCCCGGTCTGCGGCAGCAGGAGATGCACCGCCACAAGGAACGCGGCTTCTGCTGCGGCGCCGGCGGCGCGCGGATGTGGATGGAGGAGCGGATCGGCAAGCGGATCAACGACGAGCGGGTCGACGAGGCGCTCTCCCTCAACCCGGACATCGTCTCCACCGCCTGCCCGTTCTGTCTGGTGATGCTGACCGACTCGGTCAACGGCAAGAAGAACAGCGGTGCGGCGAAGGAATCCCTCCAGGTTGTGGATGTGGCGCAGCTGCTGCTGGACTCGGTGAAGGCGCCGCCGTCGGACCCCGAGCCCCGGGACGCGCCGGAGGGCGCGCCCGAGCCGGAGCCGGTGCAGTAGTCCCGTACTTCCAGGTACTTCCAGGGTGACCTCCAGGGGGACCCGGGCCTGGGGCGCAGCCCCTCCGGGTCCCCTTCCCGTTCCCCCTAAGGGATGTCACAGCTCAGCCGCAAAGCCCCCTGTCCGCGCCCCCGGTGGGGTGGTGATCTGCCGGAACGGGGTACTTTCGAAAGCGTGGCTGGATTCAGGATCGGACGCGGACGGGACAACCGCAGGCAGCAGCGACCCCCGCAGGGGCCGCCCCAGGAGCCGCCGTACGGGCGGCAGCAGGCCTGGCCCCAGGCGGGCGACGGGCGGCCGTCGGCGTACGGCGAACCGGAGTACTACGGGGACCCGTACCAGCAGCAGGGCGGTCCGCAGCAGGGGCCGCCGCAGTACGGGGCGCCTCAGCACGGCGGCCCGCACCGGGGCGCGCCGCAGTACCAGCAGCCGCCGCGGCACCCGGGCCACCACCAGCCCCACCCGCCGCCCCACGACCCGTACGCGGACAACAATCCGGGTCACACCCAGGCCTTCACGGTCGACGACCCGTACGGCCAGGGCGCGACCTACCAGGCGGGCAACGCGCCCGCTCCCCCGGCCGGCCCACGGCTGCACTGGAAGCAGTTGCTGAGCGGCATCGTCACCCGTCCGGCGCAGACCTTCCTCCAGATGCGGGACTACCCGGTGTGGGGCCCGGCGCTGGTGGTGACCCTGATCTACGGCGCGCTGGCGATCTTCGGCCTCGACGAGCCGCGCAAGGAGATCTTCAACGCCACGCTGTCGTCGGCGATCCCGGCCGTTCTGATGACGGCAGTGGCCTTCGTGATCGGCGGGTTGATCCTCGGCGCCGTCACCAACACCCTCGCCCGCCAGTTCGGCGGCACCGGCGCCTGGCAGCCGACCATCGGACTCGCCATGCTGATCATGGCGGTCACCGACGCACCGCGCCTGTTCTTCGCCCTCTTCCTGGGCGGCCAGAACTCCCTGGTCCAGCTTCTGGGCTGGCTGACCTGGCTGGCGGCGGGCGCGCTGTTCACGTCGATGGTGAGCAAATCCCACGATCTGCCGTGGCCGAAGGCACTGGGCGCGTCGGCGATCCAGCTGCTGGCGCTGCTCTCGCTGATCAAACTGGGCACGATCTGAGATACGGCCCGGGGCCTCGGACCCGGGCTGCCTGCACAGGGGCCACCCGCTACCGGACCGGGGAAATCGCAAGCTCCGCAGACTCCACCAGGGCGTGCCGGCCGGGAACGGCCCCGGCGTACGCGGGGATGTTCCGAAGCCGCCGTCAGCGGTCCAGACGTAGGTGTTGTCGGCGCCGCGCACGCGGGGATGTCCCCTCTGCACAGAGAGGATGACCAGCCACTCGGCCAGCGCACACATCTGAGGTGTGAACGCCTGCGCCGCTCCGGTACGGCACCGCGTCGCAGTGGAGCGGGAGGGCCCTTCCGCGCCTACGCTCAGAGCTTCGAAGCCGTCTGGACCACGGCGACCCGGTTGCCGAGGAGTGAAGGTGACCGCGGGCCCGCCGGCATCACCCGATTGCGGCTCTGAGCGGCGAGAAACGCCCAAGATCAGATACCGCCGGGACACGACCCGGCAAACCGTTCGGTGACCTACGTCACATCAGGGCATCTTTCGAGGGCGTCACCGGGGTACCGGACTTACGGCATGGAGGCAGAACAGACCACGGGAAGTTGATCCAGTCGTCGGTGCGCTTCCACACGTACTCGCACTTCACCAGCGAGTGCGACTTCTCGTAGATCACGGCCGACCGGACTTCCGCGACATGGTCCAGGCAGAAGTCGTGGACCAGCTTCAGCGTCTTGCCGGTATCGGCGACGTCGTCCGCGATGAGGACCTTCTTGTCGGAGAAGTCGATCACGTTCGGCACGGGAGCCAGCATCACCGGCATCTCCATGGTGGTGCCCACCCCGGTGTAGAACTCCACATTGACCAGGTGGATGTTCTTGCAGTCCAGCGCGTACGCCAGCCCGCCCGCGACGAAGACCCCGCCGCGCGCGATGGACAGCACGATGTCCGGTTCGAAGCCGTCGTCCGCGATGCTCTGCGCCAGCTCGCGGACCGCGGTCCCGAACGTGTCGTAGGTCAGGTTCTCCCGTACGGCACTCATCGTCACACCTGCGTCCGGTGGAAGTTCTGGAAGGAGCGCGAGGCCGTCGGGCCCCGCTGCCCCTGGTAGCGGGAGCCGTAGCGCTCACTGCCGTACGGGAACTCCGCGGGCGAGCTGAGCCGGAACATGCACAGCTGACCGATCTTCATCCCGGGCCACAGCTTGATGGGCAGGGTCGCCAGATTCGACAGCTCCAGCGTGACGTGACCGGAGAACCCGGGGTCGATGAACCCGGCGGTCGAGTGCGTGACCAGTCCGAGCCGCCCGAGGGAGCTCTTGCCCTCCAGCCGCGACGCCAGATCGTCGGGCAGCGAGATGACCTCGTACGTCGACGCCAGCACGAACTCGCCCGGATGCAGGATGAACGCCTCGTCGCCGTCCGGCTCCACCGTCCGGGTCAGATCGGCCTGCTCGACCGCGGGGTCGATATGCGGATAGCGGTGGTTCTCGAACACCCGGAAGTAGCGGTCCAGCCGCACATCAATGCTCGAAGGCTGCACCATGGAATCGTCATACGGGTCGATGCGGACCCGCCCGGCGTCGATCTCGGCCCGGATGTCCTTGTCTGAGAGAAGCACCCCCCGAGGATACGCAGAGCGCACGGACCCCACCGAACCGGACGTCCGTGCGCTCCCCCGTCACTTCGCTACGGCCACCGGCACGGCACTCCGCAACCGCGCACACCGGGGACACCGGACCAACCGGGCCGGCCCGATCCGCCCGGCCCCGAGCTGCTGCATCGGAAACGAGGTGGTAGCGAAGACGTGCCCCTCGGCACAGCGGACGACGGTGCGCTCCATCAGGTCCATCGAGTCCCTTCCCCAACAAATGCGGACGAAGCCCCACATTAGGCCATCCCCCCGCACCCTCGAACCCGCCACCCCGCACCCACCACGCTATGCCCCAACTCCCTTGCCCCGCACCCACTTCCCGCTCCTCGTCGCGGCCCGGGGAGAACAGAAGGCCCCGCGGCGTTCTTCGCCCGGGGCCTGCGATGGGGTAGAGTGACGGCACTGCGGTTCCCGATCTTCGGTCCGCTGTGCGGGTGTAGTTTAATGGTAGAACATGAGCTTCCCAAGCTCAGAGCGCGAGTTCGATTCTCGTCACCCGCTCCATGAAGAAGCCCCAGGCCAACGGCCCGGGGCTTTTGTGTTGCCTAGACCAATTCCGGGACCCCGCACCACTGTCGCACCACTACGCACCGGGAGAGCGTCCCCGGCGAGGTGCGGGGCCTTCCGGCGGGCGGCCCTCTCCGCCGGCGTCCCGCATTCCGAGATCAATTTCATGTGACCCCGACCACAGCAACCGGCGCCCCTTGACGGGGCCGTGAGGGCCCATCGGCGCTGCCTGTCTCGCCCAACCTCCCAGGTCAGGGCCAGGCTCGCCCGCAGAGCACCGTCTCCGACATCCCGGTCGCGGGCAGCGCGAAGCCACCCAGAGCGCGGCTGATCCGGCGCTCTGGGCGGCTTGGCGGAATCGTCAGGAAGGCCGCACCACTCGCGCACCACTGGCAGGTGCGTCCCCGCTCGGCAGGACGCGGCCGATCTCGGTGCGCACCCGATCATCGAGCTTGCCCGCGAGTTCCTTCTGCCGCTTGGCCGTGGAGTGTTGGTAGATCATCGCGGCCCGGACCGAGGACTGGCCCATGCGGACCATGAGGTCCCTCGTGCTGGCCCCGGTCTCGGCGAGCAGGGTGTTGCCTGTGTGCCTCAGATCGTAGAAGCGGAAGTTCGGCTCCATGCCGGCCTTGGCCCGTGCCGCCCGCCAAATGCGACCGAAGGTGGACCGCCGGAAGGGCGCTCCCTTCTCTCCGACGAAGACCAGCCCATCGGCCTCCTTCTCCGCGTACCAGGCCATGTGGCGGCGCAGCTCGGTGTGGAGGAACTCGGGCAGAACGACCGTGCGCTTGCCGGCGGCCGACTTGGTCGGCCCGGTCGCGCGCTTGCCGCTGGTCAGCTCGGGAGAGGCCATGGTGAGTCGGCCCCGCGCGAGCGGGGGTGTTCCCACCCGGCGGGCTCAGGCGCTCCAACGCCTGGTGTCGGCCCCGCGCGAGCGGGGGTGTTCCGGCCATCTCGACGGCGGCTACCCCGCCTACACGATGGGCCGGGCCGCCGAAATCAGCGGCACCACGCAAGGGTTCCTCCGCGCGGCCGGAGAGGCCCGCCTCATCACCCCGCTGCTACTCCCGCTACCAGCTCTGCATCGCCGCTCGTGGCCCGGGAAGTCGTCGACCAGGGCACCCCCAGCAGCTCGAAGAAGCCCGGCGCTTCAACGTCGAGTACCGTCGCGCCGTCGAATCGGCGGACCCGCCGAGCGCGGGCTGAGGAGGTACGTATCCGACGGAGACCGGCGGGCCGCCGCTCGTACATCCAGGTACTGCCTCCGGGAGGGGACGGCCCGGTGCTCCGCTGTGGTGTCCGGACCGCGTCACCGAGCGGCGCGACGGTGCTGTGGCCGCGTCACGAGACGAAGAGGAACGCGATGGTCGTGGCCCCGCCGAGCGACGCTCCGGCCAGCGTCTGGGCCACCGTGTGATATGACAGCGCGACCCGGGACCAGCAGACGGCGGCCGTCAGCGAGTAGGCGGCCAGCCACCACGGCGAGTGCACCGCGGCCAGCAGGGCCACCGTCGCCGATGCGACGGCGGAGTCCACCGAGATCTTCCAGACCGTGTTCACCGCGAGCAGCCCGATGGTCATCACCCA
Organism: Streptomyces sp. NPDC094448; assembly: GCF_044763775.1. Classification (NCBI taxonomy): domain Bacteria; kingdom Bacillati; phylum Actinomycetota; class Actinomycetes; order Kitasatosporales; family Streptomycetaceae; genus Streptomyces; species Streptomyces sp. NPDC094448. The sequence goes on along the minus strand of NZ_JBIWGU010000004.1, from coordinate 147,588 downwards.
CAGGCCCAGCATCGCCACCAGGATCGGCGTGGGTGCCCCGCCCAAGACCATGATCATCGAACCGGTGCCGATGGAGCCGAGGATGACGAAGAAGATCGGGGCCCGCTGGGTGCGGTCGACCACATGGCGGTCGCCCCAGGTACCCCGTTTGCGCTCCCACTCGATGTAGCCGGCCGGGATCAGCCCGGCGCACAGGGCCCCGAGCAGACCCCACAGCAGGCCGGTCCAGTGGCCTGCCGCGGCAAGGCCGATCCCGAGCATGCCGGTGAGCAGGACGTTGCGCGGCTGCAGGACGTCGGTGACGATGCGGGCCGTGGTGGTGACGGCCGAACCGGCGGGGTCCCCGGCGGTCTCGTTCGCCGTATTGCCTATGTGGTTCACGCGCTGCGCTCCAGGCTCGACCGCAGGACAACGCGGCTCTGCTGTTCGGGGATGGTCTTGTAGGCGGCCGCCACCCTGACCAGCCAGGCGACTTCGCCGTCCTGGTCGGTGGCGTGCTTGGTCTCGAAGGCGGCGGCCTTCCCGGCGGGCGCGCCCTCGGCCTTGGCGACCAGGGCGGCCTTGATCCAGTAGGCGTCGGCGAGGGAGCCGGCCTTCCCGGGGGCCCCGCCTTCGCCCGCGGCGGCCTCCTTGGCGGCGGTCAGCAGACCGTCGGGCACATAGTGGCGCAGCTTCTCGACCGCGTCCGCGATATCGGCCGCCCAGCGGTCGACGCGCAGGTCGGCCGGGGTGTCGAAGCGGGTCAGCTCGCGGGCGAGCGGGGCCGGCGGGGCGAACGGCTGGTCGGGGAAGGCGGTCATCAGATCACGCCACAGCGGGTGCAGATTCACCTGGGCCCGCCACAGCCGGACCCGCCGCCAGCCCTTGCTGAAGGCGGGGATGGAGGCACCGAGCGCAAAGAAGACGAAGAGGACCACCTGGGCGGCCTCGGTGGCCGTGTCGAAGGACAGCGCGAAGCTCTCACTCGGCCGGTCGACCACACTGATCCACAGGAACAGGGTCCGGCTGAGGGTGTAGCCGACACCGATGAACATCGCGAAGGTCATCATGCCGAGACCCACCCGGAGGTGACGCAACCGGGCGTCGGCGGTGGCCAGGGCCCACTGATAGGCGCAGACGGCGGACGCGGCGCCCAAGTAGAGGTAGAAGACGCTCATATAGAGCGTGGCGCCCCACTGGCCGGCGTGTTCGGCGACGAACCGGTCCGCGGGGACCGAGCGGTCCACCACCGTGAAGAAGAGCACGGTCAGGAGGATGAGGGTGACCACGGACGCCTTGGTGGCCACCCGCTGGATGAGCCGGGCGAACCGGACATGGCGGGGGATCGCCCCGCCCTCCGGGAAGTGACCGTAGATGGCGACGATGTAGCTGAGGATCGCCAGGATGGCGATGGTGGACGTGTAGTGCTTGATCAGTACCGAAAGATCGACGATGGGGCTGTTGTTGAGGCTTATTCGGACCACGCGGGTCTTGGTCCACAGGGCGATGGCGAAGCCCGCATAGCAGCCCCACAGGGCGCGGCGGCGCTTGTCCTCCTCGTCGCCCCAGAGCGCGGCCGGCATCCGCCACAGGGCAACGGCAGTCATCAGACCGGCGACGAGATAGCCGGCGAGGTCGAGCGCGGTCACATGAGTTCCTCGGGTGTTCTGCGGGTTTCGTGGGCTTCTGCGGGGTCTACAGATTCCTGCGGGTTTGCGGGATTCCGTGAGGTTCTGTCGGTTTCCGTGAGGCCCTGCGGGGCTCCGCAAGGTGCTGCTGGGTTTCGTGAGGTGTTGCCGGGCTCCGTGAGGCCCTGCGGGCGGGATGGGATGAGGCGTGGCTGTGCCTGGGGAACGGGCGGGCCGGGATCTCTCCGGTGGCGCTACGAGCGGCGGAAGAATGTATGGAAGGAGAACGCACGGCGCCGGTGGGCAACCGGCCGGGAGAGCGAATTCGCCAGCCTTCCGACCATATCGTCGCTGGTCACATCCCTGGCCATCCGCGGGATCAGGGAGGCGCCGAACTCGGCGACCCGCTCGTCGTGCGTGTCGTACTGGGCTCGGGCCTGGACCGTGTCGGAGGAGAGCACCCGTTTGATCAGCGAGGTGTCGAACACCGGTAGCAGCAGCCGCAGCTGCTCCGCGTCCAGGCTGGTGCCGTGGTCGAACCATTCGTGGCACAGCTCGTGCAGGATCACATGCTGGGTCTGGTACGCGGAGGGGCGACGCCGGTAGAGGACGTAACTGGTGGTGCCGGATTTCAGCCGCAGACCACAGGCCGCGTTCACGCGCGCCAGCCGTTCGGGCAGCTCTTGGAGGACGATGGTCCGACCGCGGGCCGCCTCCATGTTCGCCACCAGGCCTTCGACGGTGAAGGGCGCAGGTATGGGAAGGTCAGCCAGTCCGGCTTCACACTCTTTGCGCAGTTCACGCAGGGACATTGAGGCCTCTTGGTCGTCATCGCGCGTGCATCACAAGCGGTCGGCGATTTTAGCCAACGCCGGTCACCCACGCGGAGCCCGCCTGCGCTAGGCGCTGCCCTGACCACCGTCCTCCACGCCCTCGGTCCGCCGACCGGACTTGGTGTCCGCCAGCAGGGAGAGCGCGAACTCCAGCAGCTCCGCCGGCAGCCCGTCGTCGTCGACGCCCCGGCCCGCCACGCCCGCGATCTCACCGGTCCGCCGCTTGGCGAGGAACTGGAGCCCGGCGACCACGTCGCCGACGACCTCCGACTCCTCCTTGAAGAACCGCCAGTCCACCCCGAAGCCCAGCCCGAGCGCCTTGAGGATCTCCTCGGAGGGCTGGGTGACCTTGCCGGCCAGGATGTTCGAGAAGTAGCTGTGGGAGAGGGCACCGCCGCGCCCCTTGACCAGCTCGGCGAAGGTCCGACCGGACACCTTCTGGCCCGGGAAGGTCTTCTCCAGCATGTACTCGACCTTCTGCTGCAGCGAATGCAGTTCGGGCACGTGTTCTTCGCCGATGTCCATCCGGTTACCTACGTTCACCTCGTGCACCGGGGCAAATGTCCTGCTTGCACAAACACTCTACGCCACTGTTAACTACAAAAAACACGGCCAGGGGGCCACAGGGGAGTCCCCTGTCCGTGGAGAACTCCCGCGCGCCGATCCCGCCCGGCGCCGACCTATGCATGTAGCCCTTCGCGACGGGGGATGCGCGAAGGGCTACACCCGTGCAGTATGCCAGCCCCTCAGGAACCGTTTCACAGACGGCCTCTGACGCCCTGTGGCCTCCCCCGTGACTGAAATGCGCTCACACCAGGTCATCATCCTCCGGTGCAGAGTCGTCACCCTGGATGTTGCGCCGGAGGTTCTCCAGATCTGTCTGGAGTTCCAGAAGCGTCTGACGGAGGTCACCGAAGGAGGCGGCTTCCATCACCGGAGGCCAGCTGCCCGCCGTACGGTCTATATCGGTCAATCCGTCCAGTGCGTACTGGGCACTCTCCAAGGAGTTGCGCAGGGTGCGTTGGAAGCCTTCAGCGCGACGGGCGGCAGGAACGGCGTCGCCCGACTGGATGGCCGGCGGTTCGGCGGTGGCGGGGGATGCGCCGGCTTCCTCGGGGTCGCTCTCCGCTCGGAGACCGGCCGGCAGCGCAGTCAACGTCGGCAGGGGCGACTGACGGACCTGCTGCGCCTTCCATACGCTCTCGGCTCGCTGAGGGTCGGAAGCCCAGACCACGTCCCACTCCAACAGGCGTACGGGCACCCCGTGCTCGTCCCGCGCGATCCTGTCGGGCTGGGTCACATCCACTTTGAGATGGACATAGGGGGTGCCCTCTTGATGGCTACGGTCCCGGCGAATGAGCTGCCGCAGAACCTGGGCGTTCTCCGGAAGGGCGTCGTGCCGGAATCGGTTGGCGGTAAGGGCGAGCGTCCACAAGCCCAGCTCATTGCCCGGGGCCGAAAGCCCTTCGACGACCTGGTGGACATCGGCCCGGAACGGCACACCGCCCTTCTCCTTGGCCGCCATCAGGGAAGAACCCACGTTCCGAGTGAGAAGTTTGTCTGCGATCAGCGCTATGCCTCCGGCGACCGCAAGGGTGCAGCGGGCGTCCAGATCTCCGTCCACCGCCGGCTGGACCAGCTTGGTGAAATCATCCGTCAGGACCGGATCCCATTCCGTGAGTACGGCCCCGGTCAGCACACCGCCGTTGCCCCAGGCATTGCGGGCCTGCTTGGACACGGCCTTCTTCGCGTTGCGCCAAGGACGGTCCAGGATGGGGCCCAGCATGTCGGCGAAGCCCTTGGCGCTCATCCGGGAACCACCCTTGATGATCTTTGCCTGGTCTTTGAGCCTCCCAAAGACCTCAGGCCTGGTCAGGCCGTGAACGATCTGGACGCCACGCCACAGCGCGGTACCCGGTAGCCGGTCGTCGCCGTATTCCTTCGGCAGATCCTCCGGGCCGATACGTCCGACGGCCATACCGTAGACGACCTGGAGGTCCTCTTTCGGTACTTCCAGATCGTCGATCTGAATCAGCCGCTTGAGTGCCCGCGTGGCCACCTCGACGTTCTGGGCAGCTGTATCCCACGCCTTGAACTCGACATGGACACTGGCCAGAATCGAGCGCATGGCGTCGTCAAAGACGTCTTCGGGGGCCAGTAGACGCTCCAGATGACCCTCGATGCCCACGGCGATATCCGCCGGCACCACAAAGGTCTGACCGATGGGAACGGCGCGCTCGGCGTCGTCTTCGGCCGTGGCCCGCTGGAACTCTCCGGTGAGTGCGTTGCGGTGCGCCTGCCGGTGTGCGGCCAACCGCTCACCGAGCCCCACACCATCGGCCGGTTCGGCCGGGGTGTCTCCGAACAGCGACTCCACGACGAGATCCGCCGCCTTGCCTGACTCGGCGTCCGGTCCGGCCAGCACGGCCCAGGCACTGGCCAGCCGGGTGATGCCGTCCCGCACCACCAAGGCGTAGAAGGAGTCGGCGCCGTCTTCGAAAATGAACTCCACAGGGTGGGTAATCAGAGGGCGGGTCACCTTCCGTCCCAAGATCGAGACGGCGTAGCTGTTGATCGCCAGGGTGCCGTGGATCGTCTGCCGCACATGGTCCTTCAGATGCTGAAGGCTCTGGTACCGATATCGCACCGCAGCACACGGGAGCCCGCTCTCGGTCATGCCCGTCACCTGCGGGTCAGGAATGTCCAGTACTTCCATCCCGGTACGAGGCTGGATTCCCGGCAGCAGTTCGCTGAGCCAGACCCGGCTGCTGAACGTGCGGAGGGTTGCCCCTTCGACGTTCTCCTCCTTGAGAAGTCCGTTCTCCTGTTCGGTCGATGCCAGCAGACCCGCGATGCCCTTGGCACCGACGACCCCACGCGCCACGGTCTGCCAGGCGTCGGCCGGGAGGCGGGTGAGCGGGTGGGCAAGGCCCGCCAAGGCCAGCTCCATCCGGGCGGATTCCGGGGGAGGTTCAGGCAGGGAACGCGCAGGGTTCGAGACCGCCACGGTCTCGTTCTTCCAGTCGACGGACAAGGATCGGCGGGGCGGATGGGACATCTGTTCTCCGGTCTGGACGGTGATACGACGGATTTAACGCGGACGTCCGCCGACCTGAGCGGCCCAGGACAGGGCCGAAGTCTGATACATCCATATCATCCCGATATCTCATGACATAGATTTATTCTGACGGATCTGAGTAAGCATTTTCAGCAAACCCTCGAAGATTCCCCTTCAGAGCCCCAAAGGCCGAGCCGGGAGCGCAGGGCCCGATCACAGCAGCGGCCCGTCGCGAACCAGCGTTGGCTGCACGCATCACTCCGCCGAGTCGGACACTGCGACGGCACACTCTCAGAGCGGCGACACATGGAGCGACTCTAGCGTCGCCACCTCCCTCGCGGAATGATTGTCGTATATTGATAGATTTCTTTCGGCGGCTGATCTTTAAGGCTTCGTTTGCACTAGGTCAGGTAGCGCTCAGCCCCAGGGAACCGCTCAAAGAGAGTCGGCAGAACTGACGTTCCCATCTTCTCCATCATGGCGACGGTACCGGCGATTGCGATCGCCTCACCGAGCGGGCTGTCCTTCTTGACGACGAAGACGTATGCGGTCTCCGAAGTCGGAAGCCGCCGGGGCAAGGTCATCAGCCCAAGGCCGTCCAACGCCTGACTGATCTGCTGACAGAGGTCCGCACTGAGCCGGGCCCGATCCGGCGCGGCGTAACGCTTGATGAAACGCATCGACAAGCGCTTGACCCCGTGGTCGACTTCCACGGCATGAGCAATAACGGTGAAGTCCATAATTTTATTACTAACCGAATTATGCCGTCAGGGTCAAAAGTCCTGACAGCACCACAGGGAGGCCGGTACCATTCCGCCCCCACAGAATGCGCAGGACATGACAAGGACCTTCGAGCCGAAGAGAACCAGCCATTCCCTCAGAGCCTCGACTCATGCCCAAGGGCGAGGGTTCGGCCACATACCGACCCCGGGCTTTTCATCACGGCGGGGAAGCATGTCCCACTGGGACAAAGCGAATACGGCTGTAGTCGATCCGCTCTCCCACCCCGCACCGATGCACTGGTGTCGGCGGCCCTGACCATCGTCTCGACGACAGGGCCCCGGGCCCGGCTCGTCCCTGCCGGACGGCCTGGCGCAACGCCTCGTTCCGGCCGGAGCCCGTATCCCGACTCCCTTGCCGAGTCGGCTTCCTGCACGCGAGTCTCGACGTTCCCTTCACGAGCATCGAACCCACCGGCCGGGAACGCCAGTGGGACGGTCTCGGCAGAGCGCCCCGGCACGAATTCCAGCTCAATGCCCTGGGCACCTGCAACGTCGGGAACGCCTGCCTCGAACTCGGGGTACAGCGGCTCGTCTACCTCTCCTCCGCGATCGTCTGCGGCACTCCCCGGGTACTCACCGATGCACAAGGACCACCCCACGCGCCCCTTCCTGCCGTACGGGGCGTCCAAGCTCTCCGCCGAACCGACCTGCTCAGCCTGCACCAGGTTGCCGGTCTCCGTCGTCATCGGGCGTTCCCTTTTTGGTGTACGGCCCTGGCGAGGACCCGCGCCGGGCGGGCGTTGAGGTGTCCCAGTTCCTGCGGTGGCACCTCAACGGGCTGCCGATCCCGGTGGTCGGCGATGCCGATCTGAAGACGAGGGACTTCGTCCATGTCCACGACGTGTGCCGGGCGCTGCTGGCGCTCGCCGCGGCCCCGGCTCCTCCCCGAAGGCGCCGTGGCGCCCTGGCCGTACATCACGGACGAGGACCGGCGGGCCGTCGTGCGGGCAATGGACGCGGTGACGCCCTGGCACTCGCCCATGCGGGCCGTGCAGGAGTTGGAGGAGGCGTGGGCCGCGTATACCTCCATGCCGTACGTCGTCGCCGCAAACTCCATTACGGCCGCTCTGCACATGGCCATCGCCGCCGCGGCCGTCGAGCCCGGGGACAAGGTGATCGTGCCCGCCGACACCTTCCTGGCCTCGGCGTCCTGGCTCCTCCAGGCCAATGCGGTGCCCGTCTTCGCCGATACCGATCCCACACCTTCGACGTCGACCCGGCGTTAGTCGAGGCGCACGTCACCGACCGTACGCGTGCCATCGTCGCCGTCGACCTCAACGGGCCGCCCGCCGACTACGACGCTCTGAGCGCCGTCACCCGCCGCCACGGCCTGCCCCTGATCGAGGACGCGGCCCAGGCGCACGGCGCCACCTACCGGGGCCGACGTTCGGGGCGCTCGGCACCATGAGCGGTGCCAGCCTCAACAGGTCGAAGACGCTTTCGGCGCTGGGCGAAGGCGCGCTGTTCGCGACCCGCGACGAGGAGCAGTACGCACTCACCCGGCGGATGCTGATGTTCGGCAAGGAACTGCCGGGCCGGGACCGGGACTACAACGCCCGCATCGTGGGCTGGAACTACCGCATCGACGTACTCGCCGCGGCCTTCGCCCGCTCCCAGCTCCGCCGACTCCCGGAGATGACCGGGTCCGCGAGGCCAACGGCGCGGCCCTCACCGCGGCGCTGTCGGGGGTGCCGGGCATCCGGCCGCCGGGCGTCCCCGAAGGCCGTACCCATGTCTACTTCTTCTATCCGCTACTCGTGATGCCCGAAGAGCTGGGGCTCGACCCGGCCGATGTGCCCGTGGCGGCGTTCCGCGACGCCCTCGCGGCGGCCATGAACGCGGAGGGCCTCGGGCATCATGCACTGGCAGCCGCGGCCCGTCCCGGCGCAGGCTGGTCCTCGGCAAGAGCTTCAGCTCCCTGAGCCCGCCGAACGACGAACGGACCAAGCGGCGCTGTGCTGTCTTCCACAAGATCCTGGTGGAGGAGTGGGAGGCGCTGATCGCACTGTCGCGGCCACCGGGGCGGGGACCGGACCGCCGCCCCGGTGGTACCCCGGCCAAGAGCGGCCCGGCTGAACGTGAGCACGTTCTTCTTCGTCACCGGGGCCGCCTTCGCCACCTGGCCCACCCGGGTCCCCACCGTCCAGGACCGCCTCGACCTCTCCGCAGGTCAGCTCGCGGTCGCCCTGGTGGGGCTGAGCAGCGGCGTTCCTCGGACTTCCGCTGGTGGGCAGCCTGGTGGCCCGCTACGGCAGCCGTACGGTGCTCTGCGCCGGTATGACCTGATATCTGGCCGCGCTGACGGCCCTGGCCTTGGTGCCGGGACTGGTCGCGCTCACCGTGGTACTGGCCCTGTTCGCCTGCGGAAACACCGCGGTCGACGTGGCCATGAACACGCAGGGCGTGCTGGTCGAGCGGGTTTAGGGGCGGCCGGTGCTCGGCGGCTTCCAGGCGATGTTCGGCCTCGGCGGCATCGCGGGCGCGGGGGCGCTCGTGGCCTGGGCCGGTGTGGGCACCGGGTCGATTTCGCCGTGCCCGCGGTGGCGGGCCTCGCGGTCACCGCGCTGGTTCCGGAACCGCGACGGACGGCGGACTCCGGCGCCCGTTCCGGACCCGCTGCTCGCGGTCGGCTATGTCGGCTTCCTGGCCGGCCGGCCCGTCATCGGCTTCGTCGCCGGATCGACAGACCTGCGGGTGGCGATGCCGGCGAGCTCCCCGTCGGCATGGCCGTTCTCGCCGTACTGGCAACACGTCTGCGCAGAGCCCGAGTCGGTGCTGCTCCGCCGTTCCGGGCCCCGATCGGCGGAGTTGGGGAACAAGCGTCCGGCGGGGTATAGTGATCTTGCGATCGCGCACCGGGGAACCGGAAGCGGACGAAATGCGTTGGTGGTCCAAGGAAAGACACCCCACTTCCCGTGGGGGGATGCAGGTGCAAGGCCTGCCCAGCGCTCCAGCAGACCCCGGCCTCCGTCACGGAGGCCGGGGTTTTTCCATGTGTACGGGGGTACGGGGCCCCGCCCGGGGCCGGTGCCGGGATGGCACCGGGCCGCCGGATCGGTGTCAGGAGTCGCAGCCGACGCCGTCGTTGTCGCGGTCGAGGTGGCGGCCGTAGCCCGGGTCGCCCTTGCTGACCGGGGCGGCGCCCGCGGCGCGGGCCGCCGCGCAGTTGGCGTAGTAGACCTCCGTGGCGATATCGCCTCCGCCGCCGCCCGTGCCGTCCTGGTCCGTTCCGGTGTCGCGGGCCGGGGACGGGGGCTTCGCGGCCTTGGTCTTGATGACGGTGACCGTCGGGCCCGGCTCGACGACCGTCTTCGCGGGCTCGGGTGCCGCCGTCGCGGTCGCGGTGACGGTGGCCGTGGCGGTGACGGTCGGTCCGGGCTTCGCCGCCGCGCCGGTCTCCCCGGATCCGGCGGTGCTGCCGCAGCCGAAGCCGAGGAACATGATCAGGGCGCCTCCGGCGTAGAGGCGTTTCATCCGCCACAGCGACCGTTCCGGGCCCGGGGGGCCGGGCGGGGGCGGTGGTGGCACCATCACATACGGACTACTCAAGGTCCCCCCTTGCGCAGATCTGCGGATCGGCGGATTCAAGCCGGTACACAGAGATTCAGCTTGTGCAGATTCGGTGAGGGGACACCGTAGCGCCGTGGCGGAGGCGCGGGCAGGGAGTGGAGAGAATTCGCCGGTTCCGGCCGAGACCCGGAGTCGGTCCCGGCCGAGACCCGGAGTCGGTCCCGGCCGAGACCCGGGGTCAGTCCAGGGCCGGGTCCCGCGGCGGGCGGCGGGTGACGAACACGAACTCGCGGCCGGGGCGGTCGGGGGCGTCGCGGACCTCGTGCCCCGGGAAGCCCGTGGCCGCCAGATCGGCGGCGACCTCGTCGCGGGTACGGAAGCGCAGCGTGGAGTCCGAGGTCACGACCGCCCCCGTGGCTCGGAACACACAGGTCTGACGGAAGGTCACCAAGGGCCCGCCGGAGTCCAGGACGTCGTACCAGCTCTCCACCTCCCCTCGGCCGGGAACGTCGACCACCTCGTAGCTCTCCTCCCGGTTCCAGGACTCCCAGGCGCGGCGGGCGGGGTCGCGGGTCTCGAAGACGAGCCGGCCGCCGGGGCGGAGGGCGGCGCGGGCGCCCCGGAGGGTGGCATGCCAGAGGGCCGGGGAGCCGATGGCCTGGGCCACGTTCCCCGTCATCGTGATCAGGTCGAAGCCGCCGAGCGGCGGCAGGGCGGTGATATCGCCGTGGATCCACCGGACCCGGCCGGCCCCCGGCTTGGCGCGGGCCACGTCCAGGGAGGCGCCCGCGGGATCCAGGCCCGTGACGTCGAGACCGCGGTCCGCCAGGAGCAGGGCGAACACCCCGGTGCCGCAGCCGATGTCCAGGATCCGGCGTGCCCCGAACTCCTCCGCCATCCGGAGATAGGCGTCGAGGTCCGGGCGGGCGGCCTCCAGGGGGTCGTAGATCTCGGCCAGGACCGGGTTCTCGAACTTCTCGTCAGCCATGCGTTCGACCGTAGCGGGGGACGGGGAGCGGGCGTTTGATTGTGCGGCGCCCGGGCCGCCCGGACGGGCGAAACCACCGTGTTCATGGGGTGCGTACGGGCGTCGGCGCCCCAGGATGCGGGCATGCTGACACTTCGTCATTCCCGAGACTCCGGACACTCCGGAGATGTAGCGGGCCCAGAAGGCTCCGGACACCCCCGAGACTCCCGGCCCACCCGGTTCGGGCGGACCGTCCGGGCCCTCGCAGTCTCCGCGGTCCTCGCCGGGCAGGCCGTGCTCTTCGCCCCGGGCGCGGCACAGGCCGCCGTCTGCTCGCCCGAGACCGGGTCCTGCGGGTCCGTGGTCATCGCCCCGCTGTCCCAGGAGCCGCCGAGCACCGGGCCGTGCGACAGCCCCGAGCCGGTGGTCTGCCGGATCCGGGCGCAGACCCCGGAGCAGCGCGAGCAGTCGCGCGAGATCCGGATGATGTACCACGGGCTGCTCGTGGAGATGGACCGCGAGGAGTGCGCGATGCGTGCCGCCGGCGCTTCGGAGGAGGAGATCGCCCGGCGCATGGTGCAGCTCCGCAATGACGCCAAGGAGATCACCCGGGCCGGGATGAGCCCCGAGGAGGTGCGCGCGCTGGAGGAGCGCAATATCGCCAAGTACGGCAATCCGCTGGGCCCGACCGCCGACCAGCTCTATGCGAAGTACGGCTCCTGGGAGGCCGTGACCGCCGCCGCGACGCGGACCAGCGTGCCGGTCGACCGGGAGTTGGGCCTCGAATTCCGGGAGTGCCCCTGCGCGGTCGCCTGAGGGCGGCTTCACGGCGGTGCGCCGGTAGCGGCGGGGCGGTACGGGTGGCGGGGCGCGTGCCCCGCCACCCGTACCGCAGTCACGTGATCACGAGGAACCTTCTCCCACCCCATCCCCTTTGTCCTGCGGTGATACGGCGGCGGTGATAGCTTCCCGGCAATCCCCGGAACACCGTGGCCATGACAAAGGCCATGGTGTTCCGGTGTGCCTGTAGCGACGAGCCGGAGGTTTCCTTGAACCAGCAGGTTCACCACACCCCGACCCCCCGCCGCCCGATATCCGCCCGTGCCGCGCTGGTCGGGGCCGTTCTCACCCCGGCGCTGCTGCTGGGCAGTGCGACATCCGCGTCCGCCGGAGTCACCGGCCCCTGGAGCACCCCGGTCGCCCTCTCCGCGACCGGTGCCGACACCGTGCACGTCGCCGAGGTCCGTACGGCCGGGAACGGCGATGTCGTCGCGGCCACGTTCCGGCAGTCCCCCGGCTCCGCGCAGACGGACCTCCTGATCGCGATCCGGCCCGCGGGCAGCGCCGTCTGGGGCGCACCGGCCGTCGTCGACACCCTCCCGGCCGGGACGGCGAACGCCCGCCTCTTCTCGGCGCCCGACGGATCGACCACCCTCACCTGGGTCAAGGTCGCCGCCGCGCAGAACACCATCCGGACGGCGTCGCTCGCCGCCGGAGCCACCGCTTTCTCGGCACCGGTCGACATCGCCGCCGGAGCCGACTACATCGCCCCCGCCACCGCCGTCGGCGCCGGCGGCCGGGCGGTCACCACCTGGATCCGGCAGGGCGACCGCGTCACCGATGTGTACGTCTCCGAGCGGGCGACCGCAGGCGGGGCCTGGTCCGCGCCGGTCAAGCTGGACACCACGCCCGCGGAGACCCTGGAAAGCTCCCTGGAGCCGCTGGTCGCAGCCGACGGCACGGCGACGGTGCTGTGGAACGAGGGCCGTCCCGACGGATCGTCCGTCGTCGCCTCCGACCTGGTCGCGGGCGCCACCGGCTGGACCGCGCCGCGCAGTCTGTCCGGTCCGGCGAACGAAACGGCGGTCCCGCGGGCGGCCGTCGCCCCCGACGGTTCGGCCGTGCTGAGCTGGCTCAGTACCCCGGCGGGCTCCTTCGGGCCCCAGTCCCTCGATGTGCTCGTCCGCCCCGCGGGCAGCACCCAGTGGGGCGCGCCGCAGCAGGCCGCGACCGTCGAGTACGCGGCGGCGAGCCGGCCGCTGATCGGCCCGGACGGCGAGATCACCCTGGTCTGGCGGGGCTACGGCAGCAATGGCTTCGGTATCCACGCCAGCACCCGTTCCCCGGCCACCGGCGCCTGGTCCCCGGTGACCACCCTGAGCCCCGGCTATCCGCGGGACGAGTTCGACGCGGAGATCGGTCCCGACGGCTCCGCGCATGTGCTCTGGACCCAGCAGGACTCGTCGGGCTTCTCGCAGGTGGTCCACTACGCGGGCCGGTCCGGGGGCGCGTGGAGCCCGGCGGTCGCGCTGATGGCGCAGCCGTCCGGGGTGGCCGAGGGCCATGTCGCGGGCGGCCCGGCGGGCCGGACCACGGCAGTGTGGCAGGACAGCCCCGACGGGGTCAGTGGGAAGGTCTGGAGCGCGGGCACGGGTCTGTGACGTGCTGAAACGCTGACGCACTGAGGTGCTGACGCGCTGACGTGCTCCCTCCGGGGCTGAGGGGGTCGGGCCCGTTCGGGGGACGGGCCCGGCACCCGACGCCCCGCGTGTCTGACGCCCCGGATGTCCGGTGAGTCGGGTGCCCGGTGAACCAGTACCGGATGCCCGGCGAGTCGGGTGCCCGGTGAACCAGTACCGGGTGACCAATACCAGGTGCCGGGTGCCGGGGCCGGTGGCCGACCCCGTGGCCGGAAACGTCCCGAGGGGCCGGGAAGGTACCGTATAGGGCGGATACGGTCAGGGGCTCCTCCTTCCGGAGTACGCCTCGTCACCGGCCGCACCCCGCCCCCAGCTCCCCCAGTACTGCCGAGGCCCCGCCGTGACCACCGCTTCCCGCCGCCCCACGGCACCGGCGGCTCCCGGCACCGGCACCGGCGACAGCGCCAGCGACGCCGGCGACGACGGCTCCGGCGGGAACGAGCTGCGGCGCGGGCTCGGGCGGCGGCAGATGGCGCTGCTCGGGCTCGGTTCCGCGCTCGGCACCGGACTGTTCCTCGGTGCGGGCGCCGCGATCTCCGTCGCCGGGCCCGCCGTCCTCCTCAGCTACGCCGCCGGAGCCCTGATCGCCCTCGTCGTCGCCTACGCCCTCGGCGAGATGGTCAGCGCCCTGCCCGTCCGGGGCTCCTTCGGCACCATCGCCGGACGCACCCTCGGCCCCTTCGCCGGATTCTCCGTCCGGTGGATCTACTGGCTCGCGCTGATCGTCGGTATCGGCTCCGAGGTCGTCGCCGCCGCGATCTACCTGCGCTTCTGGTGGCCCGATGTCCCCCTGTGGGCCGCGGTCCTCGTCTTCGCGGCCGCCGTCACCGGCGTCAACGCGACCGGAGTGCGGAATTTCGGCACCACCGAGTCCGTCCTCAGTGCGATCAAGGCCTTCGCGGTCGTCGCGTTCATCGTCATCGGGGCCGTACTGATCGTCTTCGGACTGCCGGACCGGCCCGCGACCGGTATCGGCAACTGGACCGCGCACGGCGGTTTCGTCCCCGAGGGGCCGCTGGCCATCTGGCTGGTGATGGCGATCGTGCTGTTCAGCTTCGCGGGCATCGAACTCGTCGCCGTCTCCGCGCCCGAGGCGAAGGACCCCGGCCCGGCGCTCCGCGGCGCCCTGCGGACCCTCGTCCTCCGGCTCACCCTCTTCTATCTGGGCGCGATCGCCGTGATGCTCGCCGTCCTGCCGTGGACCGAGGTGTCCGGCGGGCACGGCACCGAGGGCAGCCCGTTCGTGACGATGTTCGCCGCGGCCGGGATCCCCGCCGCGGCCTCCGTCACCAACTTCGTCGTCCTGGTGACCGCGCTGTCCGCCGCCAACGCCAATCTGTACGCCGCCGGGCGGATGCTGCACTCCCTCGGCGGCGACCGGTTCGCGCCGCGCGCCCTCGGCGCCACCACCGGGCACGGGGTGCCGCGCCGGGCGATCCTCTGCTCCGCGCTGGGCTTCCTGGTCACCGCCGGGCTGACCGCGCTCTTCGGCGACCGGGTCTTCGGGGTGCTGCTGGCGCTGGGCACGTTCGGGATCGTCGCGGTGTGGATCACCGTCCTGCTGACGCTGCTCGCCTTCCGCCGGGATCCGGACCGGCCGCCGTCCACGCTGCGGCTGCCCGGCGGGCGGGTGACCCCGGTGCTGGGGATCGCCGCGCTGCTGTCGGTGTACGCGACGGGGATCTTCGTCCCCGAGATGCGGACCGCGTGCCTGGTGGGCGTTCCGGCACTGCTGGTACTGGCGGGGGCCTACGCCCTGCTGGTCCGGGCCCGGACGGGGCGGACGGGTCGGACGGACGGGCCCCGCGGGTAACCAGCCGGGTCGGACGGACGGCCCCCGCAAGCAACCCACCGGGTCGGACGGACGGCCCCCGCAAGCAACCCACCGGGTCGGACGGACGGCCCCCGCAAGCAACCCGCCGGGTCGGACGGACGGCCCCCGCGGGGGACCCCCGACACCCGCAGGCCCGGCCCGGCGTACCGCGGGCGGGGCGGGGAAGCCCGTACCACCGGCTCCCCCGCCCCACACGGTCACAGCATGTCCGCGTCCGTCCGCGGGCGGACCAGCAGTGCGGCCCGCTTGTCCGGGAGGACGATCTCGCCCGCGTCCCGGAAGCCCGCCGCCGCGAACGCCCGCAGGGACGGCGCGTTGGTGATGTCCGGTTCGGCGACCACCCGCGGGCAGTCCGGATCGGCCGCGAGCAGCCCGTCCGCGAGCGCCCCCAGCAGTTCCCGGCCGAGTCCCCGGCCGGTGCGCCCCTGCTCGCCGATGGCGATGTGCAGGCCGAGGTCGCGGGCGCCGTAGGGGTAGTGGGCGGCGAGCCGGTCCCGGGCCACCCGGTACACCTCGACGTACGCGAAGGCCTCGCCGTCCAGGACGATCAGCACCGGCAGGATGGCGTCCCCGGCCAGATGGCCGGCGATCTCCTCCTCCCAGCGCGCCTTGGGCCAGGCCTGGTGCCAGAAGGCGTCGATGTGCGGGGACTGCATCCAGCCGTGCACCAGGTCGAGGTCGGCGCCGTGGGATCTCGCCACCCGGGCCGTCCAGCGGCCGCCCAGCCGGGGCAGCGGCGGCCCCGGCACGGTGGTCGTATCGGGCGGGTCCTGGTGTAACGACGTCATACGGAGGCCTCCATCAGGGGGTTGGGGGCGTCGAGATAGACGGACTGCGCGTCCAGCGGGGCGAGCACCTCGTCGATCCCGTGCAGCCGGGTGAGCAGATTGCCCTTGGTGGGCAGGGTAGTGGCGGTCAGCCAGCGGCGGGCGAGCCGGTCGCCGCGGGGCCCGGCGGCGGCCAGCCCGGGCAGGGCGGCCCGCAGCCGGTCCGCGAGGACGCCGAGCAGGGCGCGCTCGTCGGCGAGTCCGTCGATGGCGAGGGCGCCGACGACCGACAGCGCCTGGTTGCGCAGCAGGTAGTACGAGAGCCGGTCGTCCACGATGTCGTCGTCGACCACGGCGAGGGTGGACGCGTCGGTACCGGTCCGCCGGAGGACCGCGGGCAGATGGGACGCGGCCAGGTAGTAGCCCTGGTTGTCGCGGAAGGCGGAGCCGGTGACGCGGCCCCGGGAGTCCAGCCGCAGGAGCGTGTTCTGCTGGTGTGCTTCGAGGCCGATGCCGGTGGCCGCGTACAGGTGCAGCATCGGGATCAGCGTACGGTCGAAGAAGTCCGCGGCCCACTCCTCGGCGGTGCCGGGGCCGAGGGCGGCCACGATCTCACCGAGGGGGGTACGGCCGATTCCGGGCCGGGGCGCGACCAGGCCGACCAGGGTACGGAGGTTCTCGATGCCGTCGGGGACCTCGCGGACCGCGACGTCGAGGCCGGTGATCTCGGGGCCTTCGGGGCGGCCGGGTTCGTCGACGGCGAGCCACGCCGGGTCGCGGGTGACCGAGAAGCCGGGGTGGGCGGCGAAGGTGGCGTCGGCGTGGCCCGCGTCGAGGAGCCGGTTGATCTCCAGTCCGCGGAGGAGTTCCGTACGGGTCGATTCACGGCGGGAGTTGGTGAGCCGCAGCCCGAGGGAGAGTTTGAGCATCACCTCCGCGCCGGGCCGGTAGAGGGTGCGGACGCTGGAGGTGGGCCACCATGCGGGGCCGAGTTCGCCGAGGGGTTGCAGGGCGCCGGAGGCGATCAGGGCGGCGGTCCGGGGGCGGTGCAGGACGTCCCGGGCCTGCCAGGGGTGGGCGGGGACCAGGATCCGGCCGCCGGTGTCGGGCCGGCCCGCGAGGTCGGCGAGGAGTTCGACGGTGTTCCGGCCGTTGAGGGACGGGGCGCCGTCGACGGCGTCGTGGGAGACGACGGACGGGTCGGCGGCGAACCAGTGCAGCCGGAAGGAGCCGCGCAGTTCGGGCGAGTAGACCCGGTTCTCCTGGTCGGAGATCCCGTCGCGGGATTTGGGCGCGGGGTGGTAGAGGTGCCCGAGGAGGAGGGCCTGCTCGGATTCGAGGAAGGCGTCGACTCCGGCGGGGGGTTCGGGGTGGGCGCGCCGGTCGGCGATGAAGGCGGTGACCCTGCGGACGGATTCGGCGGTACGTTCCACGAGGTCGGCGATCTCGCCGGCGGCGATGGCGCCCCGGCGGCCGGGGGCGCGGCTCGCGGTCTCGGTGGAGAGCAGGGCGACGACGGTCACCGGGTCGGCGGTGGCGCCCAGGGGGCCGCCGGGGCCTTCGAGGCGGACCGGGCCGAAGCGGTGCCAGCCGGTCGGGGAGCGGTGTACGACCTCGGTGACCAGGGCCAGCCCGAGGGCGGGCAGGTCGATCCTGAGCGGGCCCGCGGCGGGCTCCGTACCGGACTCCATGAGCCGGCTGCGGAGCAGGGCTTCGAGATGGGCGTGTTCGGCGGCGGCGCGGGGGTCGAGGCCGTGCAGCGGCTCGGTGGCCCGGGTGACGGCGGCCGCGGTGGTCGTGGTGGTGGCGGTCATGCGCCGCCCTCCTCGGCGAGCGGGTTGGGGTGGGTGCCGTTGGGGTACAGGGCGTGCCGCAGGGCGCGGTCGGTGTAGCGGGTGACGACGATACGGTCGCGGTTGAGCCCGTACCGCGGGATCTGCTCGGTCAGCAGGTCGTACTCGGCGAACCGGCCCTCCAGCTCCGGGAACCGCTTGCGGAAGTCCTTCTGGAAATCGAGGATCGTACGCCGCACCAGCTTCCAGAACGTCTTCTCGGGGACGCCGAGCTGCTCTTCGCAGAGCGGGGCGAGATAGCGGAAGTGGCCGACGAACACCTGGTCGACAACGTGCTGGCGGATGATCGACGGGTGCTTGCGGGGCAGGACATGGGCGTGGCCGTCGGGCTCGGGGCCGCGCTCGGGGACCTCGGTGAAGGAGACGCAGACGTCGTCGACGAAGTCCTTCAGATACAGCCGGACGGGGACGTCGTTCTGGTCGTAGCCGATGAGGGTGTTCTGCCCGTGCGGGTTGAAGGTGACCCCGTATTTGTAGAGGACGTGCAGCAGCGGCGCGAGGAGCGTGTCGAAGAGCTGCCGCAGCCACTTCTCGGGCTTGAGGCCGGAGGCGCGGACCAGCTCGGCGACGAAGGCGTCCCCTGCGGTGTCGGTGTGGAGGAGGGAGGCGAAGGTACGGACCCGCTCATCGGGGTCCTTGCGGGCCGACACCGACTCCCGCCAGATGCAGCCCAGGGTCTCCAGGTGCTGGTAGGGCGCCTGGTCCAGATGGGAGAGGTAGGGGTGGTGGACGGTGACGGACGCGACCTCGCCGAGGAACACGGTCCGTGTCTCCTCGGTGAGGAAGGGGTCGCGGTCGACGAGTCCGCGCAGCCACTGGGTGACGACGGGCGCGCCGGAGGTGCAGTGCGGCGGGATACCGCGCCAGACGAGGGTGTTGAGGATCTTGAGCGGAAGTTTGACGTCGTACCGCTCGGGGGTGCCGGTATTGGCCATGGTCCGGATGGACTGGCCGGGGAGGTAGTGGTCGGGGCTCTGGCCGAGGGGGATGATCCGGCGCTGGGCGATATCGGCGGCGTGCAGGATCTGCACGGCGTGGTCCCACTGCCAGGGGTGGACCGGCATCCAGACGTAGCCGTCGGGGTCGACTCCGGCGGTTTCGAGTACGGCGGTGAAGCGGGTCCGGGTGGCGTCGTCCAGCTCGCGGGCTATGACGGCCTGTTCGGAGAGTTCGGAGGTACCGCGGAACTCGGCGAGGCCGCGGTGGACCGCGACCCACTGGAGGGTGAGCGGCTGGGCGGCCTCGGGGGCGTACTTCCGTACGTCGGTGGCGGAGAAGCCGATCCGGCCCTTGTTGGCGACGAGCAGATTGTGGCCGGTCATCCGGCACTCCAGCTCGGTGTGGCCGAGGGAGCGGAGTTCGGCGACGGTCTCGCCGCCGTGGGTGAGGCGGGCCGCGTCGACGGCGAGGGTCGCGGAGAGTTCGGTGAAGTAGGTGGCGACCGTGGAGGCGTCGCTGCCGATGGTGGAGGCGGCTTCGATCAGGAACTGCTGGGCGTCCCAGGCGGGCTGGGCGATGGAGTTGCCGAGCATGCCGGCGCCGGTGCGGGTGATGGAGTCCGGGTCGACCCGGAGGCCGTTGAAGGCACCGGTGGTGGCGCGGAACGCGTAGGCGGCTCCGCTGTCGAGGTCGACGCGGTAGGCGGCCTGGCGGCTGCCGTCGCCGCCGTCTCCTCCGTCGTCCGTCCTGACCGCTTTCAGCATGTCCTCGAAGCACCATTCGCCGAGGGCTTTGGCCAGAAGGCGTCGATTGGCCTCGCGCCAGGCGGCGGGGTCGGTGGCGGTGAGATCGGGGACGGGATGGTCGGACTGATCAGGCTGATCGGGCTGGCCAGGCTGAGCGGGCATCGAACGGCTCCGGGGTAGGTGGTGCACGGCAGTGGCGGATCACGGGGACGGCACGGACACGGCGCTGACCGGTGCTGTTGGCAGCGAACAGAGCAAGCCTTAGGTAAGCCTTCCCTAATATGCAAGCGCAACTTTCAGCCACGAAGATCGACCTGACGCCACATCAGATTTAATTAGGCTAGCCTTACCGAACCAGGGGCGATCTTCCTGGTCGGCGGTTCTCTCGTGCCCGGGTCGGGACGGTCCGACACCTGCGCACGGGCATCGGCACAACGGCGATACGGCTCCAGCTCCTGCTCTTGCTCCTGCCCCCTGCTCCAGCTCCAGCTCCAGCTCCAGCTCCAGCTCCAACCCCTGCTCCACAGCACGACCCCGGCACCACCCGACCCGACGGCCACGGGCGCCCCCGACCCGGCGTCCATGAACCGGTGTTCCTGCCCCCGGCATTCCTGCCCCGACATCCGTGACCGGCACCGGCACCGGGACCGGCGTGAGGAGAGCGTGTGAGCACAGCAGCGTCGGCGACCGGACCGACCGGATCCACCGGGCCGCATGAACCCACCGGGCCCACCGGGCCGGTCGGTCCCGTGGGCCGCCCGCACCCCGCCCGCCCCGCCTGGACCTTCGCGCTCGTCAGCGCCGGAGGCGTCGTCATGACCCTCGACGTCACCGTCGTCAACATCGCCCTTTCGGACATGTCACGGGATCTGAACGCCGGTCTCGGCCGGATGCAGTGGACGATTTCCGCCTACTCCCTGGCCTTCGGGGCGCTGCTGCTCACCGCGGGTGCCCTCTCCGACCGGCTCGGCCGCCGCGCCGTCTTCACCGCCGGGACCGCGCTCTTCACCGTCGCCTCCGCCGCCTGCGGGCTGGCGCCCGGCGCTGGCGCGCTGATCGCGGCCCGAGCCGTCCAGGGGCTGGGCGGGGCGCTGATGTTCGCCCCGGCGCTGGCGCTGCTCGCCGCCGCCTACCAGGACGAGGGCCGCAGGCGCTCCGCGATCGCCGCGTTCGCCGCGATCGCCTCGGGCGCGGGGGCGCTGGGACCATTGGTCGGCGGGGTGTTCACGGAGGCCGCGGGCTGGCGGTGGATCTTCCTGGTGAATGTGCCGATCGGGATCCTGGTGGTCGTCGGCGCGCTGACCCGGATGCCGGAGTCGGCCGCGCCCGCCGGGACCGGCCGCCGGATCGACCCGGTGGGCGCGCTGCTCGCCGTGGGGGCCCTGCTGGCCCTGCACTATCCGCTGGTCGCGGCCTCGGAACACGGCTGGATTTCCGTGCAGGTCCTCGGTTCCGCCGGACTCGGGGTGCTGCTGACGGCGGCGCTGGTGGTGAGCCAGCGGCGCGGAGACGGGCTGATCGACCTCTCCCTGTTGCGGATCCGGGCGTTCGCGGGCGCGGCGGTACTCGGTTTCCTCGCCCGGCTGGCCGGGCTCGGCACCCTGGCGCTGACCACGCTCTGGCTGGCCGGCACCTACGCGTACTCCCCGCTGGAGACCGGACTGCACCTGCTGCCACTGACCGGAAGCCTGCTGCTCATGGGCCTGTTCATGGCCCGCCTCCAGCGGGCCTTCCCGGCGTCCTCGCTGGTCGCGGCGGGTTTCGCGGTGAAGGGCCTCGGGCTGCTGGCACTGGCGTGGGCGGCGGCGGGCGGCCCCGGGGCGGTGACGGTGACCGCGCTGGTGCTGATCGGCACCGGCGGCGCGCTGATCTTCCCGCCGCTGATGGGCGTGGCCGTCGCCGCGGTCCCCGCCGATCGGGCCGGTATGGCATCGGGCCTGACGAACGCGGCGTACCCGCTGGGCACGGCGGCGGGTGTCGCGGTCTTCGGCGCGGTGTTCGCGAGTGGCCTGTCCGCCCGGCTCGGCACATCGGAGGGGCTGCGCGAGGCGGTCGAGACGGCCCGCTTCGACCTGCTGCCGGGCGCTTCCCGCGCCGTGGCCGAATCGGCGTTCGCCTCGGCGTTCACGGTGGTGTGCCTGTCCGCGGCGGCGGTCTGCGCGATCGGCACGGCGGTGGCGGCCGCGACCCTGCGCACTCCCCCGGAGCCGGTGACGGCGGAGCCCGTACGGGAGAAGGCCCTCAGGGCCTGAGGTGGTCGAGGAGCCCCGGGGGTTCGGGGTACTCCTCCTCCCGGGGCAGCAGCGCCCGGGCCCCGTCCGTATCCCCCGCCCGGACCAGCCCGTGGATTGCGTGCGCAAGAGGCGTCACATCCGTGATCCCGGTGATCCACTCGTCCGCGTAGCGCCGTACGGCCTCACCGGAGAGCCCGAGTTGCAGGGCCCGGTACGGCAGCGGCTGAAGCCGGACGCCGCGCTCGGGATCCCACTGCACCCGCGCCGGCGCCTGCTTCAGGTCCCGCCGCCAGTCGGCCTGGTCGCCGTGGAGGCCGGGGACGTACCAGGTCAGACAGGCGTGCTCCAGGGCCCATGCGAAGCCCTCGCGGGTGATCTCGACGGCGAGGACGGTCTCCTGGTCCTCCTTGGCGCCCCAGCCGCAGCGGTACATCATCCACAGGAACGACGGCTTGATCCAGGTCATCCGCTCCCGCTTCCACGCGGCGGGAAACCGCCCGTCCCGGGCGGCGGGCAGCCCGATCCGCGGGGCGTAGGCCTGGTAGACGGTGACGGTGGTGTCGGTGTACCGGGCGCGTATCCGGTGCCGGGTGTGCTCTGCCATGACGCCCAGGGTGTCCGCGGCGCCGGAGGACCCGCCACTCTTTTACTGCCTGTCCGCCCCGGCGATCTCGGCGAGCAGTTCCCGGACCCGTCGTTCGATGCCGTCGCGGATGGGCCGGACGGAGTGGAGGCCCTGTCCGGCGGGGTCGTCGAACCGCCAGTCCAGGTAGGTCTTTCCGGGGAAGACCGGGCAGGCGTCGCCGCAGCCCATGGTGATGACGTAGTCGGACGCGCGGACGGCTTCGGGAGTGAGGAGCCTCGGAGTGATCCCGGTGAGGTCGATGCCCTTCTCCGCCATGGCCTCGACGACGGCGGGGTTCAGCGCGTCGGCGGGCGCGGAGCCAGCGGACCGGACCTCGACGCGGTCTCCGGCGAGGTGGGTGAGGAAGGCGGCGGCCATCTGGGAGCGTCCGGCGTTGTGGACACAGACGAACAGCACGGACGGCTTGGCATGAGGGCGGTCAGACACGGGGGGAACTCCCATCGGGGAAAGCAGCCGGGACGGTGGCGGGGAAGTAGCGGCGGGTCCTGAGGGCGACGTGGACGAGGCCGATGAGCACCGGGACCTCGATGAGGGGACCCACCACTCCGGCGAGGGCCTGTCCGCTGTCCGCGCCGAAGGTGGCGACGGCGACCGCGATGGCCAGTTCGAAGTTGTTGCCCGCCGCGGTGAACGCCAGAGTCGTCGCGCGGGCGTAGCCGAGTCCGGCCGCGCAGCCGATGGCCAGGGAGCCCGCCCACATGACGGCGAAGTACACGAGCAGGGGCAGGGCGATCCGGACGGTGTCGAGGGGCCGGGAGGTGATGGCCTCGCCCTGGAGGGCGAAGAGGATCACGATGGTGAACAGCAGCCCGTAGAGGGCGAAGGGGCCGATCCGGGGCAGCAGCTCCGTCTCGTACCAGTCGCGGCCACGGGCCTTCTCGCCGATCCGCCGGGTGAGGTATCCGGCGGCGAGCGGGATACCGAGGAAGACCAGCACGGCGCGGGCGATCTCCCCTGCGGAGATATCGAGTCCGCTCGTGGCCAGGCCCAGCAGGCCCGGCAGCACGTCCAGGTAGAACCAGCCGAGCAGGCCGAAAGCGAGGACCTGGAAGACGGAGTTGAGGGCGACGAGGACGGCGGCGGCCTCCCGGTCACCGCACGCGAGGTCGTTCCAGATGACCACCATGGCGATGCAGCGGGCGAGGCCGACGATGATCAGCCCGGTGCGGTACTCGGGCAGATCCGGCAGGAAGATCCACGCCAGGGCGAACATCAGCGCCGGGCCGACGACCCAGTTCAGCACCAGCGACCACACCAGCAGCGGGCGATCGCGGGTGACGGTGTCCAGCCGGTCGTAGCGCACCTTGGCCAGGACCGGATACATCATCACCAGCAGCCCGAGCGCAATCGGCAGCGACACCCCGGCCACCGTCCCTCCCGCGAGCGCGTCCCCCAGACCCGGCACCGAGCGCCCGAGTCCGAGTCCGACGGCCATCGCCAGGAGGATCCACACCGCCAGATACCGGTCGAGGAACGACAGCCGCGCACCCACCGGCCCGGCCGCGCCCGCAGCGCTCACGTACCGGCTCCGGCCGGGCCGCATCCGGTGGCGGGGAGGGGCTCGCCCCCGGGCCGGGTCAGGATTCCGGCGAGACGGTCGGTCGTCTCCGGCAGCAGCCGGTAGTACACCCAGGTCCCGCGCCGCTCCGAGGCGATCAGCCCGGCTTCCCGCAGCAGTTTCAGATGGTGGGAGATCGTCGGCTGGGACAGGTCGAACGCCGGTGTCAGATCGCAGACGCAGACCTCCCCGCCCGCGCGGGAGGCGATCATCGACAGCAGCCGCAGCCGGACCGGGTCCCCCAGCGCCTTGAACACCTTCGCCAGGACGACCGCCTGCTCCTCGTCCAGCGGGGCGGACAGCAGACCCGGGCAGCAGCCCTCGGTCCCGGTGTCCTGTGCGAGTACTTCCAGCCCTTGATTCGACATTCCTCTATGTTGACGAATTTCGATTCAAGGAGCAAGCTCGGAACCACAAGACATCGATAAACATCGATACAGCCTTTTCAGGGAGGCATCATGTCCCGTGTCCAGCTCGCACTCAACGTCGCCGACCTCGAAGCTTCCGTGGCCTTCTACTCCCGGTTGTTCGGCACCGAACCCGCCAAGCGCCGCCCCGGCTACGCCAACTTCGCCATCGCCGAACCCCCGCTCAAGCTGGTCCTCATCGAAGGCGAACCCGGCCAGGACACCCGCCTCGACCACCTCGGCGTCGAAACCACCTCCACCGACCTGGTCACCGCCGCCGCCACCCGGCTCCGGGAGGCCGGACTCGCCACCTTCGAGGAGAACGACACCTCCTGCTGCTACGCCCTCCAGGACAAGGTCTGGGTCCACGGCCCCGGCAAGGAACCCTGGGAGGTCTATGTCGTCAAGGCCGACACCGACCGGATGGCGAACGACGCTCCCGCAGAGGCGGAGGGGCCGTGCTGCACCACGCCGGAGGAGCAGGGACAGACCGGCACGGAGTGCGCCTGCGCGGCGGGATAACCACTCCTGGATGACGCCCCCCGCTCCCGGAGAAGGCGACGACAGGTCCGGACGGGGGACAGAGCGGCGGACTCGCCGTGGCGCCGGCCGGGTCTCTGGTACATACGTCAAGGGCCGGCAGGGGGACCGGTGGGCAACGGCGCGCTGCGGCGCGGCGGTCGACATCCTTCGGAGGTACTCATGCGACGGCTGACCACCCTCGCTGCCGCTCTGCTGATCGCGGGCGGCGTCCTGCCGGGAGCGGCGGGCGCCGCAACCGGGACGGAAGCGCGCTGTTCCACGGTGTGGGGCAGCGGCACCGAATCGGCGGGCTCGCGGTCCAACGTACCGCTGCGCGATATCCGTACCGGCAGGCACGCCTGCTTCGACCGGATGGTCTTCGACCTCGCCAGTACGGCGGGGTCTGCGGGATTCCACGTCCGGTACGTCGACACGTTCCGGCAGGACTTCACGGGCGACCCGATCCCCGTCGCGGGCGGCGCGGTCCTGGAGATCGCGGTCAGGGCGCCGAGTTACGACGGCGAGCTGAACCCCACCTACCCCGCGCGGGGCAAGCGAGCCCTCCCCGGGGTGGACGTCACCGGCTACCGGACCTTCCGTGACCACAAGTTCGGCACCAGCTGGGAGGGGTGGACGCAGGTGGGTCTCGGGGTGCGGGCGCGGCTGCCGTTCCGGGTGGTGCGGACCGGTGACCGGGTGATCGTGGACGTGGCGCACCGCTGGTAGGCCCGGTGGCGTCCGGCGTCCGTGCCTAGACGGGTGGAGTGCCGGGTGGGGATTTGGGGGTGGGCTTGGGCGGGTGGGGTCCGGGGTCGGGTGGTAGTTGCGGCTTCGGCTTTCCGTGCTTGCCCATGTCCAGCCTCCGTTGTGTGAGCCGGTAGATCCCGAACGGTGGGAAGAGGAGCACCTTGGGTGGGCTGTCGGCAGCGGCGCAGGGTGTGCAGAGGAGGTCGCGGCCTTCGTTGGTGGTGCGGGCGGTGGTGACGGGTGCGGTCCAGCAGGCTTCGCAGTGGGTGACGTCGGTGGGGCTGCGTCGGGGGCGGGACAGGATCACGCGGGTGCTCCGAGCGGGGTGAGGGCGTCGGTGATGTGGTCGGGGCAGGTGGTGCGGCCGGGGTGTACTTCGACGGGTGCGGTGGTGGCGCGCCCGCAGATGCAGCAGGGGGCGGTGACGGGGTCCGCGGGCCTGATCAGAAGCCCTTCAAGGGTCATCGGCTCACCCGACCCACGTCCAGGCGTGTCCGGGCCGGGATGCCCGTACGGCAACGGGCTGTTCGAGCCGGATTCCGTCCGGCGCGACGATGAGCCTGCGCCTCGTCCGGGCCTGGAGGATGGCCTGCGCCTGGTGTTGGTCAGGGCTGGTCCAGGGCCGGGTCCAGGGGTCGGTACGCGGTGGCGGTACCGGGACGAGGACGACGACGTGGGCCGGTGGGTTGAGGAAAGCGCGTAACCGGTTGAGGGCCCGGTCGATAAGGTGCCGCATACGACGGATCAGCTCCTTGGGTAGCTGGTCGGTTGAGCCCCGATGGTCCGTTGCTGCGGTCTGTCGGGGCGCTTCTGTTGGGTGGTCCCGGCCCCGTGCCGGGGGTCGTATGCGGGGCCGGGACCTGTGTCCCGTACGCGGGGCATTTGGGGCTGCGGCGCGTACGGGAGCCTTCAGCGCGCCGGGCCCTTGCGGGCCTTGCGCGGGGCGGGGCAGTCGGGGTGCGCGTACAGGGAGGGCCGTGCCCCGGACGCGGAGAACCCGAGCATCACGAGGTTCTCCTCGGACCGCTCGACGGGCCGGTCGCAGTAGACGCAGTACTCGGGCAGGGGCTCGCGGGCGATCGGAGCGCTGGTCACAGGAGCCGCCGGTCGGCCATCTGAGGGCGTGCGGCAGCGGCCACGAACGCGGCGTCCACCTGCACGGCCGACCCGGGCGGCGCTACCTCGCGTGGACGGTCCGGGCACACCGGCCGCCTGCACTCACAGGGCTTCCACGCCTCCACAGGAGCAGCGGGGTCAAGGGTTTCCCGCGCCCCGAGATGTTCCTCAGCATGGTGCATTCGTGGTTCTCCATTTCGGTCAGCCGCTGCTGAGAGGCTGTTGCTTCCCAGGTACAGGTCTATCTGTGGCGATCTGATTACGGAGGGGCACGGGAGGGGGCATCATGTGCGCATGCCGATTGGACAGCTCGTCCGCGATTTGCGTGGTGCGAGAGGCTGGACTCAGGTCCAGCTTGCTGACAACCTCGCCCTTTCAGCAGGTGATCCCAGTGGCGCGCCAGGACGTGACGCTGTGAAACGTTGGGAGACGGGGAAGGTGATCCCTGGGGACCACTGGCTGCACTACCTTGCCAAGGTGTTCGAAGTCCCTTTCGAGACCTTGAAGGCCGAAGCTACGCTCGATCGCGTGAATCGACGATCATTCATTGGCCTCTCAGCGCTGGTTACAACGCATGGGCAGCTCGCATCAGAGATGCTGGTCAGCATTGCCGGACGTGATTCAGGGCCACTTGCGACAGTTCAGACCACTCACGGGACAGACGTCGTCATTGCCTCCATGGCCGACAAGGCTTCGGTGTCGCACCTTGCGCGCTGGATGCGAGATGCAGAGACGCCCGTCTTACGAGTCAACGCGGCCGGAATCCTTGCGAAGCTGCCTGGGCAGGCGCAGGCTGCAAAGGTCGTCCAGGTCCTCGCCCATGACGATGAGGTCAGACACCTCTACGCGACTGCGGTCACGTCAAGGGTGTGCGCTGTCGACTGGACGACCGCACGGCGTATCGTGACCAACCCAGCAGCCTATGCGTCCAGGGCTCAGTTCCTTGCAGCGCGGTTCGCACAGGAGTCCGTAAACCCAAGTGATGCTGGCGCACGTTGGTGTTCATCCGTCATGCTGCGTGAACTTTCACCCCTGATTGGACGGAGCTGACGTGCTGGTCTTCGAGGTCAAGAACGATGAACTCATGGATTCTGTCAACCGGCAGGCAGCCAGAGCCGGTGTCACGGACGCAGCTATCGTTTCCCTGATCGGGGCTGCGGACCGGTTCACGGTCTCCACCATGCCCAAGAGTGATGCGCTGAAGGACGACATCACCACCTATGAACTGCCGGCTGAGATGACCGGCACCGGCGAGATCCGGAACGGGTTCGCGCACATCCACACTGTGATGGGTGTCGAAGGTGACCAGGCGATTTCTGGCCACCTTCATGAGGCACACATCGGCATCCACTTTGCGCGGGTCTATGTGATCCCCTGCCCCTAAGGGCTGTCCCGCCCACCGGTCGGTCCAAGCAGTTCCACAGGCGAGCTGCCGAACTCCTACGAGCCACCGCGTGAAAGGCACCATGGGCCTGGCCCGCGGCCTCATTGTGCTGCCCATGGGCGTTGGCGAACGGCTCTGCGTGAATGGGTCTGTCCACACCCAAGTACGCGCGATCACCGGAAACTTGGCCCGGCCGCGCGAGTTGTCCGGAGGTTCCGTTTGAGCACGTTGACCGTTCTGCATCCCGGTGCGATGGGGGCTCCTGTTGCCGGTGAGGCGGTGGGTGCCGGTCATCGGGTGTTGTGGGTGCCCGAGGGGCGGAGTGCTGCGTCCGGGGAGCGGGCCGAAGGTGCCGGGCTGAAGCGCTGCGAGCGGCTGGAGGAGGCACTGGGTGTGAGTGACATCGTGCTGTCCATCTGCCCGCCGCACGCCTCGGAGCAGGTGGCGGACGCTGTGGCCGGGCACGGTTTCGCGGGGATCTATGTCGAGGCCAACGCGATCAGCCCGGAGCGGATGCAGCGGATCGCCGGTCGTATGCCGTCCTCGTGCACAGTGCTGGACGGAATGCTGAGCGGGCCGCCGCCGCGGGGCGGCCGTACGGTCCGGTTCTATCTGGCCGGTGATGCGGGGGCCAGGGAGTCGGTGGAAGCGGTGTTCGCAGATACCCGGGTCCTCACGCGGGCGACGGGTGGCGGTATCGGTTCGGCGTCCGCGCTGAAGCTGGCCATCTCCAGCTACCAGAAGGTGTCACGGGCCCTGGCCGGGGTCGCGCATGCGCTGGCGGCTGATCACGGGGTGGGAGATCTCCTGCTGGCCGAGGCCGGGGCGATGAACAAAGACATCCTGGACGACCCCGGCTATCTGCCCGGCGTGGCCGCCCGCGCCTGGCGATGGGGGCCGGAGATGGCCGAGGTCGCCGACACTCTGCGAGCCGCGGGCCTCCCGGCCGAACTCGCCGAGGCCGCCGCACTCGTCTACTCGCGCTGGGACCGGCACAAGGACCAGTCCCCGGACCTGGACACCGTCCTCGACACCCTCCACCACCGACCGAAGGGAAGCGCATGACGCAGACGCTGGAGATCCGGCCGATCGGGTACGTGGTCGGCGGGCGGAGTGAGGTCTCCGACGACCGGTGGAGCGGAACGGCGGTCATCCGCCTGAACCCGGAGTTCCCCGCCGAAGTGGTCCAGGGGCTGGCGGAGTTCTCGCATCTGCTCGTGGTGTGGCACTTCCACCGGGCGTCCCCCGCCGATGTGGCCCTGCACGCCCGCAGCCCGCGCAACGATCCCCGCTGGCCCGCCACCGGGACCTTCGTGCACCGCAATCACCGGCGGCCCAACCAGCTCGCGCAGTCGTTTCCCCGACTGTTGGAGGTCAACGGTCTCGACCTCCACGTCACCGATCTCGACGCCGTCGACGGGTCACCGGTCTACGATCTGGCGCCCTACTTCCGGGAGATGGGTCCCCGAGGGCCGGTACGGCAGCCCGCCTGGCCCGGGGAAATGCTCACCGACTACTGGGCCGGACCGCCGAGCTGACCGCCCGGCCCCGGCTCCCGCGGTGGGTACGGGCCGGGACCCGTCCCCGGCCCGTACGTTCACATGCTGCCGTCCGACGCCTTCGTCCGGCGCAGCAGCCATACCAGGTACGGCGCCCCGAGCAGCGCCGTCACAATGCCCACCGGGATCTCCGTCGGGGCCAGCAGCCAGCGGCCGACGGCGTCGGCGGTGACCACGAGGAGGGCGCCCAGGATCGCCGCCAGGGGGATCATGCGGGCGCCGTTGTTGCCGACCAGGCGGCGGGCCAGATGCGGGGCGACCAGGCCGACGAAGCCGACGGCCCCGACCGCCGCCGCCGTGCCCGCGGCGAGGACCGCGCCCGCGCCGAGGACGAGGAGCCGGGCGCGGCCCAGCTCCAGGCCGAGGGCGCGGGGCAGTTCGTCGCCGAGGGCCAGCAGGTTCACCGGGCGGGCCGCCAGGATCAGCAGCAGTGCCACGACCGCGGGCACCGCCAGCCAGCCCAGGGCGTCGTAGTCCCGGCCGTACGTACTGCCCGCCAGCCAGCTCAGCGCCGCCGAGATGTTCATCTGCGAGCTGACGACCATGATGTTGACCAGCGACATCGCGGTGGCCGCCGCGCCGAGGCCGACGAGGACGACCCGGGTGGGGTCCAGTCCGGCCCGTACCCCGCCGCGGCGCGGGCCGCGGGCGATCAGCACCACCACGAGCAGCATCAGCACCCCGCCGATACCGGCGGCCGACGGCAGGGCGATCGCGGGCGCCGTCGGTACGGCGACGATGACCGCCACCGCGCCCAGCGAGGCGCCCGCGGTGACGCCGATCAGGCCCGGTTCGGCGAGCGGATTGCGGACCACGGCCTGCACGGCCGCGCCCGCGACCGCCAGACAGGCCCCGGCGAGCGCCGCGACCAGGATCCGGGGCAGCCGGTAGGAGACGATGGACTCGGTGACCGGGTCGGTGACACCGGTGAGGGCCGAAACGATCTGCCCGTACCCGATCTGTACGTCTCCGAGCCGCAGCGATACGACCATCGCGAGGGCCAGCACCGCCAGCCCGCCGCCGAGGACGACGGCATACGCGGGGGCGCGCCGCCGTCCGGAGACCGCGACGGCCGCTCCGGTGTCGGCGTCTCCCGTGCTGATCCGCCGGGCGAGCAGCATGAAGACGGGTCCGCCGATCAGGGCGGTGACGACGCCGACGGGGATCTCGGAGGTGTAGACGGCCGACGGCGGCACGATGACCTGCGAGGCCGCGTCGGCGCCGAGGAGTACGGCGCAGGCGAGGAGGCCCGCCAGGGGCATCAGCAGGGCGTGGGCGCGGATGCCGAGGGTGCGGACGATGACGGGCGCGATCAGTCCGATGAAGCCGATGGGGCCCGCGAGGGAGACCGCGGTCGCCGACAGCAGGACCGCGATCAGGAAGGCCGCGGGCCGGATCCGTTCCACCCGTACGCCCATCGCGGACGCGGTCTCGTCGCCGAGGGCGAGCAGGTCCAGCGGGCGGGCCAGCAGGGGTGCGGCGCAGGCGACGGCGAGCACGATCGCGCCGGTGATCAGGGGCCGTTGCAGATCGGACTGCATCAGGGTGCCGTTGCCCCAGAAGAACAGTCCGCGGGTGGCCTCGACGTCCAGCATCTGGAGGAACTCGGCGGCGGCCGTCCCGGCCAGGGCGACCGTCGCTCCGGCGAGCAGCACCCGGCCGGGGGTGAGGACCCCGCCGCTGCTGAGGAGGTACACGATGCCGATGGCGAGCAGTCCGCCGGCGAACGCGGCCGCGCCGGACGGCACCGGGCCGAGGTCCAGGCCGGTGTAGGCGACGAGGACGACGGCGAAGTAGGCGCCCGCGTTGACGCCGAGGGTGTCGGGGGCGGCGAGCGGATTGCGGGTGGCGCCCTGGACCAGGACGCCGGAGACGCCGACGGCGATGCCGACGACCAGCCCGGTGACCGTCCGCGGCAGCCTGCTGCCGAGCAGGACGTCCTCGGCGTGGGCGGTGCCGCCGCCGGTGAGGACGGCGACGACATCGGCGATGCCGACCCCGGACGAGCCCATACCGAGGTGGACGACGGCGACGGCGCAGAGGACGAGACCGAGGCCGCCGCCCACGAGCAGGGCCCGTGGGCGGCCGGTGCCGGTCCCCTGGCGGCTCTTCCCGGCGGCGCGGGCCGGGAGCCGGACGGGGACGGCCATCAGACCTTCAGTGCCTTACCGGTCTCGTCGAGGATCTGGAGCGCCGACAGCGGGCCGCCGAACAGCCAGGTGCCGGGGTCCAGGGGCTGCACCTTCTGGCCCTTGACGAAGCCGAGGCCCTTCCAGACCGGGTTCTTCGCGAAGGTGCCGGTGAACGGGTTGTCGTTGGCGGCGGCCACATAGAGGAAGGTGGCGTCCTTCGCGGTCGCGGTCAGCCCCTCGACTCCGACGGTCGTCATGCCCCAGGCGTCGCCCTTGCCGGTCCAGCCGTTCTTGAGCCCGGCGAGGTTGAGGACCTGGGGGGCGATGGCGTCGTCGGTGAGCATCCGCACGGACGAGGTGCCGTTGGCGGTGAAGCCCTGGCCGACGGCGTACGTCAGACCGCCCTTTCCGGCCTTCTCCAGACGGGACTTGAGGCCGGCGGCGGCCGCGTCGATGCGCCCGGTGACCGCGGTCGCCTCGTTGGTCTTGCCGACGGCCTTCGCCAGCTCGCCGAAGTTCTTCTTCATGGTGTCGAGCTGCGGCTTGGTGGTGTAAGTGAAGGCCAGCACCGGGGCGATGTCCTGGAGCTGCTTCAGATTGGCCGCGGAACGCTCGTTGTCGACGACGATGAGATCGGGCTGGAGGGCGCGGATCTTCTCCAGGCTGGGCTCGTTGCGGTTGCCGACGTCGGTGACGCCCTGCGGGAGCGCGGCGCCCTCGGCGGTGACCCAGGTGCCGTAGCCCTTGTTGTCGGCGTTTCCGGCAGGCGTGACGCCGAGGGCGACCAGCTCTTCGGTGTACGTCCACTCCAGCGCGACCACCTTGGTCGCGGCCTTCTTCAGGCTGACCTTGCCCTGCGCGGTGTCGACGCTGATCGCACCGCCGGCCGCCTTGTCACCGCCCTTGCCGCCCTTGTCTCCCGCGGCGTCGCCGACCGTGTCGCCGCCACCGCACCCGGCCACGGCCAGGGTGAGGGCCAGGACGGCGCTGCCCGTCGCGAGGGTGCGCACCAAATTCCGCATGGGGGTAACTCCTTGTGTGCTGGGTGTGCTGCGGGTACCGCGTGTGTTGCGGGTGCTGCGTCTACTGCATATGCCGGTTGTGCTGCGGGTGCTGCCATATGCCGGATGTGCTGCCGTGGGGTGGGATCCGGCGCCGTTGCCGGTGGGAGGGAACGTTTCGGGGCGCGCCGAGGGGCGGCACGGCGACGCCCGGGGCCGGGCTGCCGGGGGCCGTGGTGCGCGGTCCGGTTCAGGGGCCGGGCGGCCCGGCGCGCTCCGTTTTCGCGGAGGCGGGGGCGGGGTCCTCGGTGGTCTGCGCGGGGGCGGACGCGGGGGCGGACGCGGGGGCCGGTTCCGCCGAAGCCGGCGCGGAGCCCGGGTCCGCTTTCGCTGCCGCCGGTACGGGGCCGGGGCCGGCCTCCGCCGGTACGGGGCCGGGCGCTTCCGGATCCGCCGCGGCGCGGACCGGGAAGCAGGCGAGATGCCCGGTGGCGGCGTCCCGGACGACGTTCACCCGGAGCCCGAAGGCCTGCTCGATGACATCGGGCGTGAGGACGTCGTCGGCGGCGCCCGCCGCGATGACCCCGCCGTCCGCGACGACCACGACGTCGTCGGCGTACGCGGCGGCCTGCATCAGATCGTGGATGACGACCCCGCAGGCGATCCGGTGTTCGCGCGCGAGGCGCCGGACCACGTCGAGCACCTCGAACTGGTGCCGGAGGTCGAGATAGGTGGTGGGTTCGTCGAGGAGGAGGACGCCCGCGCGCTGGGCGAGCACCATCGCCAGCCAGGCGCGCTGGCGTTCGCCGCCGGAGAGTTCGTCGAGACGGCGGTCGACCAGGGGTTCCGCATCGGTGACGGAGAGGGCCCAGTCGATGGCCTCGGTGTCCTCGGCGGTATGCCGGGCGAGGGCGCCGCGGTGGGCGTAGCGGCCGTGCCGGACCAGTTCGCGGACGGAGACTCCGGCCGGTGCCTGGGAGGACTGCGGGAGGAAGGCGAGTCGCTGGGAGAGCGCCCGCCGGTTGAAGGAGGCGAGGGGTGCGCCGTCGATGCTGATCTTTCCGGCGAGCGGCGGCAGCAGACCGGCGACGGTCCTCAGTAAGGTCGACTTCCCGCAGCCGTTGGGGCCGACGAGCACGGTGACCGCGCCGGGCCTCAGCTCCAGGCCGACCTGTCGGAGTACCGGGCGTCCCGCATGCCCGACATCCAGATCCTCGGCCACCAGACGGGCTCCGTCCATGGACACCACGTTCCTCCCCCTTGCGGACGGACTGACCCCGACACCCTACAACTTAGGCAAGGCACACCTAATGCCCTTGACCGGGATCGGGGGGAGTTGTGGCCATGTCGATACCCGGAGCGACGGCCAACCGGCCCGAACACCCCTTTTATGTACGGACGTTCGAGGAATGCGGTGAGACGGACTACGCCCGGCCGGTCCACCGTTCCAGCGCCGATCGCAGCCCCGCCCCGTCCGGATGCCGGGACGCCCACGCGATCCGGCCGTCGGGGCGGATCAGCAGTTCGGTGTCCCGGGGCGGGCGGCCGGAGGCCCGCGTCTGCCAGTGGACGTGGATCACCCCGGGGTGTTCGACCGGGGTCGCGTACGCCGGGGTGACCAGCACAAAGCGGCCCGCCCGCAGCAGCTCGTACAACCGCCCCTGCGCCAGGGCGAGATCGGGCACCCGGCGGCCGGTGGAGGGATGGGCGCCGGGCGGCGCGGGATAGGCGATACCCACCCCGGTGACCTGCGCGATCGCCCGGCGGGTGACCGGCGGCAGGGCGACCAGGACCCCGGCCAGTACCGCCCGTACGGCGCGCAGCGGCAGCCCGCGGGCCATCGCGAGCCGCAGCACGAGTCCGCTGGTACGGATCACCTCCCGCCCCACCGGGTGCCGTTCGGCGTGGTAGCTGTCGAGCAGCGCCTCGGGATCGGCGGCCGCGCCGCGCAGGGCCGCCGCGAGCTTCCACGACAGGTTGGCCGCGTCCTGGAGTCCGGTGTTCAGCCCGAGCCCGCCCGCGGGCGAGTGGATATGCGCCGCGTCGCCCGCCAGGAACACCCGGCGGTCGCGGTAGGCGGGGACCTGCCGTTCGTCGCAGTGGAAGCGGGAGAGCCAGCGGGGGTCGTGGAGCCCGTAGTCCGTGCCGAGGGTACGGGTGAGGACCTCGCGGATCTCGTCGAGGCCCACCGGCTCGGTGTCGGGGAGCTGCCGGGCCCGGTCCCAGCACATCACCCGGTACCAGCCGTCGCCGAAGGGGAGGACCAGCGCGATCGTGTCCCCGGTGGTCCCGGCGGCCGGCAGCGACGCGGGCTCCTCCGCGAGGCGTACATCGGCGAGGACCATGGACCGGATCACGGACCCGCCGGGGAAGGGCAGTCCGAGCGTCCGCCGGACGGTGCTGCGGGCGCCGTCGGTGCCGACCAGATACCGGGCGGTCAGCTCGCCGCCGTCCGCCGTCACGGCGACGGCGCCGTCCGCGCTCTGGCGCAGCCCGGTCAGCTCGGTGCCGTACCGCAGCTCGGCGCCGGCTTCGACGGCCCGCCGCTCCAGCAGCCTTTCGACCTCGTACTGGGGTGTGACCAGGACGAACGGATAGCGGGTCGGCAGTTCGGTGAGATCGACCGCGAGGGAGCGGAAGGGCCGGAAGCCGGTGAGGGGCAGTCCGGTGGCGACCAGTTCGTCGGCGAGGCCGCGGGCGTCGAGGAGTTCCAGGGTGCGGGCGTGGACCCCGAAGGCGCGGGTGAGGTTGCTGAGTCCGGGCGGGCGCCGTTCGACGAGGACGGTCCGTACACCTGCCGCCGCGAGGTCCCCGGCGAGCAGCAGCCCCGTCGGACCGGCCCCGACCACCACCACGTCCGTGCCGGTGCCCGGGTCGGCCGTTCCGGCGTGGTAGTGGTCGGGGCCGTTCTCCGTCGCCATCCGCCGCCTCCGGTGGGCCGTGTGCGTGTACGGGGAGTCTGCCAGGCCCTGCCGGTCCGGGCGCGGCGGCGCACCGGCACCCGCCCCGCCCGCGCCCTCCGCGTGGGCGGGGCCGGCGCCGCGCCGGGCAGGCGCGGGGATAACCCCGGACCGGCGGCACGCACCTAGGCTGGATCACTCCACCAGCCGAACCACCGCTGAAATTACGGGAGTTGACTTCGTCATGGACCGGATCGACACGGGGCGCGCCCACCCGGCGCGGGTCTACGACTATGTACTCGGCGGCAAGGACCACTACACCGTGGACGTCGAGGCGGGGGATGCGATGATCGCCGGCTGGCCGTCGCTGCCCGTCAGCATGCGGCAGAACCGGCTGTTCATGGAGCGTGCGGCCCGCTGGCTGGCGCGCGAGGCGGGCATCCGGCAGTTCCTCGACATCGGTACGGGGCTGCCGACCGCGCCCAATCTGCACGAGGTCGTCCAGAGCGAACGCCCCGACGCCTCGGTGGTGTACGTCGACAACGACCCGATCGTGCTGCGGCACGCGGAGGCGCTGCTGACCAGCTCGCCCGAGGGGCGGACCGCGTATCTCGACGCCGATATGCGCGAGCCCGGCACCATCCTCGGTTCGGCCGCGGTCCGGGAGCTGTTCGAACCGGGGCAGCCGATCGCGCTCACCGTCATCGCGATGCTGCACTTCATCCGGCCGTCCGACGGCTATGCGCTGGTCCGGCGGCTGCTGGACCCGCTGCCGCCGGGCAGCTTCCTGGCGATCTCCACGGCGACGGCCGACTTCGCGCCGGAGGAGATCGGGCGGGTGACACGCGAGTACGAGAGCCGGGGCATCCCGATGGTCCCGCGGACCGCGGCCGAGGTCAGGGCCTTCTTCGAGGGCCTGGAACCGGTGGAACC
This sequence comes from Streptomyces sp. NPDC094448, assembly GCF_044763775.1. Lineage (NCBI taxonomy): Bacteria > Bacillati > Actinomycetota > Actinomycetes > Kitasatosporales > Streptomycetaceae > Streptomyces > Streptomyces sp. NPDC094448. Next base: position 111,073 of record NZ_JBIWGU010000004.1, on the reverse strand, counting down.
CGGACTCGTGCAGGTACATCGCTGGCGTCCGGAGGCGGCGCAGAAGGGGGTGGCGCCGGAGCAGGTCGCGATGTACGGCGCGGTGGCGCGCAAACCGTAGCGGGCGGTACGGGAGTACGGGACCCAGGACGGGCGGTACGGAACGGGCGGTACGGGACCGAGGGCAGGCGGTACGGGGGCGGCGGTACGGGGGCTAAGGCAGGCGGTACGGGGGCGGGAGGACCGCTTCCGGCGGCCGCGCTGACGGCGCGCACCGGGCCCCGCCCGGGTACGGCGCACGCGGCGCCCCGCCCCGGTACCGGCCCCGTTCCGGATCAGCCCACCCGGCCGCCCTCCAGCGCCAGCAGATGCGGCGGCGGCGCGGTGCCCTCGCGCAGCGCCGGATCCGCCTCCAGCGTGCCGAAGGCCGTCTTCAGCGGCAGGGTCCCGGCCCAGACCGGGCGGTCCGCGTCCGGGCCGGAGGTGCCGTCGTCCGGCGGGCCCGTGCGGATCTTGACGGACGCCTCCGCCAGGGAGAGCGCGAGCAGCGCGGTGGCAGCCAGCTCCTTGCGGTCGGGCACCCTGGCGTACCCCCACTGGCCGGGGGCGCACTGCGCGGTCAGACAGCGCAGCCCGGCCAGCTTCTCCTCCGGGTCGGTGACCGGGCGCGGCACCCCGTAGACCATCGCGCTGCGATAGTTGACACCGTGCTCGAAGACCGAGCGGGCCAGGACCAGCCCGTCGACATGGGTCACGGTCACACAGACCGTCGAGCCGGGCGATTCCGCCAGGCTGCGGCTCGCGACCGAGCCGTGGAAGTACAGTTCGGTGCCGTCGCTCCCGTAGACCGTCGGGACGACCATCGGGACCCCGTCGACGACCACGCCCAGATGGCAGACGAAGCCCGCGGCGAGGATCGCGTCGAGGGCGGCGCGTTCACCGCTGCCCTGTTCGCGGAGCCGGCGGTGGCGGGTGCGGTCGGTGCCGGGCAGTGCAGGCGGCAGCGGTGTCCGTCTCACGTCGTCCGTCCCTCACTCGGTGATCTGGGTGACTGCGTACGTCCACCGGTCCGGCGGTCGCGTGCGGCCGGTTCCGGGGCGCACCGGATACCGGACCGTGACGCGTTCGCAGCTGACTTGTCGGCGGCAAAACTCCTTGCACGCTACAGATGCTCCGGCCCGGTGACCAGAGCGGAATCCGTTGTCCCGGCCGCACCACCCACCCCTTCCCTCCCGGCCTCTTGTCATGCCCCCACCGGCTGCCCGGTGGCCGGGAACCCACCCCCGGCGAGGCCCTCGCAACGCCCCGTACCGCCGAACCCCCGCGCACCGCACGGCACTTCGCGCACCTCCGGTTACCTGCTCATCACACTCCCATGGAGGCCTCATCACGCACGGCCGCAACAGTGGCGGCCATGAACCCCAGCACTACGACCACGCGGACGAACCCGCGCCCCGACCCGGCGCCCGGCACGGAACCGGCCTCCGGCGGAGGTCCGGCCACCGGGCGGCGGGCGCTCTCCGTCCTTCTCGCCCTGGCCGCCTCCGCCGCGCTGGCCGCCCCGGTCGCAACGGCCGCACCCGCCGGGAAGGCGGCCCCGAGGCCGCCCGGCGGCACGTCCACTCCCATCGTCTGGGGCCCCTGCAAGGGCGATCCGCCCATGCCGGACCCCGGTCCGCAGGCCGAATGCGGCACGGTCCGGGTGCCGGTGGACTGGTCGAAGCCCAGCGGGCCCGGGACCGATATCGCCGTCGCCCGCCAGCAGGCCACCGACCCGGCGAAGCGGATCGGCGTCCTGCTGGTCAATCCGGGCGGCCCCGGCGGCTCGGGCGTCGATTCGGCGATGTACGCGGACAATCCGATCGACGGCTACTCCGCCGAACTCCGCCGGCGCTTCGACGTCGTCGGCTTCGACCCGCGCGGCATCGGCCGGAGCGGGAGCGCCGTCTGCGACGAAGCCGCCTTCGCGAAGGTCCCGTCACGCCCCCGCAACGCGGCCGAGTGGGAGAAGGTCCGCACCCTCAACGCCCAGGCGATACAGAGCTGTCGCCGGCAGACCGGCCCGCTCGCCGCCGGGATGGACAGCAACAGCGTCGTCCGCGATATGGACGCGATCCGGGCCGCGCTCGGCGAACGGAAGATCAGCTACCTGGGGCACTCGTACGGGACTTTCCTCGGCGAACGCTACTCCCGGCTCTTCCCGGAGAACCTCCGCACGATGGTCCTCGACAGCGCCATGGACCCGGCTCCGCCGGGCGCCGAGCAGTACCTCACGGACACCGCCGTCACCGCCAGCGAATCCCTGGAGAAGCTCTCGTCCCGCTGCGCGGCGGACCCCGCCTGCACCGCTCCGGGGCTGCCGAAGGGGAAGAAGCTGACGGCCGTCATCGACGAGCTGTTCGTCCGGGCCGACGCCGGCACCCTCCGCAGGCCCGGCCCGAACGGACCCACCCGGGCCAAGGTCACCCCCGACGAGCTGACCGGGCTGCTGAACGGCCTCGCCGCAGGCGGCTACCCGGACCAGGCGACCGAGCAACTGGGGGCCCTGTACGGCGGAAAGGGCGAGGTCCGCTTCCACGGCGACGGGCCCGTCAACCCGGCGATCCCGCTGGTGCTCTGCCGGGACAGCGACTACCGGATCCGGGACTGGGCCGAGTACCGGGCGATCCGCCAGCGGGTCGCCGCGGCCGCCCCGTACGTCCGCTACAACGACCAGTCCCTGAGCTTCGCCCTCAGCTGCCAGGGTTCGCCGCTGCCGGTCGAGCCCCGGCCCGCGCGGGCCGCGGGCAGCCTGCCGCCGGTCCTCGTGGTCAACGCCGTGTACGACCTGCCGACGCCGCTGGCGGGGGCGCGGCGGATGGCGGACGCGATCCCGACGGCGACCCTGCACGAGGTGGACACCGTGGGCCATGTCCTCTATCTGATGCCCGCCGTGAAACCGGTCATCGACCACCATCTGCTCCACCGCAGCCGCTGAGCCGGAACCGGCCGCCTGAAGAGCAGCGGGGCCCGGGGCGCGGCCGGCCGCGCCCCGGGCCCCGGGCCGTACCCGTCGGAGCCGTACCGCTGTTTCAGCGCCGTCCGGCCAGATCGTGGTCCCGCAGCCGGAAGCTGTCCCCCTTCAGTCCGATCACATCCGCGTGGTGGACCAGCCGGTCCAGCAGGGCGTAGGTGACCGGACCGTCGCCGAAGGTCTCGGTCCACTGCGCCAGCGGCTTGTCGCTGGTGACGATGGTGGAGGCCCGTTCGTAGCGGTGCGAGACCAGCCGGAACAGCAGCCGGGTCTCGTCCGGCGAGAACGGTACGTAGCCGATCTCGTCGATCACCAGCAGGGTGTGGCGGTCGAGCCGGGCCAGTTCCTCCCCGAGCCGTCCGGCGGACTGTGCGGCGGTCAGCCGGTCCACCCACTCGGTGGCGGTGGCGAAGGCGACGTCGTGCCCGGCCTGGCAGGCGCGGATGCCGAGGGCGACGGCGAGATGGGTCTTGCCGGTGCCGGGCGGGCCGAGGAAGACCGCGTTGCGGCGGGCCTCGACGAAGTCCAGGGCGCCGAGCCGGGTGATGGTCTCCCAGTCGAAGGCGCGCTGGTGCTCGTCGTCGAAGTCCTCCAGCGTCTTGCGGGCGGGGAATCCGGCGGCCCGGATCCGGGATTCGGCGGACGAGCCTTCGCGTACCGCCGGGCTCCCGGTGGCCTGCGCGGGCACGGTCTCCGGCCTGGCGTGCGGGACCTCGGCGACGACCGGCGCGGTCGGCGCGGGCTCGGGGACGGCCGCGCCGGCCGGTTCGGTCGCGACGGGTTCGGCAGGTGCGGCACCCGACGGACCCCCGCCCGTGTCGTGGTGGCCGTTGCCCGCGCTCTCCATCGGCCCCGACATATAGGCGAGGATCGCGGCCGACAGGATGAACGCCATATGGATGACCGTCCCCCACAGCAGCGCGTGCTGGGAGGTGTGGGCGACGTCCACGAACATCTGGAGCAGATGGACGGAGGAGATACCGACGATCGCGGTCGCCAGCTTCACCTTCAGCACGTTGGAGTTGACGTGCGACAGCCACTCGGGCTGGTCCCGGTGGCCCTGGAGACCGATCCGGGAGACGAAGGTCTCGTACCCCCCGACGATCACCATGATCAGCAGATTCGCGATCATGACGACGTCGACCAGCTTGAGCACGGCCAGCATGACCATGGTCTCGTCGGCCTGGCCGCTCACGATGTGCTGGATGAGATGCCACAGCTCGTTGAAGAACTTGTAGACGTAGACGCCCTGGGCGGCGACGAGGCCGAAATAGAGCGGTGCCTGGAGCCAGCGGGTGGCGAAGAGGGCATAGCCGAGGGACGAGGCGGCGTAGCTCCGCAGATCGGGTTTCGGGGCGCGGGGCTCCCGTGGTGCGTGTTTGAGATGGGGTGCGTGGGACGCGGGCGGGGTGTGACCGTGCAAGGGCGTCTCCCAACAGGGTTCGGGCGGCGGTCGGGCGCGGTCGGCGCGGCCCGCGTCCACGCTGTCAACGGCCGACCGGGGCAGTTGTCACGGAGACGGCCGACGCCGACCGGCGCACCGGGGCCCGGAGCAATGCTTTCGGCCGGTGCAAGCGGGGCGCGCGAGGGGCGCGTCCGGCGGGGGTACGGAGCAGGCACGTTTCAGCAGGGTGTGGTCCGGGGCGGTGCGCGGGAGGCCGCCCGGCCGGGTCGTGCGCGGCTCGCGGGACGCCGTACCAAAAGCCGACCGGCCGCCGTGCGCGGCTCGCGGGACGCCGTACCACCCGGTCACGGGCCACGGGCTGCGGATCACCCGTTCCCCGCGCACCGGGTGCCGGGGCCCGCGGATCCGCCTTGAATGCGGAGTGTGCTGCGAACGATCGGTGAGTGGTGTGCCCGGCGGGCGGTGTTCGTCGTCGTGGCGTGGCTGGTGGCGCTGGCCGTACTCCAGGTGCTGCACCAGCTCTACGGCGGCGAGTACTCCGACGACTTCACCCTGTCGGACACCCAGTCCCAGCACGGTGTGGAGGTGCTCAAGAAGCACGATCCGGCGGCCGGGGGCTACAGCAGCCAGGTGGTGCTGCACGACGCGGACCGGCCCCTGACCCAGGTCACCGCGGAGATCTCGCAGACGGTGGCGGGCCTCGGGAAACTGCCCGAGGTGCTGACGGCGCAGGATCCGCTCACCGTGCCCTCGTCGAACGAGGGACCGCTCGCGCCCGACGGGCGGACCGCGTACATCACCGTCCGGTTCGCCGTACCGCCGTCCACCCTCGGCCCCGGCTATCTGCACGGCGTCGACTCGGCGGTGGAACCGCTGCGGGCGGCGGGCGTCCAGGTGGAGTACGGCGGTCCGCTCGGTGAGCTGGCCCGGCCCGAACCCAACGACCACGCCAGCGAGGCGATCGGCTTCGCCGTGGCCGTCGTCGTGCTGCTCATCGGCTTCGGCAGTGTCTTCGCGGCCCTGCTGCCGCTGGTGACCGCGCTGATCTGCGTGGTGTGCGGGCTGGCGCTGCTCGGTCTGCTGGCGGCCGCGTCCACCTTCGCGACCGTGTCCCCGACCCTGGCGACGATGATCGGCCTCGGCGTCGGCATCGACTACGCGCTCTTCCTCGTCACCCGCCACCGGCAGAACCTGATGAACGGCGACGATCCGGTGACAGCCGCCGGGAAGGCGACCGCGACCAGCGGACACGCCGTCCTGCTCTCCGGCTGCACGGTCGTCATCGCCCTGTCGGGACTGTGGGTGTCGGGCCTCGCCTTCATCGGAAAGCTCGGGCTCGCGGCAGCGGTGACCGTGGTGACGGCGGTGCTGGGCGCGCTCACCCTCGTACCGGCGGTCCTCTGTCTCCTCGGCCGCCGCATCGACAAGCTGCGGGTCCGCAGCCTGGTCGCGGAGACCGACGCCGAGCCCGGCGAGGAGGTCCAGGGCACCTGGCACCGGTACGCGCTGCGCGTGGAGCGGCGGCCCTGGTGGTATCTCACGGGCGGGGTCGTGGTGCTGGCGGTGCTGGCGTTCCCGGTGTTCTTCATGCAGCTCGGGCATATCGGGGACGGCGCCGATCCGACCTCGTTCACCGACCGCCGGGCGTTCGACCTGATGTCGGCGGCGTTCGGGCCGGGCTCCAACGGACCGCTGACCCTGGTCGTCGACCAGAGCGCGGTCCCGCCGGCCGACCGGGCGGCGCTGGCCTCCTCCGTACAGCACGCGCTCTCCGCCGTACCGGACGCGGCGTCGGTCACCGCGCTCCGGCCGACGGCCGACGGGGAGGTGCTGGTCGGGACGGCGTACTCGGTCGTGTCCCCGCAGGACGAGCGGACCACCGAACTCGTCAACCGGCTCACGGACCAGGTCCTCCCGGACGCCGTCGCGGGCACCGCGGCCCACACCTATGTCACCGGCACCACCGCTGCCCAGGTCGACTTCCTGGACATCGTCTCCGCCCGGCTCCCGCTGATCATCGCGGCCGTCGTCGGGCTGGCGTTCCTGGTCATCCTGATCGTCTTCCGGGGCCTGCTGGTCGCGGTCAAGGCGGCGGTGCTCAATGTGCTGTCGATCGCCGCTTCGTACGGGGTCGTGGTCGCCGTCTTCCAGTGGGGCTGGGGCGGGCCCGCGCTCGGAGTGTCGGGGAAGGTGCCCATCGAGAGCTACGTCCCGATGATGATGTTCGCGATCGTCTTCGGGCTGAGCATGGACTACGAGATCTTCCTGCTCTCCCGGGTCCACGAGGCCTGGCTGCGCACGGGCGACGCGCGGGCCAGTGTGGCCCATGCGCTGGAGATCACCGCGCGGGTCATCACCTGCGCCGCGCTGATCATGGTGAGCGTCTTCGCGGCGTTCGTCATCAGCGACAACATCGTCGTGAAGATGCTGGGCCTGGGGCTGGCCGCGAGTGTCCTGATCGACGCGACGGTGGTCCGGCTGCTGCTGGTCCCGGCGGTGATGACGCTGCTGGGGGAGAAGGCGTGGTGGACGCCGCGACGGCTGGACCGGATCATGCCGAGGCTCCATCCGGAGGGGACGGAGTAGCCGGGCATTCACCCGGACGGCGGACGTCCGCATGCGCGGGGCCCGGGCCCCTCCTTGACTGGGCCTGTACCCGCCCAGCGCGTGGAGGAGGCCCACGACATGAAACGTCCCTGGCAGCGCCCGGCCGTCAGCGCGGCCGTAGCCGCCCTCACGGCGACCGTCCTGGCGGCGGGCGTCGCGGCGTGCGGGAACAACAGCAGTCCGTCGTCCGTGGCGTCCGGTATCGAGTCCGTGGCGTCGGGAGCGGCGTCCGTGGCGTCCGGAGCGGCGTCGGCGGCGTCGTCCATCGGCGCGAAGGCCACCGGAGCGGCCGCCTCGGCCTCCGCGTCGGCACAGCAGAAGATCGACGAGATCAAGGGCGGCGTCAATGTGAAGAACGACGTCACGCTCGCGGCCCCGGCCATCAAGGACGGGCACAGCACGGTCGACGTCACGGCACGCAACACCGCCGACTCGACGAAGACCATCACGGTCAAGGTCGACTACAAGGACACCAGCGGCAATCTCCTCGACACCGTCGTCGTGACCCTCTCGGACGTGCCGGCCGGGAAGTCGAAGTCCACCACCGCGCAGAGCAACCGCACCCTCACGGGCGAAGTGAAGACGGACGTCGCCCAGGCCGTACGCCACTGACCGCACCAACGATCACGCAGCACGAACGATCACACTGCGCGAACGACGACGCTGCGCGAATGTTCACGCCGCACGAATGTTCACGCCGCACGAACGGAGCCGACCATGGAGGACTACCCGCTCGTCAACCTGTTCTGGACCATGCTCTGGTTCTTCTTGTGGATCATGTGGCTGTTCCTGCTGTTCAAGGTCATCACCGACCTGTTCCGCGACCACAGCCTCAACGGCTGGGCCAAGGCGGGCTGGATGATCCTGGTGATCCTGCTGCCGTTCCTCGGTGTCCTGCTGTACGTGATCTTCCGGGGCCGCTCCATGGGCGAACGCGAGATGTCGGCCGCACAGGAACGGGAGGCCGCCTTCCAGTCGTACATCCGCAAGACCGCGGGTGAGGGCGGCGGGGCGCCGGGAGCGGACGTGGACCAACTGGCCCGGCTCCACGAGCTGAAGGAGAAGGGCGCGATCACGGACGACGAGTACCAGAAGGCCAAGGCGAAGATCCTGGCCTGACCGCGCGGCGCGCTTCATCGGCGCCCATCGGTGCACATTGGTTCACTTCGGTGCACTGAGTCCCCGCCCCGGCGCTCTGGGCGGGGACTCAGTGCCAGTCGGTGGTACGGACGGAGTCGCAGAGTTCGACGACGAGTTCGCCCGCCTCCAGACCGGTCCCGGCGACGGGCCGGACCCTGGCCCCCACCCAGATCAGATGGGGTGCGGCGCCCACGACCCGGCAGCGGTACATAAAGCCCTCGGGGAAGCGGACGAGGGACTCGTTGCGGGCGATGCGGGTGTAGCGGTGCACGACGGCGGAGCGGATGACAACACCCTCGCCGGTGCTGAGCGCGTCCTCCAGTTCGCTGGAGGAGCAGACGGGACAGAGCAGTTTGCGGAAGGCGACGCTGCCGCACCAGCGGCAGCGCTGATAGACGAGACCCGTGTCGCGGTCCGCGACCGCGGTAGCCGCCGACTGCGGCGGGGCGAGACGGTCGGTTCCGGGCTGGGACATGGACATGCGGTGACCCCCTGCACTGGTCGGCTCGGGTTGCGCGCGCCTCCGCACCATATGGCACTGAGTGCCTAGTTGCCTAGGTACTGGGTGCCGGATTCCGGTACGGCCCCGGTGGGCCGCGCGGCGGGGACGGCTCAGGCGCCGCCGGTCACGGGCGATGCGCCGAGGGCGGACTCGATGCCCTGGACCACGCGCCACACGGGGGTGCCCTTGCGGGCGACCATGATGACGACCTCCCCGTCCCCTTCGGGCAGGCCCGCCGGAACGGCGGCGACCGCCGGGGTCCCGAGCCCACCGGGCGTACCCCAGACGTCCCGTACGAGGGAGAGGGCGTGGTCCACCGCGGCTTCGGCGTCCCCCTCGCCGCCCGCCCGGAGCCACGAGCGCAGGGCGTTGTTGTGCGCGGCGACCACGGCGGAGGCGATCACCTCGGCGCGCAGCGACCCGTCGGGGGCCTGGGGAGCGTGGGCCCGGAGGTGGTTGGCGAGGGTGCGTTCGTACCGGCGCACAACGGAGAGTTCATAGGTCCGCAGGCCCGGCACCTCACGGGTGAGGCGGTAGCGCTGGACGGAGAAGTCCGGCTTGGCCGCGTACATCCGCAGGACGATCCTGGCGGCGTCGCAGACCGTGCCGACCGGGTCGGCGGAGCCCGCGTTCGCCTCCAGATAGGCGGTCATCTCGACCAGGCACCCCTCGTGGTCCGGGAAGACCGCGTCCTCCTTGGAGGGGAAGTACCGGAAGAACGAGCGGCGCCCCACGCCCGCACGCGCGACGATGTCGTCCACCGTGGTCCGCTCGAACCCGCGGTCGAGGAAGAGTTCGAACGCGGCCCGGGCGAGCGCCTCCCGCATGGGCACCTCGGTATTGCGTCGCTTGCGCACCTCTGTCATGGCGGGCAACGTAACACCGGAGGAGCAGTTTTGGCACTGGGTACCTTTACAGAGGGTACTTGGTGCCATAGCCTCAACGGGACAAACCCTCCATCGGCAGGAGTCAGGAGCCCGGCGTGAGCTTGAGGATCGTTGTCTGTGTGAAGTACGTGCCCGATGCGAGTGGCGATCGTGGGTTCGCGGATGATCTGACGGTGGATCGTGAGGGTGTGGACGGTCTGTTGTCGGAGCTGGACGAGTATGCGGTGGAGCAGGCGCTGCGGATCTCGGAGGCGGCTGGTGGGGATGCGTCGGTGACGGTGTTGACGGTGGGTCCGGAGGATGCGCGGGAGGCGGTGCGCAAGGCGCTGTCGATGGGTGCGGACGCGGGGGTCCATGTCGAGGACGACGGTCTGCACGGTTCGGATGTGATGGGGACGTCGCTGGTGGTGGCGGCGGCGGTGGAGCGGGCCGGGTTCGATCTGGTGGTGTGCGGGATGGCGTCGACGGACGGGGTGATGGGGGTGCTCCCGGCGTTGCTGGCGGAGCGGCTGGGGGTGGCGCAGCTGAGTCTGCTGTCGGAGGTGTCGGTGGCGGGTGGTGTGGTGTCGGGGCGTCGTGATGGGGATGTGGCGTCGGAGGTGGTGGAGGCGGAGCTGCCGGCGGTGGTGTCGGTGACCGATCAGTCCGGCGAGGCGCGCTACCCCTCCTTCAAGGGGATCATGGCGGCGAAGAAGAAGAAGGTGGAGTCCTGGGATCTGGAGGAGCTGGGTCTGGACGCGGGGCTGGTGGGTGCGGCGGGGGCGTGGACTGCGGTGGACGGGGTGGAGGCGCGGGCCGCGCGCAGTGCGGGGACGGTGGTGACGGACGAGGGTGAGGGAGGCGTTCGGGTGGCGGAGTTCCTGGCGTCCCGCAAGTTCGTCTGACCCTTCCCGTCCCGTCCCTTCTTGTCTCTCCCGTTCTCTCTTCTTCTGGAGTGTGTGTCATGGCGGATGTTCTGGTTGTTGTCGATCATGTGGAGGGGTCGGTCCGGAAGCCGACGCTGGAGTTGCTGACGGTGGCGCGGCGGCTGGGTGCACCGGTGGCGGTGGCGCTGGGTGCGGGTGCCGGGGGGACGGCCGGGGTGCTGGGCTCTCATGGTGCTTCCCGGGTTCTGGTGTCCGAGGCGCCGGAGTTCGCGGATGTCCTGGTGGTGCCGAGGGTGGATGCGGTGCAGCGGGCCGTGGAGCTGGTGGGGCCGGTGGCGGTGCTGTTCGTGTCGTCGGGGGAGAACAAGGAGGTCGCCGCCCGGCTGGCGTTGCGGCTGGGGTCGGGTGTGATCACGGACGCGGTGGACGTGGAGGCGGGTGAGGGGGGTCCGGTGGCGGTGCAGTCGGCGTTCGCCGCCTCGTACACCACCCGCTCCCGGGTGACCCGCGGGATCTCCGTCATCACGGTGAAGCCGAACAGCGCGCCGGTGGAGGCTGTGGAGGGTGCGGGGGCGGTGGAGGAGCTGGCGGTGGACTTCGCGGGCTCGGCCCGTGGGGCGCGGGTGGTGTCGCGGTCGGCGCGGGAGTCGACGGGGCGTCCGGAGCTGACGGAGGCGGCGATCGTGGTCTCCGGTGGCCGGGGGCTGGGCTCGGGTGAGAACTTCGCGCTGATCGAGGCGCTCGCGGACGCGCTGGGCGGTGCGGTGGGCGCGTCGCGCGCGGCGGTGGACGCGGGCTGGTACCCGCACGCCCACCAGGTCGGGCAGACCGGTAAGAGCGTCTCGCCGCAGTTGTACATCGCTTCGGGTATCTCGGGCGCGATCCAGCACCGGGCGGGTATGCAGACGTCGAAGACGATCGTGGCGATCAACAAGGACGCCGAGGCACCGATCTTCGACCTCGTCGACTACGGCGTCGTCGGCGACCTCCACACCGTCGTTCCCCAACTCACCGAAGAAATCAACAAGCGCAAGGGCTGACGGCCACGGACCGGTGCCCGGTGGGAGGTGCGTCCCCACCGGGCACTGCCGTGTCCCCGCGTGTCCTCGCGCGTCCTCGCCTCTCCCTCACCTCATCTGCGCCTCATCTGCGCCAGAACAGATGGTGCGTCACCCCGCTCGGGCTGGGCACGACCTCCAGCTGGAACCGGTCGAGCAGCTCGTCCGGCGACTCCCAGAGCCGTACCCCGGACCCGAGCTTCAGCGGTGAGACCGCCACATGCAGGGTGTCGACCAGGTCGGCGTCGAGGAACTGCCGGATGGTGGAGGCCCCGCCGCCGAGCCGGACGTCCCGGCCCTGCGCCGCTTCCTTCGCCCGTTGGAGGACGGCGGCCGGGTCTCCGCCGGTGAAGTGGAACGTGGTGTCGGAGAGCGTGAACGACGGACGCTCGTGGTGGGTCATCACGAATACGGGCGTGTGGAACGGGGGCTCGTCACCCCACCAGCCGAGCCACTCGTGGTCCTGCCAGGGCCCGCGCTGGGGCCCGAACTTGTTCCGGCCCATGATCTCGGCGCCGATATTGCGGGCGAAGTCCCGGGTGAAGTAGTCGTCCAGCCCGCGGCTCCCCCCGGCGTCCGTACGCATGGGCCAGCTCGCCGTGGCCCCGGCCCACGAGAACAGCCGCTCGGGGTGTTCGAAGCCGAAGGGCCGCTCCAGGGTCTGGTCCTCACCGGCCCCGATGCCGTCGCTGGAGACGTTGAAGTTCATGACCCGCAGCAATTGGTTCATGGGGTTTCCCTCGTCAGGTTCGGTCGCTTCGACGGGTGGCGGGGGCGCCACCCGTCATGTCGTCGAACGGAACACGGCCGGATCGACAACCGTCGGGCAACTTTCCCCCACAGGTCGCTCTCCGTAGGTGTAAGGCAACCCTGTGTGTAATGATCGTTCCGGCATTTGCCGAAGACGATGACCGACAGCACCTGAGTGAGGATTGACGTGGCCGAGCGCCAGAACGGCACTGTGAAGTGGTTCAACGATGAAAAGGGATACGGCTTCATCACGCCGGAATCCGGGTCCGACCTGTTCGTGCACTTCCGCGCGATCGAAGGGACCGGCTTCAAGTCCCTGAAGGAGGGTCAGACGGTCACCTTCGAGGCCGTCCAGGGCCAGAAGGGCCTCCAGGCGGACAAAGTCCAGGTGGCGGGCTAGACGCTGGTTCCGGGCCCGCCGGGGTTCGGCGGGCCCGTCCGCACAGGTCACCGGGGTGTGTCAGTGCCGGCTGTGATCCTGTGCCGCATGGATGAGAATTCCTTCTGGGCGCTCATGGACGAACTGAGCCGCCGTACCGGTGACCGGGCCTCGCGTCTGAGCGGGCTGCGCGCGGAGCTGCTGCGGCTGCCCGCGGACGCGGTGGTCGGGTTCCAGGCGCAGTTGGAGGCCGCGTGCGACGCCGTCACCATGGAGGCGCTGCTCCCGGCGGTCATGCGCATCGAGAGCGGCCTCTGCTCCGACGACGGCTTCGAATACTTCACGCGCTGGCTGGTGGCTCAAGGACGGCAGACGTACGAGGCGGTACTCGCCGATCCCGACGCCCTCGCGGACATACCCGAGGTGCGGGCCCTCGCGGGGCGCGATGTGCGGGTCTGGCGGGACGACGAGTGGCCGGAGTGGGAGGAGCTGGACTACGTGGCGAAGGAGGCTTTCGACGCGCTGGCGGGCGAGGACGAGGAAGCGTTCTACGAGGCGCTGGAGGCGGTCCAGGAAGGGCAGGACGAGCCCGAGGAGACCGAGGCCGTCGCAGAGCGGGAGACGCCCCGGCTCGACGCACTCTTCCCGGTGCGGGCGCGCGGTTAGCCGGGGGCCCAAGACGCCGGATGGCCTCGACGGTCCACCCCCGCTGGCGGGGGCCAGAGGGTTCAGACTTTGACAATCCGGTCCCTCATCCGCTGGGATTCCATGCCTTCTCCGGTGTCGAGCATTCGGGTGGCCGTATCGGCCGCCCGGTCGGCTTCTCCCGCACGCAAGTGGCAGTCCACCAGAGTGGCAAGACGGTGGACGTTGCCGCGTCCGTGTGTCTGAACGGCGATTGCTTCGGCGGTGTCCGACGAACGCGTCATCTGCAATAAATGCAACCCCGTGGGGGGGAGGCCGCAATCCGTCATGGGCAGCTGGACTCCACCCGGCTAGAGTTCCCGCTCCGGCCAGCCCAGCAGCCGCGCCCCGATCACCGCCGTCTGGAGCGTGTAGCGGTGGACCGGGTCGGACGGGTCCGCTCCGGTCAGTTTGTGGATGCGGTCCAGGCGGTACGTCATCGCCCGCACGCTCAGCGACAGCCGGCGCGCCGCCTCCGCCGCCACGCAGCCCGTGTCGAAGTAGGCCGTCAGCGTGTCCAGGAGGGGGCGGGCGCCGCCGCGGGCCGTGCGGAGGGGGCCCAGGACCGAGACGACCAGGTCCGCCATCGCCTGGCGGTCGCGGGTCAGGACCGGGTAGACCAGCAGGTCCGCCGCGTGGAGCACCGGCGCGTCCAGGTCCATGCGGGACGCCAGGTCCAGCGCGTTGAGTGCCTCCTCGTACGAGTGGACCACCCCGCCCGGGCCCGGGTGGGCGCGGCCCACCGCGATCCGGCCGCCGTCCGTCGCCGCGTACGCCTGCTTGGCGAAGTACCGGAGCACGTCCTGCTGGTCACCGGGGGCGATGCAGATCAGCCGCCCGTCCTTGGTGGTGAGGAGGAGGTGGCGGTCGCCGAAGCGCGCCAGGAGGGACGTCTCCACCTGGCGGGTCACCGGATAGCCGTCGTCGTACGGCTCCGGGCCCTCCGCCACGGCGACCGCATGCGCCTGCGAGAGCAGCAGCCCGAAGCGTTCGGCACGCTCCGCAAGGCGGCCCAGGTCGCTCCGGCCGTACAGCAGGTCGTCGATGAACTCCCGGCGTGCCGCCTCCTGCCTGCGGACGGCAAGCCGCTGGGCCCGCTCATGGCCCTCCGCGAACACGTCCACCGCCTCCGTGACGATGGACAGAAGGTGATCCGCCGTCTCGCGCGGCAGTGCAAGGCGTACGGATTCGGCCGCCGTCAGCTGCTCCCGTACCAGCTCCCGAAGCCCCGTCCCGGCCTCCGCCGCCCGTTCACCGCCCGCCCGCAGCGACTCCCGCTCGTCCCGGGTGAGGCGGCGGCCCGTCGCACAGGCGTCGGTCAGTATCCGGATGTATCCGCTCTCCAGCATCTCTTCCCCCTCGTGGTGCGCCACCGGCATTAAGGAAGCGTAAAGACTGCCGGTCCCAGGCAATGCGGAGGGATTCATTCCGAAGGCATGATCGGTCTCGTCGGCCGGGGCAGAAAAGGGAGAGGAGGGTACGGCATGGACGAATTCCTGAGGATCGTCGCCGCCTTCCCCACCCTCCTCTTCACCTCCGCCCTCGCCGTCGTGGTCTGCTTCTGGCTGCTCGTTCTCACCGGCGCCGTCGACCACGACGGCTTCGACGGTGTGCTCAGCACCACCGTCCTCGTATCGGTCTCCCTCTTCGCCGCCCTCGGCTGGTTCCAGAGCCTGACCTGGTCGGTGCTCCTGCCGGATGTTCCCCGGCCGTTCGTCCTGGTGGCCTCGGCACTCGGCGCCGGGTGGCTCAGCCGCCTGATCGCGCGCCCACTGGCCACCCTCTTCCCCGACGAACCCGGGCCGTCCCGCCATGACTTCATCGGGCTGACCTGCACCATCCGCACGGGACGGGTGGACGCGGGCTTCGGCCAGGCCGAGGTCACCGCGCGGGACGGCTCCACCGCCGTCGTCCAGGTCCGCCAGTCCGCCGAGGACGGGTACGCGCTCTCGTCCGGCAGCTCCGCGCTGCTGTACGCGTACGACTCCGCCGGCGAGTTCTTCTGGGTCGCCCCTTCCTGACGTCCCCGCACGGGACCCGTGGGCGCCCTCCGCTCCGAAACTCCGGAGATTTCCTCATGGATGCCATCACCCTGGGCGCCGCGCTGCTCGTCGCGTTCGTCCTCGTCATCGTCGTCGCCGCCGTCCTCGTACTCGGCCGGCTCTTCCGCAAGGTCGAACAGGGCAAGGCCCTGATCGTCTCCAAGATGAGAAAGGTCGACGTCACCTTCACCGGCCAGGTCGTCCTGCCCGTGCTCCACAAGGCCGAGACCATGGACATCTCGGTGAAGACCATCGAGATCTCCCGCACCGGCCGCGACGGCCTGATCTGCGGCGACAATATCCGCGCCGATATCCGCATCTCGTTCTTCGTCCGCGTCAACAAGACCGTCGAAGACGTCATCAAGGTCGCCCAGGCCATCGGCACCGCCCGCGCCAGCGACCAGGCCACGCTGCAGGAACTGTTCAACGCGAAGTTCTCCGAGGCCCTGAAGACCGTCGGCAAGCAGCTCGACTTCACCGACCTCTACACCAAGCGCGACGAATTCCGGGACCGGATCATCCAGGTCATCGGCACCGATCTGAACGGCTACAGCCTCGAAGACGCGGCCATCGACTATCTGGAGCAGACCCCGCTCGCCCAGCTCGACCGCGACAACATCCTCGACGCCCAGGGCATCCGCAAGATCACCGAGCTGACCGCCGTCGAACACGTCCGCACCAACGAGTACCTGCGCGACGAGGAGAAGGAGATCACCCGCCAGAACGTCGACGCCCGCGAGGCGATCCTCGAACTGGAACGCCGCCAGACCGATGCCGAGATCCGGCAGCGCCGGGAGATCGAGACCGCGCGGGCCCGCGAGGAGGCCGAGACCGCCCGGGTGGTGGAGGAGGAGCGGCTGCGCGCGCAGACCGCGTTCCTCAAGACTGAGGAGCAGCTCGGCGTCCACCGCGAGAACCAGACCCGTGAGGTCGCCGTCGCCGCGAAGAACCGCGAGCGGGTCATCGCCATCGAGAACGAGCGCATCGAGAAGGACCGGCTGCTGGAGGTCATCGCCCGGGAGCGGGAGACCGAGCTGACCCGGATCTCCGCCGAGAAGGAACTCGAAGCGGAGCGCCGCGAGATCGCCGAGGTGATCCGGGAGCGGGTCGCCGTGGACCGTACGGTCGCGGAGCAGGAGGAGTCCATCAAACGGCTGCGCGCGGTCGAGGAGGCCGAGCGGGGGCGGCAGCAGGTCGTCATTGCGGCGGAGGCGGCGGCGCAGGAGCAGCTGGTCCGCGATATCAAGGCCGCGGAGGCCGCCGAGCAGTCCGCCGTCCACCGGGCCGCCGAGGAGCTGACCCTCGCCGAGGCCCGCAGCAAGTCCGCCGAACTCGACGCCCGCGCGAAGATCCGCCTGGCGGAGGGGGTACGGGCGGAGGCCGCGGCCGAGGGCCTGGCCGCGGTCACCGTCCGCGAGAAGGAGGCCGATGTCATCGAGCGCGCGGGCCGCGCGGAAGCGGCGGCGCTCGCCGAGCGGCTGAAGGCGGAGGCGGACGGCATCCGCGAGAAGCTGACCGCCGAGGCCGCCGGGCTCACCGAGAAGGCGGCGGCGATGGCCGCGCTGGACGAGGCGGGCCGGGGCCACGAGGAGTACCGGCTGCGCCTGGAGGCGGAACGGGACGTACGGCTCGCGGGGCTCGACACCCAGCGGAAGGTCGCGGAGGCGCAGGCCCAGCTCATCTCGGTGGGGCTGGAGCACGCCGATATCGACATCGTGGGCGGGGAGTCGGTCTTCTTCGACCGGCTGGTCGGCGCGATCGCGCTCGGGAAGGGTGTCGACGGGTTCGTGGAGAAGTCGTCGACCGTGCAGCAGCTCGCCGGGCCCTGGCTGGACGGGTCGGGGGCCTTCAGGGAGGACCTGACGGCGCTCCTCGGGTCGGTGTCGACCGCCGATGTGCAGAACCTGACCGTGTCGGCGTTCCTGACGCAGCTGATGCGCTCGGGCGGCGGCGCGGAGGGGCAGCTCGGGCAGCTGCTGGACGCGGCCCGGCGGCTGGGCCTGGCGGACAAGTCCCTGGCGGGGCTGGGCGGAGTCGGTGGGATGAGCGGGTTGAACGGCAAGGGCTGAGGCCCTGGGAGGGTTCCGCGGCTGCCGCGGGGCTCCTGCGGAGGCCGCTGTCCCGCACGGGCCGCCGCCGCCCCCGGGGCCGAAAGGATCCGCGGCTGCCGCGCGGGGGGCGGCAGCCGCGGGCCCGGCCGGAGAGCCCGGGGCCCGCACCCGGCTCCCCACCCCACCCCACCCCACCCCACCTGGAAGGTTCCGCGGCTGCCGCCACGGGGGACGGCAGCCGCGGGCACCACACCGCGGGCGCGGCGAGCGGTGAGCTGCGAGCTGCGGACGCCGCGGGCACCAGACCGCAGTACTGCGCCGCGGCGGGCCGCGGAGGTACGAAAGACGACGGAGGAGAACCATGGACGCGGGGACCTACGAGGTGCTGCGGGACCGGCTGCGGGCCCGCGGGGACGAACTGGCGCAGCGGGCAGGGGCCCTCGACCGGGCCCGTACCGCCGCCTTCGGGAGCGCCGAACTCTCCCTCGCCGGGACCGGCCGGCTCCGTACCGCGGCACCCGGAACGCCCCGCGACCTCGTCGCCGTCGGCGGCGCGCTGCTCCTCCTCCGCGACGCGCCCGCCGCGCTCTCGCCGGTGACCGAACCCGCCGACGTCTTCGCGCTGTACGACCGCGAACTGGCCCCGCTCCCCGAGGACGCCGTCCCCGGTCTCCTCGACGACCCCGCCTTCCGGGCCGAGTTCGCCGCGCTCTGCCGCTTCTTCCAGGGCGCCCGGCCCGCGCGGCTGCTGGTCACCCACGACCGGCTCCTCGCCGTCTTCCGCACCGGCAAGAACGACGACGTACGCGTTCTGCGCTGGTCCCTTTCGCCGCTCGGCTTCCTCGACGGGCGCGGGGAGCGCGATCTCGCCGCCGCGCCGCCGCCGGACGACATCGTCTGGACCGCGACCGGCCGCGACGACCATGTCCCGGGCCGCCGTCCGCAGATCCGGATCACCGACGGCGTGTACGTGTCGACGACCGGCGGCACGCTGACCGTGAGGACCAGCGACGGCACCGCCGACACCGGCAGCCCCGGCGGGGTGTTCTCCGAGCCGGTCGCCGAACCCCTCCAGGCCCTCGCGGACGCGGACGTGTCCTGGGCCCGGGTCGGACCCCTGGTGCTGCTGCGGGTCCGCCCGTACAACGAGGACGCCGTACGGCAGCTCGTCGTCCACACCCTCACCGGCTCGGTGAACCGCCTCGAAGGTGCGGGCGGCGCGCTGCGGCGGCTCCCCGACGACCAGGGCGTCGTCTTCCCCGGCGGCTATGCCCGGTCCGCCGGGACCGGATCCGCCAAGGCCTTCGAGGATCCCCACCCGGACGCCGCCTTCGAGCGGGCCGTCCGCTCCCCCGGCGGCGACAGCGTGCTCTACGCGTTCCGCGCCCCGGACGGCGGCCGGTGCATCCTGCTGCCGTACGACACCGTCCGCAAGGAGGTCGTGGCGCCGCTGGGCTGCGAGGGCTGGGCGCTGCTCGACGACGGCACGCTGGTGGCGCTCGCCGCGCCGGACGGCGGGGAGCCGTCCCGTACCCACACGGTGCAGATCTGGCGGAGCCCGTACGTCTCCGAGGAACACGACGGACACGCCCCCGCCGGGGATCCGGACGGTCCGCTCGCCCGGATCGGGAACGCGTCCCTGGTACGGGCGGTCGCGGATGCCTTCGCCGTCGCGCGCGGCGCCGTGGAGGCCGCGGCGGGCGAGCCGACGGCCGGTCTCTACGAGGCGCTGGCCGCCGACTGCGAGCGGACCGCCGACCGGCATCCGTGGCTGGGCGACGCGGACGCCGGGGGGCTGCGCGGCCCGCTGGAGGAGATCCGGACGGCCGCGGCATCGGCGGTGGAGGAGTTCGCGGCCGTACGGGAGCTGACCCGGCAGGCCGCGGAGGCCCTCGCCGGGGAGGCCGCGGGGATCGCCCGGCTGGTGCGGCGGGTGCGCGGCGAGTCCCCGGCGTCGGCGGAGGAGTGGATCGGGCGGATCACCGGACTCCGGTCGGCCCGCGGCCGGCTGCTGGCGCTGAAGGAGCTGCGGTACGCGGACGCCGGCGCGATCGACGCGCTCGCGGACGACGTCGCCGCGGACACCGCTTCGGCGGGCCGCCGGGCGATCGCGTTCCTCGCCCGCGAGGAGGCCTTCGACGGCTACCGCGCGGAGATCACGGCGCTGGCGGACCGGGCCGCCGGGCTGACGACGGCCGCGGAGGCCGGTGAGGTGGTGGCGGGGCTGGACGCGCGCGCCGCCGGTCTCGGCGAACTGACCGAGGTCGTCGCGGGCCTCGACATCGGGGACACCACGGTCCGCACCGGCATCCTGGAGCGCATCGCGTCCGTCACCGCCCTGGTCAACCGGGCCCGCGCCGCCCTCGCTGGCCGCCGCCGGGACCTGGCGGAGCGGGAGGGGCGGGCCGAGTTCGCCGCGGAACTCGCGCTGCTCGCCCAGTCGGTGACGGGCGCACTCGCGGCGGCCGGGACACCGGAGGAGTGCGACGAGCGGCTCGCCGCGCTGCTGCTGAAGCTGGAGAACCTGGAGTCCCGCTTCCCCGGCCATGACGGCTTCCTGGCGGAGATCGCGGGGAAGCGGACGGAGGTGTACGAGGCATTCTCGGCGCGCCGCCAGTCGCTGGACGACGAGCGGGCGCGGCGGACGGAGCGGCTCGCGGAGTCGGCGCGCCGGGTGCTGGAGGCGGTGGCCCGGCGGGCGTCCGCGCTGGACGGCAGCGATGCGCTGCACGCGTACTTCGGTTCGGACCCGATGGTCGCCCGGATCCGGCGGACCGCCGCCGAACTGCGGGAACTCGGTGATCCGGTACGGGCCGAGGAGGTGGAGGGGCGGCTGAAGGCGGCCCGTGCGGAGGCGGTACGGGCGCTGCGGGACCGGCGCGAGCTGTTCGGCGACGGCGGGGGCACGATCCGGCTGGGGCGGCACGCGTTCGCGGTCACCGCGCGGGAGCCGGAGCTGACGCTGCTGCCGCAGGGCGACGGGATGGTGTTCGCGCTGACGGGCACGGACTGGCGGGGGCCGGTCGGCGGCGGCCCGGAGTTCGCGGCGGCGCGGCCCTACTGGGGGCGGTCGCTGCCGTCGGAGTCGCCGGAGGTCTACCGCGCGGAGTATCTGGCGGCCCGGCTGCTGCCCGCGGCCGTCGCGGGCGGGGATCCGGCGGAGCTGGTGGCCGGGGCGGTGGCGGAGGCGTACGACGAGGGGTACGAGCGCGGGGTCCACGACCACGACGCGGTCGCGGTGCTGCGGGCGGCGGCGGGCCTGTGGCGGGTGGGCGGGCTGCTGCGGTACGGGGGCGGGGAGCGGGCGCGGGCCCAGGCGTTCTGGGCGGGGGCGGAGGTGGCGGACCGGGCGCGGTGGACGCGGGAGGCGGTATCGCTGGTGGCGGCGCGGGAGCGGTTCGGGCCGTCTCCGGCGCTGGGGGCGCTGCACAGGGAGCTGGCGGAGGCGATCGCCGGGTCGGGGGAGGCGGCGGGCGGTACGGCGGGGGACGATTCGGCGGAGGCGGCGGGCGCGGGCGGGGCGGCGGCCGGGTCGGCGGGCGGGGTGGCGGGCGCGTTCGGTCCGGCTGGAGCCGCAGCCGGTCCGGCGGGCCCGGACGCGGCCGCCGCGGCCGGGTATCTGGTGGAGGAGCTGACGGGCGAACGCGGCTTTGTGACGGGCCCGGCGGCGCGGGCGCTGGTGGCGGCCTTCCGGCAAGCCGTGGGCGCGGCGTACCGCGGGACGGGCCGCGAGAGCGGGGCCGACGAGCCCGCGACCGTGCGGCGGATCACCGAGGGGTGGCTCACCGCGTACGCCCGCTCCACCGGGCGCGACGTACCGGCCGACGTGCTCGCCGAGGCGCTGGCCCTGGAGCTGTATCCGGACCTCGACCGCTACGACGCCGAAGGCCCCGCCGCCGTGACCGTCGACGGCCTGCTCGGCAGCCACCCCCGGATCGACGGCGGCGCCCTGGACCTCAGGCTCGACGAGTTCCTCTCCCGTACCACCGCGTTCGCGGGCCGGGACGTGCCCGGATTCCGCGCCTACCGCGCCCTGCGGTCCCGGCTCGTGGACGCCGAACGGGCCCGGCTGCGGCTGGCCGAGTACCGGCCCCGGGTGATGTCGGCGTTCGTCCGCAACCGGCTCGTCGACGAGGTGTATCTGCCGCTCGTCGGCGACAGCCTGGCCCGGCAGCTCGGCGCGGCGGGCGACGCCAAACGGACCGACAGCGGGGGCCTGTTGCTGCTGCTGTCGCCGCCCGGCTACGGCAAGACCACACTCGTCGAGTACGTCGCGGAGCGCCTCGGGCTGCTGCTGGTCAAGGCCGACGGTCCGGCGCTGGGGCACGGCACGGTCTCCCTCGACCCGGAGCAGGCACCGGACGCGGCGGCCCGCGCCGAGCTGGAGAAGATCGCCTTCGCGGTGGCGGCGGGCAACAACGTGCTGCTGTACGTGGACGATATCCAGCACACCTCGCCCGAACTGCTCCAGAAGTTCCTGCCGCTGTGCGACGCGAGCCGCACCCTCGGCGGGCGGGATCTGCGGGGGAAGCGGTTCGCGGTGGTGATGGCGGGCAATCCGTACACCGGCTCCGGCGAAAGGTTCCGGCTGCCGGACATGCTGGCCAACCGGGCCGATGTGTGGAACCTCGGAGACGTACTCACCGGGAAGGAGGAGGCGTTCCGGCTGAGCTTCGTGGAGAACGCGCTGACGTCGCACCCCGAACTGGCGCCGCTGGCCGGCCGGGAGCGGTCGGATGTGGAACTGCTGGTACGGCTCGCGGCCGGGGATCCGGCGGCCCGCCGCGACGGGCTGGTCCATCCGTACGCCGCGGGGGAGCTGGAGCGGATCGTCGGGGTGCTGCGGCAGGTGCTGGCGGCCCGGGAGACGGTCCTCGCGGTCAACTCGGCGTACATCGCGTCCGCGGGGGTGTCGGAGGCGGCCCGTACCGAACCGCCGTTCCGGCTCCAGGGTTCGTACCGCAATATGAACCGGATCGTGCAACGGCTCAGCCCGGCGATGACGGAGGCGGAGGTCGCGGCGGTCGTCGGTGACCACTACACGGCGGAGGCGCAGGCGCTGCCCGGGGACACCGAGGCGAACCTGCTGAAGCTGGCCGCGCTGCGGGGGACGCTCGACGAGGCGGGGGCGGCGCGCTGGGTTGCGGTGAAGGAGGCGTACGCGCGGGCCCGGGAGTCGGAGCGGGATCCGTACAGCGGGCTGGCCGAGCGGATCGCTTCGCTGGAGGCGGCGATCGTACGGGCGGCGGCCGGGCGGCCCTGACCGGTGACCGGGCTCACATCCGCCGGGTGCGACGGAACGGAGGGGCCGGAGCACCTCGTAGGTGTCGACTGCACGGATGTCGGCGGCACACACCGCGATACGGGAGGTCGGGCTCATGAACGCGTGCTCCGGGAGCAGGCAGGTCGCCGTGGCGGTGGTGAGGCGGCTGGGGGCGGTGCTGGCGGCCCGGCTGCGGACACTGGCGGCCGGGGCGCGGGCGATATTCGGGCTGGGGGCTTCGGCAAAGGGTGTGTTCGGGCCCGGGGGCGGGGCGGCCGCGCGGGCCGCCGGATCCGGCGGGGTCCCCTCGGCGGTGCCGGGCGCGCGGCTCGGCCGGATGAACGGCCGCCGCCAGGCGGCCGGGAACGGGACACGGGCCCGTTATGCGCGGCTCGTACGGCAGCCGGAGACGGTCCGCATCGGGCGGGTCACGCCGCTGCGGATCCACTAGGCCGTGTGGGACACACCGCGGGGGCGGCGGACTCCGGCGTGCTGCCGGTGTCCGCCACCCCCGTCCGGGAACGAGCCCCCGTGCTTACTTCGGGTCGCGGTTGAAGACCGACCTGGACCAGAACCAGCCCAGCGCGGCCAGGCCCAGGCACCAGGCCACGGCCAGCCATCCGTTGTGGCCGATCTCGGTGCCGAGCAGCAGTCCGCGGACGGTCTCGATGGCCGGGGTGAAGGGCTGGTACTCGGCGATCGGCTGGAACCAGCCGGGCATCGCGTCGATCGGGACGAAGGTGCTGGAGATCATCGGAAGGAAGATCAGCGGCAGGGCGTTGTTACTGGCGGCCTCGGCGTTCGGGCTGATCAGGCCCATGCCGACCGCGATCCACGTGAGCGACAGGGCGAACAGCGCCATCATGCCGAAGGCCAGGACCCACTCCAGGGCGGTGGCTCCGGAGGAGCGGAAGCCGATGGCGACGGCGACGGCGCCGACGAGCACCACACCGATGATCGACTGGAGCACGCTGCCGATGACATGCCCGTTGAGCACGGATCCGCGGCTGATGGCCATCGTGCGGAAGCGGGCGATGATGCCCTCGGACATGTCCATGGAGACGGAGACCGCGGTGCCGACGGTGGCGCCGCCGATGGTCATCAGCAGCAGACCCGGCACGATGAACGCGATGTAGTCGGCCCGGTCGGCGCCGCTGCCGCCGATGCCCGCGCTCATGGCCTCGCCGAAGATGAAGACGAAAAGCAGCAGCAGCATGATCGGTGTCAGCAGCAGGTTGAGCGTCATCGACGGGTAGCGCCGGGCGTGCAGCAGGTTCCGCCGGAGCATCGTGGTCGTATCGCGGACGGCGTGCGAGAGGGTGCTCATCGGGCATTCTCCTGGGTCTTTCCGGCGCCGGTCAGGGCGAAGAACACGTCGTCGAGGTCGGGAGTGTGCACGGTCAGTCCGTCCGCTTCGACACCGGCGGAGTCCAGCCAGTCGAGGATGGCCCGCAGTTCGCGCTGGCTGCCGTCGCTGGGGAGCTGGAGGGCGAGGGCCTCGTCGTCCCGGGCGGCGTCGCGCAGGGCGGCGGCCGCGTTCCGGTAGGCGGCGGGGACGGAGAAGCGGAGGCGTACGTGTCCGCCGGGGACGAGCCGCTTGAGTTCGTCGGCGGTGCCCTGGGCGGCGATCCGGCCGTCGTTCAGGACGGCGATGCGGTCCGCGAGTTCGTCGGCTTCTTCCAGGTACTGGGTGGTGAGGAAGACGGTGACACCGCCGGAGACCAGTCCGCGGATGATCTGCCACATATTGTGGCGGGCGCGGGGGTCGAGTCCGGTGGTCGGCTCGTCGAGGAAGATGATCCGCGGGTCGCCGACGAGGGTCATGGCGATGTCCAGGCGGCGCTTCATACCGCCGGAGTAGGTGGCGGCGGGTTTCCTGGCGGCGTCGGTGAGGTCGAAACGCTCCAGCAGTTCGGCGGCGACGCGCCGGCCCTCGCGCTTCGGGAGATGGTTCAGGTCCGCCATCAGGAGCATGTTCTCCTCGCCGGTGATCAGCCCGTCGACGGCGGAGAACTGTCCGGTGACGCCGATCGCGGCGCGCACGGCCTGCGGTTCGGTGGCCGGATCGTGGCCGGCGACCCGGGCCTGTCCGCCGTCGGCGGAGATCAGCGTGGAGAGGATCTTGACCGCGGTGGTCTTTCCGGCGCCGTTGGGGCCGAGGAGCGCGAAGACGGTTCCGGCGGGGACGGAGAGGTCGATGCCGTCGAGGACGGTCTTCTCGCCGTACGACTTGCGCAGTCCGGTGGCGGAGATTCCGGCGGGCGGCGGCGGGCCGTCCGCTCGCCGGGCGGTGGGCAGGGCGGATGAGGGCATGGCGGACTCCGGGTCGGAGAAGGGGTGCGGTGGGCTCGGGCGCGATGCGCCCCGGGTGTGCGGTGCGCGGGGTCATGCCTTGGCGGCGCGGAGGACGTCGACGCTGCCGTAGCGGGAGCGGGCGCGGATCGTGACGGTTTCCTCGGCTCCTTCCGGGGCCCCGGACTCGGCGAGCGTGTTACGGACCTGGCCGGCGCCCGAGTTGAGGTCGAGCCACGCCGCCGAACCCTCGCGGACGCGGACGTCGATGGCGCCGTAGGAGGTCTCCAGCTGGACGGTGCCGCGGGCGACCTCTCCGACGCGGACGGTGCCGTGCGCGGTGACCGCGGTGACGGAGTCCTCGGCGCGCCGGATCTCGATATCGCCGTTGGCGCCTTTCACCCGCAGTTCGCCGGTCACGGCGCCGACGACCGTGGTGCCGTGCGAGTTCTTCAGGACGGCCGGGCCGTCGAGGAGACCGGCGCGCAGACTGCCGGAGCTGGTGGTCATCTCGGCGAGGCCCTCGACCCGGTCGACGCTGAGGGAGCCGTGGTTGGCGGTCAGGTTCAGCGGGCCGGTCTCGTCGAGGCGGACATCGCCGGAGGAGGTCTTCACCCGGACCTCGCCGAGCCGCCCCTCGCCGACCACCTGGGCCCAGGCGCCGGTCATATCGATCCGGGAGCCCGTGGGCAGTTCGACCGTGACGTCGACGATGCCGGTCCGGCCCAGGAGGCCGGGCCTGGGTGTCCGTACGGTGAGCAGTCCGCTGGTGTACGAGACCTCGGTCTGCTCTGCGGTCCGGGCGTCCAGCTCGTTCTTCGGCTCGCGGGCCCGGACGCCGACCACGGTGTCGGTGCGGTCGGTCGCGGTGAAGCGGATGGAGCCTCCTTCGACGTGCGCGGTGACGGAGATGGGCTGGGGGGTGGCGTAAGCAGGCATGGCTGTCCCGTCCTCGTGGGTCTGGGGTAGCGTCCCGGCCGGCGGGACGTGAGGGAGGTGAAGTCGTGGGGTGGGGCGGGGCGGCTGGCTAGCGCACCCAGCCCTGGAAGCTCTTTCCGCTCTCCCGGGCCGTTGTCTCCGGCGGCCGGGGCGTCCCGGTTCCGCGGTCGACCCGGGCGGACACGGCACGTACCAGCCAGCCGTTGAGCGACAGCCCTTCGCGGGCCGCGGCCTCCTCGACCAGGGTCTTGAGATAGGCGGGGAGCCGGAGGTTGACGCGGGCGGTGCTGCCGTCGCCGCCTTCGGCGGGTGCGGGGGTTCTGGGCGGTTCGGCGGGCGGGGGCGTGGCGCCGTCGTGTGCGGGCGGCAGCGTCACGACGAAGTCGGGGTCGAGCCCGCGCAGCCGTATCTCGACCGAGCCGGGCGCCAGTTCGCGGGTGATCTCGTCCATGGCGGCGGAGAGCACATGGAGCATGGCCAGGCGGGTCGCCGCCTCCAGCGGGGCGTTCAGCCACTCCGCCGGCTCCCGGGAGTCTTCCCCGCCTGCCTTGCAGGCCGCCGCGAACTCGCGGCGAACGGTTTCGACGTACGGCGTGAGGTCCATGACGTCATCATGGCACCTTCATGGCGCCATCTGCAAGCCCCTTGGCGCCTGCTCTGCATCTCGCTGGCACCAGACCGTTGCGACCAGCGGAAACGAACCTCCATCGCGGATTGCACAGCCGCCTCCTTCGCCATGGCAGGCCATGACATGCCATGACATAACGCCACAGCCCGCCCACTGGCGCCACTCCATGCCTCATGGCGCCATATCCGCCGCCTCCTCGCGAGAGCGATCGCCCTAGCGCCGCGCCACAGTCGCGACACCGCGCTCAATAGAGCGTTCGTTTTAGTCCCGGCAGAACCTGGCGACGGAGCCCCGTGTCCGTATCCGTATCCACCCCTGCCTCCGCTCCTGCCCCGGTCGGCCGGACGGTCGTCAACCTCAGCTCGGACGGGCGTGTGGGGTCAGGCGGGCACATATGGCCCGGTAGCACGATGCCCTCGGGAGCGGTTCAGATCAGCGGTGGGCGTCCCAGGCGGGTCATCCGCCGGACCGTGCGCCATCGGATGGGCTTCCGGGGCGGGCACGGAGTGCGTACGCCTTCGAAGAATCCGGACCACCAGGCCTTGAGGCCCTCCCTCAACGGCCTCTGCTTCATGGTGTACGCCGCCCACGTCATCAGATACACCGGCACCAGGACAGCGGGCAGACGGCGCTTGGCCAGCCACACCCGGTTGCGGGCGGTGTTGCGGTAGTAGACGGCATGGCGGGACGCCTCGGTACGGGGATGGCGGAGCACCATGTCGGCCCGGTAGTGGATGTCCCAGCCGGCATCCAGGGCACGCCACGCGAAGTCGGTCTCCTCGTGCGCGTAGAAGAACGGGGCAGGGAACTCCCCGACTTCGTCGATCACCCTCATCCGGATGGCATGGCCCCCGCCGAGATAGGTGGTGACCGGCCCGGACCTCAACGGATCGGAGGCACCGAGACGGGGGACGTGCCTGCGCTGGGTGAGCCCCTCCTCGTCGGCGATACGGAAGCTCACGATCCCCAGCCGGGGTTCGGCGGCGAACGCCTCCCTGACCAGTTGCAGGGTGTCCGTCCAGGGCAGGAACCCGTCGTCGTCGAGCACGACGACCACATCGACGCCGCCGTACTGCCGCAGCCACTCGACCCCGGCGTTCCGGCCACCCGGGACCCCGAGATTCTCCGGAAGCTCAATACCTTCCGCCCAGGCCGGAAGCTCGGGCAACGCAACACCCTGCCCCAGCACGACCACGATGGTGGCCTCACCGTCCTGCGCGGCCACCGAATCAAGAAGAGTCAACAGCTCCGGCTCACGGTCCCCCATGGTCAGAACGATCACGCCGAGGGTCGGGTTCATGGTGCCCTTCACGCGGTGCCTCGCAGAGGTTCGGTGACGCTCGTGTCCAGAGGTTGAAGTTGCACTCAGCCGCGCCGACTTGCCCCTTCGGGCCAGACGATGTCCACGGGGATACCGGCCGCCTGTGCTTCGAGGACCGTATCGGCGGTGCCGCCGCCCTTGCCGGAGGGCGGGGTGCCGTCCCATACGGCGACGAGGCGCTCGGCGCGGGCCAGCAGTTCACGGTTGGCGGCCTCGTAGGCAGCCCGGTCGGCGGTCTCGTTCGGCAGGACGACAACCTCGGCCGCGGCCCCGTGCAGCCGGTCGAAAAGTTCCGCGTGCCCCGGCTTCACCTTGGCCGCCCGGTAGTCCCGCGACGGCACGACGACCACCAGCCGCCCGCCCGCTTCCAGCACGGCCTCGGCAAAGAGACTGTCGGCACCGGCAGCGATGCACGACACCCCGGTCAGCCCGTCACCCTGCCCGGCGAGCAGTTCCCGCAGGGCGGCACGGACCAGAGCCACGCTCCCCTCGGTCAGGTCCATATGCCCCGTCACGGCCATGGTCACCATGCCGTGTCACCCCTTCCGTTCACCGGCGCGCCCGCACGGCGTCCGTGTACAACTCTCGCGTCAGATCGTCCTCGTCGATGCCCAGGCTCGTGAGCACCGCGCGCATGTCCACCAGCGCCGCGGCCACATCGGGCTCCTCGGTGAGCGTCTCCACTTCCAGGAAAGTGCCGTCCAGCTCGGGAACCCGTACGAGTGTCGCGAGCATCTGCCGTCCATGAGCCTCGAACGCGTAGTTCCTGCAACGCTTCTCGAACTCGACAACGGGTACATAGCCCAGGCCGCGCAGCAGGGCGTGCACCGCCTCAGGGTCCTCCACCCCGGTCTCGTACTCGGGTTTGGACCCGGACTCGTCGTCCACCCGCGCACCCTTGAACGTCAGCACCGTCCGGGACCCGTCCGGGCCGTGCACGGTCCTCACCCGCAGCTCCTGGTCCGCGGATTCAAGAGCGTGATCAGGAGCGTCGTAGTAGGTGTCCCGGTACACCTCGGAACGGCCTGCCACCAGACCCTCCAGACCTCGCCGGACCACGTCAGGTGCTGTCACCCGGGCCTTCAGCTCTGCTTCGATCACGCGGTGGCACTCCTTTCGGACCGTGCCCTGCTGCCTTCGGCGCACCGAGTCGGCCCGGTCTCGGCGGCTGTAAGTACCTCGTGCGTCCGCCTTCGGCGTGGGATGTCAGCTGTCAGTGGGTTTTCTGTCATAGGAGGCCAGGGTGGCCTTGGTGGTGGAGGCGTCTTCGAAGGTCAGTGTCCAGGGGCCGGTGTTGATGTCGAAGTCCTTTCCGAAGCCGACCCATTTGCCGGCCATGCGGCGGCCGGTCGGTTCGACGAGGAGCTGTACGGCCCCGTGGTAGCGGGCGCCCCGGTAGTAGCCGTCCGCTGCGGTCTGTTCGGTCCAGGTGCCGGTAACGACGTGGCCGTCGACGTGGAGGTCGATGGTGAGCGGGGAGTCGGAGGAGCCGGGCAGGCTGCGGACGGTGAGACGGTCGCCGTGCTGGAGGATCACCACGTAGTGCTGTCCGGTGTGGGTGGCGTCGCGGCTGCTGGAGTAGTACTCGTAGCGGGACAGCCAGACGCCCGAGTAGTTGCGGTGGGCCGTGGCCGGGGCGTTGTGGGGCATGGCCGCAGGAGTAGCCCTTGCGGTCGGTGAGGTGTCGGGGCTGCTCGGCTCGCTGCCTCCGGCGGTTCCGGTGTCGGTCACGCGGGCTATTACGACCCCGTCGAAGCCGAGAGCGTCGATGGGTAGCCCGGTGACCGCTTCGAGGGCACGGGCGTAGACGGCGCGTGGTGCGGTGGTCGTGCCGGACTCCCATCTCTGGACCAGGCGCTTGTTGGCATCGTTGGGCCGGCCTGCGCGGTTTCCGGCCTCGCGGACCGCGCGGGCGAAGTCGTCCTGGGACATCAGCAGGCCCATACGGACCGCCCGGAGAGCGCTGTTCGGGGTCGCCATGCGAGCACGGTACGCCCACCGACCCTGCAATGACACCGATTTGACGCCTTTCGTGTCGTCGGAATGTCGCCTTCAGCGACGCCGCGCAACGGAGTGTGCCGGGTCCATCGTGTTTCCGTGACCATCACCGACGACGGCCGGCTGTCCGGCAGGTGCCCTCCGGACGGCAACGCCCGCGCCACGGACGGCGGACCGAGAATCCTGATGACGCTTCGTGTCTCCCGGGACTCGGGCCGGACCTGGGGACCGCACACGGTCGTCCACGCCGACGCCGCCCGCGACCTCCCGCCCGAGCCACTGCGCTTCCCGCCCTGCCACTGCCCCCGCTGCCGACACAGCCCCATGGACGACCATGGGCAATGACCCCGCCGCCGTTCCGGTCCCCGAGTACTGCGTCTACTGCGACCGGCCCGTCGAGCGGTCCGAGGGGAACCTCGTGATGCTCGGGTTCTCCGCCTCCGGGGCGCGACCCTCCCTGTACGCGCACCCCTCCTGCCCCGCCCCGCGCAAGCGCGCTCCGCGCTGAAGGCTCCCGTACGCGCCGCAGCCCCAAATGCCCCGCGTACGGGAACGGTCCCGGCCCCGAACACGACCCCCGGCACAAAGCCGGGACCACCCCCAAATCCCCACCCGGCACCCCACCCGTCTGAACTCCACCTCCGTACCGCCCTGTCGGTGGGTGGGCCTAGCATCCCGTCGCAGCACCGATCGCACGCCACGCACAAGCGGCCACGGGGGCACATCGGTGGACGGTTCACTCGCGCGCGGTCCGACGCGGTCCGTGACAGGCAGGAACGAGGAGCATGACCATGGACGAAGCCACCACCCCCGACAGACCCGACGGCGTGCCCGCCGGGGCCGGATGGGACGAGGAGGAGACGGGGTGGAC
The DNA here is from genome assembly GCF_044763775.1 of Streptomyces sp. NPDC094448. Classification (NCBI taxonomy): domain Bacteria; kingdom Bacillati; phylum Actinomycetota; class Actinomycetes; order Kitasatosporales; family Streptomycetaceae; genus Streptomyces; species Streptomyces sp. NPDC094448. The sequence continues at coordinate 80,398 of NZ_JBIWGU010000004.1, read as the reverse complement.
CCTGGGGGCGACCGGGGAGCGGGGGAAAACCGGGGAGTGGCGCTGCTGGCGGGCCGACGGGACCTTCGCCGAGTCCAGCCACTGGGTCGACGGGAAGATGCACGGGCCGCACATCCGCTACCACGACGACGGATCCGTCGCGAGCGAAGGACCGTGGGAGGACGGCAAGCGGACCACCATGGTGCTCCACCGCGCCGACACCCCGTCGCAGGAGACCGTCATGGCCGAACTGCCGGAGTCGATCCGGCGCCTGGTCCAGGACTTCGACGAGAACGGGTACTTCTTCCGCCAGCGCTTCTACACCGCCGCCGGATCGGAGGTCGACTTCGACGGGGAGCCGATACCGCCCCGACCGGCCGGGGTGCCGGAGGACGCGCAGCACGCCGCACGGCACCGGCACTGGTACCACCAGCGTTACGAGCCGGGCGGGGAGGAGCGGAAGATCGGGCTGCACCGGTTCTGGGAGACCGACGGCCGGTTCAAGGGCGCCGAGTACTACACCGTCGAAGGCAAGCTGGTGGCGCAGATCAACACGGCCAGCACCTGCCAGAGCAACCCGCTCGTCGACGCGGAGCTGGCCGGGGACGAGCGGGCGGTCGAGGAGTGTCTCGCCCTCGGGCTCGGCAGCTCGCAGGGCGCCGCACTGCACGCCGCGTCCGTGGGGCGGTCCGCCCTCGCCCTGCGGCTGCTGGGCGGGGAGGCCGGCGCGCCCCGGGCCGAGTTCACCGATCCGCGCGGCGAGCCCGAGCGGCTGGACGGCGTTCCGGGCGACGCCGTGTGGATCGCGGGTCTGAAGTCGTGGGCCGTCGGTGAGGTCGACCCGGCGACCGGCGCCGCCCTCGGCACCTGGCGGCTGTGGAAGGACCTTTCGTTCGGCGAGGCGCAGGTCGAGCCGATCGTCGTCGAGTTCAGGGACGGCCGCCCGGCCCGGCGCCGCGAGTGGGTGGCGTGGCGGCACGAGTGGCCGGCCAAGGAGTGGACGTACGGCCCCGACGGCACGGTTCTGCTGTACCGGAAGTACGACCGGGGGCGGCCGCAGACCGAGACCGAGGCCCTGCCCGAATCCGACGGCGCGGTCGCCGAACGGCGCTTCTACCAGGACGGGCCCGTCAGGGTCGAGCGCACCACACGGGACGACGCCCTGGTGTCCGAGGTGTGGTTCGACGCGGACGGGACGCGCCTGGCCGAGGTCGTACCGTCCGATGTGCTGGTGGACGACGAACCGGTCGAGTGGTGGCGCGGTCTGGACGTCTCCGGCGCGGTGATCGCGGAGGGCGCGGTCCGGCCCGGCCTCCAGGGCGAACCCGTGGGGCGGTGGAAGCTGTACGGCGTCGACGGCCCGGACGGCACCGAACGCGCCGTGACCGATTTCGAAGGGCTGGAGGTACAGCGCGGGGGCGACCTGGGGCAGTTCGCGCACGCCGTGCACACCTGGCGGACCACGCCCCTGCCGGATGTCCTCGCGGGCGTCGACGACATCGAGTGGACCGGGTACGAGACCTTCTTCGGCGGCGGCGAGGCTTTCGCCTTCCTGATCAAGGGACTGGCCGTCCCGGACCCGCTCGCCTCCGGCCACGCCCTGGGCGCGATCTGGGACACCGTGCTGCATCAGCACACCGTCTCCGAGATCGCCGGCCCCGCCCTGCGGTTCGTGATCGCGCTGGCGGAGGCCCGGCCCGAGGAAGAGGACCTGCTGAACTTCCTGCTGCATGTCGTCACCCGTGACGGCGGTCCGGACCACACCCGGCAGCTCAAGGAGCTGCACGCCGCAGCCGCCGGGGTGGACGATCCGGCGGAGTTCTACGGGGAGAACCACGTGGAGCCCGCCTACTACGAGATCTACACCCGGCTCGGCGCCGCGACACCGGCATGGGCCCGGCTCGCCGCCGGGGGCCCCGGCATCTCCCGCGAAGCCCAGCAGACCGCGTTCCATCTGCTGGCCGCCGCCCCGGGCGAGGCCGCCGCGGCCGCCCTGCGGGACCGGCTGGCCGCCGAGGCCGCACGGGACGGCGACGAGCGCGACCGGGAGAACCTCGGCGATCTGCTGCTCTGCCTCGGCCTTACGCCCGGCGACGAGACCCGTGCCCTGGTGGAGCCGTTCCTCGGGGACAAGGATCCGCTGCTCGCCTTCTGCGCCGCGCTGACCTGGGTACGGATCGGCGGGAACCCGCTGCCGGACGCGCTGCCGCTGCTCATCTCCACCCTCGGCGACACCACCGGCCTGGACGGCTACGGCGCGCACTGGTTCGCGGAAGGCACCGCGTCCGCCGATGCGCTCGATGTGCTGTCCCAGCTGCCACCCGAACACTCCCAGGGCTGTCTGGACGAGATGTGCGCCCTGCTGGACGGGGCGAACTCGTTCACCGCCCCCTCCCTGGCCCGGTCCCTGCTCGACATCGTCTTCCCCGAAGAGGCCTACCAGGACGGCGCCCCGCTCACGGCCGACCAGCGCCGGGTCGTCCTGGCGGTCGCCGGACACGCCGGTGACGGCGGCGTCATCAACGTCGACGTCAGCGAGGTGCTCCGCTACAACAACCTTCCGCACACGGCCGAGTTGCTGCGAGCGCTCTGCGAACAGGAGTGAATACCGGTCCCGCGCCCGCACCGCACGGCTGCGGACGGGCGCGGGACCGCAGGCCGGGTCGGCGCAGGGTGCCCGGGTCCGCTTCCGCGACCGCCGGGTGGACCGGCTCCGCGGAACCGCGCGCGGGGACGTGGCTCTTCGCGCGGGTCACATCCTTCGCGGGCAGGGTGCCCGCCGACCGCCGTTGGAAGGGATCAGGCGCCGATAGGGACATGGTCGACCGGGAGTGAGGGAGGGAATCCGCGGGCGATCTCCCCCTTCGGCCGTATACCGGCAGCGGGGTGAAAGGCCTCCGGGGAGAGGCTGTTGGGGGCTCGGCATCGCGGGGGCGGTCCGACCGGGAGGGCCCGGCTCCGGCCCGCACCCCCGTGCCGGGCCGGGTCCGGACCCCCCCCGTACCTCTATGCGTCAGGCACCACAGGAAATGTCACACGGACAGGCCCGGAGCGGCCGGTGGACCCGAGGTGCCCCGCCGATCCGTGGTTGTCGGTGGTGGTGCCGTGGGCGTCGGTGGTGGTGCCGTGGGCGTCGGTGGTGGTGCCGTGGGCGTCGGTGGTGGTGCGATTTCCGATCATGCATCCAGCTTTCCGGGAACGGCCGGACCGTCCCATCCGGCTGCCGGGCCGAACCGTTCTCGGGTTAACCCCCCTCGCCGTGCTGTCCTCCCCCTCAGGCACCGACCCTTCCGGCGAGAACCCACCGGAACACCGGGCAGGCCACCAGGCAGAACGGCTGGAGGACACCGGCGGTCCGCCCGGGGAACGCCCCGGGGCCCGCCGCCGTACCGCCCCCGCACCACCCCCCGTACCGCCCAATCGTGAAGGCACCATGAAGCCCGCCCGCTTTATCCACTTTCCGAATCGTAGAGTCGCCGGGTAGCGGAAGAACATCCGTCAGTGACGGGGGAGTTCACCAGGGGAGGAACCGTCGTGACGTCACGCATTCTGGTCGCCGAGGACGACGTCAAACAGGCCCGGCTGATCCGGATCTATCTGGAGCGCGAAGGCCATGACGTCCAGGTCGTCAGCGACGGCCGGGCCGCCATCGACCGGGCCAGAGCCACCCGGCCCGACCTCATCGTCCTCGATGTGATGATGCCGCTCGTCGACGGCCTCAACGTCTGCCGGGTCCTGCGGATGGAGTCCCCGGTGCCCATCCTGCTGCTGACCGCCCGCGCCACCGAGGAGGACCTCCTCCTCGGCCTCGACCTCGGCGCCGACGACTATATGACCAAGCCCTACAGCCCCCGCGAGCTGACCGCCCGGGTACGGGCCCTGCTGCGCCGCGCGAACGCCGTACCGGCCGCCGCCTCGGTGCTGCGGGTGGGGGTGCTGGAGATCGACCCCGACCGGTACGAGGTCCGGCTGGCGGAGGTACCGATCCCGCTGACCGGAAAGGAGTTCGCGATTCTGCACGTCCTGGCGCAGTCACCGGGCCGGGTGTTCACCCGGGCCCAGATCATCGACCGGGTCTTCGGCTTCGACCAGGGCGTCCTGGTACGGACCGTGGACGCGCATGTGATGAACCTGCGGCGGAAGCTGAAGGCCGACGGCCGCTTCCCCCGGGTCGTGGAGACGGTCTACGGGCGCGGCTACCGCCTCATCGCGCCGCTGGAGGACGGCCCGGAGCCGGAAGGGTCCCGGGGCCCGGAGGACGCGGTGGAGGCCCCCGGCACCTGGACCGGTGGCCCCTGGCCCGAAGGTTCCGGGTCCGAGGGTGCCTGGTACGGGGGTTCGAGGTCCGGAGGCTCCGGGACGGACGGTGCCAGGTCCGGAGGCTCCAGGACGGCAGGCCCCTGGGCCGGTGCCGTCCGCGACCGCGCCCCGCAGCCCCGCCCGCGCTCCGCCCCCTTCCCCGGAGCCGGTGGCTTCACCCCGTGAGCTTCCGCCTCCGCGCCCTCGTTCTGCTGCTCTTCGTCGCCTGCGCCGCGTGTGCCGCGACCGCCTGGCTGACCTGGCGGCAGACGACCGACGCCGTGGAGCAGAGCGTGACCGCCGGTCTGGCCGAGGAGATCCGGATCACGGCCGGACTGCGGCAGTACGGCGCCACCCACGGCACCTGGGAGGGCATCGCGACCGCCGTGCACGCCCTGGCCCGGGACACCGGGCAGCGGATCCACGTCACCACCGGGGACGACGAACTGCTCGCCGACTCCGACGCCCTGGAGGGCCGCGCACCGCGCCTGCCCGGGGACCGCACACCGGTCCTGGTGGATCCGCTGCCCGATTTCCGCCCGCCCGCCGGCACCGGCCGGCTCAACCGGAAGGAGACCACGCTCCGCGAGATCGGCGCCTATGTCACCGGTATGCGGTACGCGGCCTGCCTCACCCGCTCCGGGGCCGACCCCGTGGTCAGCTTCACTCCGAGCGGCACCCCGTCGGTACGGACCGACCCGTCCCGCCCGCAGTGCCCCCGGACGAAGGCGCCCGATGCGCGTGCGTCGGTACAGGACGCGGCCCAGGCGTGCATGGGCAGCGATACGGCGAGCATCGACCCCTGCCTCCAGCAGGTGTTCCGGGACAATGTGCGGGGTGTTGTACCGCCCCGGCTCACCGTGCGGCTCGGGGTGGGCGACGAACCGCCGCCGTCCCCCGGGGCGAAACCGGCCGCGGGCGTCGCGGCGGGCGTGGCACTGGCCGTCGCGGCCGCCGCGCTGCTGCTGAGCCGGGCCGTGCTGGGCCCGGTCCGGGCGCTGACGGAGGCGACCCGTTCCCTCGGCGAGGGCGACCTCGGGCGCCGGGTCCCGGTCACCGGCCGGGACGAGATCGCGGAACTGGCCCGTGACTTCAACCGGATGGCCGCGTCGCTCCAGCGTTCCGAGGAGCGCCAGCGCCGGATGACCGGTGATATCGCCCATGAGCTGAGGACGCCCCTGGCCAATCTCCGCGGCTATGTGGAGGCCCTTCAGGACGGCTATGTGGAGGCCACCCCGGAGCTGCTGGACTCCCTCCACGAGGAGGTCATGCTCCAGAAGCGGATCGTCGACGACCTCCAGCAGCTCGCGCTCGCCGAAGCGGGTGCCCTCACGTACCACCGCAGCGAGACGGACCTCGGCGAGCTGCTGGAGACCTGCCGTACCGCCCAGCTGGCACGGGCCGAACCGACCGGGGTCGCGCTCCTCTTCAAACCCGCCGACTACGGACCGCCGGTCCTGGTCCATGCCGATCCGGACCGGCTCCGCCAGGCCGTCGGCAATCTGGTCGTCAACGCCATCCGGGCGACACCGTCCGGCGGCAGCGTGACGCTCGCCCTGGAAGCCCGTGGTCCGCAGGCCGTGATCCGGGTCAGCGACACCGGCCACGGAATCCCCGCCGACGATCTTCCGCACCTCTTCGACCGGTTCTGGCGGGCGGACGCGGCCCGCGGCCGGCTGACCGGGGGCAGCGGCCTGGGCCTGTCCATCGTCCGCCAGATCGTCCACGACCACGGCGGCACGGTACGGGTGGAGAGCGCGGTGGGCACGGGCACGACGTTCACCGTCGTCCTCGACCGCATGTGAACAGCCGTACGGGCCCTTCGAACCGTAGACGCGTACGGGTTCGGAGGGCCCATGCGGAAAGCCCGGCCGGGCGGCGGCCGGCCGGGCTTCCGACGGTGCTGCCCCCACCGCCGGAAGGGCGGTGAAGGGCGGAAGGAGGAGGGAGAAGCGGCTGCTACCGGTGGGGGCCGGTCCGGACCGCCCGGGAAACCCGGATGCCCAACCCGACCGAAACAGACCCGACCGAAACAGACCTGACCGAAACGGATAGGGCCGGACCGGATAGGACCGGAAAGGACCGGACCGGACCTGACAGGGCTTACGGGCCGGGGGCGCTCTTCCCCCGTCCCCGGGGCCTTCCCTGCCGGATCCCGGCGGGCTCACGCCTGATCCGGAGGAAAGGCCCCGGGGCAACTCCCGCGGGTCCCGCCGGGCTGACCCGGCCCGACCCGCAAGGAGGAACTTCCCGGCCCGGTCCGGCACCCCGTCCCGGGTCCGCCGTCCGCCCGTGGCCGCCCCCGTGCGGCACGGACGCCGGGGCCCCCGTGATGCGGTCCGGTCCGTCTCCCACAGCCGTTCCACCTCCCCGACGGCCCGGCTCTCCCGGGCCGGACACCAGGACGGTAGGCCCGGACCGTTGAAGAACCTTTGAAGAGCCGTTGAAGAACTCGTCAGGATCGCCAGGAAGCCCCCGGAGCGCGGAAGCCCCCGCACCCGGCCCGCCCACCAGGGACCCCACCCGCCAGAGACCCCCGCCCACCGAGGACCCGGCCCGCTGGGGATGCCCCGCCCGGAGCCCCGCCCCGCCGTACCGGGGATGAGTACGTCTACTCAGGCGCCACCGCACCGGCCGGCCCTACCGTCGGCCCATGTCCACCGGTATCCAGCGACAGCGACAGCGGCGTACGCGTACGACGGTCCTCGCGGCGGTCCTCGCCGCCCTTGTCCTCGGGGCGGCTGGCACCGCCGTCGTCACGACCGGCCCCGTCGCCGACCGGCTGTGGCGCGGCCGGCCCTATCCGACCGCCGATCCGGACACCGCCGCCGAGCGGCTCCAGGACCGTTCCCGGCGGGTCCACGCGGATCTCCGCGCTGCCGTGCCCGCCGCGACCCCGCCGGCCCCCGGGAACAACACCCTGCGCTCCAGCCGCTGCCCGGTCCGGGCGGCCGTCTCCTCGGAGCGCACCGACCGGTCGGCGATCGGAGTCCGTCATCTCTGGGCCTTCGGCGGGATGGGCGGCGCCGCCGCGCGCGACGCCCTGCGCCGGGCCGGGGAAGGGCTGCGGGCCGACGGCTGGGAGGCGGGGTTCGCGTACGACGACGAGGCCGGCGGCCGCGGCGGGGTGGGTGCGCGCTACGAGGACCCGGGCACCGGGGACGTCGTCTCCCTCCAGTGGAGCCTGCCGTCGGGCCTGCTCCGGGTCGACGCCGAATCGCCGTGCCGCACGGTGCCCGACGGGCATCCGAAGGCGACCGGGAAACCGGTGGAGTGGACCCCGGAGGCCCCCTACCGGCCATGAGACCACCGGGAAACATGTGCCGGACCACCGGGCGGAATGCGGGCACGGATACTGTTCCGGAAACCCCGCGGCGGGCAGACCGCCGATATGACGCACCCCACCGACCGGCCGCAGCCCACGCCCGTGCCCGGACCCGTACTCCTCCCGGCGCCCCGTGTGCCGGAAGCACCGGACGGGTTCTACGACTACGAGGACACCCGCTCCCTCACCGTACACATCGCCCCCTACCCCGGCATGGCCGCGAACGACGTCGTCACCGTCCACTGGCGGACCCCGGACGGGCTCCACAAGGAACCGCTGCGGGTCCCCGGGCACCGGGTGGGGGCGGCCGTCACGGTCGGGATCGCCGGTCCGCACCTCAGCAGCGCGACGACCGCCGTCCACTACGAAGTGGAGTACTTCGCGGGCGGTACGGCGGTATCCGAACGCCTCACCCTCAACGACCGCTGAAAAACGGCCCTCCGAACCCCCCACCCGCCCTACCGTCACCACCACCGGTCACATCGGTGTCACCGGTGACACCGGTGCCCGACCGGCACGCATGGCCGGACGGTCACCGGGGCACTGAAACCGCAGGAAACCCGCCCCGGATCTTCCGGCGGCCCCGCACCACCGGCCCCGGACCCTCCCGGAGCCCCGCAGAAGGAGCGCCACCGTGCCCGTCATCCGCCGTATCCGGCACGCCGTGCGCCGCGCCTACCGGCCCAAGGTCGACCTCTCCCATCCGCGGCGCTCCCCGCTCGGCAGCTCGGTGATCAACGCCGTGGTGTACGAGGACGGGCGGCGGCGGCCCTGCGACGGAACCGCGGCGGACGCCCTCCGCCAGGTCCGCAGACGCGGGCGGGGCTTCGTCTGGGTCGGCCTCCACGAGCCCACCGACCTCGAATTCGCCGTCTACGCGGAGACGTTCGGCCTCCATCCGCTGGCCGTCGAGGACGCCGTCCACGCCCATCAGCGCCCCAAGGTAGAGCGGTACGGGGACACCCTGTTCGCGGTCTTCAAGACCTGCGTCTACGTGGCCCACGAGGAGCTGACGGCGACCAGCGAGGTCGTCGACACGGGCGAGCTGATGGTCTTCACCGGACCCGATTTCGTGATCACCGTCCGGCACGGGCGGCACGGCTCGCTCGGCCCGCTGCGCGAGAACCTCGAAGCCTCGCCCCAGCGGCTCGCCAGGGGCCCCGGCGCGGTGCTGCACGCCATCGCGGACCAGGTCGTCGACGACTACCTCGCGGTCGCGGACGCGGTCCAGGAGGACGTCGACGCCGTCGAGAACGTCGTCTTCAGCGAACGGTCCCAGCGCGGCGACTCGGGCCGGATCTACCAGCTCAAACGCGAACTGCTGGAACTCCGCCGCGCGGCGGGCCCGCTGGAGCGCCCGCTGCTCGGCCTCGCGACCCGCCCCGAACCGCCGGTCGATCCGGATATGCAGCCGTACTTCCGCGACGTCGTCGACCATCTCGTCCGGCTCAACGAGCAGATCGCCGGATACGACGGACTGCTGGACTCGATACTCCAGGCCCATCTGGCACAGGTGACCGTCGTCCAGAACGCGGATATGCGCAAGATCACCGCCTGGGCCGCGATCATCGCCGTACCGACGATGGTGTGCGGGGTGTACGGCATGAACTTCGAGCACATGCCGGAGCTGAAGTGGCGGTACGGCTATCCCCTGGTCCTCGGGATCATGGCGGCCGCCTGTGTGGTGATCCACCGCAGCTTCCGCCGCAACGGCTGGCTCTGAACGGGAAGCTGGGCGCGGCCGGGTGCCCGCCGCGTCCTTCAGCAACCCCGCCCCGTACCGCTATGTCGCCTATATCACCGTCACGAACAGGCCCAGGGAGACAGCGGCAAGCACCCCGCCGTAGAGCGCGAGCCGCAGCGACCGCGCCTCGTCGGACGGTTCCGTACGGCCCGCGTTGGACAGCCGAAGCGCCGCGACGGCCATGAACAGCAGGGCGCAGACGGTGAGTCCGGCGACCGCGTAGCCGGTCCCGGAGCGCGTCAGGTCGATCAGTGATTCACTCACCCGGCGAACGTCTCATGGGCCACCGCTGCCCGCATCCCGGAGTGCTCCGTCCGGATCCCCCAGCGTGCGCGCCCCGGCGCTGGGGCGCATCGCACGCCGCGGAACAGCGGTGATGCGCATGTGGGTGACCGATCCGACAAATGTTTTACTCATCAGTCGAAGTGATAGTGCTACCTGTGTCCCTGCTGCGCCCATAACGTGCTGATGTGGCCCGATGGGAGCAGTTGAGCGCAGTGACGATCGCGACGGTCCTTCTCGGTTTACAGGGGGGTAGTACGGCCGTCGCCGCGCCGGACCGTTCCCCGCTCCCGGTCCCGGTGCCCGCTCCCCGGGAGAGCGCCCCGGAGCGCCCCGGCCCGCGGCCCGCGGCGAGCCCCCGGGCGGCCGAAGCGGCCCGGTCCGCCGCCGAACGAGCCCCGCTGAACCGCCTGAAGCCGTCGGAGCCGTCGGAGCCGTCGGAGCCGTCGGGAGCATCGCCCGCGTTCTCCGTCGGCGCCCGGATCCACTTACAGGTACCGGGGCTGATCTGCCTCTCCGTACAGGCCGGTGCCGCCGGGCCGTTCCCCCTGAAGGTCTCGGTATCGGTCCGGGTGCAGATCCTGAAGCACTGCCCCAAGCCGCCCAAACCCACCAAACCCCCGAAGCCGACCCCGTCGCCCACACCGACACCCACCCCCACCCCGAGCCCCACGCCCACGCCCACGCCCACGCCGACACCGACCCCGAGCCCGACGCCGAAGCCGACTCCCGCCCCCAAGCCGACGCCCAAGCCGACGCCGGAGCCGACCCCGGCTCCACGTCCTCCGGCGCTGGCTCCGGCGCCCGAGCGGATCGCCGCGCCCGTCCCCGTACCGCCGCCCGTGGTCCGGCACACTCCGCCGCCGAAGCCCTCCCCCACCCCGTCGCGCTCTCCCGTCCGGCCCGTGCGGGCCGCGCAGGAGGTGCCCGCCTACCGGCCGCCCGCGTCGCAGACCGGCCGCGAAGGCATGCCCCTGGTCGTCCTCGTCCTGGTGACCACCACCCCGGCCGTGCTCGCCGCCGCGCTGCTCAAGCCGCGGCGGAGCCGCTGAAACTGGAGACACCCCATGTCCGAATGGCTGGTCCTCGGAATCGTCATGGCCGCGGCCACCGCGGTCGTCGTCGCCGTCACCCTCCTCAACCAGCGCAGAAGAAGCCTCAAGGCGGCGAGGGGCGAGGACCTCCGCGAGGACGGCGTGGAGACGCCGGACGTCCTGGAGTACATGACGATGATGGTCGGCGTGGTGTACGCGATCGTCCTCGGACTCGCCATCGCGGGCGTCTGGGAGGCCCGCAGTGCGGCCCAGGACGATGCCCGGCGGGAGGCCCAGGCCCTGCACGAACTGGTGCAGCGCGCCGAGGTGTTCCCCGCCGACTACCGCGCCCGGCTCTCCAACGACGTCGACGCCTACGTCTCGCACGTCGTCCATCAGGAGTGGCCCCGAATGGTCGACGGCGACGACATCAACGGGCGCGGCGGTGAACTGCTCGACGAGATCCGTGACGGCGTCGCGGGCCACGTCCCCCGCGGTGAACTCCAGGCCCAGGCCTACCAGCCCATGCTGGACCGGGTGTCGATCGTGGACGAGGCCCGCAACTCCCGGATCCAGAGCGCCGCGGCGACCCTGCCGGGGGTGGTGTGGTTCGGGCTGATCATCGGCGCGCTGGTGACGGTCGGGCTGATCTTCACCATGAACATCGGCCGCAGCTATCAGGAGCTGCTCCTCGCGGGCTTCTTCAGCGCGCTGATCGCGTTCCTGCTCTTCCTGGTGTGGGACTTCGACGCCCCCTTCGGACGGTCCGGTACGGAGTCGGCCGATATGTTCCGGCTGCTGTTCCCGGGCGCCGCGGGCACCGCACCCGGCTGAACCGGCGAACCCGCCGAACCGACTGAACCGACTGAACCGACTGAACAGGCGGGACCGACTGAACAGGCGGAACAGGCGGGACCGACTGCCCTGCGAAACGTGCCCCGGGTCGACCACCCGGGGCACACGAATACCCAGCCACGACCCGGCCGCACCAGATGGTGATCATGCGGCGCGGCCTACCGGCCCCGTACCGCTTCCAGGATCTTGAAAAACTGCCGCCGGCCACCGACCGGGGGCTGATCACCATGACGAAACTGCTGGTCAACGTGGCACGAGAGGCGGTGGGACGGAGTTCCGGGAGAGGCTGGAATAGACCGTTGGGGGGACTCGTTGATAGGGTTAGTTCAACATTCAACCAACGGCCCCACCGAGGGACCGGAGCCGGGAGGCGAGCGCCATGCAGTTCGGGATCTTCACCGTCGGTGATGTCACGACCGACCCCACCAACGGCAGCACGCCGACCGAGCACGAGCGGATCAAGGCGACCCTGGCCATCGCCCGGAAGGCGGAAGAGGTCGGACTGGACGTCTTCGCCACCGGCGAGCACCACAACCCGCCCTTCGTACCGTCGTCGCCCACGACCCTGCTCGGGTACATCGCGGCGCGCACCGAGAAGCTGATCCTGTCCACCTCGACGACCCTGATCACCACCAACGACCCGGTGAAGATCGCCGAGGACTACGCCTACCTCCAGCATCTGGCCGACGGCCGGGTGGACCTGATGATGGGCCGCGGCAACACCGGCCCGGTGTATCCGTGGTTCGGGCAGGACATCCGCCAGGGGATCCCGCTCGCCATCGAGAACTACGCGCTCCTCCACAAGCTGTGGAGGGAGGACGTGGTGGACTGGGAGGGCAAGTTCCGTACGCCGCTCCAGTCGTTCACGTCGACCCCGCGCCCGCTCGACGGCGTACCGCCGTTCGTCTGGCACGGCTCCATCCGCTCCCCGGAGATCGCCGAACAGGCCGCGTACTACGGTGACGGCTTCTTCCACAACAACATCTTCTGGCCCATGTCCCACACGAAGAAGATGGTCGAGCTGTACCGCAAGCGGTACGCGCACTACGGGCACGGCACGCCCGAGCAGGCCATCGTGGGGCTCGGCGGGCATGTGTTCATGCGGAAGAACTCGCAGGACGCGGTGCGGGAGTTCCGTCCGTACTTCGACAACGCTCCGGTGTACGGCCACGGGCCCTCGCTGGAGGACTTCAGCGAGCAGACTCCGCTGACCGTCGGATCGCCTCAGCAGGTGATCGAACGGACCCTGTCGTTCCGCGACGGCGTCGGGGACTATCAGCGGCAGCTCTTCCTGATGGACCACGCCGGACTGCCGCTGAAGACGGTCCTGGAGCAGCTCGACATCCTCGGCGAGGAGGTCGTTCCGGTGCTGCGCAAGGAGTTCGCCGCGCTGCGCCCGGAGGGCGTGCCGGAGAGCGCGCCACTGCACCCGGCGGTCACCGGGCTGGACCGGGACTGACCGGGCAGTCCGCCCACCGGACCGCGGACCCGCGCCGTACGGAAGCACAGTAGGAATCGCACAGTAGGAATCGCACAGCGGGAAAACGCACAGCGAAGGACACGCGGCGGGAAACACGCGGCGGGAAAGCGCATACGAGAGAACGCGCAGTGAGAACGCAAGGAGGAAAGAACATGACCATGAGGCTGGTGGTCGTCTCGGCCGGACTGAGCGTGCCGTCGTCGACCAGGCTGCTCGCGGACCGGCTGACCGAGGCCGTACGCCGGTCCCTGGCCGAGACGGCCGGGGCGCCGGAGGTGGAGGTCCAGGTCGTCGAACTGCGCGAACTGGCCGTCCCGATCGCGAACAACCTGGTCACCGGTTTCCCGCCGCCCGTGCTCGAAGAGGCCGTGGCCGCGGTGGTGGAGGCCGACGGGCTGATCGCGGTGACGCCGGTCTTCTCCGCCTCGTACAGCGGCCTGTTCAAGTCGTTCTTCGATCTGATCGACGTGGGCGCGCTGACCGGCAAGCCGGCCCTGATCGGCGCGACCGGCGGTACGGCCCGACACTCGCTGGTGCTGGAGCACGCGATGCGCCCGCTGTTCACGTATCTGCGCGCCGAGCCGGTGCCGACCGGGGTGTACGCGGCGTCCGAGGACTGGGGCGGCAGCGGCGACCCGCTGACGGACACCCTGCCGGACCGGATCGTCCGCGCGGGCGGCCAGCTGGCGCGGGCGATGACCGCGTCGGCGGAGGCCAAGGCCGCCGCTCCCGATGACACGGCGTCGCCGATGGCGGAACTCCGGCTGACGTAACCCCGGGGGGGTGGACGGCGGATACGGCCCTGGGCCCTGGGCCCGGGGCCGCAGGTCTCCCTACCGGTTGAGGATCTGCTCGACCTTCTCGGCCACCTGTGCGGCCTGGAGGTCACGGCCCTTGTCGTTGGGGTGCGCATACCAGGGGAGCTTGGCGCCCAGATCGAGCTGGGAGTCCTCCAGCAGGCCGCCGATGCCCCGGTCGGCGCCGTCACATGCCGTGTTGCCACCGGTGCCGGCGTAGAGGTCGACGAAGTCGGCGCCGCCGTCGATGCCGGCGGCGGCCTTCTTCATGGTGTCGTTCAACCGCTTCTGGATCCGGTCCAGGACCGGCAGGGCGTCCTGGGGGATGTCGGCGAACGGCAGCTTCGTCTGACCGGGCGCCGCGGTCCGGCACTCGGCAGTGTCCGCAGGGATGAGCCTGGGGTATCCGACCAGGACGCGCTTGGCGTCGGGAGCGAAGTAGCCGATGCGGTCGAGCAGCTCCTCCAGATCCCCGGCGACCTGCTCGAACCGATCGTCCAGCCACTGCTTCCCGTCACCGGTCTCGAAGAAGTCACCGCACGTCGAGGCCGGCTCGCCCCCGTCCACCGGCTCTCCCGGCAGCAGGGGGTGCTCCCGCAGCTCGGCGGAACACTGCTTCAGGATGCGGCTGAAGCCCAGCGTGTTGCCGCCCAGGCTGCCCACCGTCAGCCCCGTGTCCTGCCTGAGCGCGTCCTGCTGCGGCGGGACCTTCAGTCCGGGCAGCAGCAGCTCCTGATCCTGCCAGAAGTTCTGAACGAGGGCGGCGCCGCAGGAGACGTCCGCCTGGACGTCGAGCTTGATGCCCTTGTCCACGAGACGGCGGGTGGCGACGGCGGGATAGTTCTCCTGCGCCCGGAAGCAGAGGTCCCTCTTGCCGTCTTGGTGGATGGGGGCGATGCCGAAGTTGGCGGTGTAGGAGTCGCCGAAGAAGACGGTCGGTACGGGTTCGGCGGGCGCCGCACCGGCGCTGCCTGCCGGTCCGGCGAGCGCCAGGCAGCCGCCCAGCGCGACGGCCGCGGCAGCCAGCCGCCGCATCACCGGGGATTTCGTCGTCCTGCGCATGGCTGAAGACATGGATGTGCCCTGTCGTCGAGGCCCATAAGAAGGGGCCGGTCAGCTTGAACGCTAGGTGATCCTTCATGCACGAAGGGTGACGGGTCAACTTGCGGGGCGCCCCGGCGCTTCCGGGATCAGCCCCTCATGTACAGATCACCGTGCAGCAGGACCGCACCCGCCCGCGGGGCCGTCGCCTCCCGGGCGCCCGCTCCCGGCGCCCGCTCCCGGGAGAAACATCGGCGAAACCCCGTTCGGGATAGAAAGCACGCATCCTTGGGGGAGACAAGCCGCAAACAGGAACGGATGGGGACAGCGCCATGCGCATACTCGTCGCCGAGGACGAACAGGTTCTGGCCGAGCTGATCGCCACCGGGCTGCGGCGGGCCGGATTCGCCGTGGACACGGTGTACAGCGGGGACGCCGCGCTCGCCTACCTCGGACTCCACGACTACGACGTCGTCGTACTCGACCGCGACCTCCCCCGGGTCCACGGCGACCAGGTCGCCCGGCAGCTCGTCGACTCCGGCGCCAGGACCCGGATCCTGATGCTCACCGCGGCCACCGCGGCGGAGGACCGGGTGGCCGGGCTCGACCTGGGCGCCGACGACTATCTGGGCAAACCCTTCGACTTCCCCGAGCTGGTGTCCCGGGTGCGGGCCCTGCGCCGCCGCAGCGCCCGGCTGGTGCCGCCCCGGCTGGAGCGGCACGGCGTCCGCCTCGACACCGTCCGCCGGACCGCCGCACGCGACGGACGGGATCTGGACCTGTCGCCGAAGGAGTTCGCCGTACTCCAGATCCTGCTGGAGGCGGACGGCGCGCTGATCTCGGCGGAGGAGCTGCTGGAACGGGCCTGGGACGCGCACACCGACCCGTTCACGGGCGCGGTCCGGGTCTGTATGAGCAAACTGCGGTCAAAGCTGGGAGAGCCTTCGCTGATCCGTACGGTGCAGGGCGCGGGGTACGCGCTGTGACCGGGACCGGCGGCGACTCCCGGGCGGCGCGGTGGCGGACGCGCCGGCGGACCGGCCGGTGGCGGGAAGTTCGGGCACGGATCGGCCGGATCGGCCGCCCGCTGTCGGCCCGTACCCGGATCGCCCTGGCCTTCGGCGCCGTCTTCCTGGTCCTCGGCGGGGCCCTGCTCACCGTGGTCAATCTGCTTTCCAGCGCCGGTACGCAGACGGAGGCGGCGGCGATCGCCGAACGGTCGGAGTATCTGCCGTCCGTGCTCAAAAACTACCGGGAGAGCGGTGGGACCGCGGGCCCCGGACCCGCCGACTCCGCCGCCGTCACGGCGCTCGACCCTCTCCTCGCGGACCGGCTCACCGACAACGTCACCGACGCCGCGTCCCGCCAGATGCTCTACTGGTCGGTCGCCGCGCTGCTGGTGACGGCGTTGTGCGCGGTCGCGGTCGGCTGGTGGGCGGCGGGGCGGGTACTCCGTCCGGTGCACGAGATGACGGCGAAAGCACGCCGGCTCTCCGCCCGGACCCTGCACGAGCGGATCGGCCCCGACGACGGGCCCGACGACGAGCTGAAGGAGTTGGGCGAAACGCTGGACGCGCTGCTGGGACGGCTGGAGCGAACCTTCGACAGCCAGCGCAGATTCATCGCCAACGCCTCCCATGAACTGCGCACCCCGCTGGCCACCCAGCGCACGGCCGTCCAGGTCGGGCTCGACGCGTCCTCGTCGCCGGAGGAGCTGGCGGCGGTGAAGCAGGTCCTGCTGGACAGCAACCGCCGCAGCGAGCGCCTGATCGAAGGGCTGCTGATGCTGGCGCGCGGCGAACGCGGCCTGGAGAACTGCGAGGACATCGACCTGGCGGAGGTGGTGGCCGAGGAGGCGGCCCGGCACGATGTCCGCGCGGAGGTACGGAACGTCCGGATCCGCGGCCGGTCCGTACGGCATCCGGTCGTCCGCGGGAACCGGCCGCTGCTGGCCCAGCTCGTCCGCAACCTGGTCGACAACGCGGTGGCGTACAACGTGCCGGACGGGACGGTGGACGTGGTGGTCTCCGGCGGTGCGGTGACCGTGACGAACACGGGCCCGGTGATCCCGGCGGCGGATGTGCCGGCCCTCTTCGAACCCTTCCGGCGGGGCGAGGGCCGCGACCGGCTGGGGCCGGGCGCGGGCCTCGGTCTGTCGATCGTCCGCTCCATCGCGGAGGCGCACGGCGGGACGGTGACGGCCCGGCCGGGACCGGCGGGCGGGCTGGCCGTCACCGTGTCCCTGCCGGTACGGGCGTCCGCCCTCAGGGCGGACGGACCGGGTCCCCGGGCCGGGGCGGGGACCCTGGGCCGTATCGTCCGGCCCGGGTGACCGTCAGGGGCGCCAGACCGTGAGCAGCCCGTCGTACAGCTCGGCGTCGGAGAGGTCCTTCGGCGCCGGGCCCGCGGGGAAGAAGCCGACGTTCGACAGACCGCCGACGCCCTCCGTGGTCAGCTTCCGCAGATAGTCGAAGGCCTTGGCGTCCTGCTCCCCGAAGGCCACGAACTGCCAGAAGACGGGCCGTCCCGCGGCGACCGTCAGGGCGGCGGTCGCGGCGGTCCGGGACTCGGGCGCGCCGTCGGTCTGGAAGACGACGAACGCGGGCGCGGCGGGGTCGTCGCCCTTCGCGTGCAGGGCGAGGACCTCCTCGACGGCGAGGTGGTAGTTGGTGCGTCCCATCCGCCCGAGGGAGGCGTGGAGTTCGTCGATCCGGTTCTCGTAGGAAGCGCCGGTCAGCTCGCCGGTCCCGTCGATCTCGGTGGAGAAGAACACCACCTGCACCCGGTCCCGCCCGAACTGGGCGGCCAGCGCGAGCGCCTGCTCCCCGAGCCGCTGGGCGCTCCCGTCCTTGAAGTACCCGCGCATCGACCCGGACCGGTCCAGCACGAGATACACCCGGGCCCGCACCCCGTCGAGCCCGGCCCGCGCAACGGCACCCGCGGCGGCGGTGGCCGTTCCGGCAAGGGCGGGGGGTACGGACACGGCAACGGCGGCAGCGGCAGCCGCGGGTGCGGCGGGCTCGGCGGCGGGGGGCTCGGCGGCGGGGGCCTCCGCGGGAGCTTCCGCGTCCGCGAGAGCAGCCTCGGGCTCCGCGACCGCCTCCGGCTCCGGCTCCGGTTCGGCGGCCTCCACGGGAGCGGGCTCCGCGACAACGTCCACGTCAGTGGCCTCGGCCTCGGCCTCGGTGGGGGCGACGTCGGCGAGAGCGGTGTCCTGCGCCTCCGGCTCCTCGGGAGCGGCCCCGGCAGCCGCCGGGGCCTCGTCGTCCGCGACGGCCGCCGGAGCGGTCTCGGTGTCCTCGGCCGCTGGGACGGCGACGGCGACGGGCCCGGCTTCGACCTCGGCGGATACGTCCGACGCGGGTGCGGTGGGCGCGCTGTCCGTCTCGGCGGCCGGAGCGTCCTCCACCTCAACGGCAGCGGGCTCGGCAGGCTCGGCCTGCGGGGCCTCGGGCTCTGCGACCGCCTCCGCCTCCTGCTCGGCCTCGGTGGCCGCCTCCGGCTCCTCCTGCTTCACCTCTGCCTCAGGCTCCGGCACCACCTCCGGCGCCGTCTCGGGCTCGGGCTCGGCCTCGGGCTCCGCCACCGCCTCCGCGTCCTGCTCCTCAGCCTTCAACTCCGCCTCAGGCTGCTCCGGCTCGGGCTCGGCCTGCGGCACCTCAGGCTCCGTAACCACCTCGCGCTCCACAGCCGCGACAGGCTCCACAGCAGCTTCGGACTCGCCTGTCGACGCCGACTCAACCACCACCACCGGCTCCGGCACGGTCACAGCCTCCGGCTCAGGCTCCTCAGCCGCCACCGGCTGCGTCTTCGCCTCCGGCTCGGGCTCCGGCTCCGCCGCCGCCACCGGCACCACCTCCGGCGCCGTCTCGGGCTCGGGCTCGGCCTCGGGCTCCGCGACCGCGACCGCCTCCTGCTCCGGCTCCTGCTCCTGCTCCTGCTCCTGCTCCTGAGCCTTCAACTCCGCCTCAGGCTGCTCCGGCTCGGGCGCCGCCACCGGCGCCGTCTCGGGCTCGGGCTCGGGCGCGGCCTCCGCGATCACCTCAGGCTTCTCCGCCGCGGGCTCGGGCTCCGCCACCGGCTCCAGCTCGGGCACAGGCGCAGGCTCGGGCTCGGGCGCGACCACCTCAGGCTTCTCCGGCTCCTCCACCGCCCCCGGCTCCTCCACCGCCTTCGGCTCCTCCACCGCCTTCGGCTCCGGCTCCGGTTCCGTCCTCGTCTGCGCGGGAAGCGCCACCGTGGAGCGCGGCTTGTCGAACGCCGCCGACACCAGATCCGCCGCCCGCTCCTCCGGGGAATCCACCCCGTCCGCGGGCACGGCCTCCGGCTTCCCCTGGCCCTTCGGCTCCGGCACCGGCTCGGGCTCCGGCTCGGGCTCCGGCTCCGCCACCGCCGCGGGCGAACCGATCGCGGGCGAACCCTCTGCGGGCGCACTCACGGCGGCCGACGTCACCGTGGCCGAATCCTTACGGTCCGCCTGGGGCGGAACCGTCGCCGACTCGCTGGGCTCCGAGCGGTCACGGCCGAACACCTTGCGCAGCAAACTCCGAATGCCCATGAGTGAGCCCTTTCGCATCAGTCAAGTGCGGTGATTGTCCGCGCTTGGACCAGGCTGTCCCGGTCGTGTCCTGGTCAGGGCGGACACGTAAGGTTAGCCGCCGCCCATGACACGCCCCGGACCCGCCGATTCCTCCGGGCGCGACCACCCCGCCCAGCCCGGCCCGGCGCACGCCCCCTGGCCGAGACGCGGCATACGCAAGCTGCGGATTCATCCGCCGTTCATCCGATGTCCGCCACTTTGCACACGTTCCCCCCTAACGTCACGCCCGGAGATATTCCGACACGCTGTCGGCGCGGTGCGCGCCGGAGGAGGACGAAGTGCGCAAGCTGCTGCCGTTGTTGAGCGCCACTCCGCACGCGGGTGGCCGTTCTGCCCTGACCTGCCGCTACCGCTGCGGTGACGCCTGTTTCCAGGAGGTCCCGAACACCAGCGACAACGAGTACGCCGGCGACATCATCGCGGGTGCTCTGTCGCGCCGCTCGATGGTGCGGGCCGCCGCCGTGGTGACGGTGGCCGCCGCGGCCGGGGCCGCGACGGTCACGGGGCCGGGCGGGGGCGCCGGGGCGGTCGCCGCCCCGGTGGGCCACCGGGGCCACGGACACGGGCACAAACCGGGCTCCGGGAGCGGCGGGGACGGCGCCCGGGGGCTGCGCTTCCAGCCCGTCGCGCCCAACCGGGACGACAAGGTCACCGTCCCCGACGGCTATGCCCAGGGCCTCGTCATCCGCTGGGGCGATCCGATCCTTCGGGGGGCGCCGAAGTTCGACGAGCGGCGGCAGTCGGCGAAGGCGCAGGCGGGCCAGTTCGGCTACAACAACGACTTCCTCTCGCTCCTCCCACTGCCGGGCGAACGCGGCCGTCAAGTGCTGGTCGCCAACCACGAGTACACGGACGAGATGCTGATGTTCCGGGGGTACGACCCGGAGAACCCGACCCGTGAGCAGGTGGAGATCGCCTGGGCGGCGCACGGTCTGTCGGTCGTCGTGGTCGAGGAGGAGCGGAAGTCCGGCGGGCTGACCCCGGTGACCCGGCACCACCTCAACCGGCGGCTGACCGCGACCGACCCGTTCCTGGTGTCCGGCCCGGCCGCGGGCGGTGCGCTGCTGCGGACCTCGGCGGACCCGAGCGGCCGGCGGGTGCTCGGCACGCTCAACAACTGCGCGGGCGGTGAAACCCCCTGGGGGACGACGCTGCACGGCGAGGAGAATTTCAACCAGTACTTCGCGAACGGCTCCAGCACCACCGACAAGCGGTACGGCATCGGCACCGGCGCCTCGGAACGCAAGTGGGAGCGGTTCGACCGGCGCTTCGACGTCAAGCAGGAGCCCAACGAGTCGCACCGCTTCGGCTGGGTCGTCGAGCTGGACCCGTACGACCCCGACTACACGCCCCGGAAGCGGACCGCGCTGGGCCGTTTCAAGCACGAGGCGGCGCAGCCGAGACTGACGGACGACGGCCGTCCGGTGGTCTACATGGGCGATGACGAGCGGTTCGACTACTTCTACAAGTTCGTCTCCTCGAAGCGGATGATGAAGGGCGGTTCGCGCGCCGCCCGCGAGCACAACCGCACCCTGCTCGACGAGGGCACGCTGTATGTGGCGAAGCTGTCCGGGGACAGCCCGGCGGCGGAGGTCGACGGCACGGGGAAGCTGCCGAACGACGGCGAGTTCGACGGTTCGGGCGTCTGGATCCCGCTGGCGACCGGCAACGTCTCGCACGTGCCGGGGATGACCGCCGAGGAGGTGTACGTCTTCACCCGGCTCGCGGGCGACAAGGTCGGGGCCACCAAGATGGACCGGCCCGAGGATGTGGAGCCTTCGCCGCGCACCGGTCGGGTGTATGTGGCGCTGACCAACAACTCCGACCGCGGCAAGGCGGGCAAGCCCGGCGCGGACGAGGCCAATCCGCGCAATCTCAACAAGCACGGCCAGATCCTCGAACTGGCGGAGAACTGGGACGACCCGGCGGGCGACGGCTTCGCCTGGCGGCTGTTCCTGGTGGCCGGTGACCCCAAGGACCCGTCCACCTACTTCGCGGGCTTCCCGAAGGAGAAGGTCAGCCCGATCTCCTGCCCGGACAATGTGGCGTTCGACCCGCACGGCAATCTGTGGATCTCCACGGACGGCAATCAGCTCGGTTCGCACGACGGCCTGTTCGGGGTGGCCGTGCACGGTGAGCGGCGCGGTGAGCTGAAGCAGTTCCTGACCGTGCCGAAGGGGGCGGAGACCTGCGGTCCGGTGATTCAGGAGCGCCGGGTCCTGGTCGCCGTGCAGCACCCGGGCGAGCTGGACGGGGCGTCGGTGGAGAAGCCGGCGAGTGTCTGGCCGGACGGTCCGGGCCGGATCGTCCGCCCGGCGGTCGTGGCGGTCTGGCGCAAGGACGGGCGCGGCATCGGCGTCTGACCCGCAGGGCGGTACGGGGACCGGGCGCGGGCCCGGTCCCCGTACCGCCCGGTCGATTCCCTTCCGGCACAACCCCGCACGGAATCCGTCGCTCCGGCGCGGCGCGGGCGGAAACTCCCCGCCGTCCTCCCCCTCCCCGGGCGTAGGGTCGGAGGCATGGCATCCCAGGGTCAGTCCACCGCACCGCCGCCGTCCGGCGAGTCCGCACGCGTCGATGTGTGGATCTGGTCCGTACGCCTGACGAAGACGCGGTCCC
Organism: Streptomyces sp. NPDC094448; assembly: GCF_044763775.1. NCBI lineage: Bacteria > Bacillati > Actinomycetota > Actinomycetes > Kitasatosporales > Streptomycetaceae > Streptomyces > Streptomyces sp. NPDC094448. The sequence goes on along the minus strand of NZ_JBIWGU010000004.1, from coordinate 58,343 downwards.
AGGCGGCCGCCGCCTGCAAGGCCGGGCATGTCAGGGTCAACGGCGAGCGGGTGAAGCCCGCGGCCACCGTCAAGCCCGGGGACCGGGTCCGGCTCTTCCACGAGGGCCGGGAGCGGCTGGTCATCATCTCCACGATCATCCGCAAACGGGTGGGCGCGCCCGTGGCCGTCCAGTGCTACGAGGACAACAGCCCGCCGCCCCCGCCGAGGGAGTTCACCGCCCCGGTGGCCGTCCGGGACCGGGGCGCGGGCCGCCCCACCAAACGGGACCGCCGCGAGATGGAACGCCTGGCCCAGCGCCATCAGGACGCCCACGGCCGGCCCGGGCCCCGCACCGGCTGAACCGCCGGCCGGTGATAGGTCCACCAAACCACTGGGCGGGCCACCGGCCGGACCACCCCGTACCGCATCTACCGCCGCTACCGCTGCTCGTGCAGCTCCAGCTCCGTCAGCAGCGCGCGGTGATCGGTGTGGTCCAGCTCCACGAAACGGGCCTTGCGGACCGAGAACTCCTTGCTGATCAGCACATGGTCGATCTGCGTGCCCAGCGGGCGGCCGACCATCGTCGGCCAGGACGGCGTCCGGGCCGCACCCCCGAGCGCGGCGGCCGAGCGCAGCTTGCCCGCGTCCAATATGCGCCGGAAGGCGGCATGGTCCTGGCCCGCGTTGAAGTCCCCGGCGAAGATCGTCGGAACGTCCTTCACTCCCGCCGCGTACGTCTTCATCCGGCCCAGCTCCCGCCGCCAGTCGTCCATACCGCTCGGGATCGGCGGCAGCGGGTGCGCGAGCTGGACCTGGACCTCCTGGCCCGCGATGGTGGCGACGGAGCCCGGCATCGCCAGGGTGGACTCGATACCGGCGCCCTTCTTCAGCGGGTACTTGCTGAGGATCGCGGACCCGAAGGCGAGTTTGCCCTCCACCACATTCCGGTGGGGGTAGTCGGACATCGGGATCCGGGTCGCCAGCCCCTGCGAGCAGGCCTCGGCGCACTCCGTCACAAAGACCAGATCGGGCTGCTCCTTCTCGATCAGCTCCAGCAGCCCCTGGGTGCCGTTGCCGAACTCCACGTTCGACGTGAGCACTTCGAGTTTGGCGACCGCCTTGCCGGACGGTCTGTCCGCGAGCCCGATGTCGTACGGCCGGACGAACCAGCCGGTGCTCGCGAGGACGACGACGGCCCAGACGAGGCCCGGGATCCAGCGGGCCAGCGCCGCCAGCAGCAGCGCCGCGCCCGCGGGCACCAGCAGCCACGGCAGAAAGGCGAGGAGCTGCGGAATCGGGGTCACCGCGTCCGTGTCGACGACCCGGCAGGCGACGACGACCGTGGGCACGATCAGCAGCAGCGCCGCGCACCATGCCGCGACGAGGCGCCCGGCCCCCCGGCGGGGGCGGTCGGGACCTTCGTGGGGCCGCTCCTCATGATCTCCCGCGTCATCCGCCGCCGTCGAGGTGGCGCTGGCGCTGGCGCTGTCCATGTACGAAGCCCTTCGGTCGTCCGCGATGTCGAACACCAGTGTCCGCGACATCCGGCCCGTCCGGTCGCCCATGGCATCAACTAGCCACTTCTTGAGTGCCTCCCTCCGCTTCCTCCCGCTCCATCCCGTTCTCCCGCGCCTGCTTACGGATGGTTTTCAACCGCTTACGACGGTTACGGACGGTCAGGGCCGCTACCAGCCCCCCGGCCCCTATCAGCGCCCACGCCGTCAGCCTCAGCGAAGCGGTCAGCGCGTCGAAGGCCGCTCCCGCGGCCGGCCGGTTCAGCGCCATCGGCGGGTCCCCCAGCGTCAGCTGCCGCACGAGCGCGACCGCGGCCAGCAGGAGCGCCCCGCCCACCGCCAGGGCCAGCGCCAGTTCGGGCAGCCCGCGCGGCACCAGCAGCAGGGCCCAGAGCGCCAGCACCACCGTCAGCAGCGGCAGGGCGATGCCCGCGTGCTGGAGGCCGTCGAACACCCCGCGCGCCGCGCCCAGCCGGTCGGACTCCAGCACCACGGTCCGGGTGTCACCGACCGGAATCCGGTCGGCGTACGGAACTCCGTCCCTGCTCAGCCGGGCCTTCAACTCCTCCGCCACCGGCGCCAGATCGACACTGGCGGTTCTGCCGTCAAAGCTGGTGAGCGCGTTCTCGACGGCGGTGTGCGCGGCCTGGTTCACGGTGTTCCAGGCCGTGCGGTACGCCTCCGTCGCCGCGAACGACAGCACGGCGTCGTGCACCAGCTGCCGCAGCTCGGCGTCCCCGGCCGCCCCGCTGCCGGAACCCCCCTCTCCGGAACTGCCTTCTCCGGATCCGCCCCCGCGGCGTGCCAGCTCGGCCGTCACCCGGTCCGTGATCCGGTCGGCGACCGCGTTCCTCACCTCGGGATCGGCGGCGAGCGGGGCCATCGCGGCGACGTACCCGTCGGTGTCGCCGATCTCCCGGTCGGCCCATACGGCGAGCGCGCTCAGCGGGGTCAGTACGGCGACGAGGGCGATCAGGACGGTCGACAGGAGGCTCCGCACCCTTCCAGGGAAAGCGCCCTGGGCCGGGGGCGCGACCGGTGCTCGGCCACCCGGGCACGCCGGACCCCCGCAACCCGGGCGCGCCGGACCCGCGCACCCCGGGGGCCACGCACCCCGCGGCCGTACCCCCGGGCCCGCACGCATCGGGGCCGTACCCGCCCCCGTACCGAATCCACCGCACCACCGGCCGTACGAGTTGCCGGGCGGGGACCCCTGGTGTGCCCTGGGAACAGGACCGGGTGCAGAACACCGAGGCCGGGGCTCGGAGGACCCGCGTGGGAAGGAGCGTCCCGCCATGGCCGCACCAGCAGCACTGCCCGCCCGCCACCACATCTCCGCCGCCTGGGCCGTCCCCCTCGCCCTCGGCGCCTTCTTCGGCTTCTACGCGGGCTTCCTGCACCGCACCGGATCCCCGGTGACCTGGTGGGACGTCCTGTACGGCGTGGTCGCGGGCATCGTCTTCACGGCGCTGGCCTACGGTATCGGCCGCATCCAGGGCCGGCTGATCCAGGAGCTGCGGGCCGCCTCGTACGGCGCACTGGCCGGAGCGGCCGTCGGCTTCCTGCACAGCCTGACCGGCGACAGCATCCTCAGCTCGGCCTGGCTGGGCGTGATCGTCGCCGCGGTCACAGGCGTGGCGTCGTTCTACGTCTTCCACACCAGGGAGCCGTAGCCCCACAGCCCCGCAGTTTCCCGACGCGCGGCCGCCGGATCGGATCCGGCGGCCGCGCGATCACGTCCCGCGCCCCTCCCGCCACGGCGAGTAGCAGGCAGCAGCCCGGTCGGGTCCGTGAGCTGCGGACACGGACCCTGCGGGCTGCGCGGGGCGCGGGCGGCCGGCCCGCACGTCTCCTGAAGCACACCTCGCGGCTTTATTTACTTTGATACCGTTTTTAACCCGTTTACCCGTCGCCGGAACTCCGAAAAGTCCCGACGGAGACGCCCGGCGGCGATGAGTTCCCCGCACCGGACGAGTCGAATCCTCCACAGCGACTCCGAAGAAGTTTTCGATTTCATCAAGGAATACAAGAAACACAAGGACTGACGCATGAGTACAGAACTGGCCATCGAGACCCGAGGCCTGGTGAAGGTCTTCGGCGAGAACCGCGCGGTCGACGGCGTCGACCTCGCGGTCCCCGCGGGCACGGTCTACGGCGTCCTCGGCCCCAACGGCGCCGGAAAGACCACCACGGTCAAAATGCTGGCCACCCTGCTCAGGCCGGACGGCGGCGAGGCCCGGATCTTCGGCAAGGACATCCTGAAGGACGCCGACACGGTACGCAGCCGGGTCAGCCTGACCGGCCAGTACGCATCGGTCGACGAGGACCTCACGGGGACCGAGAACCTGCTGCTGCTCGCCCGTCTGCTCGGCCACTCCAAGGCCGCCGCCCGCAGCCGCGCCGAACAGCTCCTGCACGCCTTCGGCCTCTCCGAGGCGGCGGGGCGCCAGATCAAAAACTACTCGGGCGGTATGCGGCGCCGTATCGACATCGCCGCGTCCATCCTCAACACCCCCGACCTGCTGTTCCTGGACGAGCCCACCACCGGGCTCGACCCGCGCAGCCGCAGCCAGGTCTGGGACATCGTGCGCGCGGTCGTCTCCCAGGGCACCACCGTCCTGCTGACCACGCAGTATCTGGACGAGGCCGATCAGCTGGCGTCCCGGATCGCCGTGATCGACCACGGCAAGGTGATCGCCGAGGGCACCAAGGGCGAGCTGAAGGCGTCCGTCGGCTCCGGCAGCGTCCATCTGCGCCTGCGCCACGCGGACCAGCGCCACGAGGCCGAGAAGCTGCTCGCCGCGGCGCTCGGCGGCGAGGTGCAGCTCGACTCCGACCCGGTCGCGCTCACCGCCCGGGTGGGCGGCCTCGTCGAGGACGGGGACGCGGCGGAGCACGCCGGCCGGGCGCTCGCCGAACTCTCCCGGGCCGGGATCACGGTCGACAACTTCTCGCTGGGACAGCCCAGCCTGGACGAGGTCTTCCTCGCCCTGACCGACAAGACGACCCACACCGGCACCAACAGCACCAACAGCACCGCCGGCGCCACCGCCGCGCACACGAAGGGGGCGGCGGCATGACCACCGCGACGACGAACACCGACACCGCCGCCGATCTCGACGACCTGGTTCTGGAGACCCCGAAGGCGGAGGACCTCGCGGCCCTGCTGGTGGGACAGGAGCGGCCGCGGAGACCGAGCGCGGTCTCCGCCTCCGTCACCTTCGGCTGGCGGGCCATGCTCAAGATCAAACATGTGCCGGAGCAACTGTTCGACGTCACAGCGTTCCCGATCATGATGGTCCTGATGTACACGTACCTCTTCGGAGGGGCACTGGCCGGATCCACCCAGGAGTACATCCAGTTCCTCCTGCCCGGCATCCTGACCATGAGCATCGTGATGATCACGATGTACACGGGCGTCGCGGTCAACACCGATATCAGCAAGGGCGTGTTCGACCGTTTCCGTACGCTGCCGATCTGGCGTCCGGCCCCGATGGTCGGCTATCTCCTGGGCGACCTCATCCGCTACGGCATCGGGTCGGTCGTGATGCTGGCCGTCGGCATGCTGATCGGTTACCGCCCCGACGGCGGGTTCGTCGGCGTGGTCCTCGGGGTGGCGCTGCTGCTCGTCTTCGCCTTCTCCTTCTCCTGGGTCTGGACGATGTTCGGCCTGATGCTGCGCACGGAGAAGTCCGTCATGGGCGTCAGCATGATGATCATTTTCCCGCTGACCTTCCTGAGCAACATCTTCGTCGACCCGAAGACGATGCCGGGCTGGCTCCAGGCGTTCGTGAACAACAGCCCGGTGACCCATGTCGCCTCGGCCGTACGCGAGCTGATGGCGGGCGAATGGCCGGCGGCGGACATCGCGTGGACGCTGGGCTGGTCGGTCGCGCTGGTCACGGTCTTCGGGACGGTCACGATGCGGCTCTACAACCGCAAGTAGACCGGGGCGCGATTGCGGCGGCGGGGCGTTCTCGTACGGGGGTCGAGAGCGCCCCGCCGCAGCTGTTAGCCCCCTCCGTTCACCCCGCCGCGGGCCTCGTCCCGGGTACGCCGGCCGGAGCGTCGGCCGCGGGCCCTTCCTGCGGTCCGTACCACCGCCTCTCCTCGGGCCGGTACTCCGCCGGCACTCCCGAACAGCACAGGCCCACAGGACTGAATATACGACCGAAGGATCATCCGTTCGGATGGTTGTGCCGGTGACCGCGATCGGATCGGCGCGGCAGGCACCACAGTGATCATCGGGCGGAAGCAGGGGCGGGGTGCACTCCGGTCACAACCCCTGCCGCTGCCCCCTGCATCACCGGCTGCCCACTTCGGCGACACCACCGCACAGGCCACCGGCCGGCCGTCCGGCCATGCACTCCCATGCCGGGGCCGATGGGAGAGGAACCCCCGTATGAGCCTGCCCACCACATCCGCCCGGCCCCGGAAGCGGCCCGGCCGCCGCCTCCTCGCGATCGCCGGTTCCTGCGGTCTGGCCCTGGCCTCGCTGACCGCCCTGGCCCCCGCCGCGCACTCCGCATCCGCGGCACCCGCGGCACGGATCGCGGCCGAAGCGCCGCTCGCCTATGTGACGAACTACAGCGACGACACCGTCTCCGTGATCGACACCGCGACCGAGACCGTCACCGCCACCTTCCCGGTCGGCGACGGTCCCAAAGGCGTGGCCGCCTCCCCGGACGGGGCCCGCCTGTACGTGAGCAACGGCGACGCCGGCTCCGTCACCGTGACCGACACCGCGACGGGTACGGTCACCGCGACCATCCCCGTCGGCAGCGGCGCCAACGGCATCGCCGTCTCGCCCGACGGGACCCGCGCCTACGTCGTCAACAGCGCCCTCCAGCGGCTGACGGTGATCGACACCGCGGCCGGCACCGTGACCGCCACCGTCACGGTCGGCAGCGCCCCGCAGCAGGTGGCCGTCTCCCCGGACGGCAGCCGCGCCTACGTCACCAACTACAACGCCCGCTCGGTATCCGTGGTCGACACCGCGACCAACACCGTGACCGCCACCGTCAACGTCGCCGGATTCCCCCAGAGCGTCGCCGTCACCCCCGACGGCAACTACGCCTATGTCACCCGCCCCCGCTCCAACTCCGTCGCGGTGATCAGCACGGCCACCAACACCGTGTCCGCCAACGTCCCCCTCACCGACGGCCCGTACGACGTCGCCGTATCCCCTGACGGCACACGCGCCTACGTCTCCCGGGGCGCGGGCGCCACCGTCGCCACGATCGACACAGCGACCAACACCGTGACCGCGACCACCGCCTCCGGAAACACCCCCAGGGGGGTGGCCGTCACCCCGGACGGGGGCCAGGTCTACGCCGCCAACGGCAACTCGGCCACCGTCTCCGTGATCGACACCGCCACCGGCACGACCAGCGGCATCCCCGTGGGCACGACCCCCGTCGACATCGCGATCGCCCAGCGCCCCACCGCCGACCTCGGCGTGGAACTGACCGCCACGCCCCGCCCCGGCCTGCTCAACGGCCGCATCGACTACACCGTGACCCTCACCAACCACGGCCCCCGCACCCTCGCCTCGGCCACCGTCACCGTGGGCCTGCCCACCCCCACCGGGGCGACCAGCCCCGACTGCACGCTGACCACCGGCACGGCCACCTGCACCGCCACCGGCCTCGCCCCCGGCGCGAGCACCACCCGACGGATCACCGTGCCCGTGGCCGTACTCAGCCTCGGCACCCCCTACACCGTCACCGCCACCCGCACCGCCGGCGCACCCACCGACCCCAACCCCGCCAACGACACCGCGTCCCGCACCTGCACCGCCACCACCGGGCTCCTCATCAACTGCACCTGACCCACCGGACACCGGTCCGACACCGGCCGTTCCTCCCCGCACCCGGGAGGAACGGCCGGTCCCGTTCAACCGGCGCATGGAGCTGCTGCGGGAGATGATCGGCACCTTCTGCGCCGACCCCGACGAGGTGGAGGCCCGCAGTCTGCCGGCCTTCTGCATGACGGTGGGCCGCCACACCCTGGCCGCCGACCACAACGGCCTTACCCGGCTGGAAGCCCTCCGGCGCGCGGGCGATCTGATCCTCGACCGCCCGCCGACGGGCTGAAGGTCGGCGGGGTGGTGAGCCGTCACTCGTCGGTAGCGGCCTCGCCCCGTACGAGGACCCCAGTCGCCTTGCCGACTCGGCCAGTACCACGGGACTCCCCTCCCCGCCTGAAGGCGCCCGGCGGTCCGGCGGGGTCAGCAGACCGTGCCGGGCCGGGCCGCGGTGGCCCTGAGCAGATCCCGCAGCAGGCCGAAGTCGACACGCTCCGGCCTGCGGAACCGCAAGCAGCCCTTTCCCATGTCCTGCCCGGCGAGCCGTTCCTCGAACGCCTCGCGGACATCGCTGCGCAGGAGGTAGAAGGAGAGGTACTGCTTCTGACTCGCGAAGGCGATCTCCGCGTTGCCGTCGCGCTGGTACGCGGGCATCCCGTACGCCATGACCTCGTCGAAGCCCACCAGCTCCGCCCGGCACAGCCACCGCAGCTCGGTCAGCACGGCTCTGCGCTCCTCCGGAGCCTCGGCCAGATAACCGTCGACGTCGCTTGCCTTGCTTTGCACCATTCCATGAGCCTATGCGGCCCTGCCACAGCGGGCTCAGTTCAGGGCGCTGCGCTGCTGCCACTCCTCCCAGGACAGGTTCCAGTTGCTGAAGCCGTTGCCCTGGGGCGGCAGGCCCTTGGTGTCCTGGCCGGTCACCGTGAAGGGGTCGCCGACCTGGATGTCCCGGTAGAAGGACTGGGCGTTCGCGGTGCTCATGCCGATGCAGCCGGAGCTCTTGTTGGCCTTGCCGAAGTAGGCGGCGTTCCAGGGTGCGGCATGGGCGTACGCGCCCGACCAGGTCAGGCGCATCGAGTAGCCGACCATCTTGTCGTACGCGTCACCCAGGCCCACGCTCTGGGACCGCATCCTGACGGTGCCTTCCTTGCTCATCAGGACCTGGATACCGCGCCAGGACGCCTTGTCGCCGTGGTCGGGGTCGCCGCCGGAGACGGGGATCGTCTTGACCGTCTTCCCGTCGCGCTGGAAGGCGAGCTGCTTGCGGTCGAGGTCGACCTTCACCTCCTGGGCGCGGCCGATGGTGAAGGAGAGCGCGTAGTCCCTGACGAGGAAGCCGCCGGACGGGCCGGAGTCGACGCCGTTGAGCCGGGCATCGAGGGTGACCTTGGTCCCCGGCTTCCAGTAGTTCCTGGGCCGCCAGTCGATCCGGTCCTTGCCGTGGAAGTCCTTGACCCAGCCCCAGGAGCCTTCGGTGTTGTTGTCCGTGGTGACCTTGAGGGCCTTCTCCACCTCGGCCTTGTTCTTCACCGGCTTCGTAAAGGCGATGGACACCGGGTGGGCGATGCCGATGGTCTTGCCGACGGGCGCCAGGACCACCGTGTTGACCTTGCCGGCGTCCGCGGTGGAGAAGGACGCCTCCTTGGTGCCCGCGGTCCCGCCGGTGCCCCGGGTCTTGGCACTCACGCGGTACGTCGCCCCGGGCGCCGCCGGGCGCTCGGACGTCCACACCGTGTTCCCCGCGGACAGTGCGCCGGAGAGCGCGGCGCCCTTGCCGTCGGTGACGGTGACGGAGGTCAGGGTCCCGCCGCTGGCGGTGACCTTCACGGGCGCTCCGGCCCGTACCCCGTTCCCGCTCGGCGTCACCGCGACGGTCGCGGGCGGCCCTTCGGCCTTCACGGCCCCCGCGGCCTTGGCGTCGGCCTTCTCCGCCGACTCCCCGCCGGAACAGGCGGTCAGCACGAGCGACCCGAGCACGGCGACGAGGGAGACGGCGGTGGTGGTGCGACGCGCGGAAGCGGTCGGACGTATGGATATCGGGCGCACGGAGGCTCCAGAGGGTGTTGACGGGCGGATATGCGTGAGGGTTCGTCGTGGCCTGCGGTCAGAGCCGGCGGCCGGTCCCGGGTTGCGTCGGGGCCGGGCCCGACCGAACGGCGCCCGGCGGACGCGCCTCCCGGGCACCTCCCGGCACCAGAAGACACCCGTCGCTGCTCAAGGCCCCCACCTTGCCCCCCGTACTCGTTTCCTGCGTTCTGTCTGAGAAGAAGGGGTTGGAGGGCCGGTCCGGTTGCCTCACCGGGGTGAGAATTTCCGGGTGATGGGTCCGACTCGTCCCAGGGGCGGGGTCGCAGAGCCCGTACAGGCAGATGCCGCAGAATCCGAACATCGTGTCACCGATCCAAGCCGGTGGCGCCATGTGGCATCCAGCGTTACCGTGCGCAGCATGGCAGCGCGGCCTGAGATCACGCAGCACGATCTGTGCACGAGAACCGAAGAGATCATGGACGCCGTCCGGAACGGCCAGTCGTTCACCGTCATGCGAAACGGTCACCGGATCGGTGAGCTGGTCCCGCTGCGCCGAAGCGAGTTTGCGGCCATGTCCCTTACGGCGCCGGACATCTCCTTGGAGGCCTTCCGCGCCGACCAGGAGACCACTGCTCGGCAGGAACCGGGCATCCCGCAAGTCCGCGGCCCGCAGCCCCGCCCGACATCATCGAGAGGTACGCCGTGAGCATCTCGTCCGCCGAGTTCGAAAAGCTCTTCTCCGGCTTCCGCCGGGAAGCCTTCCGGCTGGAGACCCTGGACGACTACAGCGGATCGTCCGACCCGGAGATGATCCGTGCGTTTCTGGCCGGTGAGCCCCAACCGGACGGCTACAACCAGGAATGGGCCGACGAGGTACGGGGCAACGTCGAATCCGGCAAGCGGATGTACCGCGTCCACATCATCTCGCGCCCCCTGACGGATTACCTCCGGTTCGAACTCGGCTGGGGATACCGGAAGAACGCAGCTGCCGGAGAGGAGTTCTTCATCCTCGACACCACGGACGGCCCGAACCCGCTGGAAGGGGTTCCGGACTTCTGGATGTTCGATGAATCCTCCGTGGTCTCGATGAACTACGGAGAGTCCGGCAGGTTCCTGGGGGCAGAATCCCACCCGGACCCTGCGGAGTGGATGGCCCACCGGGACCTCGCGCTGAGCCGGGCCGTGCCGTTCGCCGAATGGTGGGAGCGGTACGGGGACAGGTGAGCGGGCCGGCCTATGCCACTCGTGAGGCCCTGATGTGCGCTTCGGCGGTGCGGAGGAGTCCCGGGGCGAGCCGCCGGTGGACGGCGGAGAGCGGGGGCCGTATCGCGCGGCCGGGGCGGCGGCGGTAGTGCAGGAAGGTGCTCAGCGAGACATCGCCCTCGGGTGCCCGGACGACGAGTACGCCGTCGAGGAACCAGGAAGCGGCCTCCAGCCGGATCCTGTCCTCGCCCCGGGCGGCGATCCGCCATCCCGCCACGTTGTCCGCCGACGCCCCACGGCTGAGCCGGAGTCCCAGCAGCCCGCGCCGGATGAACCGCGCGGCGAGGTCGGGCTCGTCCCCGAACATGGCACGCGCCCAGCGTTCCGGCGCGGCGGTGGGGTCCGTCGTCAGGGCGAAGTGGTCGGCGTAGTCCGGCACCGGCAGAGCGCTGAGGTCCCACACGGGCTCGGGGACCTGGTGCCCGCCCACCACGCACTCCACGGCGCCCGCCTGCGAATCGTTCCGTCCCGGCTCCCACGTCACACGGCAGGTGCCCTCGGTGGTGAACCAAGGGGCACCCGCACACCGGCCCGGTGAATCGCTAGAACGCAGACTGGAGTTCGTACTTGGCACCGGGAGACTGGCCCGGCCGGGCGGAGTGCACGAACAGGCAGAAGCCCCTGGCACCGTTGTGGAACTGAAGCCCGAATCCGGGGTGTCCGTCATCGGTGTAGGGATAGACGAGGGCGATCTCGTCGCATCCGGAGTTCGCCATCACCGCCGCGAGGTACCGCTTGACCCTCTCGGGCGTTGCGGACCCGTCCTGGTAAAGCTCGGGAGCCGACACCTCGGCCGGCGGCTCGGCGTGCACCGGCGCTTCCGCGCTCTCGTGCTTCTCGCCGGGGGCGAGCGCCCCGGTGATGCTGATCCAGACCTGCGCGCCGGTCGAGAACGTCACATGCAGGCCCCTGGTGTGATCGCCACGGTCCCACGGCTCGACCTCCCGGACGTCAGGCCCTTTACCGAGGGTCTCCAGGGCAAAGGCATGGAAGCGTTCGAGGCGCATTTCTGGCGATCTCCTCTCGTGACGGCCGCGTCAGCTTAGGGGCGGCGGGTGGCACGGGTCCCTGCTTCCGGCGGATGTCCCCCGTTCGAGCAGAGCCGAGTTACCCCCCGGTCAGCGGCACAGGTCCCAGTTCGTCGGGCACAGGCCCCGGCAGGTACGCAGCCGCGTGCCCCGGGCACGCGTACTGCACGACCCCCGGGCCGCTCGTCTGCTGGATGTAGCCGACCTCCACGGCGGCGGGCGAGGTGTGGCCGCAGACCACGCAGGGGCCTCCGGACGGCGGGGGTACGGGGGTGGTGAGGCCGTCGCGGGTCATCGGCGGGCTCCCGTCAGGGGGAGGAACACACCCGGCGGCAGGTAGTACAGCCTCCGCTTTACGCGGGCGGCCTCGTCCCTGGCACGGAGGATCGCCTGCGCCTCCTCCTGCGTGGGGCTGGTCCACGGGCGGCGCCAGGGGTCCGTCCGGACCGGGGGCTCGGGTACGGGGGAGAAGTCGAGGGGGACGAGTAAGAACCGGACCCATGCGGCGGCCCGAACGATAAGGTCGAACACGGTCGTTCAGCTCCTTGAGGAAAGCTGTTCGGCAAGCCCCGGCGGACCGCTGCAACGGTTCCGTTCGGGGCGCTTGAGTGTTTACGGGGTGGTGCAGACGGCCCTGATGGCGTCCCGTGCAGCCGCCTCCACGGTCATGGGGTCGGCCCCGGCGGCGATCCGCCGGAACGCCTCGCCCCGCCAGCCGCGCGGTAAGCGGGCGATGCGCTGGACGAGTTCGGGCGCGTCGACGGTCCGGAGGTCCGCGTACTCCGGCCCCGGCGGGTCCTCCCCCTTGATGGCGTACACGCTCGCCTCGGCCAGCACCTCGGCCAGCGGGCGCCGCGCCGGATCCCGGAGCCGGGCCGCGCGGTGCAGCTCCCGCAGCACGGCAGCCCGCCAGGCCACGGGGAGCTTCCCGAACTGCCCGAGCAGCTCGACCGCGAGCAGGGCGTGCCGGGTCCGCTCGGGGTCGGCCTCCGGCCAACGCCCGGCCCCCACAGGGTCGCAGACGGCCGCGAAGTAGGCCACATCCATGACGAGCGCGGTGACCCGCTCCCCGTACCCCTCCGCACCCGGGTCGACGTGCCACGCCCGCCGGACCGCCCGCCCGTCCGCGACACACCAGTACAGCGCGGCCCGGGAGTGCACAGGCAGCGACTCCCAGACCCCGGAGTCCCTCAGCCAGTCCTGCACCAGCGGCCCCACGTCCCCGGCGAGCCGGGCCACCCCGGACCACTCCCGCACCCGCCAGCACACGAGCACGTCCAGCGCCCGGCGGAGACTGTCCAGCTCCGGCTCCTGCGAGGTCTGGACTGCGTTCATCAAGGCTCCTGTCCCGTGGCGCGGCACAATGGGGTAACTGCCCCGTTCATTGAGTCAACGCCGGTGGACATAAGGGGCCTTGCACATCTCATGCACGGTTGGATGCCAGGTGTCCGAACGTCCTGTGACCACAGGGCCGAACGGGACGACTTAGGGCAGACTGAAACCTATGAGCACCAGTGAACGGCCACCTGGAGCGAATGTGGCCGCGCTCCGGAAGGAGCGTGGTTGGTCTCAGATCAGGCTGGCCCACAAAGCCAATGTCTCCGTCTCCTTACTCTCGAAGGTGGAGGTGGGGGACCGTGCCCTCACCCACGCGACCGCCGCCGCAGTGGCCAGAGCCATGGGTCTGACCGTGGCCGAAGTGCTGGGGAAGGCCCGTGTCCAGCAGGACGACGAAGAATCTCTGTCCGCCCTGCGTTCAGCGCTGCGGGACTACGACGTCCCGGGCCGGAACGAGGTGTTCGAGGCGCATATCGGCGCCCGCTTGGAACAGGTCGGTCAGCACCGCGACGGCTTCGAGGTCCGTGCGCTGATGCGACTGCTGCCCGGACTGCTCCGGGACGCGACCACTCATGCGTACGGGGCGAACTCCACACAGGGCTGGATGGCACTGGCCGAGGTCTACAGCGCGGTCTACTGGGTCGCGGCCCGCCACCGCTGGATGGACATGGCGGAACTGGCCGTCACCCGCCAGCGGTGGGCCGTCGAACAGAAGGCGACCCCGCTCGGCGTCGCCATCGCGGCGCGGGACCGGGCCGGGGCGTATCTGAACGGCGGTGACTACGAGGGCGGGCTGGCCCTGGTCGACCGGGCCGTGGCCGACGCGGAAGCAGGGCTGTCGGGGCAGGAGCGCGCTTTCGCTGTCGGTGTTCTCAATCTGCGCGGCATGACGCTGGCCGGACGGCTGGCCGACAAGCAGGAGGGCAGGCGGGAGGCGGAGCGTCATATCTCTTCCGCCTGGCGGGTCTCGGAGGAACTGGGAACGGAGTGGAACCGCTCCGCCATGCTGTTCGGCTCGATGAACACGGCGACTCATGTGCTGGCCACCCGCTTGGATCTGGGCACGCCACGCGAGGCGCTGTCCCTCGCCGACGGCATCGACCCCGTTCTGGCCGGCCTGACTCCCACACGTACCGCTGCCACCCGCATCAACATCGCTCGGGCCCAAGTGGATGTCGGTGACCGTGACGGGGCACTGGAGAGCCTCGCCGCCGCCTATGGCGCGGCCCCTCAGATGGCAAAGCTGAACCCGATGGGGCGAGAGGTACTCCGGGTAGTGGCGTCCTTGCACCGACGCAGCAATCCGCAGCTGCTCAAGCTGGCGAAACTGTCCGGTCTCACACTCTGACCGGGGCGCCCTCACCATCCGTCCGGCGGCGGCGCCTAGTTCGCCGGCCCCAGGAACTCGGCGAGACGCCGCAGGCCCGGCGGGTGCCTCGGGCCCGCCCTGAGGTCGTTGACGATCGCCACCGCCAGTGTGTGATGCCGTATCCACGCCGGGGCGATCCTGTGCAGTTTCTCCAGGGTGGCAACCGCGCCTTCGGCGTTGCCCAGGTCGACCTGGGCACGGGCAATGTCGAGAAGCAGCCAAGTGCGCCACGAGACGGGGGTGCCGGGGCTGAGGCGGATCCCCTCGGCCAGGGCCAGAGCCTCCGCCGGGCGCGCGTGCTGGACCGCGAGGCGGACCCGTTCGATCCGTACCGACGAGCGGTTGAAGACGGAGACCATCCGGCCGTCGCCGGATGAGGGCAGCACGGAAAGCCGCCGGGTCGCGTTCTCGGCGTCGAGCATCATCCGGTTCGCGGTGTCGTAGTCGCCTCGCCGAGCCGCGCTGGTCGCGGCGGACATCACCAGGCCGCCCCACACCCGGACCCCTTCGGCCGTGTCGCCCCCGGCCTGTTCCGCGGCGTCAGCGGCGTGGACCGCGAGGTGCTCGGCATCGTCCAGGCGGTTCTGCCGCTGGTAGTTCCAGGCGACGGAGTTGCTGATCATCGGGGCGAGCAGCGGATCGCCCGAGTCGCGGGCCGCGTCCATGGCCCGTTCGAGCGCGGAGAGCGCCAGATCCGTCTTGCCCAGGCGGATCGCGAGATGACCCGCGAGCTGGAGCGCTTTGCCCAGCGCCGCCTGTCCCCGCGCACGGTCCTCGGGTCTGCCCACGGACGCCGCGAACCGGGCGTCGTTCACGATGCCCGGCAGTACGTCCATGAGACGGCCGAACTCCGCGTCGTGGTAGAGCGTCCACCCGGCGGCGATCTCTCTGCGGAGCAGGGGCAGGGAGAGCGTTTCGGCGCCCTCCGGTTCGCGGGGGACGGCGAACAGCGGCGGCATGACGGCGCGTCGGACGGCCACCAGTTGCGGGGGATCCGCAGCGCCGGTCGACGGCACCCCCGGCGGGTCTCCGAGCAGACCGGCCAGCTCCACTCCCAGCCCGTTCGCGAGGGCGTGCAGGGTGGGCAACCGGGCGCTGTGCTTGCGTCGTTGTTCGAGCTTGCGGACGACATCGGCGGAGACACCGGCCCTCTCCGCGAGTCCCTCCTGAGTGAGACCGGCCGTCCGCCGCAGGCGGGCCAGCCGGTCACCGAGGTGCTCAACAGCCATACCCCGAGGGTACGTCCGCCGGGCGCACCCGGCTGAAGGATCAGCCCTTCCGCTCCGACTCGTGCAGCTCAAACCAAATGCACTTGCCCTCGCCCCGCGGGTCCACCCCCCACGCGTCCGCCAGCATCTCCATCAGCACCAGGCCGCGGCCCGAGGAGGCCAGTTCGCCGGGGCGGCGCTTGTGGGGGAGTTCGTCGCTCGCGTCGGCGACCTCCACCCGCAGGACCCGGGGGGCGGGGCCCGTCGCGCCCGCGATGCGGGCCGTCAGCAGGGCGTTGCCGTCCGTGTGGACCAGCACATTGGTCACCATCTCGGAGACCATCAGCACCGCCGCGTCGACCTGCTCCGGGTCCGCCCAGTCGTGGAGGAGTTCGCGGACGGTCTGCCGGGCGGCGGCGATGCGCTCGGGTTCGGCCTGGGCGATCGTCATCGCGGTACGCCGCGGGGCCTCTTCGGCCGGGCCGGGCTCGCCCTCGCGGGAGAGCAGCACCAGCGCCACATCGTCCTCGCGGCGGTCGGCGAGCGGGCCGACCGTGTAGTGCGATACGGGCCCGTGCACCGCGGACACCAGCGAGTCGGCCAGCTCCTCCAGGGAGCCGGTCGACGGGTGGCGTTCCAGAACCTCGCGGAGCCGGTCCCAGCCGGTGTCGAGGTCGTGGCCGCCGGTCTCCAGCAGGCCGTCGGTGCAGATCATCATGGTCTCGCCGGGCGCCAGCTCCAGCCGGGTCGTCGGATAGTCCGAGTCCGGGTCGATACCGAGCGGCAGCCCGCCCTCGGTGGGGCGGATGATGACCGTGCCGTCAGCCATCCGCACCGCGGGCTCCGGATGCCCGGCGCGGGCGATCTCGGCACCGCCGTTGCCCGGGTCGTACTCCAGATACAGGCAGGTCGCGAAGCGCGAGCCGGAGTCGGAGGATCCGGACGCCTCGGTGATGCCGTGCAGAAAGCGGGAGGCACGGGAGAGGACCGCGTCCGGGCGGTGGCCCTCGGAGGCGTACGCCCGCAGGGCGATCCGGAGCTGGCCCATCAGTCCGGCGGCCCGCACATCGTGGCCCTGGACATCGCCGATGACCAGCGCGATCCGGCCCGACGGCAGCGGGATCACGTCGTACCAGTCGCCGCCGACCTGGAGCCCGCCGCCGGTGGGGACGTACCGCGCGGCCACCGCGGTGCCCGGGATCGCCGGGCCGATGACCGGCATCATCGACCGCTGGAGGCCTTCGGACAGCTCGCGCTCGGTCTCCGCGACCCCGGCCCGGGTCAGCGCCTGGGCCAGCATCCGGGCCACGGTCGTCAGCACCGACCGCTCGTCGGGTGTGAAGACGACCTGGTGCCGGTACGCGGCCATCCAGGCGCCCATCGTGCGCCCGGCGACGATCAGCGGGAGGTACGCCCAGGAGCGGCGGCCCAGCTTCTGGGCGAGCGGCCAGCTCGTGGGGTAGCGGCGGGCGTAATCGTCGGGGCTGGGCAGATAGACCGCGCGGCCGGTGCGGACCACCTCGGCCGCCGGATGGTCGGTGTCGAGCCGCATATCGGAGAAGGGGTCGCCCCCGGCGCTCTGGTGCCCGTGGTGGCCGATGATCGTCAGCCGCTCCCCGGCGGCGCCGAAGACCGCGAGCCCGTCGGGCGAGAACCCCGGCATGGACAGCGAGGCGGCGACCCGCAGCACCTCGGCGGTGGACCGGGCCTCGGCCAGGGCACGGCCCGCGTCCAGCAGGAAGGCCTCCCGGGAGCGGCGCCAGTCGCCGGTGATGGGGGACTTCGCCGCGGTGCCCTCGGCGGGTTCGGCGACCTCCTGGAGCATGCCGATCATCTCGAAGCCGCCGTCGAGGGCGACGGGCTTGGAGCGGCTGCGTACGATCCGCACCACCCGGCCCTCGGTGTCGACGACCCGCAGCCGGCCCTCCGCGACCGTGCCCTCCGCGATGGCGAGGGAGACGACGCCGTTGATCTCGTTCCAGTCGACGGGGTGGATCCGGGCGCGGACGGCGTTCTCCGGGTACGAGGAGGAGGGCCCCGGTTCCTTCGCCAGGCCCAGCAGCCGGGCGGCCTCCGCGTCGAGGGTGACGGTCCCGCCCGCGTTGTCCCATCGCCACAGGCCGGTGGCGATGGCGGCCAGGACGTCCTCAGTGCGCATTTGCTCACTTTATTCCGATCCGGTGGCCCCCGGTCCCGGGGGTACGAGGCGGATCGCGGCCCCGGGAGTGCGCCGGGCGCACGGCACCGGGGCGCCCCGCGCCAGGCCCCGGGGGGCGCGGGCGGGTACAAGCCGATGGGGGACGGGAGGGGCGGGCGGTAACCTCTTGAGAGTCCCATGCTCATGTATGGGGTTTCGCAGCACGGCCCGGCGGCACCAGGCAACCGGCCCGGCCCCGCGACCGGCCACGGCCTTCCGGACCCGGCGCGACCCGCCCCGACCACCACAAGACTGGATGAACGACGATGCATCGGTACAGGTCCCACACCTGCGGCGAGCTCCGCGCCTCTGACGTCTCCACGGACGTCCGGCTGAGCGGCTGGCTGCACAATCGCCGAGACCTGGGCGGCATCCTCTTCATCGACCTCCGCGACCACTACGGCATCACCCAGCTCGTGGCCCGCCCCGGCACCGCCGCGAACGAGGCGCTGAGCCACCTCACCAAGGAGACCGTCGTCCGGATCGACGGCAAGGTCGTCAGCCGGGGCACCGACAACGTCAACCCCGAGCTGGCCACCGGCGAGGTCGAGGTCGAGGTCGCCGAGGTCGAGGTGCTGGGCGCCGCCGCCCAGATCCCCTTCACGATCAACGCGGAGGACGGGGTCAACGAGGAGCGGCGGCTGGAGTACCGCTTCCTGGACCTGCGCCGTGAGCGCATGCACCGCAACATCATGCTGCGTACGGCCGTGATCTCGGCCATCCGCCACAAGATGACGGCGCTCGGCTTCAACGAGATGGCGACCCCGATCCTCGCCGCGACCTCCCCCGAGGGCGCCCGCGACTTCGTCGTCCCGTCCCGGCTGAACCCCGGCAAGTTCTACGCCCTGCCGCAGGCCCCGCAGCAGTTCAAGCAGCTGCTGATGATCTCCGGCTTCGACCGGTACTTCCAGATCGCGCCCTGCTTCCGCGACGAGGACGCCCGCGCCGACCGCTCCCCCGGCGAGTTCTACCAGCTCGACCTGGAGATGAGCTTCGTCGAGCAGGAGGACGTCTTCCAGCCGGTCGAGAAGCTGATGACGGAGATCTTCGAGGAGTTCGGCGGCGGGCGCCATGTCACGTCCCCGTTCCCGCGGATCCCGTTCCGCGAGGCGATGCTGAAGTACGGCTCCGACAAGCCGGACCTCCGCGCCAAGCTGGAGCTGGTGGACATCACCGACGTCTTCGAGGGCTCGGAGTTCAAGGCCTTCGCGGGCAAGCACGTGCGCGCGCTGCCGGTGCCGGACGTCGCCGCCCAGCCGCGGAAGTTCTTCGACCAGCTCGGCGAGTACGCGGTGGAGCAGGGCGCCAAGGGCCTGGCCTGGGTCCGCGTCGGCGAGGACGGTGGGCTGACCGGCCCGATCGCCAAGTTCCTCACCGAGGAGAACGTCAAGGTCCTCACCGAGCGCCTCGGCCTGGCCGCCGGGCACGCCGTCTTCTTCGGCGCCGGTGACAGCGACGAGGTCGCCAAGATCATGGGCGCGGTCCGGGTCGAGGCCGCCAAGCGGGCCGGCCAGTTCGAGGACGGCGTCTTCCGCTTCTGCTGGATCGTCGACTTCCCGATGTACGAGAAGGACGAGGAGACCGGGAAGATCGACTTCTCCCACAACCCCTTCTCGATGCCGCAGGGCGGTATGCAGGACCTGGAGGAGAAGGACCCGCTGGACATTCTGGCGTGGCAGTACGACATCGTCTGCAACGGCATCGAGCTGTCGTCCGGTGCGATCCGGAACCACGAGCCCGAGGTCATGCTGAAGGCCTTCGAGATCGCCGGCTACGAGCGGGAGACCACGGAGGAGGCGTTCGCGGGCATGCTGCGCGCCTTCCGTCTCGGCGCCCCGCCGCACGGCGGTATCGCCCCGGGCATCGACCGGATCGTGATGCTGCTGGCCGACGAGCCGAACATCCGGGAGACGATCGCCTTCCCGCTCAACGGCAACGCGCAGGACCTGATGATGGGCGCGCCGACGGAGCTGGACGAGACGCGGCTGCGGGAGCTGAACCTCCAGCTCCGCAAGCCGGTCGCGAAGCCGTCGGCCGCGGCGGAGTAGCCCCGGCAGGGCAGTGACGGACCCAGGGGTCCCGTACGACCGCAGACGCGGTGGTACGGGGCCCCTGGCCGTTTCCCGACCGGCGCGGGGGCTTTACGGTACGGGCCGGGCCCGTACCGTAAAGCCCCGGCTCAGTTGCCCTCCGCCACGGGACCGGACCCGCCCGGCAGGGGCTGGTCCGCCGTCCCGTACCGGGTCCGCAGCTCGCCGACGATCCCGAAGGCCGCCGCCGTCAGCGGCACCGCAAGCAGCATGCCGAGGATGCCCGCGACGCCCGCGCCCGCCGTGATCGCCAGCATCACCACCGCCGGGTGCATCTGGACCGTCCGGCTCTGGATCATCGGCTGGAGCAGATGCCCTTCGAGCACCTGCACCGCGAGCACCACGCCGAGTGCCCAGAGCGCGATCACCCAGCCGCGGTCCGCCAGCGCGACCAGGACGGCGATCGCACCGGACAGAAAGGCGCCGAGGTAGGGGATGTAGGCGCCGACGAAGACCAGCGCGCCCAGGCCGACCGCGCCGGGCACCCGCAGGATCAGCAGTCCGACGGTGATCAGTACGGCGTCGATGAGGGCGATGAGCGTCGTCCCGCGCATAAAGCCCTCGACGGCCTCGAAGGCCCGGCGGCCCATGGCCTCCACGGTCTCCCCGGCCGGTCCCGGGATCACCGAGCGGGCGAATCCGGCGGCCTTGTCGGAGTCCTTGAGGAAGAAGAAGATCAGCAGCAGGGCGAGCACGGCGGTGGCGATCGCCTGGCCGACCACGCTCAGCCCGCTGATCACCCCGGACGCGGCCGTTCCGCCGAACTTGGCCAGCAGTTCCTTCGCGTTGCGGGCGATATCCGCGAGGGAGGTGCCCGCGGCGCCGAAGTGGTCGGTGATGCCTTTCGCGGCGCTGCGCAGCGATTCCAGGATCTGGGCGCCGTTGTCGATCAGCGCGCCCACGACGATGTACATCGCCCCGCCGACGACCGCGACGACGGCGACGCAGGTCAGCCCGGCCGCGAGGGACGGGCGCAGCTTCATCCGGACCAGCCTGCGGTGGAGCGGGCCGAGCAGGGCGGTGCCGAGGATCGCCAGCAGGAGAGGGGTGACGGCGATACGGAAGGTGATGACCAGCCAGATGGCCACCGCGCCCACCCCGGAGACCAGCAGCAGGACGGCGCACCAGGCGGCGAGCCGCCGTACCGGTTCGGGCAGGAGGGTGTGCACGCTCCCACGCGATCACGGCCGGGGCGGGCGGGCGCGCGGGAGGCGGCCGCACGGGTGACAGCGGCCCCGGGCCCCGGGCCCGTACCGGATCCCTCGCCCGCCCCCGTACCGCCCGGAACGGAAAAACGCCGCCCATCCGGCGGGGGACCGGATGGGCGGCTGCCGCCGAGCCGTCGGGGGGAACGACCCGGCGGGGTCTGGTACGGGGCGCGAAACGGGCTCGCGCCCCGCGACGCGGACGGTTACTCGCCCGACGGGCCCGACGGCTTCATTCCGTGGACCGCCGGGATCGTGCCCAGCCGGCCCTTCTGGAAGTCGTCGAAGGCCTGCTGGAGCTCCTCACGAGTGTTCATCACGAACGGCCCGTAGTGCGCCATCGGCTCCCGGATCGGCCGGCCGCCGAGCAGCACCACTTCCAGATCGGGCGTGTTCCCGTCCTGCTTCTCGTCGGCGCGGACGGTCAGCGAACCGCCCTCGCCGAAGACCGCGGTCTGGCCCAGGTGGACCGGCCGCCGCTCGGCGCCTACGGAACCCCGTCCGGCCAGGACGTACGCCAAGCCGTTGAAGTCCTGCCGCCACGGCAGGGTGATCTCGGCGCCCGGCCGCAGGGTGGCGTGGATCATCGTGATCGGGGTGTGGGTGATCCCGGGACCGGCGTGCCCGTCCAGCTCACCGGCGATGATCCGGAGCAGCGCGCCGCCGTCGGGGGAGGTGAGGAGCTGCACCTGGCCACCGCGGATGTCCTGGTAGCGGGGGGCCATCATCTTGTCCTCGGCCGGGAGGTTCACCCACAGCTGGAGGCCGTGGAAGAGGCCGCCCGACATCACCAGGTGCTCCGGCGGCGCCTCGATGTGGAGGAGACCGGAGCCGGCCGTCATCCACTGGGTGTCGCCGTTGGTGATGGTGCCACCGCCGCCCTGGCTGTCGTGGTGGTCGAAGATCCCGTCGATGATGTAGGTGACGGTTTCGAAGCCCCGGTGGGGGTGCCAGGGGGTGCCCTTGGGCTCGCCCGGCGCGTACTCCACCTCGCCCATCTGGTCCATCATGATGAACGGGTCGAGGTGGCGGTAGTTGATCCCGGCGAACGCGCGGCGCACCGGGAAGCCCTCGCCCTCGAACCCGGTGGGGGCCGTGGACACGGCCAGTACGGGACGGGCGACGGCGTCGGCGGGTGCGGCGACGCGCGGCAGGGTCAGCGGGTTCTCGACGGTCACTGCAGGCATGGGGTACCTCCTCGGGCTACCGGATTCCCACTTTAGTTGAATGCTGAACTTCTTGCCACCCGGAACGGCGGAGGGCCCGGCGGATATTCCCCCGGGCCCCCCGCGCCGTGCGGCGCCGTGCGTCTCAGCCGTACATCCGGATCAGCCGTACATCCGGCGCATCGCGAAGTCGACCATCTGCTCCACCGCCTTGGCGTCGAAGACCATCCGGTGCCGCCCTTCCATATCGAGGACGAAGCCGTAGCCGGTCGGCAGCAGGTCGATCACCTCGGCACCGGTGATCACGAAGTACTTGGACTCCTTGCCCGCGTACCGCCGCAGCTCCTTCAGCGAGCTGAACATGGGGATCACCGGCTGCTGCGTGTTGTGCAGCGCCAGGAAGCCGGGGTTGTCGCCGCGCGGGCAGTACACCTTGGAGGTGGCGAAGATCTGCTGGAAGTCCTCCGCGGCGAGCGAACCGGTGGTGAAGGCCCGGACGGCGTCGGCGAGGGACGGCGGGGACGGCTCCGGATAGAGCGGCTGGCCCGGCACGGACTGCCCATGGGACGGCTGGCCGTGCGGCTGGGCCCCGTAGGGCTGCTGAGGTGCGTACTGCTGCTGAGCGCCCTGACTCTGGTCATAGCCGTACATGACAGCAAGAGTAACGAGTCACAGATGCCCGCTTCGGGGTTGTGCCTTATTACCGATGGGTAGCATCATGGCAGTAGCTACTCACCGGTACTGCGTTTCGATCTTTACGGAGCCGTCGCCATGGGGCACTACAAGTCGAATCTCCGCGACATCGAGTTCAACCTCTTCGAGGTCCTCGGGCGCGACAAGCTGTACGGCACGGGTCCGTTCGCCGAAATGGACGCCGACACCGCCCGGAGCATCCTGGAGGAGCTGGCCAGGCTCGCCGAGAACGACCTGGCCGCGTCGTTCGCCGACGCCGACCGCACCCCTCCGGTCTTCGACCCCGCCACCCACACCGCCCCGGTCCCCGAGACCTTCAAGAAGAGCTACCGCGCCTTCATGGACTCGGAGTACTGGCGGCTCGGCCTGCCCGAGGAGATCGGCGGCACCACCGCGCCCCGCTCCCTGATCTGGTCGTACGCGGAGCTGCTGCTCGGCGCCAACCCCGCGATCTGGATGTACGCGTCGGGCCCCGCCTTCGCCGGAATCCTCTACGCCGAGGGCAACGAGGCACAGAAGAAGGTCGCCGCCCTCGCCGTCGAGAAGGAGTGGGGCTCCACGATGGTCCTCACCGAGCCGGACGCCGGCTCGGACGTGGGCGCCGGCCGGACCAAGGCCGTGCGGCAGGAGGACGGCTCCTGGCACATCGAGGGCGTGAAGCGCTTCATCACCTCGGGCGAGCACGATATGGCGGAGAACATCTTCCACTACGTGCTGGCCCGCCCCGAGGGCGCCGGACCCGGCACCAAGGGCCTCTCCCTCTTCCTCGTACCGAAGTACGAGTTCGACTGGGAGACCGGCGAACTGGGCGAGCGCAACGGCGTCTACGCGACCAACGTCGAGCACAAGATGGGCCTGAAGGCCTCCAACACCTGCGAGATGACCTTCGGCGACAAGCACCCCGCCAGGGGCTGGCTGATCGGCGACAAGCACGACGGCATCCGCCAGATGTTCATGATCATCGAGTTCGCGCGGATGATGGTCGGCACCAAGGCGATCGCCACGCTCTCCAGCGGCTACCTCAACGCCCTGGAGTACGCGAAGGAGCGCGTCCAGGGCCAGGACCTGGTCGACTTCATGGACAAGTCCGCGCCCAAGGTCACCATCACCCACCACCCCGACGTCCGCCGCTCGCTGATGACGCAGAAGGCGTACGCGGAGGGCATGCGCGCCCTCGTCCTCTACACCGCCTCCGTCCAGGACGACATCGCGGTCAAGGAGGCGGCGGGCGAGGACACCGCGTCCCTGGTCGCCCTCAACGACCTGCTGCTGCCCATCGTCAAGGGCTACGGCTCCGAGAAGTCGTACGAGCAGCTCGCCCAGGCGCTCCAGATCTTCGGCGGCTCCGGCTACCTCCAGGAGTACCCCCTGGAGCAGTACATCCGCGACGCCAAGATCGACACCCTCTACGAGGGCACCACGGCCATCCAGGGCCAGGACTACTTCTTCCGGAAGATCGTCCGCGACCAGGGGCAGGCGCTGAACGGACTGGCCGAGGAGATCAAGAAGTTCCTCGCGCTCGCCGAGGGCGGCGAGGAACTGGCCCCGGCCAGGGACGCGCTGACCAAGGCGGCCGTCGAACTGGAGGCGATCGTCGGCGCGATGACCAAGGACCTGATCGCCACCGGCGACGACGTCCGGAACATCTACAAGGTCGGCCTCAACACGACGCGGCTGCTGTACGCGTCCGGGGACGTCGTCGTCGGCTATCTGCTGCTGCGCGGCGCGGCGGTCGCGGCCGAGAAGCTCCGGTCGGAGTCGGTGTCCGCGAAGGACGTGCCGTTCTACCAGGGCAAGATCGCCGCCGCGAAGTTCTTCGCCGCCAACGTCCTGCCGGGTGTCTCGGTGGAGCGGGCGCTGGCGGAGTCGGTCGACGGGTCGCTGATGGACCTCGACGAGGCGGCGTTCTGATCCCGCGCCGCTGCTGAGCCGCAGGCCCGTCGGTCCTCCGGCCACCAGCACCGGCCCGGCTCCTCGGGGACCCCGAGGAGCCGGGCCGTTCGTCAACCCCGGACCGGCATATCGCCCATTCGGGCGGCCGATTCCTCGTATCAACTGGGCACGCTGAAGACAGGGTCCAGGATCCCGTCCATGGGAGGAATCACCATGACTGCCAAGGCGGGGGACCACACGCAGCACAGGCAGCCCGACGGCTCCATGTGGCCCATGCCCCCGCAGGACGGCTACACCGTGGACGACTACTTCGCCCTCGATCTCCCGCCGCACACCGAGATGATCGACGGGAGCCTGGTCTTCGTGAGCCCGCAGCGCAAGTTCCACTCGCTGCTGATGTTCCTGCTGGAACTGGGCCTGCGGCAAACCGTCCCCGAGCATCTGCGGGTGCGGAGGGAAATGGCGGTGGTGCTGACCCGCAAAACGGTCCCGGAGCCCGATCTGGTCGTCGTGACGGCCGAGAGCGACGGCGCCGACGAGCAGACCCGGTACGAGGCATCGGACGTCGTTCTCGCCATCGAGGTCGTCTCCCCCGACTCCGAATCCCGCGACCGCTCCACCAAACCGCTCAAGTACGCCGCGGCGGGAATCCCCCACTTCTGGCTGGTCGAGATGGCCCCCCGCACCAGGCGGCCCGTCGTCCACACCCACATCCGTTCCGCCACCGGCCGCGGGTACGAACCGACCGGGGTCCACCGCGACCGGCTGAAGGTCGACGAGCCCTTCACCATCGACATCGACCTGGGCGAATACGACCGGCTCTGACCCCGCACCGGGCCCCGCCCCGGGCCTGGGGATACCGCCGTCGCCCGGGTTTTCCACAGGCCACGGAGCCGGTCGGACCGTGGTCGTTACAGTGGGTTCATGAGCAGCAGCCCGCAGAGCACCAGCAGCGCGGCCGGGCCCTTCGGCCCCGGTCACACCGACGAGATGATGTCGTTCCTGGCCGCGTCACCCTCGCCGTACCACGCCGTCGCGAACACGGCCGAGAAGCTGGAGAAGGCCGGGTTCCGCGAGGTGCGGGAGGCCGACGCCTGGGACGGCGAGGCCGGCGGGCGCTATGTGATCCGCGGCGGGGCGATCATCGCCTGGTTCGTGCCCGAGGGCGCCGCGCCGCACACCCCCTTCCGGATCGTCGGCGCGCACACCGACTCGCCCAACCTCCGGGTCAAGCCCCTGCCCGACGCGGGCTCCGCGGGCTGGCGCCAGATCGCCGTCGAGCTGTACGGCGGGACCCTGCTCAACACCTGGCTGGACCGGGACCTCGGGCTCGCCGGGCGGCTGACCCTGGGCGACGGCTCCGAGCGGCTGGTCAACGTCGACCGGGCGCTGCTGCGGGTGCCGCAGCTCGCCGTCCACCTCGACCGTTCGGTCAACACCGAGGGCCTCAAACTCGACAAGCAGCGGCATATGCAGCCGGTCTGGGGCCTCGGGGAGGTCCTGGAAGGCGATCTGATCCGCTTCCTGGAGGAGGAAGCCGGGCTCCCCGACGGTTCGGTCACCGGCTGGGACCTGATGGTCCACCCCGTCGAGCCCCCCGCCTACCTGGGCCGGGACCGGGAGCTGGTGGCCGGCCCCCGGATGGACAACCTGCTCTCGGTGCACGCGGGCGCGGCCGCCCTCGCCGCCGTCTCGGCCCGCGGCGCCGGCCTGCCGTACATCCCGGTCCTCGCCGCCTTCGACCACGAGGAGAACGGCTCCCAGTCCGACACCGGCGCCGAAGGCCCGCTCCTCGGCTCCGTGCTGGAACGTTCCGTGTACGCCCGTGGCGGCGGCTACGAGGACCGGGCCCGCGCCTTCGCCGAAACGGTCTGCCTCTCCTCCGACACCGGCCACGCGGTCCACCCCAACTACCCCGAGCGCCACGACCCCACGCACCACCCCAGAGCCAACGGCGGCCCCATCCTCAAGGTCAACGTCAACCAGCGGTACGCCACCGACGGCTCCGGACGGGCCGTGTTCGCCGCGGCCTGCGAGCGGGCGGGCGTGCCGTGGCAGACCTTCGTCTCCAACAACGCGATGCCGTGCGGCACCACCATCGGCCCGATCACGGCCGCCCGGCACGGCATCCGGACCGTCGATATCGGAGTGGCGATCCTCTCCATGCACAGCGCGCGGGAGCTGTGCGGCGCGCAGGACCCGTATCTGCTGGCCAATGCGCTGGTCGCATTCCTGGAAGGCTGACGGGTCACGGGCCGCGGCGCCGACGGCGGCGCGGCCCCGCCATCCCGCCGCCCACAGCTTGACTTTACTTTCGCTTTACGATTGTCTGCGGCTCTGCCGACCACGACCCCGGGGGTTCTCTCTCCAATGCGCCGTTCCCTGCGCCACACCACCGCCGCCGCCCTTGCCGCCGGACTCGTCCTGACGCTCACCGCCTGCGCCGAGGCGGAGGACGCCGTCAAGAACAAGGTCAAGGACGAGGCCTCCAAGGCCGTCGACAACACCCTCAACAAGGAGTACGAGGTGACCTACGAGGTCACCGGCAAGGGCGTCGACTCCATCGAGTTCGCCAACGGCCAGGGCGACGCCACCAACCCGACCCTGGAGACGGTGAACAAGCCGCAGCTCCCGTGGACGAAGACGGTCACCCTGCGCGGCGTCATGGCGCCCACCGTCATCCCCACCGGTCTGGACCTCGCCGGCGCCGACTTCACCTGCAAGGTGACCCACGAGGGCAAGGTCATCGCGGAGAAGAAGAGCACCGGCAACGTGGCCGCGGGCCCCTGCATCGCAATCTCCCCGATCGCCGCGAACAAGCTCCCCTGATCCGCCCCGGAGGCCCGCGGGCGGTCACGGGGCAGTACCCCGTGACCGCCCGCGGGCCCTACCGGTCAGGCCAGGCCCGCCAGGATCAGCGGCAGCCTGGCCTCCCCGTCCGCCGTCACCCGCACCGGAACACCCCAGTCCTGCTGGTGCACATGGCACGCCGGGTACTCATTGGCCGGATCGTCGTCGCACGAAGCGGCCATCGCCGAAACGTGCAGCACCCCCTCCCCGACCTCCGGGTCGATCTCCAGCCGCCGCGACAGCTCCGTACCCGTACCCGCGCCGGAGCGCAGCAGCTCCGGCGGTGTCGCCGAGACCAGCAGCCGGGTCGACGGGCCGTACCGGGTGTCCAGCTTCTGCCCGTTGGGCGCCTCGAAGATCACATCGAGGACCACCGGCCCGCCCGCGACCGCCGTGGCCGCCCGCTGCGTCCGGTGCGCCACCGCCGCCACCCGTACCGCCTCCTCCGGCAGCCGCAACCGGGTCAGCCGGTGCGCGGCCGACTCCACCACCACGATGTCGCCGTCGGCCAGGACCGCTCCGGAGGGCTCTCGCAGCTCCGTGGCGAGCGTGGTGACCTGCCCGGTCGCCGGGTCGTAGCGCCGCAGCGCATGGTTGTAGGTGTCGCAGACGGCGACCGACCCGTCCGGGAGGGCGGTCACCCCCAGCGGATGCTGGAACAGCGCCTGCGCCGCGTCCCCGTCCCGGTGCCCGAAGTCGAAGAGCCCGGTGCCGACCGCGGTGTGCACGGAGCCGTCGCGGCCGATCCACCGCAGCGCCGAGGTCTCCGAATCCGCGATCCACAGCCGCTCCCCGTCCGCGGCGACCGCGAGCCCCGACGGCTGGGCGAACCACGCCTCGTCCGCGGGCCCGTCGACGAGGCCCTCGTTGGTGGTGCCCGCGGCCCGGCGTACCGTCCCGGCCTCCGGGTCGTACGTCCAGAGCTGGTGCGTCCCGGCCATGGCGATCCACAGCAGCCCGTCCCACCAGGCCAGATCCCACGGCGACGACAGGTCGACCGTCAGGGCGGGCCCTTCGGTGGGGGACCCCTGCCACCACTGCTTCCCGGTGCCCGCGAGGGTCTCGACCGCTCCGCTCACCGGGTCGTACGCACGGATCCGGTGGTTGACCGTATCGGCGACGGCGACCCGCCCGCCGGGCAGCAGCGCCAGCCCCTGCGGCTCGTTGAACTCGTCCTCCCCGCCGATCCGGCGGACGACCGTCTCGCCGTCGGGTGCCAGCTCCACGAGCTGGTGCCGGGTCGAGTCGGAGACCAGCAGATTCCCGGACGGCAGCAGCACCGCCTTGCCGGGGAAGCGGAGATCGGTCGCGACGGGCTCGGGCGCGACATAGGGCCCGTCACCGCGCCGCAGGGTCCCCTTGGCCGCGTGCTCCTCCTCCAGCTCGGCGACCAGCCGCTCGATGGCGTGGGCATGCCCCTCGCCCGCGTGCTGGGCGACGACGTACCCCTCGGGGTCGATCACCACGAGCGTCGGCCAGGCCCGTACCGCGTACTGCTTCCAGGTCACCAGCTCCGGATCGTCGAGCACCGGATGCGCCACCTGGTACCGCTCGACGGCGTCGACGACCGCCCGGTGGTCGGCCTCGTGCACGAACTTCGGCGAATGCACCCCGACGATCACCAGGGTGTCGCGGTGCTTCTCCTCCAGCTCGCGCAGTTCGTCGAGGACATGCAGGCAGTTAATGCAGCAGAAGGTCCAAAAGTCGAGTACGACAATCTTGCCGCGGAGGTCGGCGAGCTTCAGATCCCTGCCGCCGGTGTTGATCCAACCGCCGCCGCCGACCAGCTCGGGGGAGCGAACACGTGCACGAGTAGCCATGCCTCCATCCAACAGCATGACCGGATCCCCGCATTCCGGGGCGGGGGCGCCGGAGGAGGCCGATGGCGGACCGGATCACGGCGGACCGGGAATCGGGGGATGTCGCAGCCGCGTACGCGTCGAGGAACGCAATATCTCTTTCGGGGAGGCTGACGCTGATCTCCATACCGGCAAGGCTGCCCGATCAGCATCACCAGAGCCACCGTCTTTCGCCGTTCCGCAGAGGCTTCAGGTGGATCCAGCGGCCGGGAAGAGAACGCCCGCAACCGTGGCGAACCCTCGCCGTCCCCGTGTTCCGGCCTTGCACCCGGGCCTACGATCGTGAGACGAAAGCCCTGCCGGGCCGCGGCCCGGCGGCGTAACTTACTGTCGAGCCTCCCACTCCCACCGCAACCAGCCCGCCACCGCCACCGCCAGCCACCCGCAGAATCGTCGAGGGGTCCCGTGACCGTCCATCCCAGCCTCCAGACCTACGCCGATGCCTGGACCCACTCCCTCGACGCGATAACGGAGCTGGTGACACCACTCGTCGAAGGCGAGTGGAACCGGGCGACGCCCTGCCCCGCCTGGTCCGTCCGGGATGTGGTCTCCCATGTCATCGGGCTGGAGACCGAGTTCCTCGGCGACCCCCGGCCGATCCACACCCTGCCCCGCGATCTCTACCATGTGAAGAGCGACTTCGCGCGGTACATGGAGATGCAGGTGGACGTGCGGCGGCATCACACCGCGCCGGAGATGGTGGCCGAGCTGGAGTACGTGCTGATCCGGCGGGCCCGGCAGCTGCGGAACGAGAACCGCACGCCGGAGGCCAGGGTGCGGGCGCCGCTCGGAGCCGAGCAGACCCTTGAGGTGGCGATGCGGATGCGGGCCTTCGACTCCTGGGTGCACGAGCAGGATCTGCGCGCCGCGCTGGGGCAGCCCGGGAACCTGGACTCGCCGGGCGCGCACATCACCCGGGACGTGCTGCTGGAGGCGCTGCCGAAGGTGGTCGCCAAGGACGCGGGAGCCCCGCCCAACTCCGCCGTGGTGATCGACGTTCACGGGCCGCTGGAGTTCCTCCGCACGGTCCGGGTCGGCGCGGACGGCCGGGGCTCGGTCGACGGGTCGCCGTCGCTGGGCCCCGTGGTCACCCTCGCCACCGACTGGGAGACCTACTACCGGCTGGCGTGCGGACGGGTGCGGCCGGCCGCGGTCGCCGACCGGGTGAAGGTGGACGGGGACCAGGAGCTGGGCGCCGTCATTCTGCGGGAGTTCGCGGTCACCCCCTGAGCGCGGCGCCCTGAGCGGTCTGCCCCGGGCGACGCGCCCCGGGCCCTGCGCCCCGAGACCGCCACCCGATGCCCGCGCGTGCCCGCCGTCCGGCGGGACCCTCCCGCGCGAGCACCGGCACTCGCGTCACGACACCGTGCGATACGGCGCCGTGCCCTACAGCCGTGCGATACGGCACCCCGCGTCGCGGCCGACCGTCACGCCGCCGCGGTCCGGGATCCGTTACGCCTTCGCCGGTACGTGGACCACCTCCACCCGGCTCGCCACCAGCCGTTCCCGCTCCAGCCGGGCCGTCCGGCCGCGCAGGCGGAGGATCTGGACGACGCCCAGCGCCTCTAGGACGAAGACGCTGGAGAAGGCGGCCCGGTAGTTGCCGCCGCTGCTGTCGAGCAGCAGCCCGATCGCCAGCAGGGTGGTCATGGACGCGGTGAAACCGCCGACGTTGACGATCCCCGACGCCGTGCCCTGGCGCTCCGGGGGATTCGCCGGCCGGGCGAAGTCGAAGCCGATCATGGACGCCGGACCGCAGGCACCGAGCACCGCGCAGAGCGTGATCAGCAGCCAGAGCGGAGCCCGGCCGCCGGGGTACGCCAGCACCGCGCCCCACACCACGGCCGTGGCCAGGACCGTGCCCAGGGCCAGCGGCAGCCGCGCGGCATGGTGGCGCGCGATGATCTGCCCGTACACCAGACCCACCACCATGCTCACCAGCACCACGAGCGTCAGCAGCGCCCCGGCGGTCTCCCGCGCCAGCCCCTCCGCCTCGACCAGGAACGGCATACCCCAGAGCAGCATGAAGACCATCGCCGGGAACTGCGTGGTGAAGTGGACCCACATCCCGAGCCGGGTGCCCGGTTCACGCCAGGAGCCGGCGATCTGACGGCGGACGGAGCCCGCGCCCCGGTTCCGGACGGGCGCCGGTTCGTGCCCCTCGGGGTGGTCCTTCAGGAAGCAGAGCACCAGCACCAGCACCACGGCTCCGGCCACCGAGCTGCCGCCGAAGGCGAAGACCCAGCCCCGGTCGTCGAGCAGCCGGGCCAGGACGACCGTGGAGACCAGATTGCCGACCATCCCGAAGAGCGCGGCGATCTGGCCGATCAGCGGGCCGCGCCGGGCGGGGAACCAGCGCCCGCCCAGCCGGAGCACGCTGATGAAGGTCATCGCGTCCCCGCAGCCGAGGAGGATCCGGGCGGCGAGGGCCATCCCGTACGAGGGGGAGAGCGCGAAGCCGAGCTGGCCGAGGGTGAACAGGGCCGCCCCGATGGCCAGCACCTTCTTGGTGCCGAGCCGGTCGACCAGAACGCCCACGGGAATCTGCATCCCCGCATAGACCAGCAGCTGGAGGATGGAGAAGGTGGAGAGCGCGGAGGCGCCGACGCCGAAGCGGTCGGCCGCGTCGAGCCCCGCGACCCCCAGGGAAGTGCGGAAGACGACGGCGACGCAGTAGACGGAGACCCCGATGCCCCAGATCAGGGCGGCCCGGCGGCCGCCCGGCGGGTCACCGGGCAGGGATATCGGACCGGGGGCGCCCGCGGCGGACCGCGGGCTCATCGGACGTCGCCCCGCGCCAGACTGTTGAACCAGCCCACATGCCGGTGGATGATCGCGGCGGCCGCCTCGGGATCGCCCGCCCGCAGCGCTTCGAGGATCTCGCCGTGCTCCACCACGTTCTTGGCGATCCGGTCGGGATGGGCGTGCATCACCGCGACGCCCATCCTCAGCTGACGGTCGCGGAGCTGCTCGTACAGCTTGGAGAGGATGGCGTTGCCGCCGCTGCGGACGATCTCCAGATGGAAGTTCCGGTCGGTGACGGCGACCGCGGCCAGATCACCCTCCTCACCCTGGCGTTTCTGCTGCTCCAGCAGCTCCTCCAGCCGGGCCAGCAACTGCGGCGAGGCGGGGACCGCCTTCCGGGCGGCGTGCTCCTCGACCAGCAGCCGGGTCTCCACGACATCGGCGATCTCCTGTGCCGATACGGCGAGGACCAGCGCGCCCTTCTTGGGGTAGAGCTTGATCAGCCCTTCGACCTCCAGTTTGAGCAGCGCCTCGCGGACGGGGGTACGGGAGACGCCCACCGCGTCGGCGAGTTCGCCTTCGGTGAGCAGGGTCCCTCCCGCGTAACGGCGGTCGAGTACGGCCTGCTTGATATGGACGTAGACGCGTTCGGCGGCGGGGGTGACGGGGGCGGAGGCAGGCATGCGCACAGCTTAGATACAACACAGGTGCATGCCCAGAGGGCGTCCGGCAGGCGGACCCGGCCCCCGCACACGGCTACCCGGTCCGCGCGGGGCATTGTGACGCAGAACACCCCGCCCCCGAAAATTTTTCCGCAGAAACGACACGGCACCGTGCATCCATTCGGCACGTCCGAACGTCTACCCCAGCGACCCCTTGCGGCTCACAGCCGCCCGGGTCCCCCATTCTTTTCTTTCCCTATGCATTACGGCAATTGACGCATTCGTCCCATTCGGAGCGTTTCTTTTGATACTCAGCAGCGTGCGCGTCCGTCGCGCCGCCACCGTTGTCCTCTCCAGCGGCCTTCTGATCGCCGCTTCCCCCTTCGCCGCGACCTCCGCGCAGGCCGCCCCGGCGGTGCCGACCGTCAGCGCCAAGAGCGCCTTCATGCTGGACTACGCCAGCGGTAAGCCGGTCTACAAAAAGGGCGCGGACACCCGTCGCCAGATGGCGAGCACGACGAAGATCGTCACCGCGGCCACGGTCCTGACCTCGCCGAACCTCAATCTCAACCGCAAGATCACCATCCAGAAGACGTACACCGACTACGTCGTCAAGAAGGGCGGCAGCTCCGCCCAGCTCAAGGTCGGCGATGTGCTGACGGTCCGGCAGCTGCTGTCGGCCCTGATGCTGCCGTCCGGCTGCGACGCCGCCTACGCCCTCGCGGACGCCTTCGGCACCGGAAGCAACACCGCCGCCCGGACGAAGTCGTTCATCGGCAGCATGAACCGCAAGGCCGCCGCACTCGGCCTGAAGAACACCAAGTACGACTCCTTCGACGGCATCTCGCAGACCGGCCAGAACTACACCAGCGCCAACGACATGGCGCTGATGACCCGCCACGCCTTCACCAACCCGGTCTTCCGCGAGGTCGTCAAGGCGACGAAGTACGTGGCCGTGGCCACCGCGTCGAACGGCAAGAAGCGCACGTACACCTGGTACAACACCAACAAGCTGCTCGGCTCCTACTCGGGCGCGGTCGGTGTGAAGACCGGTACGGGCACGGCCGCCGGCCCCTGCCTGGTGTTCGCCGCCACCCGTAACGGCAAGACGTACATCGGTGTCGCCCTGAACGGCACGGACCGCTTCACGGACGCCGCGAAGCTCCTGGACTACGGCTTCAAGTCGACCACCGCGAAGACGATGCAGCTCCGCAGCCTCCCGGCGGGCGCCCAGCAGGACTGATGCCTGCCGGCCGCTGATACACCGGCCGCTGATACACCACAGCCCGGGGCCCGTGACCATGTGCCTGGTCACGGGCCCCGGGCTGTTGAGCGGGGTGTCCGGACGATCGGACCCGGGTGATCGGAGCCGGGCGCCCCGCACTCGGCACTCACGCCCCGGCGCCTCTGACCCGGGTGATCGGACCCGGATGATCAGACCCAGGTGATCAGACCCAGGTGATCAGCTTCTTCGGCTGCTCCAGGATCGCGGCGATGTCCGCCAGGAAGCGGGAGCCCAGTTCACCGTCGATCAGCCGGTGGTCGAACGAGAGCCCCAGCGTGGTGACCTGACGCGGCTTCACCTTCCCCTTGTGGACCCAGGGCAGGAGCTTGATGGCACCGACCGCGAGGATCGCGGACTCGCCCGGGTTCAGGATCGGGGTCCCGCTGTCGATGCCGAAGACACCGACATTGGTGATGGTGATCGTGCCGCCCTGCATCGCGGCGGGCGTGGTCTTCCCCTCCCGGGCCACCGAGACCAGTTCGCCGAGCGCGGCGGCCAGTTCGGGCAGGGTCTTGTCCTGGGCGTCCTTGATGTTCGGCACGATCAGACCGCGCGGGGTGGCCGCGGCGATGCCCAGATTGACGTAGTGCTTCTGGACGATCTCCTGGTCGGCCTCGTCCCAGGAGGCGTTGATCCCGGGGTTGCGACGGACGGCGACCAGCAGCGCGCGGGCGATCAGCAGCAGCGGGTTGACCCGCACCCCGGCCAGGTCCGGATCCGTCTTCAACTCCTCGACCAGCTTCATCGTGCGGCTGATGTCGAAGGTGACGAACTCGGTGACGTGCGGCGCGGTGAAGGCGCTGCCGACCATGGCCGCCGCGGTCGCCTTCCGTACTCCCTTGACCGGGATACGGGTCTCCCGGGCACCGGGCTGCGCGGGGGCCACCGGAGGCAGGACCTCGCCGGCGGGCTCCGGTCCGGCGGGGGCCGGGGCGGTCTCCGGGGCCGGGGGAGCGACGACCGCGCGTACGTCGTCGCGGGTGATGACGCCGTCCGGGCCGGTGGGCACAACCTGCGCCAGATCGACACCGAGGTCCTTGGCCAGTTTCCGTACCGGCGGCTTGGCCAGCGGACGGGAGCCGAGCGCGCCCGGGGGGATATCGGCGAGGGCCCGGCTGCCGTTCAGCCCGCCGCCGGCCGCACCGGTCCCGCTGCCGTTCAGTTCGCCCTGGAGCGCGGCGGCGGCCTGCTGGACCGGGACCTGAGCGGCGGGAGCAGTAGTTCTACGGGGCCTGCGCCGAGTGGACGTCTCGGCGACGCCGTAGCCGACGAGCACCGGCGTACGCCCCTTGGGCGCGGCCTCGGCGGGCTCCTCCTGCGCGGCGGCCGGAGGGGCCGGTGCGGCGGGGGCCTCCCCCGAGGCGGCCCCGCCCGCGGTCTCCCCGGACGCCGTGCCCGGGGCCACATCCACGGAGATGATCACCTGGCCGACGTCGACCGTGGTGCCCTCCGGGAAGCGCAGCTCGTGCACCACGCCGTCGTACGGGATGGGCAGCTCGACCGCCGCCTTCGCCGTCTCGACCTCGCAGACGACCTGCCCGTCGGTGACGGTGTCACCGGGCTGTACGTACCACTTGAGGATTTCCGCCTCGGTGAGTCCCTCGCCCACATCGGGCATCTTGAACTCACGGAAGCGCGAAGCGTTCTCCGTCATGATCTCGGCACTCCCTCGTTCCTCAGTACGCCAGCGCGCGGTCGACGGCGTCGAGCACCCGGTCCAGACCCGGCAGGTACTCCTCCTCCAGCCGCGCCGGCGGGTAGGGGGCGTGGAAGCCGCCGACCCTCAGCACCGGCGCCTCCAGATGGTAGAAGCACCGCTCCGTGATGCGGGCGGCGATCTCCGCGCCCGAACCGTAGAACACCGGTGCCTCGTGCACCACCACCAGCCTGCCGGTCTTCTCGACCGACCGCTGGATCGTGTCGAAGTCGAGCGGCGAGACCGAGCGCAGGTCGAGCACCTCGACCGAGACACCGTCCTCGGCGGCGGCCGCGGCGGCCTCCGTACAGACCTTCACCATCGGCCCGTACGCCGCCAGGGTGATCCGGTCGCCCTCGCGCACCACCCGGGCAGTGTGCAGCGGTCCGGGGATCGCCTCGGTGTCCAGCTCGCCCTTGTCCCAGTAGCGCCGTTTGGGCTCGAAGAAGATGACGGGGTCGTCGCTCTGGATGGCCTGCTGGAGCATCCAGTAGGCGTCGGAGGCGTTCGACGGCGAGACGATCTTCAATCCGGCGACATGGGCGAACAGCGCTTCCGGCGACTCGCTGTGGTGTTCCACCGCGCCGATCCCGCCGCCGTACGGAATCCGCACGACGACCGGCAGCTTGACCGCGCCCAGCGCACGGGCGTGCATCTTCGCCAGCTGGGTGACGATCTGGTCGTACGCGGGGAAGACGAAGCCGTCGAACTGGATCTCGGCGACCGGGCGGTAGCCGCGCAGGGCGAGCCCGATGGCGGTGCCGATGATGCCGGACTCGGCCAGCGGGGTGTCGATCACCCGGTCCTCGCCGAAGTCCTTCTGGAGTCCGTCGGTGATCCGGAAGACGCCGCCGAGTTTGCCGACGTCCTCACCCATGATCAGAACCTTGGGGTCGGTCTCCAGCGCCGTGCGCAGCGATTCGTTGAGCGCCTTGGCGAGGGGAAGTTTCTGTACGGCCACGGTCAGTGCCCCTCTCCGTGTGCGTCGGTGCCGGTCGCGTGGCCGGGGGCGTCCGCGAAGGACGCCTGGTACGCGGCGAACCGGGCGCGCTCCTCATCGACGAGCGCATGCCCGTCCGCGTAGACATTGTCGAACATCGCCATCGGGTCGGGGTCGGGCATCGACCGCACGGCCTCCCGCACCCGCTTGGCGAGGACGTCGCTCTCCTCCTCCAGGGCGGCGAAGAAGGCCTCGTCCGCGTGGCCCTCCCGCTCCAGATGGCGGCGGAGCCGCAGGATCGGGTCCTTGGCCTCCCAGGCGGCGCGCTCGTCGTCGGCGCGGTACTTGGTGGGGTCGTCGGAGGTGGTGTGCGCGCCCATGCGGTAGGTGAAGGCCTCGACCAGGGTGGGTCCTTCGCCGCGGCGGGCCCGCTCCAGCGCCCAGCGGGTGACGGCGAGACAGGCGAGGACGTCGTTGCCGTCGACGCGGACGCCGGGGAAGCCGTAGCCCTGGGCGCGCTGGTAGAGCGGTACCCGGGTCTGGCGTTCGGTGGGCTCCGAGATCGCCCACTGGTTGTTCTGGCAGAAGAAGACGACGGGCGCGTTGTAGACCGCGGAGAAGGTGAAGGACTCGGCCACATCGCCCTGGCTGGAGGCGCCGTCGCCGAAGTAGGCGATCACGGCGGAATCGGCGCCGTCCTTGGTGATGCCCATCGCATAGCCGGTGGCGTGCAGCGTCTGCGAACCGATGACGATGGTGTAGAGGTGGAAGTTGTTGCTCCTGGGGTCCCAGCCGCCGTTGTTGACGCCGCGGAACATGCCCAGCAGATTGGTCGGGTCGACGCCGCGGCACCAGGCGACGCCGTGCTCGCGGTAGGTCGGGAAGACGTAGTCGTCGTCGCGCAGGGCCCGGCCGGAGCCGATCTGCGCGGCCTCCTGGCCCAGCAGGGACGCCCACAGGCCGAGTTCGCCCTGGCGCTGGAGGGCGGTGGCCTCGGCGTCGAAACGGCGGGTCAGGACCATGTCCCGGTAGTAGCCGCGCAGCTCTTCGGGGGTCGGGTCGAAATCGAAATCGGGGTGCGGGACGCGCTCCCCTTCGGGGTTCAGCAACTGAACGAGCTGCGGCTCGGAAGGCCCCGGCCGGGCCGGCTGTGCCTTCTTCGCGGCGCTCACGCGCTTGGTGCCGCCGGTCCTCCGCGGTTTCCGGGCGGCACTGCTCTCCACGGTCACGTGCGTGCTCCTCCGTCTGTCCGGTCCCCCGGGTTCGCCGGGAGGCTGGGGTCGCCCCGGGCCTCAGGAGGCCGGGGAGGCTCGTCTGCTCCCGCTCCCCGCACGGGGTGGGTGCGGTGCCGGGAACAGACGTGACAGGTGCCCCGGCGAGCGCCCTGTCCTCAGCACGTTACCCAGTGTCCCTCATTCCTGCGAAACCCCATTTGACCTGCATTTTTGCTTGGATTTCCAAGTAAATCGCGAAATGGGGCGGCACCGGGGGAACAATCACTGGTCAGGGCCTTGGACGCGGCCATGGGTGGCGGCCTGGTGAACCGCCGGGAACAACCGCACGGTATCCCGGCCACCCGGGGCACGGGAAGAGTCGATGTGTGAGACTGCAAGCGTGCGCGAAGAAGGAAAAATCACCGTATTCCTACTCGATGATCATGAAGTCGTCCGCCGGGGCGTCCATGAACTGCTCTCGGTCGAGGACGACATCGTCGTCGTCGGCGAGGCCGGAACGGCCGAGGACGCCCTCGCCCGGATTCCGGCGACCCGGCCCGATGTCGCCGTACTGGACGTCCGGCTTCCGGACGGCAGCGGGGTGGAGGTCTGCCGGGAGATCCGTTCCCAGGACGAGTCCATCAAATGCCTGATGCTGACGTCTTTCGCGGACGACGAGGCGCTTTTCGACGCCATCATGGCGGGCGCTTCGGGATACGTGCTCAAGGCGATCCGCGGCAATGAGCTGCTGTCGGCGGTCCGTGACGTGGCGGCGGGCCGCTCCCTGCTGGATCCGGTCGCCACCGCGCGGGTCCTCGCCCGGCTGCGGGACGGCGGCCCCAAACGGGACGACAAGATCGCCTCGCTGACCGAGCAGGAGCGGCGGATCCTCGACCTGATCGGGGAGGGCATGACCAACCGCGCGATCGGCGAGCGGCTGCACCTGGCCGAGAAGACCATCAAGAACTATGTGTCGAGCCTGCTCAGCAAGCTGGGGATGGAACGGCGCTCGCAGGCGGCGGCGTACGTGGCCCGGCTCCAGGCGGAGGGCCGGTCCTCGTCCCCGTCCGGGACGTACTAAACCCCGGCTCGGGCGGGGGTGCCGTCATCGGGCGGCCCCGGGCCCCGGGCCCGTCCGCCGGACCTGCCGGACCGGCGGAAAACGCCGGAGTCCGGCTGCCCGGGGGCGGCCCGCGGGACGTACAGGGGGTACGGGCTGCGGAGGTACGAGGGCCTGACCGCTCCCGGCAACGAGGGCGGGCGTCCGGTTTCGGGCAGGGCGGCGGCCTTAGGGGTGGTCCGGGCTCAGGAGCCGAGCCGAGCCGCGCGGCAGGCGAACCGTCAGGCGTACACGCCATAACAGGGGGTATCACTCTTCGTGACGCATTCACCCGAGCTTTCCGGCCCACCCGGCACCGCCCGGGCGGGACTAACGTCCCCGTCGAGCAGGGGCGGCGGCCCCTTCCGCGCACCGTTCCCGGGGCCGAGAGTGGAGGTCATGCCCACCGAGTCCCCCGCTTCCGCCGGCCGCCCCGGTACCCCGGACCTGCCCGGGACCTCCGGCCTCTCCGGGACTCCGTGCGGACCCGGGGCTTCCGGCCCCTCCGGCCCCTCCGGCGCCTTCGGCACGGGGCACCCCTTGGCCATGGGAGAGCCCCTGGCCACGGGAGACCCTTTCGGTACGGGAGACCCTTTCGGTACGGCGGACACCCGCACCGAGACCGGCACCGAGACCGGCACCGGCTCCGAGACCGATGCGGACACCGCCCGCGCCATCGACCTGCTCGGCCGGGTCTCCTTCGGCCGGCTGGCGACCAGCATGCGGGCCATGCCCTTCGTCGCCCCCGCCCGGCATATCGTCAGCGACGGCGGAGTCGTCCTCCGCATCCACCGCGGCTTCGGCTACCACCGCGCCTGCAACGGCAGCGTCGTCGCCTACGGCGCGGATTCCTTCGACCGCGGGGGCCGTTGCGTCTGGTCCGTCCAGTTCATCGGGACCGCCCGGATCGTCTGCCCGACCGACGAGGAGCTGCTGCTCTTCGGCGCCGCACCCGAGCGGGCGGACGGCGAACCCTTCGAGCCCGTATTCATGCGCGTCGAACCTCAGTTCGTCACGCTGCATACGCTGGAGTATCGCGAAGAGCAGCCCAACGGACACGCTGCGTGATCTAGCATCTGGCGAGTGCCGCGCTCATATGACACCGCCGTCCCTCCCGTCGGCGCTCTGCTGCGCCGCTACGACAACCCCGGCGAACCGCTGTCCTGCGAGCCGGTCTCCCAGGGCCTGCTCAACCGGGGCTACCGGCTCGCCACCACCCGGGGCGCGTACTTCCTCAAGCACCATCTGGACGACGACCCCGAGATCATCATCCGCCAGCACCGGGCGACCCAGCGGCTGGAACCCCTCGGGGTGCCCGTCGCCCCGCCCGTGGCGGACGCCCGCGGCGATACGGTCGCGGTCATCGGCGGCCACTGCTACGCCCTGCATCCCTGGGTGAACGGCCGCCACCGCGACGGCGCCCATCTCTCCACCGTCGAGTGCCGCCGGCTGGGCGCCCTGCTCGGACTGGTCCACACCCGCCTCGAAGAGGTGATGAACCATCCGCCGGGCCGGTCCGCCCGGAGCGGTCGTCAACTGCCCGCGCAGGAGCCCGAAGAGGAGGCGGGCGGCCGGGACGCGTACAAAAGCGCCGATCCGCAGGAGACGTTCTCCCTCATCGACGAACTGCTCTCGCTGATCCGGTCCGCGGGCGGGCCGCGCGACTCCTTCGACGTCCTCGCCGAGCACCGCCTCGTCGAACGCCGCACCCTGCTGGAGCTGCACGCCGATCTGCGGCCGCCGCCCGCGCCCGCCGGGGGCTGGGTGCACGGCGACTTCCACCCCCTCAACCTCCTCTACCGGGACGCCGAACCGGCCGCGATCGTCGACTGGGACCGGCTGGGCGTCCAGCCGCGGGCCGAGGAAGCGGTCCGAGCGGCCGCCATCTTCTTCGTACGGCCCGAAGGCGCACTGGAGCTGACGAAGGTGCGGGCGTACGCCAGGGCGTACCGGCGGGCCGTCGGAGCGGACACCTCCGAACTCGCCGCGGCCGTCCACCGCGTGTGGTGGGAACGGCTCAACGACTTCTGGATACTGCGCTGGCGCTACCAGCGCCACGACCGGAGGGCCGACCCGCAGTTCGCCGCGGTGTCGGCCCTGGCGGTGTGGTGGACAAGGGAGTACGAGGCGGTACGGGAGGCCTTCGCCAACTGACGGGCCGCCCCGGCACGCTCACCCGGCACCTTGCACGCGGGACGCGGCACCCTGCATCCGGCACGCCTCATATCCCGCGCCTCCGCCCCGGCGGGGAGTTCGGCAGGCGGCCGGGCAGCGGGCCCGGAACTCCCCCATCCCCTAAGTCCTGTCCGGGCGATCTTCGAGGATCAGCCCGCGGCTCCCCCAGCCCTGCGGCTGGGTGGTGCCCCCGGATGCGGTGCATCGCAAGGCGGAGGTCCACGGCTCGTACGCATGGGGGCACCCCCGCGCCCGGAGGGCTGCGGGGGAGTACTCGCGTGGTCCGACAACGCAGCGTGGGGGTACCACCCGGGCCGCCAGGCCCCGGGGGAGTGCCGTAGCCGTCGTCGCGGGCCCGACAAGATCGCCCGGACAGGGCCTGACTGCCTTGCGCCCGGCGTCCGCAGCCGGGTGCCCCCGCCCGGCCGGGGGTCAGCCGCTGGTCGTCCCCTGCGCCGAGCCCTCGGCCTCGCCGCCACCGCCCGCGGGATTGGTCCCCGAGCCACCTGCGGGATTGGTCCCGGAACCGCCCGCGGGATTGCTGCCCGAGCCTCCCCCGGGGACACCGCCGTTCTCACCGCCACCCGGCTGCCCGGGCTGAGGTCCCTCCGAGCCCGGGTTCTCCGACTGGGTCGGCGGCTCCTCGCTGGTGTCGTCCGACGGCTTGGTGTCGTCCGACGGCTTCGTCGACTGCGAGGGCTGCCACGACTTGCTGTTCTTGGGCCACTTCGGCCGCTCGGACCAGCGCGGGGACTCGTTCTCGACCTCCTTCTCGGAGGGCTTGGACTCCGTACTCGGCGACGGCGACGCCGGCACCGACGGCGAGTCGGACACCTTGGTGTCGTCGCTGGGGGTCTCCTTGCCGGAGTCCGCGGCCCGCAGCGCCATCGCCACGCCCATCACTACGGCGATCACCGCGAGCGCGGCGAACAGCACCATCCTGCCGCGGCGGCGGCGGCCGCCGGGCTGCTGCCCGTATCCGGAGAAACCGCCGTCGTCCGGATTGACCGGCGGCAGGATCGGACCCGCCGAGGTCTCGCCCTGCACCGCGGGGTGGACCGCTGTGGGACCGCCCGGCGCACCCATGACCCGGGTGGCGCCGCCGTAGGTGTCGACCGGTCCGGTGTTCCAGCCGCCGGTGTGCCCGCCCTGCTGCTGGAGCATCTGGAGCGCGTACTGCACCAGTCCGCGCATCTCCTCCGAGCTCTGGAACCGGTCGTCCGGGTCCTTCGCCAGCGACCGCATCACCAGGCCGTCCAGCTCCGGCGGGACCGAGTCCAGCACCTCGGACGGCGGTACGGGCACATCCTGGACATGCTGGTAGACCACGGAGAGCGGGGTCTCGCCGGTGAACGGGGGCCGCAGCGCCAGCAGTTCGTAGAGCAGACAGCCCGTCGCGTACAGATCGGAGCGGTGGTCGACGGCCTTGCCCAGCGCCTGCTCCGGCGAGAGGTACTGCGGGGTGCCCATGACCATGCCGGTCTGCGTCATCGTCGTGGACGCGCCGTGCAGGGCGCGGGCGATACCGAAGTCCATCACCTTGACCGCGCCGGAGTTGGTGATGATGACGTTGGCCGGCTTGATGTCCCGGTGCACGATGCCGTGCTGATGCGAGTACGCCAGGGCCTCCAGCACCCCGGAGACGATGATCAGCGCCTGCTCCACCGGGGGCGCCTCGGCGTTGATCAGCAGATCGCGGATCGTCCGCCCTTCGACCTTCTCCATGACGATATAGGGGACGGACTGGCCCCCGACGGCGTCCTCCCCGGAGTCGTACACCGCGACGATCGCATGGTGGTTCAGCCCGGCGACGGACTGTGCCTCACGGGTGAAACGGGCCTTGGAGACCGGGTCCTCCGCGAGATCGGCACGGAGCAGCTTCACCGCGACCTCACGGCCCAGCCGGACGTCCTCGGCCGCATACACCTCGGCCA
This sequence comes from Streptomyces sp. NPDC094448, assembly GCF_044763775.1. Taxonomy (NCBI): domain Bacteria; kingdom Bacillati; phylum Actinomycetota; class Actinomycetes; order Kitasatosporales; family Streptomycetaceae; genus Streptomyces; species Streptomyces sp. NPDC094448. Next base: position 15,102 of record NZ_JBIWGU010000004.1, on the reverse strand, counting down.
TACCGCCGCGGCCCAGGCGGTGCGTCATCCGATAGCGACCGCCGCCGACGAGACCGCCGGGCCCCCAGTGGTCCCCGGATCCCGGCACGCCGCCGACGCCTGCTTCGGGTTCGGGTGCCATCAGTCCTCGCCGTCGTCTCTTCGGTGTCTGTTCGGTGGAGCCGTCGTGTTCTGTTGCCGGGGTGGGGTCCCGGGGCGGCGTGCGCCGAATGCAGGGTGCCCGATATCGGCCGCCGCGTGCGCATCCGTCTCATACCCAACGCCCGGGACAGGCGTTCCGTTGCCTCACGCTACAGCCTCCCACCGACACCGCCGTGCGGGACGGACCCCTTCCCGGGGCGGCTGTGAGCCCGGCCACGCGCCTCGTACGGCGTTCCTGTAACGCTTCCGGGACGCTTCCCGTGCGGAGGGTCACGGAACGGGCACCCGGCTTGACGTGCCGGGTACCTGCGGCAGACTTGCCCCGTAAACGGGGCATCGCGTGAGCACCGGAGCCGCCGGGACCGCCGGAGGCCGCGGGGGTGTGCGATATGCACCGCACACCGCGATCCGCGCGGCGGCAGCCCGCCGGCCCGCGGACGCTCTCGCCGAGGGGGAAGCAGAGCATGAGCCAGGACGGCGCGCAGGGCCACCATGTCGGCGGCTCGGTCGCGAACGGCCGTTACCTGCTCCGCGATCTGCTGGGCCAGGGCGGGATGGCATCGGTGCACCTGGCGTACGACACCGTGCTCGACCGGCAGGTCGCCATCAAGACCCTCCATACGGAGCTGGGGCGCGAGCAGTCGTTCCGGGAGCGCTTCCGCCGCGAGGCGCAGGCCGTCGCCAAGCTCTCCCACACCAATATCGTCTCGGTCTTCGACACCGGCGAGGACGAACTGGGCGGTGCCCTGGTGCCGTACATCGTCATGGAGTACGTGGAGGGCCGCCCGCTCGGCGCCGTACTCCAGCAGGACATCCGGCAGTACGGGGCGATGCCCGCCGACCGGGCGCTGAAGGTGGCGGCCGATGTGCTGGCCGCCCTGGAGTCCTCGCACGAGAACGGGCTGGTGCACCGGGACATCAAGCCCGGCAACGTCATGCTGACCCGGCGCGGGGTCGTCAAGGTGATGGATTTCGGCATCGCCCGTGCCGTGCAGTCGGGCGTGACGTCCATGACCCAGACGGGCATGGTCGTCGGCACCCCGCAGTACCTGTCGCCGGAACAGGCCCTGGGGCGGGCGGTGGACGCCCGCTCCGATCTTTACTCCGTCGGCATCATGCTCTTCCAATTGCTCACCGGGCGGCTGCCGTTCGACGCGGACTCGCCGCTGGCCATCGCCTACGCGCACGTCCAGGAGGAGCCGGTCGCGCCCTCCACGGTCAACCGCTCGGTCACGCCCGCGGTGGACGCGCTGGTGCTGCGGGCGCTGAAGAAGAACCCGAACGAGCGGTTCCACTCCGCCGACGCCATGCGCGACGAGTGTCTGCGGGTGGCCGCGGGCGGGCAGACCGCGGCGCCCTCCGTGATCAGCGGTCCGGGCGGTGGGGGGAGCGGGGCCGGAGTGGGCTCCGCGGTGTTCCCGCCGCATGCGCCGTCCCCGCACACCCCGCCCCACACCGGCCCGCACACCCCGCCGCACACCGGCCCGCACACCCCGCCCCACACCGGTCCGCCGTCCCGGCCGCCGGGACCGCCGCAGCACGGCCAGGGGCATGTCCAGGGGCACATTCAGGGGCATGCGCCGGCCCATGCCCCGATGGGCCCGCCGTATCCGCACGCCGGGCCGCACCCCCGGCAGCAACCGCCCGCGCACTCCCCGGCGCACGGCGTCGCCGGTGCGCCGTATCGGCAGCCGGGCCCTCGGACTCCGTACGGCTCCCGGGGCCACGGCCCCGGCACCCCGCCGCCGCAGCAGGGCATGGCCCCTCCGCCGTACGGCTATCCGCAGCAGGGCGGGGCCGGAATGGGCGCCCATGTCCCGCCGCCGTACGGTTCCCCGCCCACCCCCCGGCCCGCTCCGGTGATGCAGCACCGGCCGGGCCCCCCGCCGCCCAAGGGAACCAGCCGGGGCCGCAAGGTGGTCCTGGGCATCATCTGCGTGTTCTCCGCCTTCATCGCGATCAACTTCGGGATCGGCTTCTTCGGCTCCCTGATGGACAAGGACTCGCCGGATGTGGAGGTCGTGAAAACCCCGGCCGGATCCACCGGATCGGGAGACCGCGGTACGGAGACGGGGACGGACAGCGGATCCGGGACGTCCACGGAACCCATCCCCCCGGACCGCACCCGCACCATCAACGACGAGAAGTGCTCGGAGGCCCGCGAGGACTCCTCCGACCCGTCGAAGGTCGATGCCCCGAACCTGCTCTACAAGGATCTGCTCTCGGTGAAGGACTGTCTCCGGGCCGCGGGCTGGACCTGGAAGGTGACCGAGGTCGACAACCCGCAGTACCCGGAGGACGCGGTCGTCGGGCAGTTCCCGAGCGCGGGCAGCCCGGTCTCCGAGCGCCAGGAGTTCGAACTGACGATCTCCACGGGCAAGGCCGGCTGACGGCGGTACGGGCCACGAACCCGCTTCCGCCCCCAATCGGCGAGGTGCCCGCGTCGACACCGCGTCGACACCGCGTCGACACCGGGGGCGCGATGTCCCCCTCTCGTGTGGAACCGCGCCGCCCGAGATGCCGGACGGCCCGTGGCATGTGACGCTGAGTCCGTGATCACGGACGCCGGCCGCCGCCTCGCGGCCCGTACGGGAGGGGGCTCCCCCCGGTGCATCCCACACTCCGCTCGCGCTGTGCGATCACCTTCGCCGCGCTGGCCGTGCTGGCCTCACTCCCGGTGTACGGGAACGGACCGGGCCTCCTGACCGGAACGGCCGCCGCCGCCACCGTCACCGCCGCGGCACCGGCCGCCGACCCCGGCACCCCGGAGACCGCCGTACCCCCCGGCAGCACCGGCCCGCCACCGGACACCGGCGGTCCGGGGACGGGGGCCGCGGCGCCCGCGCCCGACCCCCGTGAATCCCTCGCCGGGCACCCCGCCGGCGAGGGACGGATCCGGCCCGGGAAGCCGCCGCACCACATTCCGCCGCGCCCCCGGGGCGATACCGAAGACCCGCCCACCGAGACGTCCGTGTCACAGTCCGGTACCGGAACCCCCTCCGACCCGCCGTCCGCCACCGGCTCGGGGGACTCCGCCAGCGCCCCCGCGGACCCCGATCCGGCAGCCCCCGCGGCGGACGGCGATCTCCTCCGCCCGGACGGTGCGGACGGCCGGCGCGGCGATACCGACCCCGCGGCCGAACCCACGCCGTACCTCACCGGCGACGCCCCCTCCGCGGCAGGTCAGCGCCGTACGCAAGCGACCGGCACCCCGGCGGCCCACGAGTTCTCCCCGCTCTCGCTGGGCATCGGACTGGCCCTGATGGGTCTGGGAATCGGCTTCCTCGGGATCCGGCTGAGGCACCGCTGAAGGCCGCCGGGTCCGTCCTCCGTACCTCTCCGCACCTCCCCGGGTCCCCCTTGAGTCGGACGGGTCACATCCGTCTGCGGACGGTTGGAGGCTGCCTGCATACCCGGTATACATACTCGGTATGTCCATCCGCCACGGGCTACTCGCCCTTCTGGAGCACGGCCCCCGGTACGGCTCCCAGCTCCGTACGGAGTTCGAGGCCCGTACGGGGTCGACCTGGCCGCTCAACGTCGGCCAGGTCTACACGACGCTGAACCGGCTCGAACGCGACGGCATGGTCGTCCAGAGCGGTGAGGACGACGCCGGACACGCGCTCTACGCCATCACCGAGACGGGCCGCGGCGAACTGAAGACCTGGTTCGAGGCGCCGGTCGACCGCACCAGCCCGCCCCGGGACGAGCTGTCCATCAAGCTGGCGATGGCGATCGGCGCGCCCGGTGTGGACATCCGCAGGGTCATCCAGTCCCAGCGCCACCACACGGTCAAGGCCATGCAGGACTACACCCGGCTCAAGATGCAGGCGCTGGCCGCCATCGAGAACGGGGACGGTTCGCGGGAGCGGGACGACATCGCCTGGCTGCTCGTCCTGGAACAGCTGATCTTCCAGACCGAGGCGGAGGCGCGCTGGCTGGACCACTCCGAGGCCCGGCTGATCCGGCTCTCCGCCACGGCCGATCGGAGAGCGTTGGACGACCGGAAGGCCGCGCAGGGGACGGACGGGGGCCAGGCCTCCGCCCCGCCCGCTCCCCACCCGGCCGGCACCCGGCCCCACTGAACTGCCCGCACTGCCCGCACTGCCTGAACCACCCGCACTGCCCGCACCTCCTGAACCACCCGCACCTCCTGAACCACCCGCACTGCTCGTACCACGCGCACTGCTCGACCGCTCGGCCTGCTCGACCTGCTCGACCGCTTGAAGGCACTTGAAGGCGCCCGCACCACAGGCGCCGTCCGCCGCACCGAAACCACCAGCACCACCCGCACTACCCGCTCCACCCACGCCCGCACGCGTGACCGTTCTCGCCCCCGTGCGCCCGCACCGCAGATGCGTCCTCACGGGGGACGAGCCGACGCGCCACCGGGTCCCGCCCGACCACGGCCCGTACCGCCACCGGCCGATCCGCCGTTCCATCGCCCGCGGCCCCCACCGCTTCCTCCGGGGCCGCCGGGTCCCGCATGGTCCAGCGGAGCCGGAGGCACCGGCCGACCGCTCATATCTGCCCGCCCAAGGGGGGAACCCACCATGTCCACCGCCAGTCCCCAGCAGTCACAGCAGACCCGTGCTTCACAGCCGAACCAGCCGGTGCTCCAGCTCGTCCAGCTCACCCGGGTCCACGGCAGCGGAGCCACCGAGGTCCATGCGCTGCGCGGGGTCAACCTCGATGTCTTCCCCGGCGAACTCGTCGCCGTCATGGGCCCGTCCGGCTCCGGCAAATCCACCCTGCTCACCCTCGCGGGCGGGCTGGACCTGCCCACCTCGGGCCAAGTGATCGTCGAGGGCACGGACATCACCACCGCGAGCCGCAAGACGCTCGCCGCCCTGCGCCGCCGGAGCATCGGCTACGTCTTCCAGGACTACAACCTGATCCCGGCCCTGACCGCCGCCGAGAACGTCGCCCTCCCCCGGGAGCTGGACGGCACCAGCGCGCGCAAGGCCAAAGCGGAGGCCATAGCGGCCCTGGAGGAGATGGACCTCGGCCATCTCGCCGAGCGTTTCCCCGACGAGATGTCCGGTGGCCAGCAGCAGCGGGTGGCCATCGCCCGCGCCCTGGTCGGCGACCGCAGACTGGTCCTCGCCGACGAGCCGACCGGCGCCCTGGACTCGGAGACCGGCGAGTCGGTCCTCGCCCTGCTGCGCTCCCGCTGCGACGCGGGTGCCGCCGCCGTCCTGGTCACCCACGAACCGCGCTTCGCGGCCTGGGCGGACCGGGTCGTCTTCGTACGGGACGGCTCCGTCGTCGACCAGACGGTCCGCAGCGACGCCGACTCGCTGCTGACGGGCCAGGCGGCCGACCGGTGAAGACCGCACCGCACCCACCGACCGGCATACCAATGATCCGCACGAGGGCAGCACTGTGAACAAATGGTTCCACTCCTGGCGGGCCGCGCTCCGTATCGCCCGCCGCGACGCCTGGCGCTCCAAGGGACGCAGCTTCCTCGTCCTGGCGATGATCGCGCTGCCGATCATCGGTGTCAGCGCCGCCGATCTGACCCTCCGCAGCGCCGAACTCTCCACGACGGAGCAGCTGGAGCGCGGGATAGGCGCGGCGGACGGCCGGCTCAGCAATCCGGATATGGGTGGGGAGGCCGTATTCCAGTCCCCCGACGCCCAGCGCTACGAGCCCGCGAGGGTGCTCAAGGAGAACGAGCCGTACCCCGAAGGCTCCATGGAGCTCCGCAAGGCGGCGCCCAAGGACGCCCGGCTGCTGCCCGACACCGTCGGCCGGGCGAAGCTGGAGACGGCGCACGGACTGCTGAACACCGAGGTCCGTGAGCTGAAGGCGACGGACCCGATGGCCGAGGGGATCATGGACCTCACCGAGGGCCGGTTCCCCGCGCAGGAGGGCGAGGTCGCCGCGACGACCGCCTTCCTGAAGAAGAGCGGTCTGAAGGTGGGCGGCAAGCTGACCGCACGCCACCTCGACCGCGAGTACCGGATCACCGGTGCCTACGAACTGCCCAGCAGTCTGGAGACGGACCAGATCAACGCCCTGCCGGGCGCCTTCATCAAGCCGCTCAACGAGGCGCTGAAGAAGGCCGATCTGGGGACCGACTACGGCTCGACGACCTATCTGGTCTCCGTCGAGGGTGGTTTCACGTGGAACAAGGTGAAGGAGACCAACGCCAGGGGCGGCATCGTCGAATCCCGTGCGGTGGCTCTCTCCCCGCCCGCTGACTCCGAGGTCCCGCTCTACCAGAAGCCCGGTTTCCAGAAGTACGGGATGGACGGTCCGGGTTTCCAGGCCGAAGAGCTGACCGCCCTGGCCACCGTGGTCAGCCTGGCGCTGCTGGAGATCTGTCTGCTGGCCGGACCGGCCTTCGCCGTGGGCGCCCGGCGCTCCCGCCGTCAGCTCGGCCTGGTCGGCGCCAACGGCGGTGAGCGCAGCCATATCCGTTCCATCGTGCTCGCCGGCGGTCTGGTGATCGGCGCGGCGGCCGCGGTGATCGGCACCACCCTGGGCGTGCTCCTCAGCATCGCGCTCCAGGGCACCTTCGAGGAGATGATGGGCGCCCGGTTCGGCGCCCTCGACGCCCGGCCGCTGGAGCTGCTCGGCATCGCCCTGCTGGCGGTCTTCACCGGCACGATGGCGGCGCTCGTCCCGGCCGTCACCTCGTCCCGCCAGTCCGTCCTGTCGTCGCTGACCGGACGCCGCGGTATCCGGCGCAGCAGCCGCGTCCTGCCGGTGATCGGACTGATCGCGGCGGCCCTCGGCGCCACCATCGCCCTCGCCGGCTCGATGATGTTCGAAAGCATCGTGATCGTCGGCGCCGGTGCGATCATCGCCGAGCTGGGCATCGTGGCGCTCACCCCGGCCCTGGTCGGGCTCTTCGGGCGGCTCGGCGGTTTTCTGCCGCTGTCGCCGCGGCTGGCCCTGCGGGACGCGGTCCGCAATCGCGGCCGTACGGCTCCGGCGGTGGCGGCGGTCCTGGCGGCCGTCGCGGGCACCGTGGCGGTGGCCACCTATGCCGCGAGTGACGAGGCCCAGCAGAAGGCGGCGTACAACGCTCAGGCCCCGCACGGATCGGTCATCGTCACCGACGAGAACGGCCGTGACGTACCCGCGATCCGCACCGCGGTCCAGCGGAGCGTCCCGGTCGAGGTCCGGGCCGATGTGGACCGGCTCGTCGTCGGCAAGTCGACCTGCGGCATGTACGACGAGGACCCGGCCTGCGGCCGGTACACCCTGGTCATCCCGCAGGCCAAGAGGTGCCCGCTGTACTCGGACGGCAACGTGCCCAACGGGGAGGACCCGGCGGCCAGGTTCACCGTGGAGCAGCGGCGCGCCCTGGCCAAGGACTGGCGCTGCAAGGGCGAGCAGGGCCCGTACCAGGGCGAGGTGGTCGTCGCCGACGAGAAGCTGCTGAAGGTTCTGGACATCAAGAACCCGGCGGCGGAGCAGGCGCTGAAGTCCGGCAAGGCCATCACCTTCAAGAAGCAGCACATCGGCGACGGCGGCACGGTCGACATCAAGGTCATCACCGATATCAAGGCCGCCGACAAGGCGCTCGAAACCGGCAAGGAGGAGCCGGGCACCGTCAAGTCCTTCCCGGTGCACGAGGTGACCGGCGAGGTGAACGCCTGGGGGTTCCAGACCGTGCTCCCGCCCTCCGCTCTGAAGTCCGCGGGCGCGATGAAGGCCGTACCGTACGGCTCCTACGTCCTCACGGACGGCAAGGCCTCCGACAAGGACCTGCAGAAGCTGGAGGACGAACTCTCCCGGATCAGTACCAGCACCAGTCTCACCGTCGAGAAGGGCTACGAGTCCGACACCAGCATCGTGCTGGTGGCCCTGGCCGCCTTCGCCGCGCTGATCACCATCGGTGCGGCCGGTATCGCCACGGGTCTCTCCCAGGCCGATGCCGAGGCCGATCTGAAGACGCTGGCCGCGGTGGGTGCCCCGCCGCGGGTCCGCAGGACCCTCAGCGGATTCCAGTGCGGGGTGGTCGCCACGATGGGTGTGGTGCTCGGGACCGCGGCGGGTGTACTGCCCGCGATCGGACTGCTGCTCACCGAGCGCCGGGAGGAACAGTCCTGGTACGAGGACGCGCTGAACGGCGGGTACGAGATGCCCGCCCCGTACGTCCCGATCATCATGCCGTGGGAGACCCTCGGGGCCCTGCTGGTCGTGGTCCCGCTGGGCGCGGTGCTGCTGGCGGCGCTGATGACCCGCTCGCGAGGGGCGCTGGCCCGCCGCGAGACGACGTGACGGAACGGGCGGCGCTCCGGAAGCGGGGCGGAGCAACGGGGGCCGCCCCAGCCGGACGAGGCCGTGTGACATCAGGCCTTCCCAGCCGGACGAGGCCGTGTGACAGAAGCCCGCACCGTCCGGACGAGGTGACGGAAGCGGGCCCTCCGGTCGACCCGGAGTGACTCCGGTCCGGGGCTCCCTGCCAGGAACCCGGACCGGGCGGGACCGGCGGCCACCTGCGCATTCGTGCCCCCGGGCGGGAGTGATCACTCCCGCCCGGGGGCACACCGCGTGATGACGCGCGCGTGCGCGAGAATGGCGGCATGGATATGCCGAGGAACGAACGCTCGCAGGAGAGTCCCCACGTCCTCGTCGTGGGGCAGGACGGCATGGCTCTCGGCGGCGGTGACGGTAACGGTGACGACGAGTCTCGTGAGGTCCCCGTGACGGACATGGTGGAACAGCCGGCCAAGGTCATGCGGATCGGCAGCATGATCAAGCAGCTGCTGGAAGAAGTCAGGGCGGCTCCCCTCGACGAGGCGAGCCGGGTACGGCTGAAGGAGATCCACGCCAGCTCCGTGAAGGAGCTGGAGGACGGCCTCGCGCCCGAGCTGGTCGAGGAGTTGGAGCGGCTCTCCCTGCCGTTCACCAATGAGGCCGTGCCCTCCGAGGCCGAGCTGCGCATCGCCCAGGCCCAGTTGGTGGGCTGGCTGGAAGGTCTGTTCCACGGTATTCAGACGGCCCTGTTCGCCCAGCAGATGGCGGCCCGGGCCCAGTTGGAGCAGATGCGCCGCGCCCTGCCGCCCGGCGCCTCGCACGACGACGACCCGGCCCACGGCGCCCTGCGCTCGGGCCCGTATCTGTAGACCGTCCCGGCCCGCGGCGGCCCGGAACCCCGGATCGTCCCGGGCCCCCGCCGCGGGCCGTCGTCCACCGCTGATCCGGTGCCGTCCCGGCCCGCGGAGCGTCCCGCTCCGCGGTACGGCCCCGGCGGGCGCTCCTGGCGTACGGAAAGAGCCCCGGGGCACTCCGCTCCCGGACCCACCGGCCCGGCTTCCTCAGCCGGTCCCGGGCTCCCGGTCCTCGGCACCGGCCCCCGGGCCCGAGGCCGCCACCAGCATCTCCCCGGCCGCGGTGCGGACGTACAGCACCGATCGCCCGGCCCGGCGCCGCTCCACCAGCCCCGCGTCCAGCAGCACCCTGAGATGCCGGCCCACCGACCCCAGCCCCTGCCCGGTCAGGGCGGTCAGCTGGGTCGTGCTCAGCGGGGTTCCGAGCAGTGCCAGCACTCCGGCCCGCGCGCTGCCGACGAGCGCCCCGAGCCCGGCCGGGACGGGGCGCCTGTGGTGGTCCTCGGCGAGCACCCCGAGGCAGGGGTAGAAGACCGCGTACCGCTCGCGCTCCTGCCACGCCACCCATCCGGTCCTCGGGGTCACCGGCGTGAACAGCAGCTCGGCCCCCGCGGGGATCTCCCGCGGCGGGTACGGCCACGGATTGACCTGGAAGCCGCTCTCCCCGAGCCATCGCGTCCCCGGTCTCAGCGAGTCCAGCACGGCCGCCCAGCCGCCCCGGCTCACCTGTGCGGTCCGCGCGGCCACATCGGCCTCCAGAACCCGTCTCCGGCGCTCCCAGTGGGGCCGTACGGCCGCCTCCCACACATACGTCAGGAGCGCGGCCGCCCGCTCGGGCAGATCGTCCCGGTCCAGGGCGGCGGGAAGCGGGCCCCGGAGGGACACCCGGAGATCGTCCCGCGCCTTTCCCGGCCCGGCCGCGCGCACCCGGGCCACGGTCTCGTCGAAGGCCTCTCCCGCGCCCGGCGCGGGGCAGAGGAAGTCGGCGTTCCACGAGGTGCCGAAGGCTGCCCGGACCAGCGCCGCCGCCACCGGATCGGCCGCCAGGCGGGCCCGGTAGCCGGGCAGCTGCGCCCGCAGCCAGGCCCTTTCGCCCGGATGGGAGCCGCTCCCCGTGTGCAGCAGGCGCAGGCTCGCGAAGGTCTCGGCGAACGGTGACAGCGCAAACCGGCTGGAGGCCAGGGTGTCGGTGCCGATCTGCCACAAACCCATGCGTACGACCTTTCGGATACCGGCCTTTCGCGTATCGGCCTTTCGCGTACCGGCGAAACATTTAACAGCGTCTCCCGCAGCTCGGAGACTGCGGTGCATGCGCAGCTACCGCACCCTGTTCCGGACCCCTGAATTCACCCCGTTCCTGCTCTCCTTCGGCGCCTCCGGCGCGGCCCACACCATCGGCGGTCTGGCCCTCGGCACGCTGGTCTTCCGGGCCACCGGCTCCCCGCTCCTGTCGGCGGTCAGCATGTTCGGACCCCAGCTCGCGCAGTTGCTGGGAGCCGCCTTTCTGCTCTCGGCCTCCGACCGGCTGCCGCCGCGCACGCTCCTGACCGGCCTCGCCCTCGCCTTCGCCGCGGTCACGGCGGTCCCGGCCCTTCCCGGTCTGCCGATCCCGGCGGTCTTCGCCGTCGTCCTCCTCCAGGGTCTGGTCGCCTCGCTGGGCGGGGGCGCCCGCGGGGGGCTGCTGAACGAGATCCTGTCCAAGGACGGCTACGTCCTGGGCCGTTCCGTCTACAACATGCTCTGGGGCCTGATGCAGGTGGCCGGGTTCGCGGCGGGCGGCGCACTGCTGACGCTGCTGTCCCCGCAGAACTGTCTGCTCCTCGCGGCGGCACTGCACCTGCTGAGCGCCCTCGTCACCCGCCTCGGCCTCACGGCCCGCCCGGCCCGCGCCTCCGGCCGCCCTTCCCCCGCGGCCTCCTGGCGCAGCAACGCCCTGCTGTGGTCCTCGCGCCCCCGCCGTCTGACCTATCTGGGCCTGTGGCTCCCCAACGGACTGGTGGTCGGGAGTGCTTCGCTCTACATCTCCTACGCCCCCGGGGACGCCGGAACCCTGTACGCGTGCGCGGCGCTGGGCATGTTCGCGGGCGATCTGCTGGTGGGCCGTCTGGTGCCGCCCGCGGTCCGCTCCCGGCTCACGGTCCCGCTGCGGCTGCTGCTGGCGATCCCCTATCTGTTCTTCGTCCTGCGGCCCGGCGTCGTACCGGCCGCCGTCGCCGTCGCGGTCGCCTCCATCGGCTATGCGGCGAGCCTGATCCTCCAGGAACGCCTGATATCCCTCACCCCCGACGAACTCACCGGCCAGGCCCTCGGACTGCACGGCACCGGTATGGCCGGCTGCCAGGGCATCGGCGCCCTGCTGGCGGGCACCCTGGCCCAACTGACCTCCCCGGCCACGGCGATGACGCTGATGGCGGCCGCTTCGGTGGGAGTGACCCTGGCCCTCGCGGCAGTCGGCGGGCGAGGGAAGGAACAACCGGCCGTCCCCGGGCCGCGGCCGGCCGCCGGACCGGATCCGGCCGCCGCCGAGGACAGATCCACCGTCGCGGAGCAGTGAGCCACCGTCGGCCGCCACCGCGTCCGGGACGAACCCGGAGGCTCGGGCGACGGCGGCCGCCGTCGCCCGCCCGGGACCGGGCCCAGCCGCTCAACAGGCCCGTACCGCAGCCCTCCGAACCGGCTCCCCGTCCCCTGCCTCCCCTGCCCCCTGTTCGTTATCCACGGGAGCTTTCGGTACGGAGCAGCAGCTTGCCCACATGGGTACCCGACTCCAGGGCCTCATGGGCCGCCTGCGCTTCCCGCAGCGGGAACTCGCGGTCGACGACCGCCCGGACCCGGCCCGATTCGACCAGCGGCCAGACATGCTCCCGTACCGCCGCCACGATGGCCGCCTTCTCGTCGAGCGGCCGCGCCCGCAGCGAGGTCGCGGTGATCGCCGCCCGCTTCCCGATCAGGGTCGCCAGATTGAGTTCGCCCTTCACCCCGCCCTGGAGCCCGATCACGGCGAGCCGCCCGTTGACCGCCAGCGCGCGGACATTCCGGTCCAGGTACTTCGCGCCCATGATGTCGAGGACGACATCCGCGCCGTCGCCGTTGGTCGCCCGGCGCAGCTCGTCCACGAAGTCCTGCTGCCGGTAGTCGATGAGGATGTCCGCCCCCAGCTCGGCGCAGCGCGCCAGCTTCTCCGGGCTGCCCGCGGTGACCGCCACCCGGGCCCCGACCGCCTTCGCGAGCTGAATCGCCATGGTGCCGATTCCGCTCGCCCCGCCGTGGACCAGCACGGTCTCGCCGGGCCGCAGCTGGGCGATCATAAAGACGTTCGACCAGACCGTCGCGGCGACCTCCGGCAGGGCGGCCGCGGCCGCGAGGCCGACGCCCTTCGGCACCGGCAGCACCTGACCGGCCGGTACCGCGACCTTCTCCGCATATCCGCCGCCCGCGAGCAGGGCGCACACCTCGTCGCCGAGAGCCACGCCCGACACGTTCGGGCCGATCCCGACGATCCGGCCCGCGCATTCCAGGCCCGGATAGGGCGAGGCGCCCGGCGGGGGATCGTAGAAGCCCTGCCGCTGGAGCACATCCGCACGGTTGACCCCGCTCGCCACCACCTCGACGAGCACCTCGCCCTCACCGGGCACGGGGTCGGGCACCTCGGCCCAGAGCAGCGCATCGGGTCCGCCGGGTTCCGGAATTGTCATCGCGTACATGGCCGCGAGGCTACTCCCGCACGACCCGCCGGGCCCGCTCCGAACGTCCGGGGGGCACTATCCGTCGCCTTCGGACGCCCCCGCCCGAACAATCGTGATCACACGGTCCGTCAACTGGAGCGGGCTCGCTGCGGGGTCGTCGTACCCGATCAGCCGATGTCCTCGCAGCACACTCACCACCAGATCGTCGGTATCGCGTACGTTCCGCCCCACCTCGGCCTTTATCACCGGCCGCTCCACCAGGTCGAGACCGCTGCCCTGGTGGATCAGGTCCTCCATCACCGCCCCGGCGCTGGGGCTGAGGACGGAGAGTCCCAGCAGGCGTCCGGCGGCGCTGGCGCTGGTGATGACCGTATCGGCCCCCGACTGGCGCAACAGCGGGCCGTTCTCCTCCTCGCGGACCGCGGCCACGATCTTGGTCTGGCGGTTGAGCTGCCGGGCCGTCAGCGTCACCAGGACAGCCGTGTCGTCGCGCTGCGTCGCAATGACGATCTGGCGGGCCCGCTGGACCTCGGCCCGGAGCAGTACCCCGCTGCGGGTCGCATCGCCGACGACGCCCTCGATTCCCTCGGCAGCGGCCGACTCGATGACCTTGCCACTGGGGTCGACGACGATGACCTGGTCCTTTCTCAGCCCCGTCGCCATCAGCGTCTGCAACGCCGAGCGGCCCTTCGTTCCGAAGCCGACGATGATCGTGTGATCGCGCATGTCCGGCCTGCTCCTCCCAGTCCCGTCCGGTACCTCGCCGTACGACGTACGGCGTACGTCGTTCCCGGTGGCTCCGGCACAACCGATCGAACCCGGCGAGACTTACCCGGACGGATCCGCGACCATGGTCACTCATGCCCCGCACGACGGCCAATGCCGGAGGAGACACCCGATGAAGGACGAGGAGCATCCGCCTCCCAAGGAGGGAAGGTTCCCGATCCTGCGGACCATCTGGTCCCGCCCCCGGGCGGAGGCCCGGGAGGACGCCGAGGCCGGACGTTTCATCACCATGCCCGCGGCGGCCGCCGTGCCACCGCTCCAGCAGGTGCTGCGGCGTCTGGCGATGGCGATACTGGTGCTCGCCGTCACCACCCTGCTCGTATGGCTCGACCGGGCGGGCTACAACGACAACGCCGACGGCAAGGTCGATCTGCTCGACGCCGCCTACTACACCACCGTCACCCTCTCCACCACGGGCTACGGCGATATCGCCCCCGTCAGCGATGCCGCGCGGCTGACCAATATCTTCGTCATCACACCCCTGCGCGTGGTGTTCCTGATCATCCTGGTCGGCACCACCCTGGAGGTGCTCACCGAGCGGACCCGCCAGCAGGTCCGCGTCCACCGCTGGCGCTCCAGGATGCGGGACCACGTCGTGGTCATCGGCTACGGCACCAAGGGCCGGCACGCCGTCGAGACTCTCAAGGGCCAGGGCATGCCCAAGGAGAAGATCGTGGTGGTCGACCCCCAGCAGAAGGCGATCGACGCGGCGAACAACGACGGTCTGGTCGCCGTCCAGGGCGACGCCACCCGCTCCCGCACCCTGCTGAAGGCGGAGCTGGACCGGGCGACCCGGGTGATCGTCTCGCTCCAGCGGGACGATACGGCGACCCTGGTCACGCTGACGGCGCGCCAGCTCAACCGCCGCGCGGCGATCGTGGTCGCGGTCCGTGAGGACGAGAACGTCCCGCTGCTGAAGCAGAGCGGCGCGGACACCGTGGTCACCAGCTCCAGCTCGGCGGGCCGTCTGCTGGGGGTGTCGACGGCCAGCCCCCATGTCGCCGACACCCTGGAAGACCTGATGACGCACGGCCGCGGGCTGAGCCTCACGGAGCGTCCGGTGCGCCAGGACGAAATCGGCAGATCGCCCCGGGAGGCGACGGACCTGGTGGTCGCCGTCGTACGGCGGAAGCGGATGCTGGACTACACCGACCCGGAGTCGGCGACGCTGCAATTCGGGGACCGGCTGATCACGATCAGCCGTGAGGAGACCGACTACTAGGGTTGTCCGCTCCCGGAGGGCTTGGGTGCGTTGCCCGGTCCGGGGGCCGTGGGGGGGGGGGGGGGGGGGGGAAAGCCCCCCCCCCCCCCCCCCCCCCCCCCCCCCCCCCACACCCCCCCAACCCCCCCCCCCACACCCCCCCCCCCCCCCCCCCCCCACCACCCACCCCCCCCCCCCCCCCCCACCCCACCCCCCC